>JAEXXM010000026.1 GCA_023405815.1 Pseudomonadota bacterium | reverse complement strand
CTCCTTCATCGGAGGTGTGGGGGCCTCCTTGCGAGTGGCCGCCACGGCAACGGTCAGGTTACTTCGGCATCTCGAACTTCGCGCCCTCCATCTTGGCGCACTCGGCCTCCGTCATCTCCGTGAAGCCCTTGCCCTTGCAGGCGTTCTGGCCCTTGCAGGCGTTCGACGCAGTCTTGCAAGCGCTTTGGCCCTTACAAGCGTTGGCTCCCATGCAATGGCCCTTGGCCTCTTCGGCGGCATAGGCGGCCGGAGCGGCGATGGCTCCGGAAAGGAGCATGGCAGCAGCAACGGCGGCGAGCGAAGCGCCCGACTTGGATGCAATATGCATTGTTGGATTCCTCTCGATTTTCCTGACGCAGTTCGGGCGACATGCGGACGCCGCGGTGCCCGGGCGATTCCGGCGTCCTCGGGCAACTACGGGCGCGGGGTGATGAAAGTTTCAGGCGCCCGCTCCCGGCGCGGTGCTTTTTCGTCGTTGCGGGAGATTCCTCCCGCTAGTGACGAGTGTCCAGATGTAACGCCGGCGTCGTGCGCTTCGTAGCGCCTTGTTGAGAGAGTTCGCGGGTTGCTTCTGTGCCACCTCGCGATGCGCTTTGCTGCGGCCATTGAGGAAACATCTGCCGTGCCGTCGTCTGCTCCGTCATCTCCGGCAGCGCACCAGCGCTTGAGCGTCATGCAATGGGCCGTCGCATGGCTCATCGACATGCCGGAGAAGCGATCGGCAATATTCTCGTTTCTGCCGCCTCTGTTCGCCCGGATCGTCGTCGGCTGGGTGTTCATGTGGACGGGCTGGACGAAGCTCAACAACCTCTACCCGAGCGGAGACTTCCCCGGCATGATCGCGCGCTTTGGCGAATGGGGCATTCCGTTTCCGGAGATCATGGCGCCATTCGTGTCGGGCGTAGAGTTCTTCGGCGGCGTGCTGCTACTCTTGGGGCTCTTCACGCGCCTTGCGGCAACGCCGCTCGTCATCGTCATGATCGTCGCCATCATCAGCGCCAAGTGGGACCAGGTCGACAGCCTGGAGACGCTGCTCGGCTTCGAGGAAGTCGCCTACATGGCACTGTTCGGCTGGCTCGCGGTGAAAGGCCCTGGCCCCGTCTCGCTCGACCATCTCCTGCAGAAGCGCTACAGCCGCTGACACGAGCCCGGGTGCGCGACTCCGGCTCCAGGGCTCGCCCACAAACGGCGACAATCTCGCCAATCCGAACCCACAATCAGTGGCAAGATGATCGCAGGAGCGCGAGGCGATTCGAGGGAACAACGGTGGCCGGTGAGACGCCGCTAAGACGGGGAGGCCGAGGCGCCCTCATCTGCAAGCGTGCCGCCCTGCTGTCTATCGCGGCGTTGGTGCTGCCGGTCTCCGCCTTCGGGCAGGCACGCACCAGTGCCTGGCAAACGGAAACGATCCCGAGCACATCCCCCACACCTGCGGCTCTCGACCCGGCAAAGGCTACGCCGCGGCAACCGACGGTGTTCGAGCGACAGGCGGCGGAGACGATCCGACTCACCAACGACTTTCGCCGCAGGAACCGGCTCCCGGAATTCAAGGAAGACCCGGTCTGCGCTCAGGCGGCGCTCGACCACGCGCAGGACATGGCGCGGCACAGCTACTTCAATCATTTCGGGCCCGACGGCAGCTCGCCGACGAGCCGCTACAGGCGGCGCAACACAAGCGGCCAACGCGTAATCCGCGTGACCGAGAACATCGCGCGCGGAAACGGGACGACGCCCGAAAGCGCGTTTCGGATGTGGCTCGACTCATCGGGTCACCGAAAGCACCTCGTCGGCACGGAGATGAACCATATCGGCGTCGGCGTCGCCAACGGCTCGTGCTTCCTCGGGCCGTGCACGTACTTCGTGCAGTGCTTCTCGCGCTGGCCCTGAGGGGTGCGATTCGTCGTACCGGCCCGCATTGACCTTCAGCAAATCGCTGTGGACTTCTGCACAGTCGCGTCACCGCGCGAAGGACAGGCCGGTCCGAATCCATCCACAGGTTGTGGGCATTGATCCACAGCCCCTGTGCATATTCGAGGCCCCCATGCGCCAGAAGATTTCCATGATCGTCATGGCGTCGTGTCTCTTCTGTGCCGCCAATGCCGCCCGCGCAGACGGCTATCAACCCGTCGTCAGCGCCGCGCCGGTGCCGGCTCCGATCTGGACCGGGTTCTATGCCAACGCCGGCGTCGGCTACGGCCTGTGGGATGCGCAGACGACGACCGACGCACCCGGCCGCTGCAAGTTCGACTGGCGGCGGTGAGTTAGCCCCGTCGAACGGGGGCCGTGCGAAGACTCGGCTCGGGGAGTTGCTGGCTGCGATCCTGCGATGACTATTTGGTTCGGACCGCCCAGACCACCTAGCACACCGCTCATTGCGCATCATGCCGGTCGGCACATCGCTGCAGATGGCGTTGGAGCGATAGCAGAACCCAAGAGATTTCTGCCTTCCCAGGGCAAGTATGTCCTGGGTGAATTTGGAACGTTTGCCATTGATTAAGCTCCCAAAGAAGGCGCCCGTTGAGGGGCCGTCGAAAAGCGGCGGCAGGACCGTCGCCCGCAACGGGCGACGACCGATGAATTATGCAGTAGGGAGAAGACGCTAATGACCAAGAATTGGGTCGCTTTCGTTTCGGTTTTGCTGCTTTCGGGAACGGTCGCCGTCGCCGACGACTGGGCTGGCAAGATGAAAATCGTCGATACCGATGGCAGCGGCACCGTCAGCCGCAGCGAGTGGAACGCCAGCGCTGCGAAGCTGGGTCTTGGTGCTGCCACGCCGGAATTCTCGGCCTTGGACAAGAACAACAACAACAGCGTTAGTGCCAAGGAATGGTCTATGGCGGACAAGATCGCATCGGCCTACTCCAAGTCATGCAAGGCGGCCGAGGGTTCCTGGTGTCCGTGCCAGAACAACCCTGACAAGCCTGAGTGCCAGTGACGGCCCTGTCGTACGAGTCCTCCACGTTATCCTGGCGTCCGAAGGGGTACTAATCCTTCGACACAATGACTTGGCCCGAGACCCGGCAGGCGACTACCGGGTTTCGGGTCGCTATTGCGGCGGCTGCCTCCTAGTCCGCATTAGGGCCAGCCGACCTCAGCTTCCTGGCAGTCGCGTGCCAGATGAGCCCGGCTGCGATCAAAGCCAATCCGAAGACCCAGATTTTCCACTCGACCCAGAACGCGAGGAAGGCGCAGCTCACAAGTCCGCCCCACGCGAATGCAGGCGAGAACATCTGCTGCTCGCGCGGAAGTCGCAGGGCGGCAAAATTGGTGATCGCGTAGTAGGCGAGCACGGTGAAGGCGCTGAACGACCAGGTGAGCTTCACATCACCGACCAGGACGAGCAAGCCGATCACAATGGCCACAGCGATGACTGCCGGCACAGGTGTGCCAGCCGCGCTTATGGATGACAGCCGGCTCGGCACGTCACCGCGTCGCCCCATGGCGAGTAGCATGCGCGACAGGCCCAAGATGAGGTTGAGTAAGACGCTGAGCATCGCCGTGATGGCACCGACTGTGACCACCATGGCGAGGATCTCACCGTCAAGCGCTTCAGCGGCGATCTGAAGCGGAGCTACCTCTGTCTGTGCCGCCCCGGCCAAGCGGCTGGCGCCCACGATCGACACGGCCACGGCGCCGACCGACAAATAGAGCGCAGCGGACATCCACAACGTGGCGACGATCGCCTTCGGGATGGTGATCCTCGGCTCGTGCACCTCCTCGCCGAGCGTGGCGATGCGGCCGTAGCCGGTGAAGGCCACGAACATCAGCGCCGTCGCCTCGAGCAATCCCGGAACCGGCGCCTCGCCCGACAGGAAGGGTGTCCAGTTTGCCTTCCAGCCGGGCGACGCGAACAGCACGCCGGCCAATACGAACGCGAACAGAGCGGCGATGGTCACCGCGACAATGACGGCGTTGGCGCGATTGGACGAACGGATGCCGTTGAGCACGATTACGGTCAGTGCCACGAACGCAAGGAGCGCAAGGGGTATCACCTGGCCGTCGATATCCATGGCGTGCAGCAGGTAACCAGCGAACCCCAATGCGGCTGTCGCCGCCGAGGCCGACTTGGCGAACATGAACATCCAGCCGGCGGTGAAGCCGAGCCATGGCGCGAGGAAGGCGTATCCGTATTCGTAGGTGCCTCCGCTCACGGGCCTGGCGGCCGCGAGTTGCGCGCTACTCAAAGCGTTGCAGGTGGCGACCACGGCGGCAAGGGCAATGGCCAGGAGCGCAGACGGCCCGGTAACGCCGGCCGCAATGCCGATGCTGACGAAAACGCCGGTACCCACCATCGATCCGAGCCCCATCAGGATGGCTCCTGCGAGGCCGATATCGCGCCTCAGTGAACCGCTGGTGCTGAGTGCGGTCGTGGCAGTGCTCCCTCGGGCTTGTGGGCCGTACGGCGAAACAGCGGCTGGTTGTTGATGAAGGCGACGCCTTCCGCTTGATGGCAGGCCTGGCAGGTTCGATGTGCGAGAGCGAAAGCATCCCACGCCTTCACGCGGTCGTTCGAGCGCAATCCCTCAAGGACCGGTTCATATGCGCCGTTGACGAACAGAGCCTCAGCGTTGGGCTTCCGCTTCGGGCGCTTCATGTACCCGTTGACGATGGTGGCCCTGATCTTCTCCCAATGGTAGGCGGCGAGCTCGTAGTTCTCATCGCCAATCGCGTCGTAGATGGACTGGAACCGTTCCCCGACCTCCCACATCGGCTGATCGAAACCACGCAAATAGCGCTGCAGCAGCTCAAAGCGTGCGCGGTCATCCGGTGCGTTGAGCAACCAGGCGTTCGGGTTACCGTTGCGATCGCGGGCACCCTCCTCTGCCCCCGCACCGGCCGCCAAGCCAAGCGCGACAGCGCCAGCGGCCAGCAGCAAAAATCGCCTCAATGTCAAATCCCTGCACCCCCCTTGGTTTCGGCGCAGCGCGAGAATCCTCCCATTGAGAATCGGCAGACAGAGCGCTCCTCCGGGTCTACGACGATCGCAGCGTGAAGAGGGGCACGCTATCGAAGTTGGATATTGCGAACGCCAAGCTGACAATCGGAAATGTCGAACCAGGACCTCTTGTCCGGCTTCATCCGGATTCACATCCTGCATCACGCCGCCGAGGGCGATGTCTACGGCCAGTGGATCATCGAGGAGCTGGCACGACACGGCTATCGGCTCAGCGCGGGCACGCTTTATCCGATGCTGCATTCGCTTGAGCGGCGCGGCTATCTGCGCTCGCGGGAGAAGCGGCTCGGCCGCACGGCGCGGCGTCTTTACAGAACTACACCCAAGGCAAGGCCGCGCTCGCGGAAGCGAAAGAGAAGCTGAGGGAGCTCGTCGGCGAGATCATGGAGGGGCACTGATCGCAGCCGCGTACTGCCCCAGCGCGCGATTATCTCATGCCGGAGCTGCGCCCTGGCGGCGCAGCCTGCGAACGTAGGCGGCGCCCCAGCCCAGCCCCACGACGGCAGAGGCGATCGAGCCCAGCAGCACACCCAGCTTCGCCGCGCCCAAGAGGCCATCGTCCGTGAAGGCGAGCATGGCGATGAAGATGGACATGGTGAAGCCGATGCCGGCGAGCGTGCCGATGAGCAGCACGCCGTCCCACGACACGCCCGGCGGCAGGCGGCACCAACCGAGCTTCACCATCAGCCAAGTCGCCCCGATGACGCCCAGCGGCTTGCCGACGACCAAGGCTATCGCGACGCCCAACATGACGAAGAGCGCGCCGCCGGCGGAAAGATCGATGCCATCGATGCTGACGCCGGCATTGGCGAGCGCGAATAGCGGCATGATGCCGAAGGCGACCCATGGGTGCAGGGCCGTCTGCACGCGCACGACGGGCGGCAGCATCTCGCGGCGCGCCACGCGAAGCTGCCGCAACGGCTGCTCGAGCCTGTTCATATCCTGGGCTTCTACGGCGTCGTCGTCGCGTAGCTCGCCGGCGATGCGCCACAGCGCGTCGAGCGGGCTTTCGCGCATCGGCATCGAGTGCACGGGCGTCATCAGGCCGAGCACGACGCCGGCGAGCGCGGGGTGGGCGCCGGTCCAGAGCAGACCGATCCACACCACCGCGCCGGGCACGACATAGGCGTAGGCGGAGCCGGCGCCGATGCGCTGCAGGCCCAGAACCATGGCGATGCCTAGGCCTGCAATAAGAAAGCCGACGAGGTCGAGGCCGCCCGAATAGAAGAAGGCGATGATGAGCACGGCTGCGACGTCGTCGATGATCGCCAAGGCGAGCAGGAAGACGCGGACATTGCCGGGGATGGAACGCCCCAGCAGCGCGAGCACGCCCACGGCGAAAGCGATGTCGGTCGCGGCAGGTATCGCCCAGCCCTCGGCGCGCACCGGGTCGAGGTTGAGGCTGAGATAGATCGCCGCCGGAACGATGATGCCTCCGGCGGCGGCCGTCACCGGCAGCACCGCCTGGTCGAGCTCGCTCAGCGCCCCCTCGTGGATCTCGCGGCGGATCTCCATGCCGACGACGAGGAAGAAGACCGTCATCAGCGCGTCGTTGATCAAGAAATGCAGCGACCGCGAGACGACGTGCTCGCCGAGCCCGACCGAGAGCTCAAGATGCCAGAGTGCGTGATAGCTTTCGGCGAAGGGCGAATTGGCCCAGAGAAGCGCGAGCGCCGCTGCCATCAGCAGCACGACGCCGCTCACCGCCTCGACGTGGAGGAAGCGCTGCAATGTTGCGAAGGCGCGCTCGGCGAGGAGCTGGGCCGGGGGAATATCCTTAGGGTGTCGTCGGTGGTTCGTCGGCGGGTTGACCATAGGCGCGCGCACTCCGCGCGGCGGCCCGACCAGCGCTTACCTGTCTTCCTGCAACAGCAGGACACACCCAGGGCCGTTCTACACTGCGGGGCCGGGAAGGCAAAGACCGGCGGGTCGGGGGGGGCACCGAGGCGGCTACTTCGATGCGCCGCGGGAAACCTTAGTCAGTTCCAGCGGCTCGAGCCGACGTTGCCGGAGCGAAAGGCCTGCAGCCATTCGTCGATGTTGCTCCCGCCCGGCTGGCGGGCACGCATGGTGTCGACGCGATTTCCGTCGATCGACACCTCGACCACCGACGCCGTGATGCCGAGCGGCGCGGAGATGAAGCTCACGGCCTGCTGCGTGCGCTGCAGGAGGCGGCGCCGCTCATAATCACGCGCGTAGTCGAGATCGGGCACCGGGGAATTGCGGCCAGATGCTTCCTGGCGGCGCTCATACGGCGGCTCCTCGAAAGGTCTCCCGGCGCGATGGGCGGCGTAGGACTCGGTTAGGAAGCGATCGAACCCGTACTGCGTCTCGGCGACGTCCCAAATCGCCTTCGCCGTGATCAGCAGCGCGATGTCGAAGATGATCGAGCCCTGCCGGCGTCCGACGTCGAGGATCTTGAAGCCCTCCCCGCGGTCGTCGACGCGGTCGGGCACCTTTCCGCCGATGTAGTAGTGCGCGTGCGCGCCGAGCAATATCTGCGCGCCGCCGATGACCTGCTTGGAGCCGGCTGTGCCGATGCCGTGGTGGCTGGCGGCGTCGAGCCCGTCGTAGCGGAGCGAGAGGAGGTGCTTTTTCATGCCCCTCAAATCGCTTGATTCTTTCTTGTGGCTCAAGCGCAGTTTTTGCTTGCGTCGGCTGGAGCGGATTGGATTCGCTCGGCAAGTCTCCAGGGCGCCACGCCTGTGCCGAACAGTGCGAAGCGCATGGCGACCGATGGCAGCGCTCGCATAGGTGGGACAGCTGTCCGCGAAAGCGAAATGGGTATCACCTTAGCTACCCACTGGCGGTTTTCCTGCAAGGCCACTGCGGCGACGCGAGCACGTTCAGTGGGAATTCTAAAGCGCGCGGCTAGGTTCTCCTCCTTACTAGATCGGCGATCTGAATCAGCTCTTGTACAAGTAACCTCACGCCGTCTTGAAGCTTCGTGAGATCGCCTGCGTGTGCGAGAAACCTGCGTGCGTGAGCCGACCAATTACCCACATTGCGCGCTTCCTTTAGTGCTTTTTTTGAGTCTCTCCCGAGGCTGAGTCCTTTGTGGCCGCTCTCGCCGCACGCGCGCTCCGCCAGATCGCTGAGCATCAGGTAGTTGCCGCCGCCATTCTTGATCTCACCCTCGCGGCCCAAATGTTCGTAAGCCTCAATTATCAACGTCTCGAGCAGGCGCCGAAGCATCACAGCCGCCGCATTATAATAAGCGTGTCGAAAGCAGCCATTGAGTTCACGGCATACTTCCTCGACATAACCACGCGTATTCTTCCAGACGGCCTCCGGCAGATAACCGGACGCGTGGTTCATTGCTGGCTGTATGCCGTCGAGGTCGTCCGGAAGCCAGTCACGGATGACCTTCCGCGATCCAGGCTTCAGCACAAAGCCTTGCTTCGACTCATTCGCTAGTCTCGTTCTTCGCATCGCTTCGGCTAGCGCCGTCTGGTTTGGTGAGCCGACGTGATGATCCCCAAGCACCTTTGTGAGTTCGCCTGCAGTCTTGGTTATATCAGGCTGCTGATGATCGAAAAACCAAAGAACTGCCAGCGCCTTTTCGGCGTTCGACAACTTTAGGTCCTTAACCAGCTCACAAAAGTCATCGATCGATAGGTTCATTCTACAAAGCGTCAACCCTTCTTGCCCATGTCATGAAGGACATGGTTGTCGCCCGCGGTTGCAGTAGTGATGTTGTCTAGATCGGTGTACTTTACCCATGCCTTCTTGTTGCGCATGTTGCGAACTGTCTGCTTTAGATCGAGCGGGATACCCTTGCCAACATCTCCGAGCGCAGTCCGGATATGGCCAAGACCGATCTTCGCGATCTTCATCACGTGCTGCATATAGTAGAGGACAACCAGTATCTCTTCCATGTCGGTGGAAGGCGACTTTTCACCAAAGAACTCGCGCAGCGTCGGATGATTCTCGGGCCGGAAATTTAGATCGTGGACAAGAGCGATGCCGGCGTTTCTATCGGTTTTCGGCCCTGTTCCACGTGGTTTGCGGCCAGAATTGGCGTCGTCCTGCAACGCTTCTTCGACTACGTCTTCGGTTTCCGACACCTCATCGACACTAGTGCTAGCCAAATCTTGCTGCACGAGAGCCGGTATCTCGTCGATACTCTTAGGTTGGATGACGCGCACCGGCCGGCTCATCGCCGAGACCATAGTCCGCAGCGCCTCCTGCACACTCTCGTTATTGCCTTCAACCTCAGCAAAGATCACGCGCACCTTCGCCTTGTCCCCACTCGGTGGCGCATCATTATTCCGCCTCACCATAAATCACCTGTCGCTTAAGGCCCTTAGGGCATCATGAGGCCCACTGAACAACGCGGCTGATTTCGCCTAGATCGGGCCCGGAAAGCAGGACGAATCGCTATTCATATATACAATAGGGTGCGTTTCGTCCTTGGTGTAACTTTTGCGGGTGCGACTTTTCCCAATGTTATGTTCTGGCCCACATGGCAAGCCGCAGAACGCCGGGCCAAAGCTGTTCGAGCGCGGGAAGCCCTTGGGGACGACGCGGACTGACTGGACGCGCTGGCCACCCATTCCTTCAGCTCGCTCCATGACATCGTGAAACGCGAACCCGGCGGCATCGACCGCTTAGAATGCCTTCGGCAAGCCGGCCTGGTGCAGGATGGCGTTCGGTTCTGTGCTGACTGCGCCTTGTCGGGCTCGACCGAATCAGATTCGGCTCGACTGAGCGCCATACTCCGCGTCCGAAGCGCGTGGTCTAGCCCCGAAGCTCCTCGCTGGCTATGGAAACGATCATCCTTTGTTTGATGCTCGCTTATGCGTTCTGGAAACGCCGCAAGGTGCGTGCGGAAGAGAGAGAGCTCAAGCGCATCAGCGATGGCTTCTTGGGGTATGGCGACAAGAAGAACTTCAAACGCTGCGATAACAACACTCCACAGGGACGAGCATTCGTCGATACTTGGAGGCGCGCAGACGACGCGCTCAAGGCGCAAGGTGTCCGGCGTACGAAAGACTACGACGCTTACATATCGATGCTCGGATGCACACAGGACGAATTCGTGCGGCACATCGAGGGGCAATTTCTTCCAGGTATATCGTGGAACAACTACGGAGAAGCCTGGCACATCGATCATATCGTACCGTGCTCAGCACACGACCTGTCGTTTGAAGCGCATCGGTCCGCCTGTTTTCATTTCACCAATTTGCAGCCGCTCCGAGCCTTCGACAATTTGAGCAAGGGGGGCCGTATTCCCGCAGGCCGAAGTGCGCCACCCTTGCCGAAGCCGACCTGTGTTGTTGAGCGCCTCACAGGAACAAAGCCGGCGACTGAGGGTTAGTTGTGGGCGCGCAGCAGCTCCCGCAACGGCCTATCAAACTGCGGTGCCATTCAGGCTGCGACCATCTCGGCTTCGCGCAGCGCCGTGATCTGCAAAAACAGCGACGCGGGATCGACCCCGGGGTGGTTGTCCGGCAGGAGGTCGAGCGCCATGGCCGAGATCTTCGCCAACAGCTCGTCCAGCGTCGGCGCGTCGGCGGCGGCGGGAATGTCGTCACAATGCCCGCTCCACACCGCCGCCTCGTCGTCCCAGGCGGCGGAAATGGTGAAAATGACCGGCTTCGACATGTCTATCCTACAGGCTGGCTGCAAGGCTCGCACCTCTCGACCTCATATAGCACGTCGCGGGCGTTTGCAGGAGCGCGTCAGCGGCTCCTCGTCCAGCCACCCCTAAAACACGGGCCCGAAGCTGTTGGAGCGAGGGAAGCCCTTGGGCACCACGCGGCCGGCCTGGGCGCGCTGACCCACCCACTCCTTCAGCTCGCTCCAGCCAAGCGTGAAGGTGCGGCCGGCGCTGTCGACCCAGCTCAGGCCTTCCGACTTCTTGAAGCAGCGCGCATCCGACAGCGCGCCCTCCTTCGACTTCTGCAGGATGACGCCCTTGCCGCGCGTCATCTCGTTGACCTCGTCGAGCTTGAAGATGAGCATCTTGCGGTTGTCGCCGACGATGGCGACGTGGTCGGCGCCGTCGGGCACCGGCGCGATCAGCTTGGCCTCGTCCGGCTCCGATACGTTCAGCACCTGCTTGCCCTTGCGCGTCGAGGCGACGACCTCGTCCTCGGGCACGATGAAGCCGTAGCCGCCGGTCGAGGCGATGAGGAGCTTGCGCCCGGCCTGGTAGGGGAAGACCTCGGCGATGTCGTGGTTCTCTTCGAGGTCGATCATCAGGCGCACCGGCTCGCCGTGACCGCGGCCGCCGGGGAGCTGCGAAGCCTCGAGCGTGAAGATCTTGCCGTTGGTCGCCAGCACCAAAATCTTGTCGGTGGTATGCGCCTTCACGGCGCGCTTCAGCTTGTCGCCCTGCTTGAAGTCGAGCTTGCCCAGATCGTCGACGTGGCCCTTCAGCGCGCGCACCCAGCCCTTGTCGGAGAGGATGATAGTGACCGGCTCCTTCTCGATCAGCGCGGCGTCGAGATCGATGTCGATGACGGGGGCGTCGGCGAACGAGGTGCGGCGGCGGCCGAGCGGGGTCGATTTCGAATAGCGCTCGCGCACCTCCTTCACTTCCGAGGCGATGCGCTCCCACTGCAGGTCGTCGGATTTCAGCAATTGCTGCAGCTCGCGCTTCTCCTTCGACAGCTTGTCGTGCTCGGCGCGGATCTCCACCTCCTCGAGCTTCGACAGGCTCTTCAAGCGCAGATTGAGGATGGCTTCGGCCTGGACCTCGGTGAGCTTGAAGCGGGAGATGAGCTTGGCCTTGGGGTCGTCCTCGTGGCGGACGATGCGGATCACCTCGTCGATGTTGAGGTAGGCGACGAGGTAGCCGTCGAGCACCTCGAGGCGGTGCTCGATCTTTTTGAGGCGATACTGCGAGCGCTTGACCAGCACGTCGATGCGGTGCTCGAGCCACTGGCGCAGCACGTCGCGCAAGGAAAGCACGCCAGGGATCTGGCCGGCCGACAGCACGTTCATGTTGAGGCCGAAGCGCAGCTCCAGCTCGGTCGCGCGGAAGAGGCTTTCCATCAAGAGCGTTGCATCGACGGTGCGGCTCTTGGGCTCGAGGACGAGGCGGATCTCCTCGGCGGATTCATCGCGCACGTCGCCGAGCAGCGGCAGCTTCTTCTCCGTCATCAGCTCGGCGATGCGCTCGACGAGCTTTGCCTTCTGCACCTGGTAGGGGATCTCGGTGACGACGATCTGGTAGCCGCCGCGCCCGGTCTCCTCCTTGTCCCACTTCGCCCGCAGGCGGAAGCCGCCGCGGCCGGTCTTGTAGGCCTCGATGATCTGGTCGCGCGGCTCGACGATGACGCCGCCGGTGGGGAAGTCGGGGCCGGGGATCATCTCCACCAGCTTCTCGATGGTGGCGTTCGGGTGCTTGATGAGGTGCAAGAGGCCGGCGCACAGCTCGTCGACGTTGTGCGGGGGGATGTTGGTCGCCATGCCGACGGCGATGCCGGAGGCGCCGTTGGCGAGCAGGTTGGGGAACGCGGCCGGCAGCACCGCCGGCTCCATCTTGCGCCCGTCGTAGTTGGGGCGGAAGTCGACCGTCTCCTCCTCCAGGCCTTCCATGAGGTCGGCGGCGGTGATGGTGATGCGCGCCTCGGTGTAGCGCTCGGCGGCGGGGTTATCGCCGTCGATGTTGCCGAAGTTGCCCTGGCCGTCGATGAGCGGATAGCGGACGGCGAAGTCCTGGGCGAGCCGCGCGAGCGCGTCGTAGATCGCCTGGTTGCCGTGGGGGTGGAAGTCGCCCATGGCATCGCCGACGATCTTGGCGCACTTCAAGAACCCGCCCTCGGGCGTGAGGCGCAGCTGGTGCATGGCGTAGAGGATGCGCCGGTGCACGGGCTTTAACCCGTCGCGCACGTCGGGCAGCGCGCGATGCATGATGGTCGACAGCGCGTAGGCCAGGTAGCGCTCTTCCAGCGCTTCCTTGAGGTTGATGGGCTCGATGCCTTCGGGGCCGGGCAGAATCGGTTTTTCGGTCATGGGGATGGGCTAATACCCATCGGCCCGCGCCGCAAGCCCCAGGTTGTGGATGCAGCGCAGTGTCGGCGTGGCGCTTTGCGACTTCGGCCTGCGGCTACTGAGCGCGCAAGAGATCTTGTATCTCGTTCAGGCGCCGGTCGTAGTCGAGCTTCTGGTCGTTCTCAAGCTGCCGGATCGTAAGTGCTTTCCCATACTCCGCCTCCTCTGCGGGTGTCGGCTCAACCGACAGCGGCAGGGATCTCAGTAGAGGTGGTGCGCCTCTCCCGGCCACCTTCTCAGGCAATCCGGTTGGCCTCGTGAACAGCTCACGTCTGCGATAGGGCAAGCATTGCGATACCAAATTCCACTCCACCGCCTGCTTGCATAGCCCCTCCGGCGGTGGAGTTCCGCGCTCTGCAACAGTGAGCCGGATTGCATCCCGATGAACGGCAACTCTCACAGCCGGCACGACACTCGCGAGCTGCAGGTATGAACCCGCATGCGCCGTGCCGCAGGCCAGTGGCGTACCAACCAAGAGCAAAGCCAAAGTTGCGTTGAGCCTGATCATCGTAATCACCTTCGCGCGGATGAGCCGTTGCCTCTTAGCCAGCCGGTGACTGCTCCAGTGCCCTTGCGCGTACGCGCACTGCAGGCATTTGCTTGATGATAACCTCCTGCGGCGAACCCGCAGTCGGCGCACCAGGTGGCGTCAAGTAGATCGTCAGCTCGTGCACGTCCATGCGATCGGCGCCGATGTCCGCGCTCGCCTCGATGAGCTGGCCCATGCGCTTCGACAGATTGATGCCGGGCTTGAGAGCGC
Source organism: Pseudomonadota bacterium (assembly GCA_023405815.1). Classification (GTDB taxonomy): domain Bacteria; phylum Pseudomonadota; class Alphaproteobacteria; order Rhizobiales; family Hyphomicrobiaceae; genus Hyphomicrobium_A. The sequence continues at coordinate 238,423 of JAEXXM010000026.1, read as the reverse complement.
CGTTGATCGTGGTCGTGAAGCGGATCTTGTCGCGATAGGAATCTCCGGCGGTGGTGGATTGGAACTTTGTCCCCTTCTGCCGGTCAATACGATGGGTCATCACCATGTAGTCCCAGATTACCTCGTCGAGGCCGATCGTGCCCGTTATCGGATACATGCGCGGAAGGCGCGTTTCCTCGGGGAGGACGATCTCGCTGCAGTCGAGGCGAACAAGCTCCTTGAATGTGGCCGCCAGCTTCACCTGCCGGTCGCTCTCTCTCCTGCGCTTGTCGCCGACATCGTAGCCTAGCGTGATGACGCCGGGAACGATCGGCCAGGTGATCGTACCCTTAGAGGTGGCGTTGTTGTTCTCGGTAACCTGGAAGACGAACTGGAAGGCGGCGTTGTTGCTTTCGAAGGCAATTACCGGCTCGAAGCGCTTTTCGCGGCGTCTTGTCCTCGCAGCCTGCAGGCTCGCATCGAGCTTGGAGGCTTTCTCATAGAGGTTCTCGAGCTCGATGATCGCCGTGTATTGCCGATAGAGCTGCACGGCCTCGTTCTGCAGCGTCTCTTTGTGCTCCTGGGAGGTGGACCCGTTGATCTTTTGCTGGACCTGGTCGAGCTGCAAATTGATCGCGTCAAAGGCGTCCTGCAATTCGGCACTACTTGTCCCGTAGTCGCTCGCACCCTGAAGCTTGCCAAGCGCGCTCTTGTACTTAGTGGAAAGGTCGGTAATCGAGGTATCGATCGTCGCCAGTTCTTCGGAGCGTTTCCCAAAGCCCTGGTGGGCGTGCCAGCCCTTCACCTCACGGGCGGCCTCGCACTGGATCTGATGCACGATCTGCGAGATCGGCAGCCCGGTGACGTCCTCGGGGAGCGGGTGGGTGCTGCATGCTGCAGGCACTAGCCCAATGAAAACGAACGCGAAAACTCGCTGAGCAATACGCGGCACGCCAAATACTCACGGCGACAAAAAATACCTGTGAGCAATTTGTAGCTGCACGCAGATGCCGCTTGCTAGTGCAATTCCGCTACTCAGGGTGGAAATTCGCCCGCGCCTCGCGGGGCTCGTTGAAGCTGGCGTGGACCCGGGCCCGGCCTTCCGGGATGACGCGGAAGACGCGGCGGCGGGCACGCAGGGAGTTAAGGCTAAGGCGGCGAGACGCTCCGCTGTTCCACGCGGGACGGTAGAAGGCCTTGTTTTGCCATCATCTGAAAGCAAGTCGGAGGCCGCAGCCGGCGCGCTGCGGCCTGAGAAGACCGTCAGCAGCGTTGAGTAGCCGCATGAGCCAGAGCACGTTTCCCACCTACACGCGGTCGGAGGTGATCGCCGACGGGATCGTGCACGCGCTCGGCATCGCCTTCGGCATCGCCGGCGTCATCGCGCTCATCGTGCTCTCCGTCACGCAGCTCGACCCCCAATCGTCGACGGCGGTGCTGATCTACGGCGGCGGCATGCTCGCCGTGTTCGTGTGCTCGGCCGCCTACAACATGTCGCGCAGCCGCTGGCGCTGGCTTTTGCGCCGGCTCGACCATGCGGCCATCTACGTGAAGATCGCCGCCACCTACACGCCGTTCGCGGCGATCAAGATGGGCGGGCCGGTCGGCATCGGGCTGCTCGTCGCGGTGTGGGGAATAGCGGTGATCGGCGCATCGGCCAAGCTGATCGCGCCGGCGCAGTTCGTGCGCACGGCATACGTGCTCTACCTGGCGCAGGGCTGGGCGGCGGTGTTCACGCTGCCGCCGCTGTTCGAGGCGCTGTCCGGCACTGCCTTCGCGCTGCTCGTTGCCGGCGGCATCCTCTACACAGTCGGCGTCGTGTTCCACCTGTGGGAGAAGCTGCCGTACAACAACGCCATCTGGCACGGGTTCGTGCTGTCGGCGTCGGCGTGCCATTTCGCGGCCGTTGTCACCGCTATCGCCTGAGCGGAAAAAACCCACTAGGCTCGGGGCGAATTTGCAGATCGCGAGACCGACCGATGCGCCTTTCCGCCTTCATCCTCTCGACAGCGCTCATCGCCGCGCCGGCCCTCGCCGCGCTGAAGCCCGGCACGATCGCGCCCGGCTTCACCGCCCGCGCCACGCTCGGCGGCAAGGAGTTCACCTACTCGCTTCCCGACGCGCTGAAGAAGGGGCCGGTGGTGCTCTACTTCTACCCGGCGGCGTTCACGCCCGGCTGCAGCGTCGAGGCGAACGCGTTCGCGGAGGCGATGGACAAGTTCGCGGCGCTCGGCGCCAGCGTGATCGGCGTTTCCGGCGACGACATCGACGTCTTGAACAAGTTCTCGGTGAGCGAATGCCGCAGCAAGTTCCCGGTGGCGGCCGACGCCGACAAGACGATCATGGAGATCTACGACGCCAAGCTCGCTTTCGGGTATGCGAACCGGACCTCGTACGTGATCGCGCCTACGGGTGAGATCATCTACGAGTACACCGCGCTCGATCCGTCGGGACACGTCGAGAACACGCTCAAGGCGCTGGAGGGGTGGAAGGGTGGGGGGAGGTAGCACGACTCCGCTCAACGCGAATCCGTTCGGCAGAGCGATTGCAGATCCGACTGGGCTTCGAACATCCATTTGCACCGGCACCTTCCTCAAGCACGAGAGCGGCAGTGCGGGAGCGAAATTCTTATTGAGTCTAGACGCTAGCATTACCGTGCTCGACCGATTTGTGTGGATAGAACTCCCTCAGGCGTCACAACCTGCGCTTGTTCTGTGGCATGAAGCTTCTTTCGAAAGGAAGGGGCGCGTGCATGTCGTCGAACAAGAACGAACGAGCAGTGTTTCTCGTCAACGCCAAAGTGACGATGGTTCCTGCTGATGCCCCACCCCTCTCTTTGCCCGACACGTTAAAGACGATCGAAAGGCTTCATACAGAGTCCCGTGCCTTCGCTTCACTAACCGACTCCGATACGGTTAGCAGCGTTACGGTCGGTATGACCCCCGAACAGGCGAAGGCGACCAATGCTGATTTGTCAGATGTCGTGTACATCGCGGACTTGCAGCGTTCCAAACACAAGACGATCATACTAGTCACGCGGGGCGACGCGGACATTGCGAGCCCCGCGTTTGTAAACCGTGTCGAACGGGCAGTCCGTATTGCAAAGCCCAAGCGCGACGAACTGGTGGGACACTCGTGCCACGTCGTCTTTGATAATCAGGCGAGGGCGCTTGGAGAGCACAGAGCGGCAATAGAGAAGGTGCCGAATGTATCACGGACGCTCGTCGTTAGGTTTCTTAACGCATTGCTCCGGGCTGATGCTGATCGCAACGGCTCGGCCTTCACAAGGCCGGACTCTCAACGCCTGATTGCCTACCACCCTCGTATCGACTTTGCTTTGCAGCCTAGTGCAAGCCTAGAAGCGGACATCAAGTCGGGTCGGGTCCACACGATTGAGTTGATATCGAGGCGTGAGGGCTTTAGCGGACCCGACGGCGGCGTAATAATCAAGCGGAGCAAGCGGAACCTGGCCTTGGCCATAGACTACGAAAACCAGCCGGAGAGACTGATCGAGTGGATTAAGAAGAAGCTCCCCGGCATTGCTCAAGAACACCACTACGATGAGGTTCAGATCAACATCACAGGATTGGAAGGCAAACGCAGCGCGTCGCCCACATTTGCGATTACACGGCTAGAGGCCGCTGAGACAGTGTACGCTAGGACTGCTGTCGTAAGCGGTTTTGAGAAGCCCTTAGAACAGTGTGAAAGCCTCTGTAACGACGAAGTTATCGGAAAAATTTCAGCGGTCATGGCTGACGAAAAATATTGGGCGCCTTCAAACTAATGTGGATGCTGCGTCAACTAGCTCAATGCTTCGCGTACCTTCGCATTCGGTTGGGGCGAGGCATTTACGAATCCAAGGTGCTCATTGATCTAGTGGTGCCCGTCGCTCTAGGGACAGCGTTGACCCTTGTTCATTATTACGGCCTTGGTCGTCCCGATTTCTTCGGGACGGATCAGTTCGCCGCAAAATTCTCAAAGCTGTTCGAGTTGTTAGCTGCGTTCTTCATCGCAGCCTTAGCCGCTGTTGCGACTTTGGAGAGGAAAAGCCTCGACGAACCTCTACGTGGGGCTCAGGCGACCTTGCGGTCATGGTCAAACGAGCAGCAGGAGATGGTCGATGTAGTCCTCACCCGGCGTATGTACGTCTCTTATCTGTTCGGCTATCTAGCCACCGTCGCGTTACTGCTTACGCTAGCAATGCCTTTTGCTGAGGCGTATGCAAATTCCTGTCGCACTTGCCTTGGATGCACCCACGAACTTCTCTGGTGGATCGGCAGGTTCACTTTCTTCACAGTGTTGGCGAACGTCGTGCTCACTTCTTTGTATGGAGTGTATTTTCTCAGCACGCGCATTCAATCGTGAAAGACGAAGAGTTGCGGCTCACTGAGGGGCTGTGGGTCAGAGCAAAAGCTGATCCCGCCCGTCCTCCCCTAACTCGAGCCCGTGGGACGGAGGAGTGAGCGTAGTCCAGCACCGCTTGTCGATTCCGTCATGGCGGCGCAGGCCGCCATCCACGCAAGTCTCCACGGGCATGACGACGACTGTAATCGCTGTCTGCTGCAGCGTGCAGCGCGATTGCACCAAGAAAGCCTGCGGAAGCTGGCGTAGATCCCGGCCTGCGCCGGGATGACAGTGAAGGTGGTTCGCACGCAATATTCCGTGGCCGGGGAGCGGGGCTGTGCGCAACAGACCGCACAGACGCGGATCGTGAAGCGCGCGGAGTGAACAGTGAAAACCAGCATAGTACGTTCACCCGGCGCCAGCGCGTCAGACGCCGGCCGGAGAAAAATGCAGCCCTCGCCGCAACTGCGCCTACACCATCATTGCTACGTTCAATGGCGCTCAGTGCACAGATCGATCATTGCTGAGCGACGCGGCTCCCCGCGTGACACGCCAGCTGGTCGAGACATGACGATACACGCAGAGCTGCTCGCCGACCGGCGCGCTCCGGAAGCCGCCGTAGAGGTCGAGATTGCCTCCGTCGCCACAGCCGTTCCGAGGTATGTGACGGGGCAGACAGAAATCTCAGAGCGCGCGCACAAGATCTATCCGCAGTACGCCCGCCTGGACGCGCTCTATACCAATACCGGCATCGAGCGGCGCTACTCGGTCGAGCCGGAAGAATGGTACCTCAGGACGCACACCTGGGAGGAGCGCACCGAGACCTTCCAGCGCAATGCGCTCGATCTCCTCGAACAGGCCGCGGTGCAGGCCGTCGCCGAGGCGGGGCTTACCTTGAGCGACATAGACACGATCGTCACCAATACGATCACGGGGCTCGCGATCCCAACCCTCGAAGCGCGCCTGATGAACAGGCTCGCCTTCCGCCCCGATGTGCAGCGATTGCCGATATTCGGGTTCGGCTGCGGCGGGGGCGTTGCCGGAATTGCGCGGGCGGCGCGCATGGCGCAGGCGCAACCGGGGTCCAACGTGCTGTTCCTGACGGTCGACCTGTGCTCGCTCTGCCTGCGCATCAACGACCCCAGCCTCACGATGTTCGTTGCAGGGGCGCTGTTCGGCGACGGAGCAGCCAGCGTGGTGCTGCGCAGTCGTGACGCAAAGGAAGAGAGTGGGCGGGTCGGTCCCGCGTGCGCCCGCATCGGACCGATCGGCGAGTATCTATGGTCGAAGACCGAGCACATCATGGGCTTCGACATCAAGGACGACGGCTTCGGCATCGTGCTGAGCCCGGAACTTCCCAGCTTGATGAGCACGCGGCTAGCGGAAGGGCTGCTGCCGTTCTTCGTCCGCGCCGGCCTGTCGCCGCAAGACCTCCGAGGCGTCCTATTGCATCCAGGCGGAAGCAAGCTGCTGACGACGGCGGAGAGCGTTCTTGGCATCCCGCGACATCAGCTGCGCTACTCGTGGAAAGTGCTGAAGGAGTACGGGAACATGTCATCGGCGACGGCGCTGTTCGTCCTCAAGGAGGCGCTGGCCGACGGCGCGCAAGGGCGGTTTCTGCTAGCGGCGTTCGGTCCGGGATTCTCCGGCTACTTTATCGTGCTCGACCTTTGAGTGCCGGCACCGGTGCGTCGACCGAGCGAAGAAGATAGTGAGGCAGTAGGCAGTAAGGCAGTTGGCAGTAGTTGCCGCCGTATGACTGCCCACTGGCTATCGCCCTCACTGCCCACTGCCTTCACCGCCTACTGCCTCTCTTCATCTCTTGTCGGCAATGGCGAGGCCCTGGACGCCGCGGGGCGAGAGCTTGGGTCTAAGGCTCGAGATCTGCCCGGAGTTGACGCCGGCCCAGCCGATCTCGCCGGAGAGGCGGCCGTACTCGATCTTGGGGCAGCGGTTCATGACAACCTTGAGGCCGGCGGCCTCGGCCTCGGCGGCGGCCGCGTCGTTGCGCACGCCGAGCTGCATCCACACGGCCTTGAGGCCGAGCTTGTCCTTCAAGCCGATCGCGTCGCGTACGATGGGGAGCGCGGCTTCGGAATTGCGGAACACGTCGACGACGTCGACGGGCGCGGGGACGTCGGCGAGGGTGGCGTACACGGCCTGGCCGAGGATCTCCTGGCCGGCGAGCCCGGGGTTCACGGGATGCACCTTGTAGCCCTTGCCGATGAGGTACTTCATGGCGAAGTAGCTCGGCCGGCTCGTGTTCGCGGACGCGCCGATAAAGGCGAACACGCGCGAGAAACGCAGGATGTCGGCGATGTAGTCGTCGTCGTAGCGGTCGTGATTCATGAGCGGAATATAAGGGCGCGGCGTGTCGGAACGATAGCGGGGAGCGTGCGAGAAAACCGCGCGGGAAGGCGCTCAGCAACCCTTCCACTCGGGCTTGCGCTTGGCCAAAAAGGCGTCGATGCCCTCCTTGGCGTCGCGCGCCATCATGTTGTCGACCATCACGCGCGCGGCATAGTCGTAGGCGTCCTTCAGCGGCATCTCGGCCTGGGCGTAGAAGGCAGACTTGCCGATGGCGACGGTGAGGGGGGACTTGGCGGCGATGTCGGCGGCGAGGGAGAGCGCGTCGGGCAGCACGCGGTCGGCGGGGACGGCCTTGTTGACGAGGCCCCAGTCGGCGGCCTCGGCGGCGGAGATCATCTCGCCGGTCAGCAGCATCTGCATGGCGCGCTTCCTCGCGATGTTGCGCGAGAGGGCGACCATCGGCGTCGAGCAGAAGAGGCCGATGTTGACCCCAGGCGTGCAGAACTTCGCGCTCTCGGAGGCGATGGCGAGATCGCAGGTGGCGACGAGCTGGCAGCCGGCGGCGGTGGCGGTGCCCTGGACAGCGGCGATGACGGGCTTGGGGCAGGCGACGATCGATTGCATCATCGCCGAGCAGGCGGTCATCGCCTGGGTGTAGAAGGCAAGACCGTTGTCCCCGTCGGCGCGGTGCGCGGTTAGCTCTTTCAGGTCGTGACCGGAGGAGAAGACGGGACCTTTGGCGGCGAGCACGATGGCGCAGACGGATGCGTCAGCGCCGTGGGCGGCAACGGCGGCGTGCAGCGCCTCGATCATCGCCAGCGAGAGCGCGTTGCGCGCGTCGGGGCGGTTCAAGGTGAGGAGAGCGACGCGGGCAAGCGGGCGCTCGTCGAGAAGCAGCGGCTCGCTTTCCGGCGGAATTGGCTTTCTTGCGGCAGCGTGCGTCATGGCTCCTCCTCGCCCGTCACGGCGTCACTGCAGCGCCTTCTCGATGTCGGCGCGGTGGGCTTTGACGAGCTCGACGTTCTCGGGGTGCTCGATTTGCGGCGTGGTCTTGATCGCCTCGGTGAGCTCGGTGATGAGCTGCTTCTTGTCATCCTCGGGGATGGAGGTATCAGCGGTGACGTCGGCGAGCTCCTTCTTCAGGGCCTCGACGGGCTCGGTGAACTCGCCCGACTTGGAGTCGAGGCCGGCCATGACGATGGAGATGTTGGCGGCGACGTCGTCGAGCTCGGCGAAGTTGGCAAAGCCGTGCTTCTTGGCGATGCCGTCGAGCTCGGACTGGAGGGCGGTGTCGATGTTGTCGCCGGCCTCCTGCAGCTTGGGGGCGACGACGGCGAGGTCGGGCTGGGCGGCGATGAAGCTTTTGACCTGCGCGTCGGTCAGCTTGATCTGCTTGATGGGCGTGTCCTTGGGAGGCTCGGAGGGCGTCTCCTGCGCCGAGGCCCCTGCGCACGCGGCGACGGCCATCGCCGCGGCCAACCAGGGGATCAAACGTTTGAGAGCCTGCCGCATAGATCTTTCCCTCCTAGGACTTGGTGCCGCGTGGGCGAATTTGAACGGCGATCGCGCGCATCGTTTTCCGACTTTTTCGCGCCTGCTGGAAGCTCGAGGCCAGCACTCTCACGCCGATTTGCCTATTGCTGCAAGTCGCACGCGGGGGAAAGCGGCGCGGCGGCACGAGGGCGGAGCGAAGGCGCACGCCAGGACAATGCGGTATCATATTACCACACGCGACAAGCGTTTGATTTGCCCCGCTTTTTCAGTTTTGTAGCGAGTTTCGATTGACACGAGTCCGGCAATCTGTTTTCAAGGCGCCTCTTTCGCCGGCAGCGCAATCGTTGCGCACCTTGTTAGGCCGGCGATCCAGCATCGGAGCCCCCGACTATGACGACCTTCGTCGCCAAGCCCGGCGAGGTGGAGAAGAAGTGGATCCTGATCGACGCCGACGGTCTCGTCGTCGGTCGGCTCGCCGCTCTCATCGCCACGCGCCTCAAGGGCAAGCACAAGCCGATCTACACCCCGCATGTCGACTGCGGCGACAACATCGTCGTCATCAACGCCGAGAAGGTAATCTTCTCGGGCGACAAGCACGAGGACAAGGTCTACTACCGCCACACTGGCCACCCAGGCGGCATCAAGGAGACGACCCCGCGCAAGATCCTCGAGGGCAAGTTCCCCGAGCGCGTCGTCGAGCTGGCGGTCGAGCGCATGCTGAAGCGCGGCCCCCTGCAGCGCAAGCTGATGCGTAATCTCAAGATCTACAAGGGTAACGAGCACCCGCACGCGGCACAGAACCCGGAGAAGCTCGACGTGGCGAAGCTCAACCGCAAGAACGCGAGGGTCTAAAGGCAATGGCTCAGGAAACCAAGTCTTTGGAAGACCTCGGCGGATTGAAGGGCGCAGCGCCGGCCGGAGCGCCGGTGCACGTGCAGAAGCTCGACAACCTCGGCCGCGCCTATGCGACCGGCAAGCGCAAGAACGCCGTCGCGCGCGTGTGGATCAAACCGGGCAAGGGCGTCATCACCGTCAATGCGAAGGACTACACCGCGTACTTCGCGCGACCGGTGCTGCAGATGCTGCTGCAGCAGCCGCTGTCGGTGACGAACCGCGCCTCGCAGTACGACATCAATGTGACGGTGGTCGGCGGTGGCCTCTCCGGCCAGGCAGGTGCCGTGCGCCACGGCATCTCGAAGGCGCTGACCTACTTCGAGCCCGACCTGCGCTCGGTGCTCAAGAAGGGCGGCTTCCTCACCCGCGACAGCCGCGTGGTCGAGCGTAAGAAGTATGGCCGCATGAAGGCACGCCGCAGCTTCCAGTTCTCGAAGCGCTAAGGCGTATTCGGAGCGGAGCGGGAACTCGGGAGGCCGCCTTATGGGCGGCCTTTCGCCTTTTTGCCGCCGGGAGGCTTGCCCGCGCACAGCGGGGATGCCACATACGCGCGGGTGTGGGAATTGGCGCATGGCGGAAGTGCCAGGTGGCGCCTCGACAGGCAGGGTTGGATGGACTGGCTACTGCAGGACCTGGGCTATCTGCTCGGGGTCATCGGCGAAGAAGCGCAACATCTCTTTTCGATCGACTGGTATCGCCAGAACTTCGTTCCGCTCATCAACATCATCATGATCGACCTGGTGCTGGCGGGCGACAACGCCATCATCGTCGGTCTTGCCGCCTCGCGCGTCCCCAAGGAGATCAGAGCTCAGGTCATCTTCTGGGGCATCGCCGCCGCGGTGGTGCTGCGCATCTTCTTCGCTGCCGTAACCGTGCAGCTCCTCGCCATCATCGGCCTCACCCTCGCCGGCGGCCTGCTGCTGCTCTGGGTGTGCTGGAAAATGTACCTACAGATCACCACGGGCACCCAGCATTCGGACATCGAGCCCGGCGAACCGCAGAACAACGGTGAGCTCGGCTTCTGGTCGGCGGTCGGCCTGATCACTCTCGCAGACGTGTCGATGTCGCTCGACAACGTGCTTGCCGTGGCCGGCGCATCGAAGGGGTCGACCCTCGTGCTCGTGATCGGCCTCGCCGTTGCGATCGTGCTGATGGCGGTGGCCTCGCACTACATCGCCTCGCTGCTGGTCAAATATCCCTGGATCACCTGGGTGGGCTTGCTGATCATCCTCTGGGTGGCACTCGAGATGATCTACAAGGGCTCGCACGAGGTCACGTGCCAGGCGTTCAACTTCGGCTGCTCGGAAACGCTGTGGCAGGGCATCAAGCACCGATTGGGCTTCGGGTAACAGTCACCGCGCCCTCTCGCTGTATTTGTCTGATACATTGACACTCGGGGGCGCGGCGACTTAAGCCGCGCTTTCCGCATCTTGAGCTGCATGGGAACCGGAGCCATGGGCAAGTCGCAACAGCCAAGCATCTTCATCGACGGCGAAGCCGGGACCACCGGACTCGAGATCCGCGAGCGGCTGGCGCGCGTGCCCGGCATCGTGGTGAAGAGCATTGACCCAGCGCTGCGCAAGGATGCCGGCGCGCGCAAGGCGATGCTGGCCGATGTCGACCTCGTCGTGCTCTGCCTGCCCGACGAAGCAGCGAAAGAGACGGTCGCCCTCGCCGACGAGCTGGGAAGCGATGCGCCGCGCATCCTCGATGCGTCGACCGCGCATCGCGTTGCCCCCGGTTGGGTCTACGGCTTTCCCGAGCTCGATGCGAACCAGGCGGACAAGGTTCGCGCCGCTGAGCGTGTCGCCAATCCCGGCTGCTACCCGACGGGAGCCATAGCGCTGATCCGTCCGCTGGTCGATGCCGGCATCATTCCCGCCGATCACCCGCTCACCGTCAACGCCGTGTCGGGCTACTCCGGCGGCGGGCGCAGCATGATCGAAGCGTACGAGGCCGGTGCGGCGCCGTCGTTCGAGCTCTATGCATTAGGCCTCGAGCACAAGCACGTGCCCGAGCTCATGCGCTATGCAGGGCTGACGCGGCGGCCGATCTTCGTTCCCTCAGTCGGCAACTTTCGGCAGGGGATGCTCGTGTCCGTCCCGCTGCACCTCGACGCGCTGCCCGGCAAGCCGTGCCTACGCGATCTCGAGCTGACGCTCGACAAGCACTACCGCGGGCAAGAGCTGATCAGCGTGGCGCAGGAGCCGACGGCGAAGGCGGCGCGTCTTGCTGCCGAGGAGCTGAATGGAACCGATCGGCTGGAGCTGTTCGTGTTCGGCAAGGCGGCGCTCAACCAAGCGGTGCTCGTGGCGCGGCTGGACAACCTCGGCAAGGGCGCCGCGGGGGCGGCGGTGCAGAACATCCGCCTGATGCTGGGGCTCGACGGGACCGTGGACGAGGCAGCTGGCGCTAAGGCTCGACAGCCCGCCTGATCGAGTTGAGGTGCAGGGTCGCCGCCGCAACGACGATTGCCGCACCGGCTTGATGCGCGAGCCCGAGCGCCAGCGGCACGCCTGCCAGAAGCGTCCAGATGCCGACGAGCATTTGCAGCACGACGCACGCAGACAGAATGCCCGCCGTGCGGACGACGTGCTCGTCGTCGGCCGAGCGGACCAGCGACCAAAGGTGCGCGATGGCGAGGATGACGACGGCATATGCCGTGATCCGGTGATCGAATTGCACCGTCGTCACGTTCTCGAAGAAGTTCACGTACCAGGGCTGATGCGCCAAAAGCCCGTCCGGCACCAGCTTGCCGTCCATCAGCGGCCAGGTGTTGTACGTCAGACCGGCCTTCAGCCCGGCGACGAGAGCTCCGAGACCCGACTGCACGAAGACGAGCAGGAACAATCCCAGCGCGGTGCGGTATTGGCCGCGCGTCACCGTGCGCAGGCGCACCCTATCGACTTTGGGACCCGCCTCGATGGCGAGCCAGACGAGCAGCGCGAGGATCGAGAAGGCCGTCAACAAATGCAGCGCCAGCCGGTACTGGCTGACGTCGATGCGCTCGACGAGCCCCGACATCACCATGTACCAGCCGATGGCGCCCTGCAGGGCGCCAAGGGCCAGCACGCCGAGGCACTTCAGCGCGAAGGTCCCGCGCAGCCTGCCGGTCAGCCAGAAGAAGGCGAAGGGCAACGCGAAGGCGACGCCGATGAAGCGGCCGAGAAAGCGATGTGCCCACTCCCACCAATAGATCGCCTTGAACGCCGCGAGATCCATGCCGGCGTTGACGATCGAGTACTCAGGGATCGCCTTGTACTTTTCGAACGCGGCGTGCCAGTCGGCTTCATTGAGGGGCGGGATGGCGCCGAGCAGCGGCTGCCATTCGGTGATCGACAGCCCGCTGTCGGTGAGACGCGTCGCGCCGCCGACGACGATCATCGCGAATACGAGGGCCGCAACGAAGACGAGCCACAGGCGCACGGCCATGCTCTCGGGCGCGGCGAACGCCGTCTCGGCGCGGTGTGAAAGCGATACCAAGGCCACCTATTCCCCTGCTCGATACCCAGGGGGTGATAAAGGGGGCGCGGCGGCCATTCAAGATGCCGAACGCCGCGCCTCATGCTGCACCGCAAGCATAGTCAGGCCGAGATGCGGGCGCCCGCGTAGCGTTTCAGGGTGTTCATCACCGCGAAGGGCACCCCCGAGAGCAGCGCCTTCACGTAGCGCAGATCCTGGTAGTCGCCATTGAGCGACAGCCTCGGCAGCGCCGTCATCTCGTGCGCGTGGTCGGCGTAGAGCAGCCCCTTCTGGGTCGTGACGGCTGTGTCGAGCCCGAGCTCATCGGCGATGCGGAACTCGCGCTCGCCGGCGCTGCGCTCGCAGCCGTAGGGGTAGCTGAAATGCCGGCACGGGCGCCCCAGCTCGTGCTCGACGCGAGCGATGCTTTCGGCCATCTCAGCGCGCGCCTCGTCTTCGTCGAGCTTGGCGAGGGCGAAGTGTCCACGCGTGTGTGCGCCGATGGTGACGAGCGGATCGTCGGCCAGCTCACGCAACTCGTCCCACGACATGACGAGGTCTTTATGCGCGGTCTGCGGATTGATGCGGTGGGCAGCAGCAAGCTCGGCGACGACGGCGCGCGCGTGCGCCTCGGGCAGGGAGCGCAGCCACCAGTAGATGTCGTGGTGCGCGGCGTCCTTCTCGGCGGCATTGGCGAGCCGGAAGTGCCGCGTCTCGCCGCGCATGGCGAGAGTGATGGACGGCGCGGCGCGCAGGACCTTCTCGAGCGTGAGCCACCAGAAGTCGCCGCGGCCATCGGCGAAGTCGCTCGGCACGTAGATCGTGAAGGGTGCGCAGTAGCGGCGGAAGATCGGGTAGGCGTACTCGCGGTTGTCGCGATAACCGTCATCGAGCGTGAAGCATGCAAACGGGCGAGCGCCTTCGCCAGCTTCGAGCCGGTCTCGCACCTGATCGAGCGAGACGATGTCGAACCCCGCTTCGAGCACCTGTTGAATCACAGACTCGAGGAAGTGGGGCGTGACCTTGAGGATGCGGTTCGGCTCGAACTCCTGCGGCGGCGCCGGATCGACGTGGTGCAGCATGAAGATGACGCCGGCACCGCGCGTATAGGGGGCGAGCAGGTTGCCGGCGCCACTGTAATGGACCGCAGCAAGTGCCGTCTTGAGGAGTGCCGTCGATCGCCTGCTCATGCTTCCCTCGCCCGTCGGTGCGCACCGCTGTTGACGGACAATCGAGCAATATTCGTGCTGCCGCATCCCTAGAGTGAACTTCGGGCACGGCAACACGGCGACTTGGCTAACGGCCGCTTAAATCAAGGAGGCGAGCGCAGATGATCACACTGCGGATGCGGGTGCGCCATCCTTGGAGGTGAAGCGCGCGAGACGCTCGCGCGCAAGCTGGTTCGATTTGGCACGCTCGATACGGTAGAGCTCGATGTCCGCTACCTCGAAGCCGAGGAAGGTGCCGGGTGCCTCAGGCAGAGTGCCGCGGCGACGGGCCTCGCTCACGACGATGCCGGCATCGAAGCGGCCGAGGATGGTCTCGAACAGGGCACGCGCCACATCCTTGCGACCTGCAATCAGGATCTGATCGTAGGCGGTGTCGAGCGCATCGAGCGTGAGGTTGACGCGATCTGGATCGAGGAGCGTATCGCGGTCGCGCACGGCGGCGCCGGCGGCGATGAAGTGGGCACCGCTGGCGGGAATGCGCGTGACAACGTCCTCGAACGTCGCCTTGCCCTGCAGCAGCTCGTTAAAGCCGACGCGCGGCTCCAATCCCAAGCTACCGGCGATGCCCTGTCCTTCCGGGCTCCAATCGACGAGGATCACGTCGGAGCCCGCATCGGCGATGGCCTTCGCAAGCTCGATGGCCTCGGTGCCGACATCGAGCTGCTCGGCTGAACCTGTCATCAGGGCGCGGAAGCCGCCGATGTCCTGCGGGTGAGCGACGAGATGATGCGCGAGGTCGGGGATGGACTGCACGATCTGGACGCCGACGGCATCGCGCGCGAACTCGGGCGCCTTGATCGCACGGGCAGGGGGAGCAAGTCCGGTCGTGGCGGTCGCGCCCTCGGCGGCGTGCATTCCGCGCGCGGCATTGAACAGCCCCCTGGTGATGACGACGGCGATGCCGAAGAGCAGCGTCGCCAGGGCGGCGAGGGTCGCGTAGGGCAACGGCTTGGGGAAGCTCGGAACGCTGGTCGGACGCGCGAGCGAGATTATCTGCGCCTCGACGGGGACGGCGCGGCGGTCGGCGGCGATGCGGTTGGCCTCGAAGCGAGCCTGGAGGCGATCGAGCTCGGCCCGCTTGGACTTGGCGACGGCCTCGAGCTGGCGCAGCTGGACCTCGTCCTCACCGGTGCCGACGACCTGCTTCTTCGTCTGCTCGAGGCTCTGGCGTATCGCGGCCTCGCGCGAGGTGGCGATCGACGCGCTCTTCTCGATGCCCTCGACGATCTTGCCGACCTCGCTCTTGATCTGACGCTGCAGCCCGTCGAGATCGGCACGAAGCTGACGCATGCGCGGATGGGCCGGCAGGAGCGTCGCCGAAAGCTCGGACAACTGGCGCTCGACGCGCACGCGCTGCTGCACGAGATTCTGGATCAGAGGCGAGCGTTGCACATCTGGCAGCGCCTCGGCGTTGCCGGCACGCACCATTTCGCGCACCGACTGTGCGCGTGCGTCGGCCTCGCTGCGAGCGGCTTGCGCCTTGGTCAGCTCGGTATTGATGTCGGCGAGCTGCTGCTGATTGAGGCCGGTGTTGTTGGGGCCGCCCTTGAAGATGTTCGCCTGGGCGCGGAAATGCTCGACGGCTGCTTCCGCCTCGGCGACCTCCTTGACGAGCTTGTCGATTTTAGGCTGCAGGGCCTGCTGCACGGCATCGGTTTCGGAAAGGGAACGCGTGGCGAGCTGGTCGCGGTAGGTCTCGGCGACCTTGTTGGCGACGTCGGCGGCGAGCTTGGGATCACTCGAGGTGAAGCGGATGCCGATGATGCGGCTCTCCTTGGGGGAGTAGACCTCGAGCCGCTTGTAGAAAGCCTTGAGGACGCGGTCCTGCTCGCTCTCCGCGCCCTGGCCGCCAATGTCGAGCGCGTTGAGGATGCGGTCGAGCTTGCTCGGCGTGCGCAATGCGTCGTTGAACTCCGGGTTCTTGTCGAGCTTCTCCTCGGAGATGATCTGCAGCGCTAGATCGGGGGACATCAATCCGCGCAGGTGCGTGTTGACGGCCTCCTTGTCGAGCCGCGCCGCTACGGCCTCGAACGACTGGTCGGCGCTGCCCTTGGGCGCCACGATCTGGATCTGCGCCTCGGAGGTGTAGAGAGGCGGGAACTGCGACAGGACCGCGTATGTCGCGCCGCCGATGACGAGGCTGAGCAACAGGAGCTTCGGCAATGCACGCCGCAGCGAGCGCCATACGGCACCAATGTCGATATCGTCGGGGGAGGCGGTGGACATGAGCTTAGCGGCTGCTTCCAATGAGGAGCTAATAGTTGCGCCAAATTAGAGCGCTGGTCGGTTGCGATTTCATTAAGCGTCCTGCAATTGAACGCCCGCTCAGCATTTGTTAACCGGTGCCCGCGCAAAGTGAGCCTGCGAATGACCCGTCCGGCTCGGCCCATCCATGCCCTTGCGCCTTTCCTTGTTGCTGACCGCTGCTGCTCTGCTTCTCGGCGGATGCGCGCAGTCGCACCTCGACGAGATGGCTGCCGACCTCTCGGCGATCGGGCAGCTCGCCCCTGCGGCCGTTGCGCAGCAGACGACGAAAACTGCCGACGCCGTCGACGTCATCTATGACAAGCCGGAGACCTCCACCGATCCCGCGCAGCCGGCGAAAGCCGCGGCGTGGGGCGAGGCCGACGTCAGCCCGGCACCCGAGAAAGTCACGGGCTCGGGTGACACCACCGTCAGCAAGGGAACGCTGCCGAAGGTGACCGACCGTGCGGCCGCAGAGACGCCCGCAGCTCCGATCAAGGTCGCAGATGGCTGGCATACCGATACGCGCATGGTGTCACCCGTCCCGGTCGGGCCGCCTCCGGGGCCACAGGCGGCTCCCGTCGTCTGGGGACCCGGTGTCGTCGTCCAGGCGGGCATCACCGGCGGGCCTACCGGTCATGAGCCCTACCTGCTCGATACGGGCGACAGGCTGCGCATATTCGTCTACGGCCAGCCGAACCTGTCGCGCCTCTATACCGTCGACCAGGTCGGCAACATCGCCGTGCCGCTCATCGGCTCGGTGCAGGCGCGCGGCAGAACCACGGTCAATCTGGAGCGCGTCATCGCGGCGCGGCTCGGCCGCGAGTTCGTGAAGGACCCGCAGGTGACGGTGGACGTGGCGCAGAACCGCCCGTTCTTCATCCTCGGCGAGGTGCGGCTCCCGGGCCAGTATCCGTTCGTCTCCGGCATGACGATCGAGCAAGCCGTCGCCATCGGTGGTGGATACACCGAGCGCGCCAGCAAACGCTCGTACCGCATCACCCGAAAGCTCGGTGCTCTCGTTGACCAAATCGAAGCACCTGGGGATTACCCATTGTGTCCAGGCGACACCGTCTTCGTCTACGAGCGGTGGTTCTAGTTGCTGGTGACAGTCGAGAGCGCGAGTGAGCGAGCGCCTGCGTATCATCCATTGCTTTCGCGCTCCTGTCGGCGGCCTTTTCCGGCACGTGCTCGACCTGAGCGGCGCGCAGGCACAGCGCGGGCATGACGTCGGCTACGTCATCGATTCGACCGTCGCCGATCCTCTCACCGAACAGCGGCTGGCCAAGGCCGCAGAGCACCTGTCGCTCGGCATCACGCGCATTCCAATGGGGCGGCTCCCCAGCCCGCGCGATTTCCTGACGAGCCGCGCGGTACGCGACGCGGTGCGCAAGGTGCAAGCCGACGTGTTGCATGGACACGGCGCCAAGGGGGGGGCCTATGCGCGTCTTGCCGGCCGCGACCTGCGCGGCAACGGCCGCACGGTCGCCGTCTTCTACACGCCGCACGGCGGCAGCCTGCACTATGGGCCGACCTCGCCGCAGGGCCTCATATACACGGCCATCGAAAAGTACCTGGCGCAGTTCACCGACGGGCTCATTTTCGAATGCGACTTCATCCGCCGCGTCTACGATCGGCGCATCGGCGCGTTGCATATCCCGCGCCGGGTCGTCCCGAACGCGCTGCAGCCGCGCGACTTCGCTCCACACCAGCCGAGCCCCAGTGCGGCCGACTTCCTCTTCATAGGCGAGCTGCGCCAGCTCAAGGGCGTCGACATCCTCCTCGAGGCGCTGGCGCGGGTCGCCGTGGAGCGCCCAGTGCGCGCGGTAATCGTCGGCGCCGGCCCGGATGCAGAGCTGTTCCGTCAGCTCGCACAGGATCTGGGGCTCGGCGACCGAGTAACGTTCCCAGGCGCGATGCCCGCGCACGCGGCCTTCTCGCTTGGGCGCTGTCTCGTTGTCCCGTCGCGGGCCGAAAGCATGCCGTACATCGTCCTCGAGGCAGCCGCTGCGGGCGTTCCGCTGCTCGCGACCAACGTCGGCGGCATCCCCGAAATCGTGAACGGCTGCGATACGCCCCTGATGCCGCCCGCCGACATCGACGTGCTGACCGAAGCCATGCATGCGTTTCTCGACGCGCCCGAGACCGCGAAGGACCGCGCGTCACGCCTGAAGGCAGCCGTCGGGGAGCGATTCACGGTCGATCGCGCCGCCGACGCGGTCCTCGCATTCTATTTAGAATGGCTCGGCCGCTAACCTTAACCGCAAAGCTTACCGGCCCGACATCCGGGGTGGGCGCCGCGTGGCACGAAGTCTGCTTTCGAAGGGGCAGCTTCGGTTCACCGGCTACAGGTACCTCGGTAATGCTCGACATCGGCCGCCCCACCATCTCGCACATCCCGGCGACGCGGACGCGTCATGTCCCGCGCCTTGCGGACTTCCGGCTCAACGACAAGACACAACTGATGTCGATGGTCGTCATCCGCGGCGCCGTCCGCGCGTGCGATATCGCGCTGATCTGCCTCGTCGGCCTTGCCGTTGCGCTGTTCTACGTCGAAGAGCCTCTGATCCTCGAAAATACCTACTACATGGCCGCCATCGTCATGACGGCCGTCGTCACGGTCGCCGGCTTCGACATGCTGGGGCTCTACTCGCAGGCCTCGTTCAACTCATTCATTCGCCAGATGCCGCGCCTGCTCCTTGCCTGGACGGCTGCGTTCGCGCTGCTCCTCGCGGCCGTCTTCTTCTTCAAGGTGGGACACGATTTCTCGCGCGTCTGGTTCGCCTCCTGGTACGTCGTGGGCGCCGTCGTGCTGACGGCGGAGCGCCTCATCGTGGCGGGGCTCGTGCGGCGCTGGACCCACCAGGGCCGGCTGTTCCGCCGCGCAGCGGTCTATGGCAGCGGCGCCATCTCGGAGAAGATGCTGAACGAGCTCGAGGCCGACGTCGACGCCGACATCCGCATCACCGGCATCTTCGACGACCGTGGTGAGGATCGCGCGGCGCGAGTCGTCGCCGGCTATCCGCATCTCGGCGACCTCAGCCAGCTCGTGTCCTTCGCCCGCAACTCGCGCCTCGACCTCGTGATCGTCGCGCTGCCGATCACGGCGGAAAAGCGCGTGCTCGAGGTGACGCGCGCGCTCGCCGTGCTTCCCGCGGAGGTGAAGCTCCCGGCCCGCGCGACGGAGCTGCGCTTCACGCCGGGGACCTACTCGCGCGTCGGCAACGTCGCCATGATCGATCTTCTGGAAAAGCCGATCGCCGACTGGGGCTCGGTCTCCAAGTGGCTGTTCGACAAGATCGTCGGCAGTCTGGCGCTGCTGCTGCTGGCTCCGCTCATGCTCGCCGTTGCGGCGGCCATCAAGCTCGACAGCCGCGGACCGGTTCTGTTCCGCCAGAAGCGCTATGGCTTCAACAACGAGCTGATCGAAGTGTTCAAGTTCCGGTCGATGTACGTCGACCGTTGCGATGCCAACGCGTCGAAGCTCGTCACCAAGGACGATCCGCGCGTGACGCGTGTCGGACGCTTCATCCGCAAGACAAGCATCGACGAGCTGCCGCAACTCTTCAACGTCATCCTTGGGAACCTTTCGCTCGTCGGTCCGCGGCCGCATGCGCTCGAGGCGAAGGCCGCAGGCAATCTCTACGACAAGGTCGTCGATGGGTACTTCGCCCGTCACAAAGTCAAGCCCGGCATCACCGGCTGGGCACAGATCAATGGCTGGCGCGGGGAGACTGACACGCCGGAGAAGATTATGAAGCGCGTTGAATGCGACATTTACTATATCGAGAACTGGTCGCTCCTGCTCGATGCCTACATCCTGCTAAAGACGCCCTTCGCACTATTCAAATCCGAGAACGCCTACTGAGGCGGCGTGCAAGGACGCGGCGACATGACAGCCCTCGCTTACCGTTCGGCTCAGGGCCCGGTGCACAGCTCCCAAGCCTCTGCGGGGCAGGCCGCGCAGAAGAAGCGCGGGCTGGTCACTTGGTTGGCGCTCGCCGCCGTGGCGGTAACCATCGCGACGAGCGGCGTCGTCTTCTCCGAGCCGGCACCCGTCGACGCGTTGACGATGGGGCTCCTGGTGCTGCTGCCGACAATAGGCCTCGTGTCGTTCAATCGCGGCATTCTAGCGCTCGGCGCGCTATGGCTGGTTGCCGGTGCCGGCGCCCTGGTCGCGGCGACGTTTTCCTACACGCCACAGCCGACGATCATCCACGTCGCTGTCACGCTCTATCTCTATGCTGCCTGCATCGTGATTGCCGCCTTCGTCGCGTATTCACCGCGCGCGCACGCGACGCTGATCCTCAATGCCTGGACTGTGGCCGCGATCATCGCGGCGGCCGCTGCCCTCATCGGATATTTCGGCCTGCTTCCAGGCGCGAACGAACTCTTCACCCGTTACGACCGCGCGGCCGGCACGTTCAAGGACCCGAACGTGCTCGGGCCGTTCCTCATCGTGCCGATCGTCTACCTGCTCAGCGTTGCGCTGGAGCGGCCGTTCCGCGGCATGATCATCCCGCTCGGCGTCGCAGGCTTCCTGATGCTCGCCGTATTCTTGAGCTTCTCGCGCGGCGCATGGATCAATCTTGTCGTGTCGCTGGCGATCTTCGGCTACCTCGCCCTCGCCACCAGCGACAAGGCGATCGTGCGACTGAAAATCGTGGCGCTTCTCGCCCTTGGCGCCATCATGGCAGCGGGCGTCGTCATTGCCGCACTAAGCAACGACCAAGTCCGCGAGCTTGTGGCCCAGCGCGCCACCCTCGATCAATCGTACGACACCGGCGCGGAAGGCCGGTTCGGCGGCCAGGCCAAGGCCGTCGATCTCATTCTAGAGCATCCGCTCGGCATCGGCGCGCAGGAGTTCACCTCCCGCTACCATCATGAGGAAGTGCACAACGTCTACCTGACGCTCATGCTTAGCGCGGGCTGGCTGGGCGGTAGCATGTACTGGATTGTCGTGGCGGTGACGCTGGTATTCGGCTTTCGGCACGCGCTGAAGGAGCGGCAGCTGCGTCTGCTCTACCTCGCCGTCTATGCATCGTTCACCGCCACCGCATTCGAAGGCATCATCATCGACAGCGATCACTGGCGCCACTTCTACGTGCTGATGGCGCTGATCTGGGGAATGATGACGGCGAGCGCGGCGCAGCAGTCGAGAAGCGCACCACGCGCCCCGCACATGGTGCGCCCACCCCACCCGGTCGCTGCTCGTCGGGGCCGGCAGATCGCGCCGGCATTCGGCGCCGCCTGAGGGCGCGCGATCAGGCGATGATCCGCAGGTGATTGTCGAACGAGCGGCCGGGGAAGGTCGTCGTCGCAAGATGGGTGTGATCGGGCGCATCGACCTGCACGACGCCCATGCCCGACGTCATCGCGAAGCTTGCCTCGGACGCTCCCGTGATGCCGCAGCTGTCCATGAGCAGCGTCTCCCCGACGACCGCAAAGCGCTCGGTATCGACGTAGACGATACGGCCGGCACGCGGAGCGGATGCCGCGAGCAGGCGACCGTTGCCGCTGACCGCCACGGCGCCGATGTAGCCGGCGAGCGTCGCTCCCATGGGCTGCGGCGGCTCGAGGATGCGCAAGGACGTATCGAGCCCGGCGCTGCCGATAAGGTCGGGCGTGTCGGAGTCGGCGCCTTCCCACTGGCAGCCGAACCAGACGGCGCCGCTGGCATCCTCGGCGAGATGGCGGATCGACAGCTTGTGGAGCGCGCGGCTCTGCTTGTGCTGGCTGACAAGCCGGCCGCTCGCCGCGTCGACGAAGGCAAGCGAGGGCTCCATGGTATCGAGATTGAGCTTCTCGCGGCCGGTCTCGATGTGCGTCTCGATACCGCCGTTGGCGATGGCGAGGGTCTTGCCGTCCGACATGAGGATCGCCTCGTGCGGGCCGATGCCATAAGTGGGGAACTCGCCGACGCGCCGGTAGCCGCCGCGCGCATCGTAGACGCCGATGAGTCCGTCGCGCGTGTCGTTGTCGTGCTCGGTCGCGTAAAGCAGGCGGCCGTCGCGCGAGAAGGTGCCGTGGCCGTAGAAGTGGCGATTGGCGGGTGTGGTGAACAGGACCGGCTCGCGGCGGCCGTGAATGTCGAAGGCGAGTGCGAATGAGCCCGGCCGGCGCGCAAAGACCACGGCTTCACCCGTGGCGCGATCGACGGCGATGTCGTGGCCGCGGCCATCGAGCGGCAGCTCGCGGATGACCGTGCCGTCGAGGGAGAGGATGACGACGGAATAGTTGCCGTCCGGTCGGCGGCAGGCGGCAATCAGGTCGCCGGCTGCGAGGCCACTTTCCTCGGTTGCGTCGAGCGCGCCTGCGAAGGCGCGCGTGGCGCTCACCGATGCGAGCGACAGCGTCGTGCCGATTAGGAAGTGCCGCCGGTCAATCGCCATCGAGCTCATTGAACCCTATTGTTAGTCCCGCCAGGGGCGCGATCTCGCGCCCGATGAGCTTGCGGATGCCTTCGATGTGGAAGCGTACCATGCGCAGATCGCGCGCCCGCTCCGGATTGTCCTTGGCGCGCGGTATGCCTTCTACCGCGGCGGGGGCGTCGCGGGCCAGCCGCTCGAATGCCGCGCCGATCCAACGCGGCATCCAGGCTTTGTCGCTCGGCATGCCTTTCGCGAGGCCCATCGTCTCGTACAGAGCCTTCGCGGAGTCGACGCCCGAGGCCGCGTAGCGTGCCGAGAGACCGGAGCGCGAGAAGGGCAGCCGGGGGGCTTTCTCGGGCGTTTCGAGCACGGCGATCATAGGTGCGATCTCGCGGTCCTGGATCATCTGCAGCCCGGTAATGAGGGCGCGGGCGAAGTCGGCGGCCGGCTCCTCTGCGGTCCTATAGCGCGCATCGTCGGCGCGCGGCTCGACCATACGCCGCCGCCAGCCGTCGTCACCTTGCCATTCCGTAAGTATTTCCTCGGCGAGGGCATGCGTAGATTGCGCCATCGAACGGCCCAGCGCGCAGCGATAGCGGGCCTCCTCATCGTTGCCGGTGATGGGATGGGCATCGTCGTAGAGCAACACCTCGAGAGCGGAAAGGCCCTGTACGGCGGCGCTCTTCTTGGCGAGCGCCGCGGGGTCGAGTGCTGTCGCATCGCGCTTGGAGACGAGAGCCGCGACCTGCCGCTGCGTCACGCCGCGGGGGTCGGGCCAGAAGCCGAAGCGCTCGGGGCGCCCGACCTGCGACAAGGGGCCGAAGCGCAGGAACTCGACTGCGGCCCAGGCGAGGACCGCGTCGGCGTAGTCCTTGTTGACGGTCTCTGCGGCTTTCTTGTCACCGGCGCAGGCACGATCGAGACTTGCTGCCAGACGGCCGCTCGACTTTGCCAGCGCGTCAAAGCGCGGCAGCACGTAGGTGTCGATGACGCGGGCATTGAGCTTGCCGAAGGACGGAGCCACATGGGCAGCGGCAGCGCTGACGAGCGCGAGCAGGCAGGCGACGGCGAGGCTGCGCATTGGTTTCCGCTTCATCGTTCTTCCGCGGCGCGGTCGATCGTTACCGCCGCCGCGTGGCCCACTAACTTACGCGCCGCGGTGACTTTCGTTGGGCAGCCTTCATAATGCGCCGGCAAGGAAAAATAATCTTGACTTCATTGGTAGGAAATCCTTCAGATCACCCGCCGCGGAAGGGGCCTGAAGTCACTGACCGCGGTCAGCCGGAAATGGTGCGGATGGGTGTCCGGATTTTCCAGTAGAGGTGCGAACAACATGCCGAGACTGCTCGCCGTTGCGATGATATCGCTGCTTCTCGCCGCTGGCTTGCCAGCGGCCGCAGCGGATGCGCCTACGGCAGCGGCTGTCGCCAAGACGTACGCCGACATCGCCGAAGCCGCCTACACCGACTCGCTCATCGATGCGCGCAAGCTCAAGGCAGCAATCGACACGCTGGTGAAGCAGCCGACCGAGGACAACCTCATCGCGGCGCGCAAGGCATGGATCGCGGCGCGCGTGCCTTACCTGCAGACGGAGGCGTTCCGCTTCGGCAACAAGATCGTTGACGACTGGGAGGGGCGTGTCAACGCGTGGCCGCTCGACGAGGGCCTCATCGATTATGTCTCGCAGGCGTACGTCGACCAGGCGAGCGGGAACAACGACCTCTATACGGCGAACGTGATCGCTAGCAGCTCGATAAAGATCGGTGGCGAGGAGGTCGATACCGCGAAGATCACCAAGGAGCTCCTGGCGAACAAGCTGCGCGAGGCCGGCGGCGTCGAGACGAACGTGGCGACGGGGTATCACGCCATCGAGTTCCTGCTGTGGGGGCAGGATCTGAACGGCACCCACGCGGGCGCCGGCAATCGCCCGGCCACCGACTACGACACTAAGAACTGCACGGGCGGTCACTGCGACCGGCGCGGCCAGTACCTGGAGGCCGTCACCGACCTTCTTGTCGACGACCTTGCCTTCATGGCGGCGCAATGGGGACCGGACGGCGCGGCACGCAAGGCCGTGATGGCGGACGACGGCCGCGCAGGCGTTGCCGCGTTGTTCAAGGGCCTCGGCAGCCTCTCCTATGGCGAGCTTGCCGGCGAGCGCATGAAGCTGGGATTGCTCATCCACGATCCCGAGGAGGAGCAGGACTGCTTTTCCGACAACACGCACCACGCGCACTACTACGACGCGCTCGGCATAAAGAACGTCTATCTCGGCGCGTATAAGCGCATCGACGGGTCGACGGTGTCGGGACCCAGCGCCTCCGATCTCGTGAAGGCGAAATCACCCGAGGCAGACGAGCGCACGCGCGCGGCGCTCGATGAGACCATGAAGCACATGCAGGCCATCGTCGACCGCGCCAATGGCGGGGAGGCGTACGATCAGATGATCGGCGAAGGGAACGAGACGGGCAACGCGCTGGTCGATCAGGCGATCCAGGCGTTGATCGCGCAATCGAAGGAGCTCGAACGCGACATTGCCGCCCTCGAGCTGAAGGCGATCGAATTCGAGGGGTCGGACAGCCTCGACCAACCGGGGTCGGGGCGGTGATCGCGGCCCAGCTGGTTGTCGGCGGTGTCTAGGCTTGCATGCTCACGCGCCCGACATGGCCGATGCTCTGCAGCCTTGCGCTCTTCGTGCCGAGCGCTGTGGCGATGGTCTTTGCCGGGATCGCCACGAGCGGCGAACGGCGGCAAGGCGGCGAGGAGAGCCCCGGCGGAGGTGCTACCACGCGCGAGAGCATCGACACGGCCGATGCCTTCTCGCATGCCTCGCACGGCATCGGGCTCGAAGGCGAGGCCAAGTTCAAGGTCGGCAACGCCATCTTCCGCAAATTGTGGGTCTCGGCGCCATCCTCGACGACGGGCTCGGACGGGCTCGGGCCGCTCTATAACTCGCGCTCGTGCCAGGGATGCCACCTGAAGGACGGGCGCGGACATCCACCCAGCGCCAACTCTCCCGACGACCGGGCAGAATCGATGTTTCTGCGCCTGTCGATCCCGCCGCAGAACGAGGAGCAGAAGCGCCTCATCGCCGAGCGCCGCGTCAACAGCATCGACGAGCCGACGTATGGGGCCCAGTTGCAGAACCTTGCCGTGCGCGGGCTCGATAACGAAGGCCAGATGCGCATCGACTATGCCGAAGAACGGGTGAAGCTCGGCGACGGCACGGTCGTCACCCTGCGCCGCCCAGCGTACAGCATCGAGCAGCTCAAGTTCGGCCCGTTGCATCCGGACACGATGCTGTCGCCGCGCGTCGCGCCGCAAATGATCGGGCTTGGGCTACTGGAGGCCATCCCCGAGAGCGACATCCGTGCCAATGCCGACCCCGACGATCGCGACAAGGACGGAATCTCCGGACGCACCAACGAGGTGTGGTCGTTGGAACGTGGAAAGGTGACGTTGGGCCGGTTCGGGTGGAAGGCCGGCAAAGCATCGGTGCGCGAGCAATCGGCAAGCGCGCTCACAAACGACATCGGCCTTTCCAATCCGCTCGATCGCCGCGCCTCGGGCGACTGCATGTCGGCGCAGCCCGTGTGCCTCGCCGCGCCCAACGGAAACACCGCGCGCGACGATGATCTCGAGGTCGGCGAGAAGGTGTTCGATCACCTCGTGTTCTATGCGCAGAATCTCTCGGTTCCGCCGCGGCGCAATTTCGGCGACCCGATCGTGCGGGAGGGCAAGGACGTCTTTCACGCGCTCAACTGCGGGGGGTGCCATAGGCCATCATTCACGACGGGCAAGGTCGATGCCCAGCCACAGCTCAGCCGCCAGCAGATCTGGCCCTATACGGACCTGTTGCTGCACGATATGGGCGACGGCCTTGCCGATCATCGGCCCGAAGGGGCGGCCAACGGGCGGGAGTGGCGCACGCCGCCGCTTTGGGGCGTAGGCCTGACGCAGCGCGTCAGCGGACATACGCAGCTCCTGCACGACGGGCGCGCGCGCGATATCGAGGAAGCGATCCTATGGCACGGGGGAGAGGCGCTGGCTGCGCGCGATGGATATGCGGCGCTGTCCAAATCCGAGCGCGAGGCGCTGATCAAGTTCGTGGAGTCGCTGTGAAGCCTGGAAGCTGGGGATTGCGGGGCATTGCGTGCGCAGTGGCGGCGATGGTGGCGACATCTGCGCCCGCAGCGGCGTTTGATGACGCGGCGCTGGCACGGCGGGCATACGATAAGATCATTCTTCCCGGCTACGCGGCGCTTGCCGCCGATGCGCGCCGACTCGCGGGGGAGGCCGATGCATTGTGCCGAAGCCCTTCGCCCGAGGCGCTGGCCGCGACCCGCGTTGCGGCGCGGAGCACACTGCTCGCGTTCGGGCGCGTGGAGCCGTTGCGCTTCGGGCCCATCACGCAGAAGCAGCGTCTCGACCGGCTGCTGTTCCACCCCGATGCGCACGGCATCGTCGGCAAGCAGACGGCGAAGCTTCTGGCAAAGCATGAAGACGCCGATATCGAGCCACAAAAGCTCGCCGGCGCCAGCGTTGCGGTCCAGGGTTTCGGCGCGCTGGATGCGGCCCTATACGGCCACGGCTCGGAGGAGCTTGCGGGGACTGCTCCCGATGCGCAGTTTCGCTGCCGCTATGTGAGGGCCCTTGCGCTCGGCATCGCGCAGATCGCAGAGGACACGCGCGCCGAGTGGGCGGGCGACTACGGCCGGACATGGCTCAACCCTGGCCAGGACAACAAGACGTTCCTGTCGCCCAAGGAGACGACGCAGGCGCTTTACCGCGCTTACGTCACGCAGCTTGAGGTGCTTCGCCTGCAACGGCTCGCCCCGCTTTCCGGGCCCGATGCAAGACCGACCGGTCCGCTGCTGCCGCATAGCGGCTTGGCGCTTCCTCTCGCGCTATCCGGTGTCGAGGGGGTGCGGGACCTGCTCGGTGGCGAGGGATTCGCTGCGCCCGGCCTCGCCAGTACGGACAAAGAGAGGGCCGCAGTCGCCATGCTGGGGTCGGTCGTAACCGATCTCATCTTTGCTATTCGGGCAGGCGAGGTGGCAGCAGACATGAGTGCTGACGCCTTCACCGATCCGAAGGCGCGGGAGCGCCTGACGCCGATGCTCCTGTCGCTCAAGAACGCGGAGGAGATCGGGCGCGCCGCGCTCGGCGAGCTCACCGGGCTGACGCTCGGCTTCAATTCATTGGATGGAGATTGATCTGAGACCGTCATCCCGGCACTTGTTGCCGGGATCCAGCCAACAACAAGCACCAGAGCTAGCGGAGAGATGGATCCCGGGGACGAGCCCCGGGATGACAGTCGAATGCGGGAACGGTGATCTACTCTACATTCGCGGCAGTCTTCTTGGCGATGAACTGGCCGGTCATATCGACGACAGGCTGAGGGCCGGTGGGGCTCGGCAGCCTCATGACTTCCTTGGCGTCGAGATCGAAGCGCTTCATGTCGACCATGCGGATCGTCTGGTCCTCATAGCTCTTGAAATAGATCCTGAGGTTCTGCGGGTCGCGCATGGTGGTGAAGATCGTCTGGTCGGCGTGCACGGTGCCCTGCACCTCCTCGCGCGCTGCGCCGTAAGGGATGTCGAAGTTGTTGAGGATGTGGAAGCCGTTGAAAATGCCGGCTTTGACGTCGGGCGCCTTGAAGGCCGAGTTGCTGAACGCGGCTGCGCGCACGAAGCGCGATGGCGGCGTGAAGTCGCCCGGAAGGCCGAACATGCCGGCGCCCATGCCGAAGCTCTGCAATGTCGTGCCGTCGATCTTCAAGGGCGGCACGTCGCGCGGGCTCAGCGTGATGTAGTTGCGCAGGTTGGTCATGTGCCAGTCGAAGCTCGGCGAGTTGGTCAGCACGCCGAGCGGATTATCGGTGACGACGAGCTTTCCCTTCAGCGGCTCGATGACGATGCTCTTGCCGCTCTTGTCGTGGACGATCCAGTGGAACGGCTGCACCGTCTGCGGCCAGCCGGGCAGAAGTGTCGGCGCGACGATCGCATCGCCGGCTTCGACGGCGGCCTTCACCTCATCGACGGTTGCGAACTGCGTCAGTATCCAGGTGGAGAAATCGATCGACGACATGGACCTCGACTGGTTCTCGGCCGTGGTCGGGGTGTATTCGGCCATGGTCGGGAAGTAGAAGGTGCCCATCGCGAGCCCCTTCTCGTTGAGGCCGTCCATGACGCCGAGATTGCCGAAGACGATGGCGCCGAGGACGCCATATTTGGTCGTCCACTTCTTGCCGTCGCCGAGGGGCGTCAGGCCGGTAAAGTTGTAGTTGCGCGGCAAGACGGCATAGGTGATGTCGAGCTGGAGACCAAACTCGACGGTGCGGCCGTGCACGATGCTGCCGTCGGCGTTGCGCAACAGGATGCCGGTGCAGGCGCTGGCCGTCTCAGCGGAGGCGAAGGCGAAAGCCACAACGGCGGCAATGCCGCGGAAGAGCTTGGATTTGCAGGGCATGGCAGCGGCTCCTGTAGCGAGACCTCGGTGAAACCCAGCCAAGCGAGTACCAAAGTCAGCTTTCAGTGCCGTGCGGCCTATCGATCGAATTTTATCGATCGGGCTCCCGCCGCGTAGCTACGGGCGGTGGTTGTACTGGCGGTATCGACGGATCAGAGAATTTGTCGAAGCGTCGTGGGCGAGCTTGGGGGCGGCGGCGTCGCGCAACTCGCCGATGATCTTTTTCGCCAGCACCTTGCCGAGCTCGACGCCCCACTGGTCGAAGGGACCGATGCCCCAGATCGCGCCCTGAACGAAGACGCTGTGCTCGTAGAGAGCGACGAGCGCGCCGAGCGTGCCCGGATCAAGCCGATCGGCGAGGATCATGTTGCTCGGCCGGTTGCCCTCCATGACACGGAACGGCACGGCATCGGCCGCGACGCCCTCGGCGGCGACCTCGTCCGCAGTCTTGCCGAAGGCGAGGCCCTCGGCCTGAGCGAAGAGGTTGGCCATCAGGAGGTCGTGCGTCTCCTTTAGCGGGCTCAGTGGGGCGAGGAAGCCGATGAAGTCGGCCGGCACGAGGCGCGTGCCCTGGTGCAGGAGCTGATAGAACGAGTGCTGGCCGTCGGTGCCGGGCTCACCCCAGATGATCGTTCCCGTCGGGTAGTCGACGCGGCGGCGGGAGAGATCGACGCTCTTGCCAATGCTCTCCATCAGGAGCTGCTGCAGGTAGGCGGGGAAGCGCGCGAGATTCTGCGCATAGGGCAGAACCGCCTGAGATTCGGCGCCGAAGAAGTCGGCGTACCAGACGGTGAGCAGCGCCAGCAGCACAGGGAGATTCTTGTCGGGGGGTGCGGTGCGGAAGTGCTCGTCCATGGCGCGGAAGCCGGCGAGCAAGTCGGCGAAGCCGTCCGGACCAACGGCGAGCATGGTCGACAAGCCGATGGCCGAATCCATCGAGTAGCGGCCGCCGACCCAATCCCAGAACTCGAACATGTTGGCGGTGTCGATGCCGAACTCGGCGACCCCCTTGGCGTTGGTGGACACGGCGACGAAGTGCCGGGCAACGGCATCGGCGCTGCCGAGCTTGTCGATGAGCCAGGCGCGCGCGACGTCGGCGTTGCTCATCGTCTCGAGGGTGGTGAAGGTCTTGGAGGAGACGATGAACAGGGTCTCGGCGGCGTCGAGGTCGCGCGTCGCCTCGGTGAATGCCGCGCCGTCGACGTTGGAAACGAAGCAGAAGCGCAGGTTGCGCTCGCTGTAAGGACGCAGCGCGAGATACGCCATCTCGGGGCCGAGGTAGGAGCCGCCGATGCCGAGATTGACGACGTTGCGGATCGGTTTTCCGGTGTAGCCTTTCCAGGCTCCGGAACGGATTCGGTTTGCGAAATCCGCCATGCGGTCCAGCACGGCGTGAACGTCGGCAACGACATTCCTGCCGTCGACCTCGATGACCGCGTCCCGCGGGGCCCGCAGCGCTGTATGCAGCACAGCGCGATTCTCGGTGACGTTGATCTTGTCGCCGCGGAACATCGCCTCGCGCTTCTCGCTGAGTCCGCGGTCCTCGGCCAGCTTCACGAGCAGGTCGATGGTCTCCGGCGTGATGCGGTTCTTCGAATAGTCAAGCACGATGCCGGCGCCTTCGACCGTGAAGCGATCGGCGCGCTGCGGATCTTGCGCGAACAGCTCGCGCAGATGCACGTCCTTGATCCTGGCGTGATGCTCGGCGAGCGCCCTCCATGTGGCGCTCGATGTGAGCTGCGTCGCGGCCCCGTTGCGGCTCATTTCGTTCCCTTAAGCGAGCGCCTTGCTCTTGGCGCCGATCGACTTGAGGAGGTCCTCCCACGAGGCGACGAAGGCCTTGGCACCGTCGGCCTGCAGCTTCTTCGCCAGCGCCTCAACATCGACCCCGGCCTTGGCGTGGGCCGCCAGCACGGCATCGCAGTCGCCACCATCGGGCGTCAGGACGCCCGATAGCTTGCCGTGGTCGGCGAAGGCGCGCAGCGTCTCCTCGGGCATGGTGTTGACGGTATTGGGCGCAGCGAGCGCTTCGACATAAAGCGTATCGTGTGCGCGCTTGTCCTTGCTTGACGTGCTGGCGAACAGGAGGCGCTGCGGACGCGCGCCGGCGTTCGCGAGACGCTGCCAGCGGTCCGAGGCAATGAGCTCGCGGTAGGCGCGATAGGCGTGCTGGCCGACGGCGATGCCGAGCTTGTTCTTCAGCGCGTCGGGCACGTCCTCGACGATGGCACGGTCCCAGCGGCTGATGAACACCGACGCCACCGAGCGCACGTCGGGATCGAGGCCGGCGGCGACGCGCTTTTCCAGGCCGCGCATATAAGCCTCGGCGGCAGCGAGATAGTCGGCGGTCGAGAACAGCAGCGTGACGTTGACGGGGACGCCGGCAAAGGTCGCCGCCTCGATGGCGGGCAAGCCTTCCTTGGTGCCGGGAATCTTGATGAAGAGATTCGACTTTCCGGCCTTGGCGTAGAGGCGCTTGGCCTCGGCGATGGTCGCCTGCGTATCGTAGGCGAGCAAGGGCGAGACCTCGAGCGAGACGAAGCCGTCTGTACCGGCGGTGCGCTCATAGACCGGGCGGAAGAGATCGGCCGCGCGCGACAAGTCCTCGATGGCGAGCTCGAAGAACAATGCCTCGTCGCCGAGGCCCCTGCGCGCCAGCGGCTCGACGGCGGCGTCGTAGTAGGAGCCCTTGCCGATGGCCTTCTCGAAGATGGTCGGGTTGGAGGTGAGGCCCGTCACCGACATCTCGGCAATCATCTTCGCAAGGCGCCCTGAGTCGAGCATGTCCCGGGTGATGTCGTCGATCCACAGGCTCTGGCCGGCATCGTGTAGTTGCTGCGTCGCCTTCACCGCGTACTCTCCAATAATAGTATCCGATCCGCGCGGCTCGATGACGGGCTGCGCGGCACCAAGGCCACCCTCTCAAGCCGGTGTCTTAGCGGATGCCGGCGGCAAATCGTAGGGCGAAGATGCCGCCGATCGGCCGCCAAGCGAACAAACCGTGCCAATGGCCCAGATTCTAGGCGACCCGAGGGCGCCCGCTCGACATCCAGCTGCACTATCCAGCCCAAAAGCGCAAATCACCGGCCGGGCGCCTTGCAGAGCGGACCAGTGGCTCACTATTTGGGTTAATTCCGCAGCTCCAAGACAGGATCACAACCATGGAATACCGGCGTCTCGGCCGATCAGGATTCAACGTGCCCGTGCTGAGCTTCGGCACCGGTACCTTCGGCGGCAAGGGCAAGCTATTTGCTGCGTGGGGGTCGACTGACGTTGCGGAAGCCCGCCGGCTGATCGACATTTGTCTCGATGCCGGCTTGTCCATGTTCGATACGGCCGACATCTACTCAACCGGTGCTTCGGAAAGCATTCTGGGCGAGGCGCTGAAGGGCAAGCGCGACCGGGCCATTATCTCGACCAAGGCGACATTCCGATTCAACGACGAGCCCAACAACGTGGGCTCATCGCGCGCGCATCTTCTCAAATCGGTCGACGAGCAGCTGAAGCGACTGCAGACCGATCACATCGATCTCTTCCAGCTGCACGCGTATGACGCCATGACGCCGCCGGAGGAAGTGCTAGCGACGCTCGATACGCTCGTGCGCGCCGGCAAGATCCTCTACACGGGCGTTTCGAACTTCTCCGGATGGCACATCGCCAAGTCGCTCGCGGTCGCCGACAAGTACGGGTACCCGCGCTACGTCGCCAATCAGACCTACTATTCGCTCATCGGGCGCGAGTACGAGTGGGAGTTGATGCCGCTCGGCCTCGAGGAAGGGCTCGGCGCCGTCGTGTGGAGCCCGCTGGGCTGGGGGCGCCTCACAGGCAAGATCCGCCGCGGCACAGGTATTCCAAAGGAAAGCCGCCTGCACGACTCGGCCGAGTTCGGTCCGCAGGTCGAGGACGAGCATCTCTTCCGGGTTGTCGATGCGCTCGACGAGGTAGCGAAGGAAACCGGCAAGACGATCCCGCAGATCGCCCTCAACTGGCTGCTGCAGCGGCCTACTGTTGCGACCGTCGTCATCGGCGCGCGCAACGAGGAGCAGTTGCGGCAGAACCTCGGCGCAGTGGGCTGGAGCCTCACGAAGGAACAGGTGGAGAAGCTCGACAAGGCAAGCGATGTGCCGCTCATCTATCCCTACTGGCACCAGCGCGGCACATTCCTCGAGCGCAACCCAGCCCCGGTGTGACCCGATCCCACGCGGCAAGGGGAGCGACCAGCGCTCCCCTTCCTCCCCGAAGCGTTTTCAGACAGGCAGGCGCATCTGCTTGCGCAGGCTCTTGTCGAACGCGCCTTCAGGCACAAAGCGGCGCAGGAAGCGGATCTGCCGCGCCGCCTTTCCAGCCGTATAGCGCCGCCTTGGGACTGCCGCCCGCGCCGCCTTCACCACCGTTTCGCCGACGACTTCGGGCGCATCGCCCGTTTGCATCGCCTCGCGAACGAGCGCCTTTCCGCCAGCCCGCGCTGAGTCATAGATATCCAGCAATCGGTCCGGCTCCGTGAGGTTGCTCTCGAATGACGTGCGGGTAAACGCGGGCTCAACGAGCACAACGCGAATTCCGAATGCGCGCAACTCGTGGTCGAGCGATTCTGAATATCCTTCGAGAGCATGCTTCGTCGATGAATAGAGAGCGGAGTAGGGAGCCGGGACCAAGCCCAGAACCGAGCTCATGTTGATGATCCGTCCGCTCCTTTGACGTCGCATCGTCGGCAACACCGCGTTCGTAACGCGGAGGACGCCGAACAGGTTGACGTCGAACAGGGCGCGCGCTTGGGCGATCGAGGATTCCTCCGCGCCCCCGAGCAAACCAATGCCGGCATTATTGACGAGCAGGTCAATTCGGCCCGCCCGGGTGAGCACGTCGTCGACCAGCTTCGCGACAGAAGCGTCGTCGGTAACGTCGGAGCTCAGCATCGAAATGCCGTCGGGCTCTCGAGAGACCGGGCGCCGACTGGTCCCGAACACCCGAAAGCCCGCGTCCCTGAGCGCCTCGGCGGTCGCCCGTCCAATGCCTGTGGATGCCCCCGTTACAAGGGCAACGCCTTTGGTGTTGATGGTCATGAGGAGGTCTCCTGGGATTTGCTTTTACATTATGTCTATCATAAATAAGCACGCGCCACTGCGCTCTTCAAGCGCGGGAGATTGGTTCCTCAGGCCTGCAAGAGCGTGTTGCGCGCGACCTGCAGCACTTCCTCGGAGATTGCGTGGCCCTTGGTCGCGCGGGACAGCACTAGCGCACCCACAAGCAGCGCAACGGAGGCGAGCGCTTCATCGCGCGCTGCGGGCTTGCCGCGATTACCAAGCAAGCCTCGGAGACGTTCGGTCCAACGCTCCAGCCCGGCGGTAAAGGTCTTCCGCACCGAGCCCTTGAACTCCTCGTGTGCGGCATCGTCGGCGAGGGCCGCAATGGGACAACCGAGACCTGGCTGATCGCGATGCGTCTTTGACGTGTAACGTTTGACGAAGTCGGCGAGCGCCGCTTTCTGGTCGCCACCGTGCCTCTCGATAAGCCCGTCGTAGAGAGCAGCGGATTGCTCTATGGCGTAAGCGCAAGCCGCGGTCGCCAGGTCCTCCTTCGACTTGAAGTGACCGTAGAAGGCGCCGTGAGTCAGCCCGGCCTCGGCCATCAACTCCGGCACGCTGACGCCGTTGATGCCTCGCGCTCTGAACAGGCGCGCCGCGGCATCGATCACGGCGTTGTGGTTGTCAGCGGCCTGCTTTCTTGAAACTCGGGGCATTTTCTTCTCCTTATGGCCCGCGCCCGGCGCGCATGATCAGGCACGTCTCACTGCCGTGAGCGACGAGATTACCCGCCATATCGTAGACCTTCCCTTCGGCGCTGGCGATGCGGCCGCCCGACTGCAGAAGCGTACCCTCGCAACGCAGCCGACCGAGCTCCTCACTCACCGGGCGCACGAAGGAAATGCACATCGAGGTGGTGGTGAAGGTCTCGCCGGGCTTGAGCGCCGAGTGCACTGCGCACGCCATGCCGGTATCGAGCAGGGCCGCGATCCAGCCGCCGTGGACGACCCCCATCGGGTTGTAGAAGTCGCCATTCGGCTCACCCTCGAAGACCACCCGGCCCTCGGCGACCTCGACGGGCCATATGCGGCAAGTCGCTGCGAACGGCGGCGCGGGAAGAGTGCCGTCCATGAGGCCGCGAAGAAATTCCACTCCGGCCAACTTGCGGATGCGGCCTCGGGGGTCGCCCTCGCCTGCCTCATGAGCTGTGTCTATCACGTCCACCTGTGCTGAGCTGCCACACGGCTTTATATGATATCCATCCTATATTATGATGCTCGTCATGAATAATGCAAGCCGCGACCCGGTGGGAGACCAAGAATGGACAAAGTCGATCCGATCGTCATCGTCTCAGCCGTGCGCACGCCGCTCGGGCGCTTCCAGGGCGAGCTTAGCGCACTACCCGCACACGTCCTTGGCGCACACGCCATAAAGGCCGCGCTGCAGCGCGCTGGCAATATTGACGAAGCAGTCGACGAAGTCCTGATGGGCAACGTGCTGCAGGCCGGCCAGGGGCAGGCCCCGGCGCGCCAG
The DNA here is from genome assembly GCA_023405815.1 of Pseudomonadota bacterium. Lineage (GTDB taxonomy): Bacteria > Pseudomonadota > Alphaproteobacteria > Rhizobiales > Hyphomicrobiaceae > Hyphomicrobium_A. The sequence goes on along the minus strand of JAEXXM010000026.1, from coordinate 203,068 downwards.
GCGATGCGCGGCGCTGGACTTCCCGATGCTACGGGCGCGACCACCGTCAACAAAGTGTGCGGGTCGGGCATGAAGGCGACCATGCTGGCCCACGACCTGATCGCGGCGGGCAGCGCCGACATCGTCGTCGCCGGCGGCATGGAGTCTATGAGCAACGCGCCCTATCTGCTCACCAAGGCGCGTGCCGGCTATCGCGCCGGGCATGATCGCATTCTCGATCATATGCTGCTCGACGGTCTCGAGGACGCTTACGAGACAGGCCGCAGCATGGGCGACTTCGGCGAGGCGACGGCCGAGCACTACCAGCTCACCCGCGGCGAGCAGGACGCATTCGCGGTCGAGACGCTGACGCGCGCGCGCTCAGCGGTTACCGAGGGCCGCTTCAAGGCGGAAATCGCGCCGATCAGCATCGCCACCAAGGGCGGCGATATAGTCATCGCCAACGACGAGAACCCGCTGAAGGTGTCACCCGAGAAGATTCCGCTCCTCAAGCCGGCTTTCCGCCGCGACGGTACCATCACGCCAGCCAGCTCGTCCGCCAACGCGGACGGTGCCGCTGCCCTCATTCTCACCCGACGATCGCTTGCCGACCGCGCGGGACTGCCGATGCGCGCCATCGTCCGCGCGCATTCAACGCACAGCCAGGAGCCGCAGTGGTTCACCACGGCGCCCATTCCCGCCGTGCGCAAGCTCCTCGCCAAGACCGGCTGGAAGGCGAGCGAGGTCGATCTCTACGAGATCAACGAGGCGTTCGCGGTGGTCGCCATGGCGGCGCAGAAGGAGCTTGGTTTGGCGCGAGAGCAGCTCAACGTCAACGGCGGCGCATGCGCCCTCGGTCATCCCATCGGTGCGACGGGCGCACGCCTCATCGTGACGCTGCTACATGCGCTCGAGCATCAGGACGCAGAGCGCGGCATCGCCTCGGCGTGCATCGGCGGGGGCGAAGCAACCGCCATTGCCATCGAGCGGATCAGCTAACGCGAGGCCGTTGGTCGTGGGCCGCGGTGCAGGCAGCGCTGCGGCCTCTTTTTTTTGGGGGGCGCCAGCATGGGGCCGCTCACGCGAGTTACGAAATTTGACAATGGCGGAGGCCAGCAGCAGCGTCTGTGCATCGCCCGCGCAATCGCCGCCCAGCCGGGGTGATCTTGATGGACGAGCCGGCCTCGGCCCTCGATCCCATCGCGACCGCCGGGATCGAAGACCTCATCGACCATTTGCGTCAGCGCTATACCATCGTCATTATCACCCACAGCATGCAGCAGGCCGCGCGTCTCTCAACGCGTCGCCTTTTTCCATCTCGGACGCCTCATCGAGGACGGCGATGCCGCTGATATCTTCATCCGCCCTCGCATGCGCCTGACACAGGATTACGTCACCGGGCGCATGGGCTGACAACCTCGTGCAGTAGATCATGGCCAAGCGACCAAGACGTGCAGGGCGTCCCGTCCACAAAGCCGAGACCGCCGGGCACCTAGCCATCACCGAAGTGCCCGTTGCCTCCATCACCGACACCGTCGGGAGCATTCGCGAAGCGCTGCGCGCGGACGGCTACCGCTCTCTGGAGCTCATCTTTGTCATCGATGCCGCCGGCAAATACAAAGGCGTGGCTCCGTTGGGGAGTGTGCTGCGCGCCGGCGATCTAACGCCCATCGATTCACTGATCGATGAGAGCTGGCCGACCGTTGTTCCGGATACCGACCAGGAGCATGCCGTAGAGCACGCAAGCAATGCGGGCGTCAGCGCGCTGCCCGTGGTCGCGGCCGACGGCCGCCCAATTGGAGTCCTGCCCCCACAGGTGTTGTTGACTGTCCTGGCGCGAGAGCACCATGAGGACATCAACCGCTTTGTCGGCATATTGAAAGATCGCGCCGACGCCCGGCATGCGCTCGAGGACACGCCGCTGCGGCGCGTAGCGCTGCGACTGCCGTGGCTGCTGATCGGTCTTGGCATGAGCTCGTCAGCGACCGCAGTCATGGCGAGCTACGAGCAGGCACTGCAGGCCAACGTGCTCATCGCCATTTTCATCCCGGCTCTCGTCTACATCACCGATGCCATCGGCACACAGACGGAGGCGATCGCTGTGCGAGGCCTATCACTGCGCCAGCGCCCGCTCGCGTATATTTTGGGTGGAGAGGTGATAACAGGGGCCCTGATAGGCCTTGCACTCGGGGTCCTGGCAACTCTCGGTATCTGGCTCGTATTCGGCAGCTTGACGGCGGGACTGGGAGTAGGGCTGTCGCTGTTCTTTGCCGGAACGATCGCCAGCGCTGTAGGGCTCTCGCTGCCGTGGGTGCTCTCCAAGCTTGGGATCGATCCGGCGTTCGGGTCCGGGCCCGTGGCTACGATCGTCCAGGACACCATCACGATCCTGATCTACTTCGTGGTGATGACCAGGCTTCTGGAAGGATAGGGCTCATAGCCCCGAGGCGCGGCCTTTGCCTGGTGGTGCTGCGCGAGGCGGCCGGCGAAACGACGCAAGATGCCGGGATGCTCCTGCAAATCGTTGGTTTTGCTATTAGATTGGTCGGAGTGGCGGGATTTGAACCCACGACCCCCAGTCCCCCAGACTGGTGCGCTAACCAGGCTGCGCTACACTCCGAAGCGCCCCTTTTGCCAAGCATGGCCATGCGGGTCAACGGTAAAGCCGAGCAAGCCTCAATCAATCGGTTTTTCAAGGGCCGCGGCGTCCGTGGGGAGCCAGCTCACCGCCAGTCGAGGCGGCACGCCGGTGCACGCAACCGCCGCATACACCGATGCACCCAGTTGGAGATCATGCACGGTCTCGACCGGGCTTTCGGCGAGCAAGGAAGCGGCGCGGTCACGCATTGCCGCCGCATCGGCCGCAGCCCGCGCGCCGGCACCGAGGATGCCCAATCTGGTCAGCAGGCGCCCAATCCCGCAACCTTCGGCCTTGGCCAGGGCCTCGAGGCGAACCCAGGCCTGGAGGAAACCTGCGTCATCAGGCGGAAGCTGTGCCGATGACAGGGTCGCACCGGCCTCGCGGATGCGGTCGCGGCGGGAGGCATCGATGCGGACGGACCGCATGCGCTCAATGTCGACGCCGATTGCGCCTTGCCGCGCCAGGCCGATGAGGGCCAATCCGGGCGTGTGAGCCAGGCTAAAGGTGACGGGGGCGCCAGCGAGAGCCGGCTTGCCGCGTTCCTCGTGCTGGAAGGCGATACGGCGCCAATCGGCCCCACACGTCCGCTCGATGAGGATGCGCAACGCAATGTGCGCCGCCAGCCATTCCTGGCGTGCCGCAGGACTAGAAAGAGCTTCGGCACGCAGCAGCTCAGGGTCACTGAGGCGCGGGGTACGGGCTTCGACGGCAAGCAGAGCAGGTCCCGCCGCCGAGAGATCGACGCACCAAAGCTCGGGGTTGCCCGGCTCGCTCACGCGCGTGCGGATCGGCGCGTCTTGGCGGCTGAGCGGCGCGCCGCGGTCTCGGGCGCCCTGCCGAGGAGGATGCCGCGGCAGTTCTCGAGCTCGGCGATAGCCGCTAACAGGCGCTCACGCGCCTCGGCCTTGGTGGGGACATGCCGCACGGCCTTCTTGTCCGTGCGGCCCCCGCGCTTGGCGCCGGCAGGGCCGGTCGGGGCCTGCGCGCTCTTGGCCTCGGCAGCCGGCTCGACGCCAAACTGCTTTACCGTGTCGACGCCCTGCTCGCGGAGGATCTTCTGCACGCCCTTGATGGTGTAACCCTCAGCGTGCAGCAGGTGGCAGATGCCGCGCAGCAGCGTCAGGTCTTCGGGACGATAGTAGCGGCGGCCACCGCCGCGCTTCATCGGGCGAATCTGCGGAAACCGACCTTCCCAGAAGCGGAGGACGTGCTTGGGAACCTTGAGCTCGTCGGCGACTTCGCTGATGGTGCGAAAGGCTTCTGCCGTCTTGGTCAATTACGCCTCCACCGGCTGGCCACCCCGCCGGCAGAGAACGCCTACTCTGCGGCCTTGCTGCGGCGGGTCAGGCCCTGGTTGATGCGCTCTTTCATAATGTTGCTGGGTCTGAACACCAAGACCCTGCGCGGCGTGATCGGCACTTCATCCCCGGTTTTGGGATTGCGGCCCATGCGCTCGCCCTTTTGACGGATGCCAAAAGAGCCGAACGACGACAGCTTCACGGCCTCGCCACGGGCCAGACTGGCGGATATCTCAGCCAGCACCAACTCGACCAGCTCCTGGCTCTCGTTGCGCGGCAATCCGACCTTGCGCACGACCGCCTCAGCGAGGTCCGCGCGCGTTAACGTCTTGCCTCCCATGGCATTTCGCCTCCCGCTCTTCTCACCTTTTTCGGGATCGTACTGGGGGAAAAGGCGAACGTCAATCGAGAGCGCGCTTCAACTAGCTGAAATCAAAGAAAGAAACTTGCCGCACTGCGGTATATCAGCGTCGACTCACCAGCGCGCGAGAACTGCGCCCCATGTGAACCCGCCGCCCATCGCCTCCATCATCACCAGCGAGCCTTCCTTAACGCGGTGCTGCTCGAAGGCCTGGTTGAGTGCCAAGGGGACGGACGCGGCGGACGTGTTGCCGTGCTTGTCGAGGGTGACGACGATCTTCTCGGCCCGCACGCCGAGCTTCTTCAAAACGCCGTCGAGGATGCGCTGGTTCGCCTGATGAGGGACATAGAGATCGATCTCATCGGGCGTGTAGCCCGTCATGACGAGCGTCTCCTCGATGACGCCCGAGATCTTTTGAACGGCGTGGCGGAATACCTCGCGTCCGTTCATGCGCAAGTGTCCGACGGTCTTGGTCGAGCCCGGTCCGCCGTCGACGTAGAGGAGATCCTCGAAGCGTCCGTCGGAGCGGATGCGTGTTGCCAGGATGCCGCGATCCTCGCGCGTGCCATGCTGCGGCTGCGCCTCGAGAACGACGGCGCCAGCGCCGTCGCCGAACAGCACGCAGGTCGTGCGGTCCTCCCAGTCGAGGATGCGCGAAAACGTTTCCGCACCGACGACGACGGCGCGCTTGAACTGGCCGGTCTTGAGGAAATTGTCGGCGATGGTGAGCGCATAGACGAAGCCCGAGCATACCGCCTGAACGTCAAAGGCCGCGCCTTTGGTGACGCCGAGCCCATTCTGGATGCGCACCGCCGTTGCAGGAAAGGTTCGGTCGGGCGTCGCCGTCGCGCAGATGACGAGATCGACATCGACGGGATCGACGCCAGCGCGCACGAGCGCCTGGCGAGCGGCGGCGATGCCGAGGTCGGAGGTGAGCTCGTCATCGTCGGCGATGTGGCGCTCGCGAATGCCCGTGCGCTCGACGATCCAATCGTTGCTGGTGTCGACGATCTTTTCCAGATCGGCGTTGGTCATGATGCGCTTGGGAAGATGCGCGCCAACGCCTCGGATCACTGAACGGATGACTGCCACTGAGCTGCCTTGCTTCTTATGGTTAACCCAGCTTCGATGGATCGGACTAGAACCGCCAATCGGCGAAAACCTCACAGCCGTTCACTGCGTCAATCCGTGGCGATCGCCTCGAGCTTGTGGTGGAACGCAGTCAAATCGGCCGCGAGCCGAGGTACGAGCCGGCTCTGGGCCATCTCGTACGCGAGATCGATAGCGCTGGCAAAGCCCAGGGCGTCCGTCCCCCCGTGACTCTTGACCGCGATGCCGTTCAACCCAAGGAACGTCCCTCCGTTGGCACGGCGGGGATCCATTTTATGCTTCAGGATGCGGAAAGCTCCCGCGGCAAGCAGGGCGCCGAGCTTGGAAATCCAAGAGCGCTTCATGGCGGCGCGGAGATATTCGCCGATCTGCTTGGCGGTGCCTTCGGCGGTCTTCAAAGCGATATTGCCGGCAAAGCCTTCGACGACGACGACGTCGACCACACCCTGGCCGATCTGGTCGCCCTCGATGAACCCGCGATACTCGAGCGGCAGATCGGAGCTCTTTAACCAAGCGTGTGCCTGGCGGACCTCCTCCACGCCTTTAATCTCCTCGACGCCGACATTGAGAAGCCCGACGGTCGGCCGCTCGATGTGGAACAAGGCGCGCGCCATGGCGGCGCCCATGAGGGCGAAGTCGCACAGCTCCTTGGCCGTGGCGCCGATGTTGGCGCCGACATCGAGCACGATGCACTCGGCCTTCACGGTCGGCCAAAGCGCGGCGATGGCGGGACGCTCGATGCCTGCCATGGGACGCAAGATGAGCTTCGACATGGCCATGAAGGCGCCGGTGTTGCCACCTGACACGGCAACATCGGCTTCGCCGCTCTTTACCGCATCGATGGCGAGCCACAGACTCGTGCCCTTGCCGCGGCGCAGCGCCTGACTGGGCTTGTCGCTCATGGCGACCACAAGATCGGTGTGCACGACGCGAGTCTTGGCCGCGAGCGCGGGCAACTTCTCAAGCTCGGCCCTGATGCGCGGCTCATCGCCGTACATGATGAAGCTGAGCTCCGGATATCGCTCCAGAGAGAGTGCTGCGCCGGGCACCACGACGGCGGGGCCGTGGTCGCCGCCCATGGCGTCGAGCGCTATGGTCCGCGGCTGAGACATGCAGCGGTCGCCTCGTATCTATCCCGTGAATGGAGGCCGTGCGCGAACCGCGCCTACCCACCCCTGATCGAGCGGACCATACTCTTTTGCAGGTGCGAAACAACCGGATTCTAGTCGCTGTTTGCCGCGGCTTTGTGTGTCAGGCGGGGTGGATGGGCTCACCCTTGATCCTTGAGCTTTTTCAAGGCGGCAAAGGGACTGACGTTCGAGGATCCGGCAGTCGCAGCCGGGTCGGGCTGGAACTCGGCTCCGGGCTTGCGGGGGTAGGGATCGAGTGAGGCGGAGAGCGTCTCGAAGACGATGCGACCGACGTCGATCCGGCCGTGCTCGATGGGCTCGATTTCAGCCGCGCTCAGGGCCTCGACCTCGTCCTCGGTAATCTCCGGCAAGTCGCCAGCAGGCCAGAATTCGACATCGAACGTGCCCTCGGCGCTCTGCTCGACCGGCTCCAGCGTCGCCACGCAGGCTTGGGTCACCTCCGCCGTGACCGTTCCAGCCAGGCGATAATGCCCTTTGCCGATGGCGCGGATCGCGAAGTCGGCCGCCAGCCGCTGGCAGGCGATGATGTCGAGCATCTCGGCGAGGCGCGCGCGCTCGGCCTCGTTCGCCTCGCGTGTCTGGCGCAAGCGCCCCTCCGGAACCTCCGTGACGCGATACGACCAGTCGAGTGCTTCGCTCATGCGGCTTCTCCCGCAGTCCGGCCCGGCGAGGGGAATGCGCGCCGCGCCAGCAGCGCTTCGACGGCATCTCCCTCTGCCAGCAATCCAACTGCATTCCTGACGTAGCGCGCCAGCGCGTCGGCGCCGGGGTGGACGGTGCCAGCGTAGGCATGCTCGATAAGGAGTGCTCGCAACGCCGTGTCATCGGGGGCCGCGAGCGCAGTGCGATACGAGTGGCTGCGCTCATAGAGACCGGCGGCGGCACGGCGCACCTTCTTCGGCACGGCGAGGTCGCCGGTGCCGAGCTCGCGCAGGGAATCGTCCATGTCGGCGACGAAGGCCTCGACAAGCATCCGGGGCAGCGCCGACGCCCGATCCTCGACCGGACGAAGCCGCTCGAGGACCAGGAAGACGTGCAGCGCAACCATCTCGTAGCGACCGGAGGGCGTGTCAGGAACGCCCAGGTCAGCGTAAAATTGCGGTGCCCGAGCCTGCGTCACGACGGCGCCATAAATCTCGCTTGCTTTACGACGCGTCTCGGCACGGGTCCTGAAGGAATCTAGCATCTGTGCCGGGGCCTTAGGTGAGTGCGGTGAGAAATTCGGGGGAGACGCCCAAAGAGTTGCGCAGGCGTCCGTTGCATTAAGTACGGCCACGGGCTAAGCGCGCTTTTGAGCCTCCCCAAGTCGCGGGCAGAGATAGCACCTCGAGAAGACATAGCAAAATGCGCCGAGAGTCGAAAAACCACCCGCCAATGATCGATACAGCGAGGGCAAAGCCGAGGGCGCCGACGTGGCTCGCCGCGGCGGCCCTGGGGGCGGCGCTTGCGGTCGCCGGCTGCGACTCGAACGTCATCAAGCACGGCGTGCAGTTCCACGAAGGCGACTTGCAGCAGATCCAGCCGGGCATGACGCAGGAGCAGGTGCGATTGAACCTCGGCACGCCGTCGACGACGGCGGTCGTCGGTACGAGCCAGGCCTACTACTACATCTCGAGCACTGCGACGCAGACGGCGTTCATGCTGCCGACCGAGAAAGATAGACAGGTGGTCGCGGTCTACTTCTCTCAGGCCGGCACGGTGGAGCGCGTCGCCAACTACGGCATGAAGGATGGCCGTGTGTTCGACTACGTCTCGAAGACGACGCCTGCGCCGGGCGGCAAGGACGTCGGCATCGTGCAGCAGCTGTTCCGCAACCTCGGCCAGAAGCAGATCTTCGGGGACTAGATTCTGGGTTGACGCGCGCTGATTGCCGGCGCTCGCCCTCTTCCTCGCCCCGTCAGATCCCACTATCTGCGCCTGAAATGAAAAAGGCCCGGCAATGCGCCGGGCCTTTTCAATTCGCAACGATCGAAGCGTGCTTCAGCTCATCTGCGCGAGCACGGCGAGCAGAAGCAGCGCGACGATGTTGGTGATCTTGATGGCCGGGTTCACGGCGGGGCCGGCGGTGTCCTTGTAAGGATCGCCGACAGTGTCGCCGGTGACGGCAGCCTTGTGCGCGTCGCCGCCCTTGACATGCTTCACGCCATTGGCATCGACGAAGCCGTCCTCGATGAGCTTCTTGGCGTTGTCCCAGGCGCCGCCGCCCGAGGTCATGGAGATGGCAACGAAGAGACCGTTGACGATGACGCCGAGCAGCATGGCGCCGACCGCGGAGAACGCGGCGCTCTTGCCAGCATCGCCGCCGCCCGCGATCACGTAGATCGCAAAGTAGAGGACGATCGGCGACAGCACCGGCAGGAGCGACGGGATGACCATCTCCTTGATCGCCGCGCGCGTCAGCAGGTCGACGGCGGCCGCGTAGTCCGGGCGATCCTTGCCCTGCATGATGCCGGGCTTGGCTTTGAACTGGCGGCGGACCTCCTGCACGATGGCGCTGCCGGCGCGGCCGACGGCCGTCATGGCGATGCCGCCGAACAGGTAGGGGATGAGGCCGCCTAGCAGGAGGCCAACGACGACGTAAGGATTGGAGAGCGAAAAGTCGGGGCTGACACCCTTGAAGAAGGCATAGCCCGTCGCGCCCGGCTTGTTCGCCTCGTCGATGAAGTGCTGCAGGTCGTAGCTATAGGCCGCGAACAGCACGAGGGCGCCGAGACCGGCAGAGCCGATGGCGTAGCCCTTGGTCACGGCCTTCGTCGTGTTGCCGACCGCGTCGAGAGCGTCGGTGGAGCGGCGCACTTCCTTCGGCAGACCGGACATCTCTGCGATACCACCGGCATTGTCGGTCACCGGGCCGAAAGCGTCGAGCGCGACGACCATGCCGGCGAGGCCGAGCATCGTCGTGGTGGCGATGGCGGTGCCGAAGAGGCCGGCGATAGAGTAGGTGGAGAGGATGCCGGCGACGATGACGATGGCCGGCAGGGCGGTCGCCTCGAGCGAGACGGCCAGGCCCTGGATGACGTTGGTGCCGTGGCCGGTGACGGAGGCCTGGGCAATCGAGCGCACGGGCTTGTAGCCGATGCCCGTGTAGTACTCGGTTATCCAGATGATGAGGCCGGTCACCGCGAGGCCGATCAGGCCGCAGATGAACAGGTTGTAGCCCGTGATCGTGACGCCGGCAGCGGTCCCGACCTCGCCGAAGCCGCCCAGCACATACTGAGTCGCAGCCCAAAGGCCCGCGACGGAGAGCACGGCACTCGCGAGAAAGCCGCGATAGAGCGCTCCCATGATCGAGTTGTTGGTGCCGAGCTTGACGAAGAAGGTGCCGATGATCGAGGTGACGATGCAGGCCGCGCAAATCGCGAGCGGATAGATCATCAGGATCTCGAGGTTCGGCTGGCCGGCGAAGAAGATCGAGCCGAGCACCATCGTGGCGACGACGGTCACGGCGTAGGTCTCGAACAGGTCAGCGGCCATGCCGGCGCAATCGCCGACGTTGTCACCGACGTTATCGGCGATGGTCGCCGGATTGCGCGGATCGTCCTCCGGGATACCGGCTTCGACCTTGCCGACGAGGTCGCCACCGACGTCGGCGCCCTTGGTGAAGATGCCGCCACCGAGACGGGCGAAGATGGAAATGAGCGACGCGCCGAAGCCGAGCGCGACGAGCGCGTCGGTGACGGTGCGGTCGTTAGCGGCAAAGCCGAGGCCGCCGGTGAGGAAGAGGAAGTAGCCGGAGACCCCGAGCAGAGCCATGCCGGCGACGAGCATGCCCGTCACAGCGCCGGACTTAAAGGCGATGTCGAGGCCGCGCGCGAGCGAGTGCGTCGCCGCCTGTGCCGTGCGGACGTTGGCGCGCACCGAGACATTCATGCCGACATAGCCAGCGGCACCCGAGAGAACCGCGCCGATGAGGAAGCCGACGGCGACGAGCGGGCCGAGCAGTATCCAGGCAATGATGAAGATTACGGCGCCGACCATGGCGACCGTCGTGTACTGCCGATTGAGATAGGCTTGGGCGCCTTCACGCACCGCGCCGGCAATCTCTTGCATGCGCGCTGTGCCAGCATCGGCACTCATCACCGATCGGATCGTGTAAGCTGCATAAGCGAGCGCGAGCACGCCGCAGCCGACGATCCCCCACAGAAACTCCGTCATTTGTGAACCCCTTTGGCGCCCTAGAAAGAAATGCGAGGTCTGCCTGACGCCATGGGATGACGCCAGCGGCTCGCTTTGGTTGGCGATTCGCGGCCGGACCATGCCAAATGTGTGGGTGAGTTGCAACACAAGTGCAGGGTGCAGTTCGCGGCCTGCAAACGGCGAATACTCCACTATAAAAGCGGGGTCCGGGCGACCGGGCCTCCCCTCTCTCGGACTAAAATACGACGCTCGCCAGCAGCGCCCTCCGCGGGGTGGCGAAAAGTGCCTCATCGCTGTGCAGTGCATAGCCATCTCGCCATGGCCCTGGGCGTTGGAGCCATGGGTCGCGCTGCGGGTGCGGCAGGGCCCATCCGGTTCTTCAGGAACCGCACGTCAAGTTGGTGATTATCTCTGCGGATCAGTGTACTAGATAGCTCGGGGACATTCAGCCGCCCGCCATTTTCGCGGTCACAGCGCTAACACACGGGGGATCACACCGTGCAGCTCCTGCCGGTTCAACACAAAGTCTGCCCGTGATGGGGCTAATGGATCGAGGCAAGCGGGGACCAATCTGGGCCGAGTTCACGCGCGCCCAGAATGGCCTGGTAATCGACAACCTGGCGCGCGCATTCCATCTGCCGCGACCCAAGGCGAAGGCCGCCATCCTGGAAATGCTGGCGGCCCTGACGCTCTTGTTCGATGAGCAGACGCTATCGCGCGCCACGCTTGCCCGCCTCGTCGAGCTGCTCGGCAAGAACAACTACGAGCTTGTTCTCAAAGATGCGACCCTGATGGGGGCGACGTCGACGCAGGTCATCGGCAGCGAGGCGCTGACGGCGCTTGCGGGACACAGCGCCAGCTCCGTCATCGCCACTCGTGCGGCGGAGGGCGCCGAGATCAGCCAGATGATCGCCGAGTACCTTTTGCCCGTCGTCGCCGCGATGTTCATGGGCGCACTGTCCGAGAGGACGCGCCCCGGACTATCGGCCTTGGCGCGCAACGGCGAAGGGAGCGCAGGTGCGGTCGAGGATAGCGCCGCAACCGCGGCTTCGGCACAGCTTCCCGTCGGGCGGGGCAGCAGCGGGTTCTTCAGCGGCACGACCGTCGCCACGTCCGGCTCTGGACCAGAGCGCGAGCAGCTCTATCGCGAGCTCGCAGAGCGCATCCGTAACCCAGGCTCTGGCGACCGGATCGGTGCCGTGCGGCAGGTCCTGGCCGAGGGTCTAGGCGTGCGCGCGCGTCATGCGCCGTGGTTCGCACACGCACAGAAGGTGGCAAGGTCGGCGCTGCAGAACGCGAGCGCGCGGATGCAAGAACGGCTGCGCAAGCTGCGCAGCCGTTAGATCGGCCAAATCCGATCGCGGATTACCTGCAGGGGCGGGCTTCGACGTCGCACACCCAGCCGCCGCCGCGGCGCGAGCAGCCGACTTTGCGGCTCGCCGCGCGGCTGAAGCGCGCCCAAACGCTGCCGTACTCGAGGTCGGTGAAGTCCTGCCAGGAACGAATTGCTGCGCGCTGCGCGGCTGCCTTGGACCCTTCGGTGCCGCTGCTTCCATAATGCCAATGATCGGTCATGCACAGTCGACCGCCCTCGCGTCGCACCTCGTGCAGAGCCGTGGCCAGGCCGGTGTCGGAGGCGGCGTTCACGGGCACGGAAAGCGCCGCAGCGACAAACGCACCGAGCACGAGCACAAGCATAGACCTGGGCGACATCCCTACCCCCATTATTGACGATGATTTGTGTGGACAGTGCCAGATTCCACTTGCCGGCTCGATAGGGGCGAGGGCCGACGAGGGTAAATCAGCGCATTCAGCGGCAAACCGGCCACAGGCACCCGGCGCCAGCTAGAGCAGCGGCTCGTCGTAGACGCGTTTGCCTTCCGAAATCAGGCCCTTGATGGCGGGCTGGCCATCGGAGCCGACGGCGATCAGGGCCGAGATCTTCTTGTCGCCGACCATCCCCTCGAGCTCGCGCCCTGTCCCCTCGGGAACGAAGAAGCTCTCAATGCCGTAGTGGACGCCGACGACAACAGGCTCCTGGCGCTGATCGGGCACCGGTAGCGTGACGTAGTCGACCCGTCCCTTTATGACGACCTCGTCAGGTGCGACCTGCGCGGGAGCCTCAGTTGCACCCGCCACGGCCTGCCAGTTGTCGCCCGTGCCCTTGCGCAGCGTAACGTAGAACGGATCGTTCCGCTGGGGCGGTGTCGATCCCGGCGGCAGCGTGTAGCGCGAGATGTCATAGCCGAGGATCACGTAATCCCCGCGAAAGAGACTGCGCGGATCGACCGGGATGACCTCGAGCACGACCTCGCGGCCGTTGGCGAGCAGAGAGGTGCGGTCCCAGATCATCCAGCCGAGCACGGCGGCCTGGCCGAGGGCGACGGCGGCGATCGCCAGCCAGAGGTTGCGACGCTCCGGGGTCATGACGGCTCCAATCCAGGCTTGACGCGGGCGTGAAGGCGATAGGCGACGAAGGAGAGAAGAATGACCAGCGCACCGGCTGACAGGAAGAAGAATGACGAGCCGAGCAGCGTGCCCACGGTCTTGAAGTAGATGCCGAGCACCTCGATCGAGAAGCCGGCGTAGCCGAGCCAGAGCAGCGCGGGACTGGCGAGCTTCAAGCCCAGCGCAATGCCGCCGAGCACAAGCGCGAGACTTAGAATCGCGAGCAGGATGAAGTAGTCGAGCGGCAGGCTCTTGACGAACTGCAGGGCGAAGAGCCCGGCATAGGCGATGCTCATTCCGTAGGCGATGATCGACGTCGACCAGGCGGAAAGGCGATCATCCACGACCGGCCCTGCTACGCCGGCGGCAGCAACGAGCAGGCCGAGGCCGACGACGACGCCGTGGCCGTTGCCGTCAAAAAGCGTGTAACCGAGGCTGACGATCCATAGCGCCAGGGCGACTGCCGCAAGGTGCAATCCTGCATTCCAGCGTTGCCAGACGATCGCCGCGGTCACGGCGCCCCAGCCCAACAGGAAGGGCCAGTGCGTCCAACCGTTGTCGATCAACTCCCAACCGCTCCAAAGGCAGACGAGCAGCATCGCCACGGCGAGCGCGGGGTTGGACTTGAGGATCACGCCGGCGGCAAGGGCGCCCAGCGCCCAGGTGAGCACGGCGTCAGGCGGGTGCCCCTCGATATGGAACATCTGGGCGATGAGCATGATGCCGGCGCCGAACATCGACACGCCGGCGAGGATGGCCGCGTGGGCGAAGGTCGGATGCTTGCGCTCGAAAAGCACCCCGGCAATGCCATAGGAGGCAAAGAGGGCGCCGAAGATGAGTGCCAGGCGGAAGAGACGCGGCATCTCGCTCCAGTGCGCAGCAACGAAGCTCATGGCGCCGAAGCCGATGAGCACGGCGCCGAGAATGCCGAGCGCGGTGGCGAGGTCCAATTTGCTGCCGGCGGTCGTGGCAAGGTCGCGGCGGATGGCTGTTTCGCCATCGGCGTTGATCCAACCTGCCTCACGCCAGCGCACGAGGTCGCGGTCTAGTCGCTTCACATAGCGTGACATGGCAGATCCTGAGCCCGATCCCGTCGACTTCGTCCGGATGTGACGATATCGGGCTACCGGGTCCAAAACAATGTCGGGAATGCGGCCCCCATTTGCACGGCCGTTAAGCTTGCCCGCATTGAGGCGGTCCTTCCTTTCCACTAGTTTGCTCCGCATGCATGAGATGAAACCCATTCACGTCGTCGGCGGGGGCCTGGCGGGCTCGGAAGCCGCCTGGCAAATCGTGTCTGCCGGCCTCCCGGTCGTGGTACACGAGATGCGCCCGAAGCGGATGACGGACGCGCACAAGACCGACCAGCTCGCCGAGCTCGTATGCTCCAACTCGTTTCGAGCCGACGACTGGGAGTACAATGCGGTCGGACTGCTGCACGAGGAGATGCGCCGGGCGGGTTCGCTCATCCTCTCTGCGGGCGACAAGCACAAGCTGCCGGCGGGCGGCGCGCTCGCGGTCGATCGCGATGCCTTCGCGTCGGAAGTGACCGAGCGGCTCGCACGGCATCCGCTGGTGACGCTGGAACGCAGCGAAGTCGCCGGGTTGCCGCCGGAAGACTGGGATAGCGTCGTCGTCGCCACGGGGCCGCTTACCTCGCCGGAGCTAAGCGCCGCCGTGCGCGCGGTGACGGGCGAAGGCGACCTCGCGTTCTTCGACGCCATCGCGCCGGTCGTGCATCGCGAGTCGATCGATACGTCAGTCGCATGGTTCCAGTCGCGCTACGGCAAGAGCGGTCCCGCTGGAACGGGTGCCGACTATCTCAACTGCCCGATGACGCGCGACGAATACGAGGCGTTCATCGATGCGTTGCTCGCGGGCGAGAAGACGAGCTTCAAGGAATGGGAGGCGTCGACGCCCTACTTCGACGGGTGCCTGCCGATCGAGGTGATGGCGGAGCGCGGACGCGACACGCTGCGCTATGGCCCGATGAAGCCGGTGGGGCTCGATGATCCGCGCACCGGGCGCTGGCCCCATGCCGTGGTGCAGCTTCGCCAGGACAATGCGCTCGGCACGCTGTGGAACATGGTCGGCTTCCAGACCAAGCTGAAGCACGCCGAGCAGGTGCGCATCTTCCGCATGATCCCCGGATTGCAGGAGGCGGAGTTCGCGCGCCTCGGCGGCCTGCACCGCAACACCTTCATCAACAGCCCGAGGCTGCTCGATCAATCGCTACGGTTGAAGGCGATGCCGCGGCTGCGCTTTGCCGGGCAGATCACCGGCGTCGAGGGCTACGTGGAGAGCGCGGCGATCGGACTGCTGGCCGGTCGCTTCGCCGCCGCGGAGCGGCTCGGGCGAAAGATCGGAGCGCCGCCGCCGACTACGGCGCTCGGGGCCCTCATCGGGCACATCACCGGCGGACACCTGTCGGCCGACGAGGACGGCGGGCGCTCATCGTTCCAGCCGATGAACGTCAACTACGGGCTGTTTCCCGAGATCGAAGGGCCCGAGAAGGATGCCGAGGGGCGGCGGCTCAAAGGCAAGGAGCGCGGACGGGCGAAGAAGCGTGCCATGAGCGTGCGCGCACTTTCGGACATCGATCGCTGGCTAACCGGGAACGCCATGCCCGCCGCCGCGGAATAATTAGACCTACTGCAAGCCGATGAAGCTATCAGGCTTAGCGACCGCCGGCAGCGGCTGCTCCGGCCCCTGCCCATACTTCGACAGCACGCCACGAGCCTTGTGTGCGACTGCGTCGGCGATTGCCGCCTGTCCTTCTGCGGTCGGATGGAACGCGCCCGAGTAGGTCGACGCCAGCACGAGCTGGAACCAGGCGAAGGCATTGAGCTTCAGCACCTTCTGCAACAGCGAGGCGGCAACGTGGAAGTTTCCGGTCATGAACGCGTCGTTGGGTGTGCGGAACCAGCGCTGGCGCGTGGCATACGCCTTGTAGTCGGCGGGGTTGTAGGGGCGCCATCCTTCGGCCGTCTTGCGCGGCAAGCGCAGGTCGTCGGCAATGTCAGCGCCGTCATACGTGGTGCCGGCACAGATGCCGCGGCCGAGAAAGTCGCGCCGGTGGCTATCGACGAACGTCCATTGGTAGTGGTCGGCTGCTTCCTTCATCGCCGTGTTGAGCTTGTCGGCGATCCATGTGCCGACGCGAAGCTTGGCCTCGCTCAACTGGAAGTCGGGTAGTACGTCCATGCCGGCGGCACCGTCGGGACAGGTGCTCGTGCCGTCGCCCTGCAGCGCGAGCCCGGGATAGGCCGTCAGCAGCACGCGGTCAGACTGCTCCCAAGGGATGTGCAGCAAATAGTGGATCGCGCGGTTCAGCGACTTGTAGCGCAGCTTCAGCGCTTCGAGGCCGAGGCTCGCGTCGTCGAGACCGTGCACCTGGCCGAACCAGCCACCCAGCATGCGCAGCGTCGATTCATCCGATAGGACCGAGTTGGCGAGCAGGCGCGAGAAGCCGACGTCGTTGCCGCCCACCGATACGAACAGCAAGTCGATCTTGCGCGCATTGATGGGATCGCACTTGCGCAGCACAAGCCCGCCCTTCAGCTCGGGGATCGTGCCATCCATGTGATACGCCTCGGGCAGGTCCTGGAACGGCGCGTCGTGATCGTCGCACTGTGCTGCCGCGACGGCGGATATTTGCGACATGTCGGTCGGGTTGGGCACCCATTCGTTGCCGGCGTAGCGGAGGAAGAGGCCGTAGGTGACCTCCGAGCCGGAGCAGGCGACGCCGACGTAGGTCACGGCGCGATGGTCATCCTCGATGGAGAGCTGCAGGGCGGCGCGGAGCTGATACGAATAAAGCGAGCGATGACAGCCCTGATCGCTCCAGCGCGGATTCTCCTCGATGAACGGCTTGTCGCCGATCTGCTTCCAGGGACCTACGCGCGCGGGGTAGCCCGTCAGGTCGCTGGAACCGGAGCGCTCGCCGTAGTCGGCCGAGCGATCGCGCGAGAAACGAACCGGCACATCTGGGTTGCCTTCGCCCGATGCAAAGCTGTCGCCCATGCCAACGACGAGCAGGTCGTGCACCTTGACCTCGGTGGTCGCCACCTCGCGCGCGCCGATCTCGACGGAGACACTGGCGCCGGCGGGATAGGGGATGTCGAAGTGCGCCTCTTCGCTGCAGGCTTGCGTGACGGCGTCGCCGCGTATTGCCCCGCCGTGCGGGGCGGTGAGCCAAGTGCAGGTCAGGCCGGGTGCCTCGTCGATGCCGTCGATCTTCAGGATGACACGGTGCGACTTAGGATTGATGTAGCTGGAGCCGTCCTTGCACGCGAAGCGGTTGGTGCGCGCGTTCCAGCACGTCTCGCGGAACATGGTCTCGGCCCAGCCGTTCTCGTGACGGGCGCTCAACGCCTGCTCGGCAGCGACGATCGGGTGTTGCAGCTGGTCTTCGGGCGGCAGGGCGAGGAACGTGGCGCGGTGGACCTCGGCGTCGGCGGCGTCGGTGAAGAACCGGAAGGGATTCTCGACCCGCCAGGAGATCTTCGGCACCGGCAGCGGCGCGGAGGGGAGTGCTGCGGGGGGCGCAACGCCGGCCGCATCCTGGGCCGCGGCCGGAGCACCCAGCACTGCGGCCAAAACCAGCAGCACCGCACAGTGGGCTGCCGTTCGCGACATCTGCGATATCCCCCTCGTCCTATTCGGACTAGAAACGTCGAAACCTCTTTGCAGCGTAGATGCGCCACACGCGTGACAGCGGCGAGATCGTCGCTTGCTCGAAGGCGAGCTTGGAGCCAAGTCCCTCCAAAGCTTTCAAATAGGGCCCAACGAGGGCAACAGGAAGGATCGCCTGCCGAATGGTTGCTGGCGCAAGCGGAGCAAGTCGCCGCACCTCGTCCAGTGCGACGCGGGCCGCGGCCAAGAGTGGCTCGGCGATCGCGCGCCAATCGTCAGTGTGGCCTTCGCGGAACGGGTTATGCCCCTTGTGCAGCAAAATGGGCAAAGCGCGCAGCAATTGCACGCGGCCGTAAGATTGTGCGCCAGCATTTATAAGCGCGGTCGAACCGTCATCAGTCGCGCCCAGCATTCGGGCAGCCAGCCGAAAGGCTGCGCCCTGGCCGGCGCCGACGAATGCATCGAGAGCGTCGGGTG
Source organism: Pseudomonadota bacterium (assembly GCA_023405815.1). Taxonomy (GTDB): domain Bacteria; phylum Pseudomonadota; class Alphaproteobacteria; order Rhizobiales; family Hyphomicrobiaceae; genus Hyphomicrobium_A. The sequence continues at coordinate 184,831 of JAEXXM010000026.1, read as the reverse complement.
CCGCCAGCGCTGCGGGGTAGAGAAGCTGCTCGTAGGCATCGATGACCGCCATCGCCTCGCCGAGCATCGTCTCGTCGCCGCCGAGCGCAGCTCGCAATCCATAGGCGACCGGAGAGCCGCTCCCCTCGTCGGTCGAAGCGGCATCGAGCTGATCGCGCCACCATTGCAGGCGTATCGCACCCATGGCCGGCTCACGCACGCTTGCGGGGATGCGCGCGATCTCGCCGTGGAACGCGGCCAGAGCCAGCAGTCGACCACGGGCGGGCCGGGGCGCGAGTAGCGCGGCGAGATAGCGGTCGTAGTCGAGCTCGCGCGCCGCCCGGCGAACCGCGGTCGCATCCTCGACCTCTCTTGCCTCAAGCATGCCCGGGCGCCCTTGCGCGGTGAGCCTCAATCGACGGCGATCAGTCCCGCGCCGAAGTCGCGGCGCTCCGCCAGCAAGACATTATACGTGCGCGCGGCGGCCCCAGTGCTCATCGGCTCGAGGCCGATGCCGGCGTCGGCGAAGAGTCGGCGTACCGGATCGGGGGGCAGGCGATGCTCGCGTCCGGTGCCGAGCAGCACGAACGACGGGCGCCTCAGCTCGGCGATGAACCTGGTGCAGTGCTCGGCCGTCAGGTCGTCGATAGAGGCGACATCCCAACCGTAGATGCCGCTCGGCACGATGATGAGGGAGCCCTTATGGCTCATGTCGGCGAAGCGGAAGCCACTGTTGCCGTAGGCATCGATGGGCGCGCGGCCCGGGTAGAAGGCTTTAGCGGCGTCGGGCATGGTCGCACCGCCACCGCGAGCGTCAGCGCCTCGGACGCCCGCTGGCGGCGGCCTTCGCCCGGTCGGCGCCTGCGGTGCTGGCGGGCGCGATGACCGGGTCGGTGTCCTTCGTCTTCGGCGCCGAGCCGACGGTATCGCGCTTCACGCCGAGGTAGCCGAGCAGCGGCGCGGCGATGAACACCGAGGAGTAGGTGCCGATGAGGATGCCGAACAGCATGGCGAAGGAGAAGTTGCGGATCACCTCGCCGCCGAAAACGAGCAGGGCCAGGATGCCGGCGATGGCGGTCATGCCGGTGAGGATCGTGCGCGACAACGTCTCGTTGATCGAGATGTTGAGCAGCTCGTCCAGATCCATGCGCTTATACTTGCGCAGGTTCTCACGGATGCGGTCCGACACGACGACCGAGTCGTTGACCGAGTAGCCCAGAATGGTGAGAAGCGCGGCAACGATAGACAGATCGAACTCGAGGCCCAGAATAGAGAACAAGCCCACCGTGACGAGCACGTCGTGCAACAACGCTACGATCGTGCCGGCAGCGAACTGCCATTCGAAGCGGAACCACACGTAGATAATGATCGCGATCAGTGACGCGAAGACAGCTATCAGGCCAGTGCGCCGCAACTCGCTCGAGACGGCCGGTCCGACGACCTCAATGCGGCGTTGTGTGTACTCCGACCCCAGCGTGTCGACGACTTTCTTCATCGCGGCCTGCTGCTCGGCCTCGCCACCCTTCTGCTGCTCGACGCGGATCAGGACATCGGTGTCCGAGCCAAAGCTCTGGATCTGCACCGACCCGAGGCCGAGCGCATTCAGCTTCTCGCGCATGACGCCCAGATCTGCGGGTCCGTTCTTGTGCTGCACCTCGATGAGCGAGCCGCCGACGAAATCGACGCCGTAGTTGAGCCCCTTGGTGAAGTAGAGCCCGAGCGAGGCAGCCATGAACGCGAGCGAGAGCCCGAAGCACAGGCCCTTGTAACGCATGAAGGGCAGCCGCGTGTTGTGCGGGAAGAAGTCGAAGCCCTTGAAGTCGGGAATGGGGAAGAACATCGCTTCTTTCCTCTTTAGACCGGCACTTCGGCGATGCGGGCCTTGCCCTTGCTCTTGATCCACAGCGACACGAGCAGCCGCGTCACGGTGACGGCAGCGAACACCGACGTCAGGATGCCGATGGTCAGCGTCACGGCGAAGCCACGGATGGGACCCGAGCCGAGCCAGAACATGATGATGGCGGCGGCCAGGGTCGTCAGCTGGCTATCGAGAATGGTGATCCAGGCGCGCTGGAAGCCCTGGTCGATGGCGGCGATCGCCGTCTTGCCCGACCGCAGCTCCTCGCGGATGCGCTCGTAGATGAGCACGTTGGCGTCGACCGCCATGCCGATGGTCAGCACGAAGCCGGCGATGCCGGGGAGCGTCAGCGTGGTGCCGATCATGGTCATCAAGGCGATGATGAGGAAGCCGTGCACGACGAGGCCGATCACGGCAAAGACGCCGAACGTGCCGTAGGCGACGATGGTGAGGATAGCTGTCGCAAGGCAGCCGACAAGACCTGCCAGCTTTCCGGCCTCGATAGAGTCGGCGCCGAGCGAGGGGCCGACGGTGCGCTCCTCCACCACGGTCAGCTTCGTCGGCAGGGCGCCGGAGCGCAGCTGCACGGCGAGGGTGTTGGCGCTCTCGACCGTGAAATTGCCCGAGATCTGTCCCGAGCCGCCAAGGATGGGCTCGCGGATCACGGGCGCGGACAGCACCTTATTGTCGAGCACGATGGCGAAGGGTTGGCCGACGTTGTCCTTGGTATAGTTGCCGAACTTACGGGCACCCGACTGGTTGAAGCGGAACGAGATGATCGGCTCGTTGGTACGCTGGTCGAAGCCCGGCTGCGCGTCGACGAGGTCTTCGCCGGAGACGATCGGCGAGTCCTGCAACAGGTAGCTGCGCCCATCGCCTTCGACACCGGGGAAAACCTTGTAGCCGAGCGGGGCGCGGGTCTGCGTCGCCTCCTCGGCGCTCATGCTCGGGTGCACGGCATGGAACGTAAGCTTGGCCGTCTGGCCGATCAGGTCCTTCAGCTGCTTGGTGTCCTGCAGGCCAGGGAACTGCACGAGGATGCGGTCGGTACCCTGGCGCACGACGGTCGATTCCGACGTGCCCAGCGCGTTGACGCGCCGGTCAACGGTCTCGATGGCGGCACTGGCGGCGCTGGAAATACGGTGCTGCATGCCTTGCGGCGTCGGGGCGATGGAGATCGTGTCGGGCGGAGTGGTCGTGACGCTGAGGTCATTGCCGCCGGAGCCGAGGATGGCGTTGCCGATTGGCTGGACCAGCTTCTTCAGCGCCGTCTCGGCCTTCTCCATGTCCTCGGGCTTGGTAATCTTCACCTGGACGGCATTGCCGACGACGCCGAGATTGGAGAAGCCGACCTTCGCCTCACGCAACTGCTTACGCGTGTCGTCGCGAAGATTGTTGAGCCAGTCCTTCTCGAGCTCCTTGGTGTCCATCGCAAGCAAGAGATGGGCACCACCCTGCAGATCGAGACCGAGCGGAAGCTGTCTGTGCGGCAGCCACCATGGCCACTTCTCCACCGTCTCCTTGGGGAAGAAGTTCGGCAGCGTGAACAGCACGCCCGCCAAGCAGACTAGGACGACGGCGATGATCTTCCAGCGTTCGAAGTGCAGCATCTGTCAACCGATCTCGTTTGCGGACGTTCCAGCGAGCCAGCCGGCGCTCGTGAGGCTTACGCCGTCTCCTTGGCCGCGGCCTCACCTTTTCCGCGCACGTCCATCAGCGTCGACTTGACGACGCGGACGCGCATGTTGTCCGACAGCTCGACCTCGACCTCGTCGGAGGTGTCGGAGGCCTTGACGACCTTGCCGACGAAGCCGCCCGAGGTGACGACGGTATCTCCCCGGCGCACCTGGTTGACCATCTCGCGGTGCTGCTTTGCACGCTGCTGTTGCGGCCGGATGACCAGGAAGTAGAAGATCACGATCATCATCAGCATGGGGAACAGCAGTCCCCCGACGCCGCCTAGCGGGTCGCTACCCGTGGCTTGGGCAAATGCTGGTGTAATGAACATGCTTCCGTCCTCTTGCGGATGTTGGGCAACAGCAGGCCAATTCTGCGCAAGCGCAGTCGTGCGCGTCGGCTCTGCCTGAAAGTGCCGTGACTATAGTGGCCAACGGCGCCTTTGCAACAGAAAGGCCAATGGTGCGCCGCCACACAATCGAGGTGACTTCGCGCCAGTGCCCGGATCGCGAAATTCGTCACCCTATGCCGCAGATCTAGAACGAATTTCGCGATCTGAAGGACACTGGCCTAATGTATTGGCTAGTGTGATTCAGATCGAGAAGCTCGCTTCTCGACCCAACCGCAGATGGTGTGGCGAACTTCTCGATCATCACACTAGCCGGCGCTATAGAAGCAGCCGCCCTCCCACGGCAAGCAAAAAGCGCCAAGAGGCCGGAAAATACGGGACTTGATGATGAACGACGAAGCCGCGCTGATCGCGCGCATCGAGCGCCTTGCGGCGGCCCTCGAGCGGCTCACTCCCCCGACTGCCGCGGCCCCCGACTTCGAAGCCGCGGAGGCGTTCCTCTGGCACGCTGACGCCGGGCGTTTCGAGCCAGTCGGCCAGGTCAACCGGCTGCCGCTGAAGCTGCTCAAAGGTGTCGGAAACGTGGCCCCGCAGCTCGTCGAGAACACAGAGCATTTCGCGCGCCGGCTTCCTGCCAACAACGCCCTGCTCTGGGGCGCCCGCGGCATGGGCAAATCCTCGCTGGTGAAGGCGGTTCATGCCGACGTGCGGATGCGCCTCAAGGCCGACCTTGCCCGCGCCGGCAGCGACCTCAAGCTGGTCGAGATCCACCGCGAGGACATCTCCTCCTTGCCCAGGTGCCTCGCTGCGATGCGCGCCAGCCCCTATCGGTTCATCGCCTTTTGCGACGATCTCTCGTTCGACAAGGACGACACGAGCTACAAGTCCCTCAAGGCCGTGCTCGAGGGCGGCATCGAGGGCCGGCCGGAGAATGTCATCTTCTATGCGACGTCGAACCGGCGGCATCTGATGCCGCGGGAGATGGTCGAGAACGAGCGCTCGACGGCGATCAACCCGTCGGAAGCGGTAGAGGAAAAAGTCTCGCTGTCGGACCGCTTCGGGCTCTGGCTGGGCTTCCACAACTGCAGCCAGGAGCAGTACCTCGATATGGTGCGCAGCTATGCGGCACACTACAAGCTCGGGCTTGCAGACGAGGAACTGGTGCGCGCGGCGTTGGAGTGGAGCGTGACGCGCGGGGGGCGCTCGGGTCGCGTCGCCTGGCAATTCACGCAGCATCTTGCCGGCAAGCTCGGCAAGCAGCTCTCCTGAGTGTCATGTGAACGCCGCGCAGTCTTGACACTCCAAGACGGAACGTCTTGCGTAAAGGTCTGCAAGGGAAAGCCGATAGACATGAACCCATCGATCATCCGCACAGCGGCGCTTTTAATGATGACATTTCTTGCTGCCGCGGCGGTCCGAGCCGATGGACCGGCATTCGTCGGCACATGGTCGCTCGATCCCGCCAACTGCGGCGCGGCGCAGGAGAGCGAGAGCGCACCGCTTGTCATCGCCAAGGACCGATACGACCAGCACGAGAGCCACTGCACATTCAAATCGGTGAGCGGCGGCAACGGCGAATGGAAGATCGCCTCCGAATGCATGATCGAGGGCAGCCCGACGCCCTATGACTTCAGTCTGACGTTATCGGGTGACACGCTGACGTTCACCGATAGCGGCGGCCCGAGGGATTTTCTGCGCTGCAAGTAGCCAGGAGGGGGAGGCCGTGCGAGCGTTTCGCGCCTTGATGTCGGTGTCGTTGCTCTTGTGCCTTTCGCCGCTCCTGCTGATGGCCACGGCGGAAGCCATCGGACAGATCTACGGCTGCAACACCGACCTCACGGCTGCCCATCCGTGCATTGTGGGAGGACAGGACATAGGCCAGACGCTCCTCACTATGGGGATGACAGGATACTTCCTGTTCCTGACCTTCCCGGCCGCCGCGGCGGTCGTCGGAGCGTGGGTCGTCGTCGAAGGCATTGCCTGGCTGCGCCGCCGGGTGGCCTAGCCCCCCGGCTCAGCTGCATTTGCGCAAAATGCTCACAAGCGGCCTTACCCGGCTTTGGCATTCTTCTGCTCTTGTCCTCGGGTACGCGTAGAGCCGAGGTTCCCATGCCGCACAAGTCCGAGAAGTGGTCAAAGGAAGTTACGGAGCACGATCACCCGTTCGCGCTCCCGCCGGGGACTTTCAAATCGGCAGATCCCGAAGTGATCGCAGCCGCGTTGCAGCACTCGGCCGAGGACCCCAAGCGCGGCTCCCACGACGCCTTCCAGACTGCGATGTCGATGCTCGATTTCTACATCAATCGCGCTGGCAAGAACCTGTCGGGGAGCGACCGCGCAGCGCTCGAGAAAGCAAAGGTCGCGTTGCGGAAGCGCTTTGGCAGAGCGGGCGACTGAGAAGCCCTTGCGAACTGTCAGCGCGGTCTTACCGCGACGTTGACCGTCTGGGCGGCGCCCGACGTCGCGCCGGCGCGATCGGCGACCATCACGGCAAAACTTGCGCGCGGCTCGTCCGTGCCGTCGTGCCGGAACAGCACCGTCCCCTGCTCCAAATCCGCCTGGGTAAAGGTGGCGACCGGCCGCACAGGATCGCTGGCGAGCGCGACAAATCCGTTCATGACGTCGGAGACAGTGAACGTGAGCTGGTCCGCGGCATCGTCGGGATCGAACGCAGACAAATCCTGCAACGTGATGCGGACGGCCTTGCCGTTGTCGACCGACAGGTCGAGATCACCTGAGATCGACGGCGGGATGTTGCGCATCTCGGCGGTCAACTGCCCGCCCATCTCCATCGCAAGCTTGCCGTACTTCACGTTGCCAACGACTTCGCCACCGCCGCGGATGCTGATCAGCTGGCGCACCATGATGTCGCCCTGCAGCGTGCCGTGGACGTCGGCCTGCTCCACCTTCACTCGACCGAAGCAGCGACCGCCCGGCTGAACAACGAGCAGGTCGCCGGCGATCTCTCCCTCCACGTAGCCGAAGACCTCGATGCGCCCGGCGTTGCGGACGTCTCCCTTGAGGAAGGTGTCCTCCCTGATGATCAGCACGCGAGACTTATCTTCCACTGCCGGCCTCATTTCCCAACGCGACGGGTCGATATTCTGGCGAGGATTAAGCCAGCTTGGTGACAGTTAGGAGCGGGAAAGGTGCACGAGGTAAACGGGCTGCCGCGGCGTCTCCCATCCGCAACTGGGCGGACACACTCGGCAGACAATCCACAGTCGTCGGAGCTTCCTCGTCTTGAGATTGACAGTCTGGGGGAGCAGCTTACGGGCACTTGTTGAGTATTCTCAGCGCACGCATTCGGAGGGGTAAATGTCCAAGTTGATATCTTGTGTCCTGGCCGTCGGCGCCGGCTTGTGCGCACTGGTGCCAGTTGTTGCCGCCGCCGCGCCGAATGCTCCCGCCGGAGCCAAGGATTGCCGGGGTTTTCGCGCCGTAGGCAGCGGTCTTACCGAGAGCATCGCATCGCTGATGGCCACACAGGGCGCCGTCAATCTGGCGGAGAACCGCGGCTGGACCGTGATCGGAGAGGCCAAGCTGCAAGGCTGCACCTCGACCGGCATTTTCGGCGTGGAGTGCGCGGCGACATCGTACGCCTGCAAGGTGCCGCACTGATCCGATCGGCGACGCGCAAGAATTCAGCCCCCCGGCCGCGTGAGTGCGCGGCGGGGGTTTGTTGTTTGCAGCCCTCGTGGACCGGCGCGTGTCCAGTGTCATTGCGCAGTTGCCCACAAAAAACCGCTTGAACGTTGCATTGTCGCCACATATGGTGGTGGCGTTGCGTAAGTATCGAGCACCCCCCGTCGCCATGCTCACGCTCTCCGATCTACCGAGTTCGAGTGCCCGCGTCAGGGCTGCGCCAGGCAGCCATCGCACGCTGATGGCTGGCGAGATTCTTTTCCGCGAGGGCGAGCCACGCAGTTGCGTGTACCGCGTCGAGAAGGGCTCGGTGTGCCTCTTCAAGCAGCGCCCCGACGGCACGCGTGACGTGATCGAATTCGCTTTTCCGGGCGATCTCGTCGGACTTGGCTACCTCGACAATCACATTGCGGGCGCGCAGGCGACGATGGAAACGTCGCTGACGTGTCTTCCCCGCTCAGCGGGCGAGCCCGTCATCGAGCGGACCGTCGCAAACGCATCGCGCCTCGCGGCGGCCATCGAGCGCGAAGTGGCGTTCCTCAACGAAGCGCAAAGCCGCGGCGTCGTCGCCAGGCCCCTCGCGCGCATTGCAGCGCTGTTCGTGACACTGGCGCGCGTCAATGCCTATGAGGGGCGCGATCCCACGCTCATTACCGACTCGCTGAGCTGTGGCGTCGTTGCGGGCTACCTCAACATGACGGTGGATGAGCTTGGGCACTGGCTCGCCGAGCTCAAGGCGCGCAATCTCGTCGAGCCCTGCGCGCGCGGCTTGCGGCTCACGAACGTCGACGAGTTGGAACGCCTCTCCGAAACGGCAGACTAACGCGGGACAGCGCGTTATAGTGCGGCGATCCTTCGGCCGGTCATCCATATCCATGTCAACCCAACAGGAAAGCGCCGACGCGCTGCAGCCGGGGCGCACCGGCAGCGCGAGTGTTCTCGTCGAGGAGGCGCACACGGCGCCGCGGCTCGGCAGCGGGCGCGCGCCGGTGTTCGCGAGCCCGGCCATGGTCGCCCTCATGGAGAGCGCGGCCGTCGATTGCGTCGAGGGTGCCCTCGCGCCGGGCCAAGAGACGCTCGGCATACATCTCGATGTCGAGCACATCGCCGCGACGCCCGTCGGCCACCAGGTAACCGCCACCGCGGAGCTCATCGAGCGCAATGGCCGCAAACTGGTGTTCAAAGTCGAAGCGCACGACGAGCGCGAGCTGATCGGGCGTGGGCGCCACACGCGCATCATCGTCGACAGCGAGCGGTTCCGGAGCAGGGTGGCCACAAAGCAGCCGGACTAGCGAGGATGTGCTCACCACAGTTCTTGCGAAATCGGCGCTACGTCAGAAAAACCCGCGGCAAATTCCTTGCGCGTGCGGCGCAAATCTCCGCACAATGAAGGGGAATCAAGCAATAAGCCCTGAGAGGCTACCTCCGGGAGGTTTGAATGCGCTCCGTTCTGACCAAAACGATCGCCGCCGCGGCGCTGTTGAGCCCGCTCGCGTTTCATTGCGCGACTGCCCAAGCGCAGCAGATGGGACCGACGATCCCTCCCCCACCGATGCAGCAACAGGCACAGCCTCAACCGCAGGCGGGTCCGCCGGCTCCGGACGTGAAGCCGACCGACTGTCCCGGCAATCCCAATCCGCTCGGCGTGGCGCGCGTCGTCGAAATCGACACCACCGGCGGTCCGGGCTTCGGCTTCCAGCACTACAAGATGTACGACTTCCTCAATCCGAAGGAAGTCGTGCTGACGTTCGACGACGGTCCGCTTCCCAATCGCACGACGGCGGTGCTAGCCGCGCTCAACGCGGAGTGCACGAAGGCCATCTTCTTCTCGGTCGGAAAAGTGGCGGCCGGATATCCTGACATCCTGCACGACGTCGCGAAGTCCGGGCACACTATCGGCGGCCACACGATGAACCACAAGGACCTGTCGAAGATGCCGTTCGACCAGGCGAAGGACGAGATCGAGAAATCGTTCAGCGTCGTTCACCGGGCCGTCGGCGGTCCGACCGCGCCCTTCTTCCGCTTCCCGTTCCTGCGCCACTCCCCGGAGACGCTCAAGTACCTCGCCGACCGGAACGTCGCGGTATTCTCGACGGACATCGACAGCTTCGACTTCAAGGGCACCAAGCCAGACGCGCTGGTCAAGCGGATCATGACCAACCTCGACAAAAGGGGCAAAGGCATCATCCTGATGCATGACATCCAGCCCCATACGGCTTCGGCCATGCCCGAGCTACTGAAGCGGCTTAAGGCTGGCGGATACAAAGTCGTGCAAATGGTGCCCAAAGCGCCTATCCAGACGCTGCCCGAGTACGACGAACAGGTGGCCAAGGACATGCAGGGCATGCCCACGGCACTGTCGGATCGCCCGCTCAACTCGGTCGTCAAGACGATCGGCGGCCAATAATCGGCCACATCGCTTTGATCGATCTGCGCGGGCGGGCCCCCTCGGGCGCTCAACCGTAACAGCCTGAAGTGCTCTCATGCGTCGATCGATCTCGTCCGTCCTGCTGTCCATAGCAGCGGCTCTCGTCCTGCACGGTCCCGCATTGGCGGACTGCAAGGCGGAGGATTTCGCAGCCGCTGTCGACAAGTCGGGCGCGGCGTTGCGTGCATTCAACGCGGAGGCATTGCCCAAGCTGCAGGAGAAGCTGAAGCAGCTCAAGGCCAAGAAGGGCTGGGACGACGCCGATTACGAGGAAAAGGCCTTGGCGAGCGTGCGCGATGAGCGCACGACAAAGCTCGACGCGGACGCCGAGGATCTGATCATCAAGATCGACCAGCTCGGACGCCCTGCCGAGAGCGGGCCCATCGATTGCACCAAGCTGACGGAACTCGAAGCGGCGGGGATCGAGCTGCTGGCCGTGATGAAGGCCAAATCCAGCTACACGCTCGGCAAGCTCGATGCCGTCATCGGCGGAAAGCAGACGGCGGCCGAGGGTAAGCCGCCGGCCGCGGCACAGGGCGCCAGCCCAGCGGCCGGTGCAGTGCCGCCCAAACCGGTCGCCAAGAAGCCGACGCAGAAGTGGGCGACGCAGACGACGCCCAACGAGGAGGCGCCGTCCGAGCCGGGTGTGACGACACTCGAGCCGGGACCGTCGGTCGCCATACTCGAGCCGCTCCCGCCGGATGAGCCCGGCTACACGATCGACGAGATCCGCGAGATCTCGCGCGGCTTCTTCGGCACCATCTCCACCGAGCTCGGCAGCGTGCTCGAGTATGCCTTCTCGAGCGCGGGACGGCCGGACGGCTATGTGCTGGGCACGGAGGGCGGCGGCGCGTTCCTCGCCGGCGTGCGCTATGGCAGCGGCACGCTGTATTTGCGCTCAGGCGGAAGCGGCAAGGTCTATTGGCACGGCCCCTCGATCGGCACCGACGTCGGGGCCTCTGGCTCGCGCACTATGTTCCTGATCTACCGGCTGCAGGAACCTGAGGCACTCTACCGCCAGTTCACCGGCATCGACGGCTCGGCGTACTTCATCGGAGGCGCCGGCATCACGTTCCTCAAGGGCGGACAGGTGCTCATGGCGCCGATCCGCACCGGGCTCGGTTTGCGGCTCGGGGCCAACATCGGCTACATCCGATTCACACCGCGGCCGACCTGGAACCCGTTCTGAGACTCCGACCTGAGTCTCCGGCGCCGGCGTCACCAGAGAGCGCGGGCTATCACCATGTGTTGTAGCTGCCGCCGTACTGCTTCTTCTTGAATTTCTTCGCCTTCGGCTGATAGGGTTGCTGGCTGTAGCCGAAGAGGCCGCCCCAGCCGCCCGAGGCCGGCTGCACATAGCGCTTCGGGCGACGCCGCTCGGCTACGACCGGCGAGTACGGCGGCTTGCCGCGCACGGTCACTCGCGTCATCTGCATGCCGTGCTTCTGCACGAGGTCGTAGAAGACCTTGGCGTTCTTGGGATGGGAGCGCACGCAACCGTGCGAGGCCGGACGGCCGAGGTTGCGCAGGTCATTCGTGCCATGCACCGCAACGCCCTCGTTGAAGAAGACCGAATAGGGCATCGGCGAGAAATGATACTGCTTGGAGTAGTGCATGCGCGCCGTGTAGTGCGGCGTGTAGATGCCGGTCGGCGTGCGGTAGCCGCCGCGCGCGGAGGAAATCTTCCAGCTCGCGATCTCGCCGTTCTTGTCGGAGACCGTCATGGTCTGGGTGCCGAGGTCGATGACAGCGAAGAGCGTCGGCTCGGGCGGATCGAGGGGCGCTGCCTGCTTGGCCTCAGCCGGCGCTGCCGTGGCAGGCGGCAGGGCGACATCGACCGCCTGCGGAGCGGAAAGGGAGGGTGCCCCGGCGGCCGGATCGGCAGCGGCCAACACGGTGGGCGTCTCTGCGAAAGCGGATGAGCCGATGACGGCGGCGGCAATGGCAGAAAGGAACACAGCAAACGAACGCATCGTCTTTTACTCTCTCGCAATTTGCAGACCGACTATCGCACCAAAATAGTTGGTGAACGATGCGGAAAGCTTAACGTGAGTACTGATTTAGCCAAGCCGGCGGTAACAGATTTTGAACCGCGGCAACCTTCCCATCCATGCCATCGGCCGGCAACGGGATACGCGCGACGGCGCGTCCTGGCGCCCATTTCTCGCCCAGCGTGTAGCCGTTCGGCAGCACCGGCCCGCGTCAGTTGAAGAGAAGCTGGAAGATGGTCTTGGGCTTGCTGCGCCGACGCTCGCGGCGCTCGCCCTGGGCCGCGGAGTCGAGCTGTCCCCAGGGTGCCCAGAATCCGGATTCGGAGCTGGTGTACCGGCGGCCATCCGAGCCGCGGGCCACGTTGGCGCGCAAGATGAACTCGTCCGTGGCACCATCGACGCTGGCCACGACGACCCGGTCGTCCTGCCAGGTCCAGGAGGCGACCTTCTTGCCTTCACGGTGTGGCTCGATGCCGACGACGGAATTGTTGTCGAGGTCGAGGATGGCGACCTGCTCCACTTCTTCGGGACCCATGGCACCGGGAACGGCGCCGGCAGAGAAACGCAGGGTCGCGATGCCGCGCAAGGGCGGTTGCTTCAGCTCCCACTCGAGAAGCTGCGGCTGGCCGTCGCCGGCCATCTCGAGCGGGATGCGCATCCGGCGATACTGGTCGCTCACGGCATAGTAGCGGTTGCCCTGCTGGACCACGCGCCAATTCTCCACCCCGGCTCCCGCGATCTCGCGGTCCTCCGCGCTGCCTGTGTCGCCGCCGAGACGCTGCAACCCGTCGGCTGCGAGCTTCAGCCGAGGCGAAAGCGTGACGGCGCGCTTGTAGTCGGCAACGGCCTGCTCGGTGCGCCCCTGGGCCTCCTCGATCTCGCCCTTGGCCCACAGAACCTCTGGCCCATCGGGATCGAGCTTCTCGGCCGTCTCGGCGTCTTTCAAGCCAACGTCGGTCTGGCCGCTCATCTTGTAGGCCACAGCGCGGTAGGCGAACGCAACGCCGGAGCGCGGATCGAGCTCGATGGCGCGGTTGAGGTCGGCGAAAGCCTCCCCGTAGGACTGGGCAATGGCATAGGCTAGCCCGCGCGTGGCGAAGCCGCGGGCCGAGCGCGGATCGAGGGTCGTTGCCTGCGTGAAGTCTTTCAGTGCCGCGCTGACATTGTCTAAGAAGAGATAGGCCTGACCACGCAGGAGATAGAGCTCGGGATTCTCTGCGTCGAAGGCGATGGCGCGCGACAGGTCCTCAATGGCGTCCTGCAGACGCAGGACGTCGAGCTTGGCCTCGGCGCGGTTGCGGTACGCGGCGGCAAAGCGCGGATCGGCCGTCACCGCGCGAGAGAAATCCCGAATAGCGGCGTGAGGGCGCCCGGCGGCAAGATGTACGCGCCCGCGCCCGGCAAGCGGCGCCGCCGACTGCGGCATCAGCTTCACCGCCGCCGTGTAATCGCGGATAGCAAGATCGTTGTGGCCTTCCTTGGCGTAGGCGCCGGCGCGGTTCGACAATGCGGCAGCGTATCCCGGCGCCAGCACGATGGCGCGATTGAAGTCCTTGATGGCCTCGTCCGGATAGCCGAGGGCAAGGAGGAGATTTCCACGATTGTTGTAGATCGCCGCGTATTCGGGGAAGAGCTGCGCGGCGCGGTTGAAATCATCGATGGCGAGCTTGGTCTGCCCGAGGCGGGCATAGGCAACGGCGCGATCGTTGAGAATCGTGGCGCGACGATCGTTGGGCAGCGTCGCGTCCTTCAGCGCCTCGGTGTAGTTGGCGACCGCCTGGCCGGCATCGCCGCGCACCAGGGCCGTTGCTGCGTCCTGCGCTTTCAGCGCCGCATCGGCCGGAGCCGCATAGGCACCACCGCACGAGAGCAGCATCGCAGCTATGGCCGGAACAGCCCGTCGGAGCATTCGCAACTCGCCCGCTCATTGTCCGCGGCGTGGCCCATCCCGCCGCGAATCCAGCATAGGCCATTAGCCCGCGATTGTGGCGCGCAATCGTTATGCGACGGGTCAGGCGGAGCCGGGGCCGGCGAGCGCCCGCAACACCTTAGGCAGAGCTTCGGGAATGTCCTCGGCGATGAGGCCGGGACCGAACGCGGCGGCAGCGGCCCCATGCAGCCAAACCGCCGCGCAGGCGGCCTCGAAGCCCGGGACGCCCTGGGCCAGCAGGCCGGTCACGAACCCGCCGAGGACGTCGCCTGCGCCGGCCGTGGCAAGCCAGGGAGGGGCGTTGGCGTTGATGGCGGCGCGTCCGTCGGGGCTGGCAATCACCGTGTCGGGACCCTTCAGCACGACGATGGCGCCGGAGCGCTGTGCAGCGGCGCGGGCGCGCGCCAACTTGCTCGGCTGATCGACGTCGCCGAACAGTCGCTTGAACTCGCCGTCGTGGGGCGTGAGCACGACGGGTCGGCCCACCTTGCCCGCGATGTCGCGAACGAGGGCGTCGGCGTCCTCGGCGAATGAGGTGATGGCGTCGGCGTCGAGCACGGCGGCGGCACCGGATACGAGTGCGGCATGGACAAGTTGGCGCGTTTGCTCACCGACGCCCAGCGCCGGTCCGAGCAGCACCACGTTCTTGCGCCGATCAGCGAGAATGCCGGCAAGACCTTCAGCCCCGTCGAACGGGGCCAGCATGATCGCCGTGAGATGGGCCGCGTTGACGATCAGGGCGTCGACAGGACTGGCCACGGTGACTAGCCCAGCGCCGACGCGCAGGGCACCGCGAGCGCCCATGCGTGCTGCGCCGGTATGAGCGGCCGGCCCTGAGACGACGAGGGCGTGGCCGCGAGCGTATTTGTGGCCGTCGAGCTTCGGCCAGGGGAAGTCCGCCCCCCACAGTCCGGGGGCGTTAGCCCACGTCTTGGCGCCGATCTCAACGAGCACGCTATCGGGGATGCCAATGTCGTCGACGATCACTGGGCCGCATAGTGCGCGCCCCGGCATCAGGAGGTGCCCCGGCTTGCGGCGGAAGAACGTGACCGTGCGCGTCGCCTCGACGACAGGCCCCAGCGGCTGGCCGGTCGTCCCGTCGAGGCCGCTCGGGACATCGACGGAGAGCACCGGCACATCGGAGGCATTGAGCGCGGCGATAACCTCGGCGGCCGTCCCGGTGATCGGGCGTGCGAGGCCGGCTCCGAAGAGCGCGTCGACGACGACGTCGGCACCCTCTATCGAGGATGGGGACAAGGCGCCGACCTCGCCGCCCCACCTCTGGGCCATGACTGCCGCATCGCCTTTGAGAGCATCGAGGGGTCCAAGGAGAGCGACCTCGACATGGGCACCCCCCTCGCTCAGATAGCGGGCGGCCACGAAGCCGTCGCCGCCGTTGTTCCCCGGGCCACAGAGGACAGCAACGCGGTGCCCCGCGCCGAGCAGCGCACGCGCCTCGCGCGCAACGTTGCGGCCGGCGTTGTCCATGAGGGTGAGGCTCGGCGTGCCGGCTGCAACCGCCAAGCGATCCGCGCGGCCCATCTCGTCGTTGGTCAGGAGAACCAGGTCGTCGGGTGTGCCAATTAAATCAGCGAAATGCTTGTCCATCAGACGATCCGTGCCGATTGCGCGTGATTTATTTCTATGCAATCTGCCCAACCTGAAGGCAGTCGAAGCTCGGGTTTTACGACCAACCCGCTTACGGGCGCGGATAAGAGGCTGTAATCACAGAAGCTTATTTGTGCCCCGAGACTGGCATGCGGCATGCTAACTACTCGCCGTTCGCGCAAGCCGCCCTTGCAGAAACCAGATAATGTCGGAGGGCCAAGGGGTCATGAAGAAGATCGAAGCCATCATCAAGCCATTCAAGCTGGACGAAGTGAAGGAAGCCCTTCAGGAAATCGGCCTGCAGGGTATCACCGTGCTCGAGGCGAAGGGCTTCGGTCGCCAGAAGGGACACACGGAACTCTACCGCGGCGCGGAATACGTCGTGGACTTCCTCCCCAAAGTGAAGATCGAAGTCGTCCTCCCCGACGAGATGCTGGATAAGGCGGTCGACGCCATCCAGAAAGCGGCGAAGACTGGCCGTATCGGCGATGGCAAGATATTCATATCGGCGATCGATAACGCCATCCGGATCCGCACCGGCGAAACCGGTACCGACGCGATCTGATCCCACGCAGCCAAAGCGTGCTAAAGGAGGGGCCGTCAAACGGCCCCTTTTGCCGGTAAATAGGCCGCCAGCCAGGCCAAAGAATGGGGAGTCTCATGAAGAGCGCCAGCGATGTCCTCAAGCTTCTAAAGGACAAGGACGTCAAGTTCGTCGATTTCCGCTTCACCGATACCAAGGGCAAGATGCAGCACGTGACCGCGCATGCGAGCACGGTCTCCGATGACACGTTCACCGACGGCTATGCCTTCGACGGTTCCTCCATCGCCGGCTGGAAAGGCATCGAAGCCTCCGACATGCTGCTGCTGCCGGATCCTTCCTCCGTCCACTTCGATCCCTTCTTCGCCCAGTCGACGGTCGCCATCTTCTGCGACGTCCTCGAGCCGTCCACCGGTCAGTTCTACGAACGTGATCCGCGCGGCATCGCCAAGAAGGCGCAGGCGTACCTCAAGTCCACGGGTATCGGCGACACGATCTTCATGGGTCCTGAGGCCGAGTTCTTCATCTTCGACGACGTGCGCTTCTCCACCGAGCCGTACAACACCGGCTTCCGCGTCGACTCCACCGAGCTGCCGACCAACACCGGCACCGAATATGAGATGGGCAACCTCGGCCACCGCCCGCGCACCAAGGGCGGCTACTTCCCGGTGCCTCCCATCGACAGCTGCCAGGACATCCGCTCGGAGATGATCTCCGTGATGCAGGAGATGGGCGTCGTCGTCGAAAAGCACCACCATGAGGTGGCTGCTGCACAGCACGAGCTCGGCATCAAGTTCGGGCCCATGGTTTCCATGGCCGACCACATGCAGATCTACAAGTACGTCACCCACATGGTGTCGCAGGCGTACGGCAAGACCGCCACGTTCATGCCCAAGCCCGTTTTCGGCGACAACGGCTCGGGCATGCACGTGCACCAGTCGATCTGGAAGGACGGCAACCCGACCTTCGCCGGCAACAAGTACGCCGATCTTTCTGAGACGGCGCTGTCCTACATCGCCGGCGTCCTGAAGCACGCCAAGGCAATCAACGCCTTCACCAACCCGACCACGAACTCCTACAAGCGTCTCGTGCCGGGCTACGAGGCTCCGGTGCTGCTCGCCTACTCGGCGCGCAACCGCTCGGCCTCCTGCCGCATTCCGCACGTGTCGAGCCCGAAGGCGAAGCGCTTCGAGGTTCGCTTCCCGGATCCGGCCGCCAATCCGTACCTCGGCTTCACGGCCATGCTGATGGCCGGCATCGACGGCATCATCAACAAGCTCCATCCGGGCGACCCGATGGACAAGAACCTCTACGACCTGCCGCCCGCGGAGCTCGCGAGCATCCCGACCGTGTCGGGATCCTTGCGCGAGGCACTCGACAGCCTCGACAAGGACCGCGCGTTCCTGAAGGCCGGCGGCGTGATGACCGACGACATGATCGACGCCTACATCGAGCTGAAGATGGCGGAGAACATGCGCTACGAGATGACGCCGCATCCGGTCGAGTACGACATGTACTACTCGGTCTGATCTGCACGTGATGAAAGACAAGGGCCCGGGAGCGATCCGGGGCCCTTTCTTTTTCGCGGAGCCCGGCGCCGCGGCGCGCGAGACATTCAAGTGTCAGAAATAAAAGAGGATGGCGATGAAGACCGCCGCCCAGGAAACGAGCCAGAGCCGTCGTGCCTGACTGACGCTCCAAGCCCCGGCGCGGCGGGCTGCCTCGCCCCACGAGATCCGCGAGACGAGCGCGATGATGAGGCCGATGCCGAGACCAGCGACAACCGAACGATAATCGAGCGTCGGTCCGCCGATCTCGATGCCGGCGACGCCCGTCATGCCCGTGCCGGCCGGCGCGGCCAAGATTACGGCGGCGATCATCAGGCCGAGGGCCAGCATCGAGAAGAAGTTGAGAACGGACCTCATGGGGGCACCAGCGATGGCAATATCCGGAAAGCTATCGCCGTGATTTTTATAATCCCTTAACCCTGAGCCTACGCGGCGCGGTCGGTTGACAGCCGTCGACGCGGGGCGCAGGGTTGCATGGCCTCTTCAACGGCAAAGGAGGTCTAGAAAAATGTTGCCACCGGGCCAGTGGAAGCCGTTTGGATGACGCCTTGAAAACGCGTCTCCGCATGCGGCTTTCCGACAATCCGTAGATATCGGCGGAGCACCGTGGGCGGCAAGCGCAAGGTGGCTTCGGGGCCAGTCCGGCGCTCGCACAAAGGTCTCCGCTACTGTTCCAAGTGCAGAACAGGGCCCGCCATCGGAGCGGTTTGCCGCTCAGCGCACCGCTCGCAACAACGTCGGCCCAGAGCCCGAACGGAACGCCCGATCGGGCTCTCACTATGTGGCGTATATGCAGCCGAGGGGACGCAGTCGTTCATGCCGGGAGAATATTTGTAGAATCTTCACCATGCGCGTGTCAGGTTTTGATCTGCGTTTCAAAGACCTGTGGACCCATGCTCAAGCGCTGTTCAAACTGGCGGGCGCAGCGGTCGGTTCGCGGCAGGGGTCTGCCGCCGAGTTTGCGGACTGAAGTGGAGTAGCGCCATGGGCGCCGTATCTTCCGAGTTCGATCGCATCAACCCGACGGACAGCTTCCTCGGGGTCCTCGATGAGTTCGCCGCGCTGCGCTCGTACTCGAACGAGCCCTCGGTGGGGGGATATCGCGTTCTGACATCCAAGGGACGCTCCAGGCGCGCGGGCGCCCGCAGGCCACCTCGGGCGGCAGCGGCGCTCACCGCAATCATGCGCGCACGCGTTCGGCTGACTGGCTCGCTTTCAGTGTTGTTCATCGGCAGTCTTGGCCTCGCCGTGCTTGCCGGTCCGGCGAACTGCCCCTGCTCGCTCGACGCCAACCTCGCGCAGCGATCGTCGCTGACAAGGCTCGGCTATGTCGAGAAGGCAAACTTCGTCAGCACGCGCGGGGAGATGGCGCTTGAGCCGCAATTGCCGGCGCTCTCCGTCGCGGGTGTGGTCGAGCCGGCAGAAAGCGTGGCCGGCGTTTCTCCGATCACGACGTCGGCGCTGGTGCCATCACAGGAAGTTCCGGCGATGAAGCGCGAAGCCCTCGGCACGGTGAGCGCCGGTAGGCTGCCGCCCCTCGAGCCGCTTGCAGACCTGGGACCGACGGTGCGGCTCGCGGCGGCATCCAATATCGAGAGCGACGTGCCGCCCGAGTTGCCGGTCATCACGGTGCAGACGCAACAGCCAGACAAAATCGTTGCCAGCGCCGCGGACGAGGAGAAGCCGCGCGTGAAGCGCAAGCGGGCTCTGCGCGCCTATCGCACCCCCATCGCCAAGTCGGAGCAGCAAGCAACGCGGCCCGGCGACGAGCAGCTCGTCAAGCGGGCACCGAAGTGGGCGCAGCAGATGTACGTCACGCCCTGGCAGATGCAGGCGTTTTCTTATACCCGGTGACACGAGCTGAAAGAGGCTCCGTGTGCGACTAAGGTCGCGCTAGTGGATGGCCGCGCCTAAGGCGCGGGGGCCCTTGGCCCCTTGCCGCCTGCGGCGGCCAAGAGGACGCCGCTGCAATTTCCGAAGGAACGCCATTGAGGCGTCACAGGCCGTGCGCAACATGCGCGCATGCGACTTCTATTCTCTGCGGTTCTGACCGCGATCCTCCTCACGCCTGCCAATGCCGCTCCGCCTAGCTACTCGTGGGCGTTCACTGCGGGTGGGGGAACGCTCGAAGAACGCATTCCCCCGCCGCCGGGATTTTCGCGAGTGCCGGTTGTCGACGGAAGCTGGGCAGCCTGGCTGCGCGGGCTGCCGATGAAGCCGGCTGGAGTGCCCGTGCTCACTTTCACGGGCGCACAGAAGTGGCGTCAGGACGTGCATGCCGCGGTCATCGACATCGACGTCGGCAAGCGCGACCTGCAGCAATGCGCCGATGCAATCATGCGCCTGCGCGGGGAGTGGCTCTATGCGGCGGGGCGCCGGGGCGACATCGCGTTCAACGACACCGACGGAAAGCGCCTGCGCTTCTCGAGCCGACGCGATAGCAGCTACGCGTCGTTCCGCAAGTTCATGGACTACGTCTTCGCCTACGCCGGCACCTACTCGCTGGAGCGGGAGCTGAAACCGGTTGCGCCGTCCGACATCGCCGTCGGCGACGTGTTCATCAAGGGCGGCTTCCCCGGCCACGCCGTGCTCGTCGCCGACATGGCCGAGAACGCTGCGACCGGTGAGAAGCGCTTCCTGCTCGTGCAGAGCTACATGCCCGCGCAGGAGATGCACGTGCTCAAGAACCCGCGCACCGACGACGGCTCGCCATGGTATCCGGCGAGCTTCGCGGGCGAACTCGTTACGCCCGAGTGGACATTTCCCTCAGGGTCGCTTCGGCGCTGGCCCTGACGAGCGATCCCGTCAGCGGATGATCGCCAGCGAGCCGAGGCAGGCGAGGACATACGCGCCGATCCCGGCGACCGATATGAGGCCCGAGCTCGGACTGGCGTGCGTCATCATCTGGTCGGTGGCGACACCCAGTCCGATGAAGCCGATGGCAAACAGAGCCAAGCCTACGAGCAGACCTTGAGTGCCGTGCATGGTGTTGTCCTCCCCTGGAGGCCGGCAGTTTCGCCGGCTCGATTAGCCACGGGGCGACCATGTGCTTGGTATCGTTGAGGAACGTTCATTGCAGCGTCCCCGTTGCCCTGAGGCTTCGCCTGCAGCGCGCGTTTTGCACGATGCGCATCGACTATGGCGTGCGCGCCTGCAGGCGCGTCAAATCACAACGCTCGGTTGACTGATCGAGAGCAGCGCAGTCGGCTGATCCAGAGCAGCCGCGCTGGCGATTACTGCTCTGCGGGCGTCGTCTGCGGCGGCGCGACGTTGATCTCGGCAGCAGTTTCGTCACCTCCCGGCAGCTTGCTAGCGACCAGATAGAACGCGGTCGAAGCGATGAGCAGCAACACGGCCGCGATGATGGCAACGGTGCTGCGCTTGGCGGCTCCGACGAGCGAGGGCCGGGAAAGCCCGACGGCAAGATAGACGATGACGAGGACGCCGATGAGCTGGAACAGCCAGGATGAGTAGTCCAGGGTCGTGCTCGTCATGGGGACCTCGGATCGGGACGATGCAGCGCATCTTGGCGCACGGAGCTTAATGGACCGCAAAGTTGTGCCGGCAATTAGGTGGTTGCGGCACCACGGAGTGCCTGCGGCAGCATCTCGGCAAACACTGCAAGATCCTCGTCGCGGCCGCAGCTCACGCGGATGCAGCGGTCGAGTGGCGCCACGCCCGGCATGCGGGCGAACACATCGCCGGCGAGGAGGCCCTCGAGAACCCGCTTGGCAAAGACGCCGTCACGCCGGCAATCGATGGTGACGAAATTCGCTGCCGAGGGAAGCGGCTCGAGGCCATTGTCGCGCGCTATCTGGCCGATGATGCCGCGCGCGCGCGCGATGCGCGCCACGGCTTCGGCGAGGTAGTCCTGATCTTGAAGCGCGGAGAGAGCGCCGATCTGGCCGACGCGGTTGATGCCGTAATGGTTGCGGATCTTCTCGAACTGGCGAATGAGGCCGGCTTCGCCGAGGCAATAGCCGATGCGTGCGCCGGCCAGCCCGTAGGCCTTGGAGAACGTGCGGAAGCGCAGAACCTGAGCGTTGCCGACGTCAACCGGCAGAAGCTCTTCTTGCGGGGCGGTATCGCAATAGGCCTCGTCGAGACACAGAAGGACGCCGTCGGGGAGGTCGGTGATCAGCGCGCGAAGGGCCTCCGCGCCCCAGAACGAACCCATCGGGTTGTCAGGGTTGCAGACGTAGAGGATGCGCGCGTCCTCGCGCCGTGCCGCATCGAGGAGCGCGCCGAGGTTCTGCCGGTCCTCGCGGTAAGGCACGCGAACGAGGCGCCCGGCACCGCTGGCAACGTGGAAGTTGAACGTCGGATAGGTGCCGTCAGAGGTGACGACCGTGGAGCCCGGCTCGACGGCGAGCTTCACGGCGAGGCCCAGCAATCCGTCGATGCCCTCGCCGATGACGACATTGTCGATCCCGACGCCGTGGAAGCGCGCGATGGCGGCACGCAGTTCGTAACTCTCCGGATCGGCGTACATCCAATTGCGGGCCGCTGCCTCGCGCATCGCGTCGATAGCCTTCGGGGATGGGCCGAAGATGCTTTCGTTGGCGCCGAGACGAGCGCGGAAAGGGCGACCGCGGGCGCGTTCCTGCGCCTCGGGGCCGATGAAGGGCACGAAGGAGGGAAGGCTTTCGACGAGGGCGGTAAGGCGCGGGCGAGACATGGCAGAGGGTCTGGCACTGCAGGCCCATACCCGTCAACTGCTCGAACCGCGAGGTTCAGATAAGGCCGAGCTCGGCGAGCTCGCGGCGCATCTTGGCTGGCATCTCGGCGAGGGCCTTGTCGGCCCGGGTGAGGTCGGGCGGAGCATCGGAAGGCTCAAGATAGCGCCAGCCCTGGAAGGCTCGGCGCGGCACTGGGCGCACGGGAACCAGCACCGGATCGAGCAGAATGCGGCAGCCTTTGCTGCCGTCCGACTTGGTGCCGGGCTCGAATCCGACGAGGCCCTGGCGCACCTGCACACTGCCCTTGATCACCCAATAGAGCGAGCCGCCGTCGAGCAGCTCGGTCTCACGCTTGGGTGTCTGGAAGGTCGTATGCCCGATGCGCGGCGTCTCGCCGGCCTGGCGCTGCTCGGCAAGGCGCGCCTTTTGCCAGTCGGCCAGCTCCTCGATGCTGTCGACGCCGACGCAGAGCTTGATGAGGTGCAGCGCCATCGGAACTGATCCTTCGATCGCGATGGCCGAGGATGCACCTTCGATGGCGCCTATCGCTAGAGCCTGCGGCGGGCATCCACAGGAAGCGGCTACTTCTCCGTGCACGTGCCGGCGTATTGCGCGACGACAGGCTGGCCGAGCACGCCGAAGTGGCGCGAGTGAACGGCTGGATACGTGCCGCTGACGGCATCCTTGTCGTAGATGGTCGTCAGGTTGAGGAAGCCCTCGTTGACGACCTCGAGGAAGTGGTTGGCGTTGATGGCGCGCACGATCTTGAGGGGCGTCGGCGCCTTGCCGGGCTCGGCGGCCAGATGCGCGGTCTGGCGGTCGAGATCTATGTCGGTGATGGTGAATTCGAGAGGGTGCGGATGCGCGCTCTTGAACGCTCCGTTCTCGAATGTCCAGTTCGTCCCGCTGGTGAAGCTGCAGCTAAAGCTTCTTGCATCGCTCTGGGCATGAGCCTGCGAAGAAAGCGCCACGGCCAAAGCCGCACACAAGAGAACGGTCGTCTTGGTTTGCATATACTCTTCCAACACTCCGGCGGAGGGCCAGCTCATCTGTCTAGTGAACCCTGGGCGACAGCCGCAAGCAACACGTCGAAAAAGGCTTAGTGCCGCGCCCTCCCGCAATCCCGCGCCTTCAATCCGCCCCGTTTGGGGCCTCGTTAGCCCGAAGAGGCGGGCGAGATTCGATGCGGGCTTTGATCGTTGCAGCTCTGGTGGGCGCTTTGGTGTGCGGCTGCGCTGGCGGGCCGGTCGACACCAAGCCGAACCTTGTCAGCGACGTGCCCGCGCCATCCAGCGGCATGGTGACGGGATCTCTTCCAGGCTCCGGCTATCAGCTCAGCGAGGAAGAGCTGAAGTACGACTGCAAGAGGCTGACGGGCCTGATGCAGATACGCATCCTGCAGGTGCGCGGGTACGATTCCAACAAAAAGGCGTCCGCTGCCGCGCGCGGCATGCAGTCGTTCGCCACGCCGATCTGGGGCGGCACGAAGGAAGGCGTCGACCCGGAGGGCCAGCACCGCAAGGACCTCGCCATGCTCGAGGCCTACAATCAGCGGCTCGCCGAGAAGCGGTGCAAGACTTTCAATCTCGCGGCGGAGCTCGCCACGACGAGCGATACCACCCCGGCGCCGGTCTCGACCTCGAAAGTCAACTAGCGGGGTTAGCGGCCGGATGCGTTTCTGGTGTAAACGTCGAACTCGAGACGAACATCGGAAATGCAATGCCGGACGAGCAGGCCAATAACAACCCCATCGTCGACGACCGCCCCAGCGAAACGCCGTGGCCGCCGATCATTCTCGTCGGCGTCGTCACCGCGGCCATCCTGCTCGGCTATGTCGCCCCGCTCCCGTGGCCCGGCCTCGACGATGCCCCCGCGCGGATGATCGGGCTCGGCATCGGCGCGGCAGGCGTCGTGCTGATCATCTGGGCAGTCCTCACCCTGCGCAGCCACGGCACCACTTTCCTGCCGGACGCCGGTGCGACGCACCTCGTCACCTCTGGCCCCTACCGCCGCTTCCGCAATCCGATCTACCTCGCCGATGCGATGATGCTGCTGGGCGTCGCCGAGCTGACCAAGAACGTTTGGCTCGTCGTTGCAGCAGCCTTGTTTGCCGCGCTCGTCACCTGGCTCGCCATCCTCCCCGAGGAGCGCCACCTGGAACGGCGCTTCGGGCAGGCCTATCTCGACTACAAGGCGAAGTCGCGTCGCTGGATCTGAGGGCACAGGCGGATGGCGACCGACTTCGGCGAAAAGGAGCGCGAGTTCATCGAGGGGCTGAAGGAGAATACCGGACGCGACCTCGATGAGTGGATGCACGCGATCTCGGAAGCGGGATTGCCGCACCGGAACGACATCATCGACTGGCTGCGCCACAAGGGCCTGATGTTTTCCAAGGCCTCGTGGCTGGAGCGCATCCACCACAATGGCGGGAAACCGATCTACGCCGGCCTGTCGCGGGAGTCGGCTCCGCGCCGTCCGCCGCAGCGTCGGCATGAAGAGCGAGTACCGGCTGCCGCGCCGCCGCCGCCGACTGCGCCCACGCCTCCCCCAGTCGCACGGGATGCCAAGCCCGAAGTGCCTGCCGCCACTCAGACGCCGCCCTTCGCCCCGACCGGAGATATCGATGCCCTGCTCGCGAAAGCGAAAGCGTATCGGCCGCTCGCCCAGCACGTCCTTGGCAAGATCAGGCAGGTCAGTCCTGGCGCCGCCCTCGACGTGCGTGACAGCGCCATTGCCCTCGGCATGCCGATACCGTTCGCCGTGCTCGGCATAACGGCGAAGGAGCTTCGCCTGCACCTTGCGCTTGGCGATCACCCTTTTGACGAGGTGATCAAAAAAGGACAGGCTGGCGGAGGCCTTGGCAAGGGCGAGACGCTGTCCCACATGCTGGTCCTGAACGATGCGCGGCAGGTCGATGCGCGGTTCATGGAGCTCGTTTCCCTCGCCGCCGCCAGGGCGAAGAGCTGAGCCGCAAAATCATCGAATAGCCTGAATTTTGCGCCCTTGTGCGGCTCATGTTTGGAGGCATTGCCATGTCCGCCGACGCTCGTTGGCCCCGCACCGCGCTCGCCATTGCCGCGCTCCTTGCTTCATCCCCCCCGCTCCACGCCCAATCGGCCCAGCGCGACAGCATCGCAGAGTTGATCTCCCGCGCCGCACGCGAGGCGAAGACGGAAAGGGTTGCCGAGACCACGCTGCCGGCAGCGCCGGGCGCAGGCGCGCCGGTCAATCAGCAAGCTGCACCGCAAGCGCCGAAGGACCCGCGCGAGGGCGAGGAAGCCTACGAGCGGGCGCGCCAGCTCATGCTGGCCGTCGATGCAGTCCTGCGCGATGCCGCCGACCAGCGTTCGGAAGCACAGAAGCTGCCGGGACGCGATGAGTTCATCCTGACGCCGCTGTGGACGGAGACGCGCGAGGATCGCGAGGCACGCATCCGCGCGCTGCTCGATTCGGCGCTCGGGATCGTCACCGACGTTCCGATTGTCGACATGCAGAAGAAGGTCGAAGGGCTGCGCCTCAACATCCGCGAGATCGAGGGGCAGATCGCGGCGATGAAGGAGAAGCAGATCACCGCGCCGAAGGACGCGATGCTGCCCGGCGTGCTGACCGATACCGTGGCGAGCCTCGATTCCAACATCAAGGATGCGGAAGGGCGCATCGACAAGAACAAGGCCGAGATCGCCAAGACGAAGACCGAGATCGGAGCGGCGTTGGCGAAATCCGGTGTCGAGCTGACGCCGGATCAGGTCGACCTGCTGCTCGACAGCGTTCTCTCGGGCGACCTCGTGCGGCTCGTCGCCGTGTTCAACGCGGCGAAGATCATCGACACGCAGCTCGGCAAGCTTCTCACCGCTGCCGGCGACAACATGAGCGCGGCGCGCAAGTACTTCGCGATGCACGCGGCGCTGTTTGCCATGCTGGTGCACGCCCAGGGCACCGCCATCGAGAAGATCGACACCAACTATATGCCGAAGCTCGATGCCATCCTGAAGGACATCCAGTCCGCCCAGGCGAAGACGAGCAGACTCCTACAGGCTGAGAACCGTCCCGATCAGAAGCGGGCGCTCGAAGCCAACCGGGACGCGCAGAAGGTCGCCGCGGAAGCAGCGAAGGGGTATCGCCGCTACCTGCAGGGCCAGCGCGAGCAGATCGCCAAGGCGCGGACCCGCGCGGTGCACGACCTGCGCATTGCCGACAACACCTACGAAACGGTGGAGGCGAGCTTTCAGCTGAAGAACCTGATGCGCGACAGCGCCGCCTCGTTCGAGGCGATCCAGAAGCTGGAAGCGCCGACATTCGACCAGATCTTCAAGAACGAGGAGTTGCGGCAGGAATTCGAGAACCTGACGCGCCGCCTCGACGCTCCGTCGAGCTAAGGATTTCCCCTTAACACGTTGCGACTCTGCTTCCCGCACATATTCGCCGGGTGCGTGCTATAGGGCGCGCGTTCGCGATTTGCTGGGAAAGACCTATGAGCACACTGCCGCCGTGCCCGAAATGCAACTACGAGTACACCTACGAGGACCGCGGGGTTTGCGTCTGCCCGGAGTGCGGCCATGAGTGGGATCCCAAGGTTGCTGCCGCGGGCGATGTCGCGGACGCCAAGACCTATCGCGACTCCGCCGGAAACACGTTGCAGGACGGCGATACGGTGATCCTCATCAAGGACCTGAAACTGAAGGGATCGTCCAGGGTCCTCAAAATGGGCACCAAGGTCAAAAACATCCGCCTCGTCGACAGCGACCACGACATCGACTGCAAGATCGACGGCATCGGCGCGATGAGCCTCAAATCGGAGTTCGTCAAGAAGGCGTGACCCGCTATACCTGACAACCCAAAATGGGCGCGCGTCAGCGGCGGTACTGGACGAAGGGTGTCAGCACGCCGACACGGTCATAGACGCGGCGCGCGTGGGTATTGTCCTGCTTCGTCGCCCAATAGGTGCGCGTCGCCCCGCGCCTGTCGGCCTCCTCGTACACGGCCTTGATCAACGCGCGGCCGACGCCGTGGCGGCGTGCCGCCCGATCGACATAAAGGTCCTCGAGATAGGCGTAGGAGGTCGGCGACCACGTAGAGGGATGGAAGAGCACGTGCGCGATGCCGATGGGCCGGTCGCCTCCGTCCACCGCGACGATGCCCCAGAAGCCGTCCTCTTCGCCGACGAGGCGCTTCCAGGTCAGCTCGATGACGTCGTCGGGGACTTTGGCCTCGTAGAAATTGATATAGGCCCGGAACAGGGTCTCCCATGCTGCGCGGTCTGAAGCCCTCAGGGGGCGGATTGCGACATCACTCTCGACGCTCATGATCGCCTCACCTCAACCAAAGCGTTGCCAGTCCGAGAAACGAGAAGAAGCCGACGACGTCGGTCACCGTCGTCACGAATACGGTCGATGCCACGGCAGGATCGAAGCCCATGCGGTCGAGCGCCAGCGGAATGAAGATACCGGCGAGCGCCGCAGCCAGCATGTTGATGATGATGGCGAGGGCGATCACGACGCCAAGCTGACCGGCACCGAACAGATACACGGCCAACAGAGACAGAAACACGGCGAAGGTCAAGCCGTTGATCAGCCCGACGGCAGCCTCGCGCATGGCGACGCGGGCGATGTTGGCAGGGTTGAGCTCGCGGGTCGCCAGCGCGCGCACGGAGACTGTCATGGTCTGAGTTCCGGCATTGCCGCCCATCGAGGCGACCATCGGCATGAGCACGGCCAATGCCACCATCTGCTGGATGCTGGCGCCGAACATCTTGATCACGGAGGCCGATACCACGGCCGTGCCGAGGTTGACGAACAGCCATGCAAGTCGCGGCGGAGCGATCTGGCGCACGCTGTCCGAAAGGCGCTCGTCGCCGACACCGGCGAGAAGCTTGGCGTCCTCCTCGGCCTCTTGCTCGATCACCTCGACGACGTCGTCGACGGTGACGACGCCGACGAGGCGGTCGTTCTTGTCGACGACGGGCGCTGCCATGAGGCCATGGCGCTCGAACTGGCGCGCGACTTCCTCCTGGTCGGCAGTCGCCAGCACGATGTGGCGGTCGGGGTCCATGATCTTGTCGATGGGAATGTCGCGCTTTGAGCGAAGCAGGCGCGAGATGTCGACGCTGCCGAGCAGGTGAAAGCCCGGATCGACGACGAAGATTTCCGAGAAGGTATCGGGCAGGTCATCGGTCTCGCGCGCAAAGTCGATCACTTTCCCCACGGTCCAGAACGGGGGCACGGCGACGAAATCCGCCTGCATCAGGCGTCCGGCCGTTTCCTCCGGATAAAGGAGGTTGCGCTGCAGGGCGGCGCGCTCGCCTTGCGGAAGCTGATCGAGGATTTCCTTCTGGTCGTCCGCCTCGAGGCTTTCTAGCAGGTAGGCGGCATCGTCGGTGTCGAGGTCGCTGACGGCTTTGGCGAGGACGTCGTTGGGGAGGGCCTCGGAGAGCTGGTCACGCACCTTCTCGTCGACCCAGGCCAGCACTTCGAAGTCGAAGTCCGGGCCCAGCGCCTGGATCAGCCCGACGCGCTGCTCGGGCGAGAGAAGCTCGATGAGGTCTGCGAGGTCGGGACCTTTGATGTCCGTTATCAGCGAGCGGATCTCTGCCGCGTCGTCGGCAGTGATCGCGTCACCGATGGCGCGGACAAGCTCGGGGGTGGGGGCCGTCCCTTGCTCGCGAGTGGTGCTTTGCTCGATTTCCGACATGTGAAAGGGCGCACTCCAACCGCGGCGGACACACCTGTGCCGCCCGCAGAATTGCTTCGCAACAAACCGCTTGATGCACCCGCTTTAGCACGTTGCAGCGCGTCATACAGTCTGGTGCGCGGATGCAACAACGGATCGAAAGATGTCCGAAGAAGGGAAAGATTTACAGAAAATCTTAGCGCTTCGGGCCTAGTAGTCGGCCTTGAGGGTCGGGTGCCCTATCCAGCGCGGCGTGGGTTCTCAGCAGGCGGTTGTGTCGATGCGGCGATTGAATGTTGCGTGCGTCGGGGGAGCTTTCCTGCTGCTTTGCGGCGGAGGGGCGACGACCGGCGCGGTCAGCGCGCCGCAGGTTGAAGCATGCGCCACACGCAGCGACGTTCTGGGGCTGTCGCGCATCGTCGAGGTCGATACCGCCGGGGGGCCACTGTTCGGCCGCGGCAGCCATGACTTCCTCTCCGACGGCGAAATCGTCCTGACCTTCGACGACGGGCCCTTGCGCGCCAACACGCGCGCGGTGCTCAAGGCGCTGGAGCAGCACTGCACCAAGGCAACGTTCTTCATGGTCGGCCGCATGGCGGCTGCAGATCCGGCGATGGTGCGCGAGGTCGCAAACGCCGGTCACACGGTCGGCTCCCACACCTGGTCGCATGCCAAGCTCTCCGCGCTTACGGCAGACAAGGCCGAGGAGGAGGTGGAACTGGGCCTCAGCGCCGTTGCGGTAGCGCTCGGCGCGCCGGCGGCGCCGTTCTTCCGTTTTCCCTACCTGCGGCCCAATACGGCGGCTGTCGAGTATCTGAAGACGCGCGACATGGCGAGCTTCATGATCGACGTCGACTCGCGTGACTTCCGCACGCGCGATGCCGACGAGGTGCAGAAGAACGTTCTCACGCAGCTCGCCGGGCGCCGCAAAGGCATCCTCCTGTTTCACGACATTCAGCCCTCGACCGCACACGCGCTGCCTGCCCTGCTGGCCGAACTCAAGAAGCGCGGATTCAAGGTGGTGCACATGGTGCCGAGGGCAGAGGCGCGCACACTTCCACAGTACGATGCGCGTGCTGCCAAGCTGGTCGCGCGCAAGCTGGAGGCGGCGAAGTCCGTCCCGCTCGCTCCGCGGTCCCTGACGTGGCAGCAGTCGCAGACGGAAGAGCAGGAAGTTCTACCGTGGGCGAAACACACCACGAGCGCGGCGCAGCCGTCGGGCGAACCTGCCGCCAACGAACCGGCAACCGTGCCATGGTATCAAAAGTGGCTGACGCCATGAGCGTATCCGAGACGAGTATCAGTTGCGTATCCCTCTGCCCTCAATGGCGCAGAACTGATCGAGGTGTATTTTGAACCGTCGTTTCCCAATTGCGCTCGCGTTCGCCATGCTCGGCGCGGCAGCAGCCACCCTTCCCGCAGCAGCGGATGAGGCGTGCAAGGACCCCAAAGACGCGCTCGGGGTCGCGCGCATCGTCGAGATCGACGCGAAGGTGGGCCCGCTCTACGGCGGATTCACGAAGTATGAGAAGGAGCCGCGCTTCCTTGGCCCGAAGGAGGTGGTGCTGACCTTCGACGACGGGCCGATGCCGAAGTTCACCAAGCCCATCCTCGATGCCCTCGACAAGTTCTGCACCAAGGCGACGTTCTTTTATGTCGGCCAGATGGCGCAGGCCTATCCCGACATGGTCAAGGAAGTCATGGGGCGCGGACATACCATGGGTACGCATACCTGGTCGCATCCTCTCAACCTGAGGGCCCTGTCGCTCGATCGCGCCAAGGATCAGATCGAGCGTGGCTTCGCTGCCGTGGCGCTGGCTGCCGGGCAGCCGATCGCGCCGTTCTTCCGCTTCCCGGGCCTCAGCGATTCCGGCCCGCTGCTCGCGCATCTGCAGGAGCGCGGCGTCGCGGCGTTCACAGTCGACGTGGTCTCCAACGACAGCTACATCGGCAGTCCGTCGCGGCTTGCTGCCCGCACCATCGCCCAAGTCGAGCAGCACAACGGCGGCATCGTCCTGTTCCACGACATCAAAGCGTCGACGGCCGCCGCCATTCCGACCATCCTCGCCGAGCTCAAGAAGCGCGGGTACAAGGTCGTGCACCTGCGCTCCAAGTCGAACTTCGAGCCGCTACCGGCCCTCACCGCGGAGCTCGAAGCAAAACGCGTCGCAGCCGAGACAAAGAAGGCCGGCAAGCAGCAGGCAGCCTCGGCCGAGAAGCCAAAGCTCGTCCCTTTCTATGCTCCGATCGCCCTTTCAACGCTCGAGGAGAAAAACGAGCCGGAGGTGACGGTGCTGGTGCCCGAGGCGAAGGAGCGCGTGCATGCAGGCGGCACGCACGCAACGGCGAGCCAGCCGGTCGCGACCGCGGCTGAGACTGGCGGCAGCGTGACGGGACCCGTCACTGCGCCGCGCTCGAAGAGGCACGCCCGCAAGCGCAAGAACCCGGACCTCGATCCGATGAGCCTCACTGGCGCCGTGGGCGGCCGCTGGTAGCGCCAGCTTCGGCTCACTCACTCCGCGAGCGCAACGCCGGCCGCAGCCAAAGCGCGGCGAGCTTCGCCGAGGCTGTGCTCAGGCGTTCCCGAAGCGTCGACCTCGTGCCACGATATCTGGCCGAGATCGTAGCCGAGCTGCTCGCGCACTACGCGGCGATCTGCGTCCGACGCGTCCCCGCGCCGGCGCTCGACGCGGGCAATGAGCGTATCGGTTGGCGCGGCCAGCCACAGCCCTACGAAGCCGGAGCCCGCCTCGCGGGCAATCGCCTCGATGTTGGCACGCTCCTCCTCGTTGGCGAACACCGCGTCGACGATGACCGCGTGTCCGGTTGCGAGCGCGCGACGAGCCTTGTCCTCCACAATGCTGTAGACGCGCTGCGCCGTGCCGATGCGGTAATGCTGGCGGTCGAGACGCTGCGTCTCCGGCACGCCGAACAACCGCTTGCGCTCGACGTCGCTGCGCAGGTGCAAGGCGCCGGGGGCGGGTCCGATGTGAGGCGCAAGCAGCGCGGCGAGCGTCGACTTGCCGGTTCCGGAAAGCCCACCGACAGCGATCAGGAGGGGCGGCGGCGGCGCGAGATAGCGTCCGGCAAGAAGCGCATTGCGGCGGATCTCGGCTCGGAGCTCGGTTTGGGCCTCGGGCTCGAGCTGCTCGGTGCGCGCCATGGCGACGACGGCGCGCACACCAGCGCGGCACGCCAGGAATAGCGGCAGGGAGGCCAGCCCCTCGATCTCGCCGCCGATGGGCTCGAAGGCGATATAGGCGTTGAACACGGCGTTCGCCGCCTGGCGATCGCCGCGCGCGTCGAGGTCCATGAGCAGGAAGGCGAGGTCGTAGAGCACATCGATGGTGGCGAGTGCCTCGCTGAACTCGAGGGCGTCGAATGGCACCGGATTGTTGTCGATGAGGACGATATTGCCGAGATGAAGATCGCCATGGCATCGGCGGACGCAGCCGGCATTGCCGCGCTCGACCAGCAACGGCTTGATGCGCTCGAAGGCATCCGACAGGTTCTGAGCCACCTCGAGATAGCCGTAGGACAGCGCGCTCGTCAGCTGATCGACGACGGGCGCCATGATGCGTGCGCCGTCGGTTGCCTCGGCGATGGGGCTGTCCTGATGGTACCGCGCCACCATGTCGGCGAGCGCCTTGGCGAGATCCTCGGGGATGGGACCCTGCTCCTCGCGGCGGCTTAAGACCGCCTCCTGGGGAAAGCGGCGCATGTGCACCGCCCACTCGACGATCTCACCGCGGCCGCCGAGTTGCAGACGCCCGTCCTCGGTGCGCACGATCGGCACGAGACCGAGATAGATGTTGGGTGCGTGCGGGCGGTTGATCTCCATCTCGCGAACGGCGGCGGCGTGGCGCGCATGCAGGGTCGAGAAATCGACGAAGCGCAGATGCACGCGCTTGCGCAGCTTGTAGGCGTCATCGCCGACGAGAAACACGCGTGCAATATGCGTCTCGACGACTTCTACCTTCTGCTCGCCGGCGCCGTAGGTCGAAGGGTCGCGCAGGAAGGCGCATATCGAGCGCTCTTCCTCGTCGGCGAACGTGAAGACGTCAGGCATCGGCTCACCTTGCGGCTGTGACGCTCAAATCACCGTCACAGATCACGGATCGCTACCCGCCCCCGTGACCGAGCGCAAACACTTCCGCGATATGCCGGCCTCAAGCCTCGGTGCGGCGCGAGAACTCCGTCTGCCCACCTGTTGCCAGGATGCGCGCCTGCTCGATCCAATTCTCGCGCTCGATGCGGCCCTTGAAATCGAGGATGCGGCTGATGCGCTCGATATCGGCACCGGTCCAGTTGGCGACCTGCTCGTAGTGCACGATGCCGAGCGAGTTGAGCTTCTTCTCGATCAGGACGCCGATGCCGCGAATGCGCTTCAGATCATCGTTCTCGCCGGCCGGGCGCGGGGTACGCGCCGCATCGGCGCCGATGAGCAATTCCGAGCGCACGGAGCGCAGCGGGGCGACATCGGAGATGGCCGATTCCGGCGCGGCGACCGCAACGTTCACCGGAGGCGCCACGTTGATCGGCGAGGCGGCGGTCACAGGGGCGGGCGCGGGTGCTGGTGCCGGAGTGGGCGCAGGGGCTGCCACCGGCGCGGCAGCAGGTACGGGCGCCGCCGATGGCGCTGGCGCAGGAGCCGCGGCAGCCGGGGCAGCGCGGTCGACGCGGCGAGAGTAATAGGTTTCTCCGCCGCTCGCGAGGATTTGCGCCTGGCCGATCCAATTCTCCTGCTCGATGCGTCCGCCAAGCCCCAGCGCCTCGTTGAGGGCCTTGATATCGGGAGCGGTCAGGGCGGCGAGATCAGCGAAGCGACGGACGCCGAGGCCGCGAAGCTTGCCTTGAAGCGCGACGTCGATGCTGCGGATGCGGGTCAGGTCGTCCTCGGCACCGGTCGATCCGAACGCAAGCGGAAGGCTCGACGCCACGGTCTGCGCCGCAGACTTGGGCGCCGGCTCGGCGGTGCGGGGCGACGCCGTGAAGCTCGGCACCGTCTGCCCGCGCTCGATGCGACGCGAGTAGTACGTCTCGCCGCCGGTCGCGAGAATTTGCGCCTGGCCGACCCAGTTCTCGAGCTCGATGCGTCCCCTGAGGCCAATCCTCTCGCTGAGGGCCCAGGCGTCTGCCGATGACAACATGGCGAGCTCGGAGAACTTCCATATCCCTGCATCGTTGAGCAGCTTCTTGACGTTGGCATCAATGCTGCGGATGCGCGTCAGGTCATCGCCTGGCCCGGCACCCTTTGCCACCACAGGTGCAGGGGCAACGGCTGGCTGCGGCTTCGCCGCGGGAACGGGAGCGCCTGCAGATACGGCCTGTCCGCTGATAGCGCGGTTGAAGCGCTCGGCTTCCGCGGCGGCGCGGGGGGCAACCTCGATCCTGGGCTCGCCGGCGGCCGGTGCGTGCGGGGTGCCACTGGTCGCCATATCCGGCTTCTTGCCGGGAGGGCCATAGTAGAAGCGGCGCTTCAAGCTACAGGCGAGGACACCGCCGAAAAAGAACGCCGCCGCAAGCAGCAGCCACGCCTGCCAAAGCAGCTCGGTCATTATTTCACTCCCCACAATACAAATTGCGCACGTTCACTCGCGCGTCAGTCTTCTACCTTGGCGCAGGCAACCCAGGCCACGACGAAGCCGACGGCAAATGCCGCTGCTACGTACCAGGCAAGATTAGCGATGAGATAGTCCATTGCGCGTCCCCTGCTTTCGTATGGGCATCGGCGGCAGCGGCACGGCGCGGGCCGTGACCGTCAGCTCGATGCGGCGATTCCTGGCCCGGTTCGCCTGGGTATCGTTGGGCGCCACGGGCCGCTTGTCGCCGTACCCAACGGCGACGAGGCGCCTCGCGTCAATGCCCTTGTCGGTCATATAGCTGGCGACGCCGCGGGCGCGATGCCGGGACAGCACCTGATTGTGTCGCGTCTTGCCGGTCGCGTCGGCGTGCCCGGCAATCCGGATCACGGCGTCGGGGCAGGCATTGAGCGCCGCGATTAGCCCGTCGATCAGCTCTTTTCCGGGGGTATCCAGGCGGGCATCGCCGCGCGCGAAGTGCACCTCGACGCGCAGGGCGGCGGCGCGCGCATCACCCAGGCATGCACCGGAAGCGGCGATGTTGCCGGGCGGCAACGCCGCCGTCTCAAAGCGCGGGGCGGCGGGCGTGGGGGCCTTGGGCTCTGACGTGCGTCTGGCCGGCGCAGGTGGCCCGGTTGCGCCGGATACGGATTCCGGTGGTGTCGGCGGCTTGTGCTCCGGCAGCTCCACTTTGGCGGCGAGCGCGGTCTTCGCAGGCTGATCGGGCGGCGGCGCCGTCGATGGGACAGGCGCCGGCTTGCGATCCGGCAGCTCGATCGGCATCTGCGCAGTGACCGTGGAGATTGCCTGCGCATCCGACTTCTCTCGTGCCGGCGCTTTCAGCAGGGGCGGCTCGGGAGCCTGCTCTGCGACTGCCACGGCAACGGTTGCGGCCGCCGGCTTGGCTGCAGCGCTAGAGGCAGCGGCGTCAGGGGGGGCACCGAGCGGCGCCGTGGCTGCCGGAGGGGCGATCAGGACCGCGGCAGGCACCTCTCGTGTCGCGAGCGTCGGAAAGGTCGAGGCGCTCAGCGCCTGGCTCACGTGCGCGGCGAGTGTGGGATGCTCGTCGCCGGCCGCGTACAGGGTCTCAGACGGCGCCTGCTGGACGCCCTCTGCTTGGTCGGCGGCAACGGGCGCCAGGTCGCTGACCACAGTCTCGGGGGATCGATCGTCGAGCGTCTTTTCCGGTGGCAGAGGCTCTGCCGCCGGTGTGATCGGTACATCCCCGATCGCACTCGCAGTCCCGCGCGTGCGGACGACGCGCACACCCCATATGCCGCGCACGAGTGCAACGGCCTCTTGGTGCTGGCGGCCGTTGCGTGGGTGGCCGACAAGCAGGCCGTCGCGGCCGTCGAAGGCCACCGAAGCCCAGTCGTGGCCGGCGGCGGCGAGGGCCGCAGTGCTGCGCCGCTCGAGGTCCGACTGAATGGCGGGGTGCTCAACCTGAACAGCGACCCAGCTCAGCATCGCGATCGGGATGAGCCCCCAAAGCCACCTTATCGGATGGCATCTCATGCGAACCGCGCCTCCGCATTCGGTGCAGCTGACACAACTTCGAGCCCCCGTGCCCGCATTGGAACATCCTGGGGCCGGGCGATCCGGCATCCCAAGGCGTCTACGGTCCGTTCAGTACGGGCAAATTATAGAACGACCATCACGGCGTTTCCAAGCCGACGCAGGGCCACAGGTGCAGCGATCAAAGTCGGAAAAGGCCAATCAATGCCGCTGCTTGCGCAGGGGCACCGGGTCGGTGGGCGAGCCAGCAGCCTGCTGGCTGCGCTGCTCCGTCTCGCGCATGCGCAGATCCTCATAGCGCTCGGCGATGTAGCCGCGCGTCAAAGGCACGGCATAGGCACTGCGCGCGCACTGCACCTGAAACACGGCGACGTTCTGGAAACGGAATGCCGCCTCGCAGCAGGCGAGGTAGAACTCCCACATGCGGCAGAAGCGCTCATCGTAAAGAGCCAGGGCCTCGTCACGGCGCGCCATGAAGCGGCGACGCCAGTTGAGCAGCGTCTCGGCATAATGCATGCGCAGACACTCGACGTCGGTGACGAGCAGGCCGGCGCGCTCGATGGCCGGTACGA
The DNA here is from genome assembly GCA_023405815.1 of Pseudomonadota bacterium. Classification (GTDB taxonomy): domain Bacteria; phylum Pseudomonadota; class Alphaproteobacteria; order Rhizobiales; family Hyphomicrobiaceae; genus Hyphomicrobium_A. The sequence goes on along the minus strand of JAEXXM010000026.1, from coordinate 148,243 downwards.
TCTCGGAAAGCGCCGGGAGCTGCCCGCCGGGGAAGATGTACCTGTCGATCCATGGGTTCGGATACCAGGGGCCGTCCATGTGGCCGATGGTGTGCAGAACCATGACGCCATCCGGCTTCAAGAGCTGGCGGCACTTGTTGAAGTAGGTCGGATAGAAGTGCGGGCCGACATGCTCGAACATGCCTACGGAGACGATGCGATCGAAGCTGCCTTCGACCTCGCGGTAGTCCTGCAGGACGAAGCGGACGGTGTCGGCGAGGCCGGCCCTCTCCGCGCGCTTGCGGGCGATGTCCAATTGCTCGGTGGACAGCGTGATGCCTTGCACCTGACGCGCGCCACCGATCTGCTTGATGTAGAGGCCGAGGCCGCCCCAGCCGCAGCCGATGTCGAGGACACGGCTATCGGGCTCGACGAGCAGCTTCGCGGTGATGAGACGCTTCTTGGCGAGCTGCGCTTCCTCGAGGGTGCACTCCGGGCGCTCGAAGTAGGCGCAGCTATATTGCCGATCGGCGTCGAGAAACAGCTCGTAGAGGCGGTGATCGAGATCGTAGTGATGCGCCACGTTGCGGCGCGAGCGCCAGCGGGTGTTGCGGCTCACCGTGCTGCGGGTGAGGAAGCGGAGCCTGCCGAGGAGGCGCGCAGGCAGCGAGCGCTTCTCGGGTTCCGAGCCGCCAAGCACCAGCGCGAGAAAGTCATAGATCGAGCCGCGCTCGACGATGAGGCGGCCGTCCATGTAAAGCTCGCCGAGCCGGAGCTCGGGGTTGAGCACCAGGGCACGCTGCGCGCCCGGGTCAGCAAAGCGGACGCGGACGTCATCGCCGGTGCCGTCGCCGAAGGTGTACTCGCGCCCGCGCGCGGTGACGACCGTCAGCGATCCGCGCTGCACCAGCTCCGACAGGACTGTCGTCAGCACCTTTTCCATGGCGAGTTCCATGGCGCGACAACCGGCAAGGGCCACCAAGCTAGCGCCGGCGTACCGGCAGGCGCAAGGCACAGCCGCGTCAGACCGTAAGCGGATTGTTTATGAGCGGGCGAGAAGGGGGGGCGCCACGGCGACTTTTTTGCCTAATGCGTATGCAAAAATTGCAGCGCGGTGGGTTGCCCGCCGCGCTGCGCTTCGCCACCCTCTATACGGAATTCGGTAGGGCGCGCCTCACCAGGTAACCTGAGCGCCAGCTCGACCGCCGACGGAACTCTCGCTGCCACGGCGCCCGAAGCTCTGCTCCTCGACGCTGAAGCCGACGGCCCCCGAGATCGCCAGCCGCTCACCGCTGCCGAACATGTTGCGACCGAGGACGCCCATGGCGCTGAAGCCGAGCGCGACGTTCTCCTCCCAATAGGCGATGTTACCAGCGATGCCGAAGGTCTCCCTGCCGACGAGATCGGGGTTCTCGAGCGCCATGGCGATGGCGACGCCTCCGTTGAGCTCGCTCAAGGCGCTGAAGATCTGGCCGCCATCAGAGGCGAGGTTGCCTGAGGCGTCTGTGGTCACGACCTCGAGCGGTCCGGTCTGGAAGGACTTGCTGGCTGCCGATGTAATGCCGGGCGTAGTATAGGTATTGTCGGTTGTGCCGAAGACCTGCTGGTTATCGCGTGTCGTGGTCGCGCCGTTGCCGAAGGCTGCCGCGTTGGCATGCGTCGCCGTCGCTCCGTAGCCGACCGCCGTGCTGCGGAAGCCCGACGCCTCGCTCTCGTCGCCGTACGCGGAACCACCGTCGGCTGCGCTCGCATTGGTGCCCATCGCGATCGACCCTGAAGCCGTGGCACCTTGGCCGATGGCGATCGACCCGACACCCGTGGCGCTCGCGCCGGTGCCGATGGCGATTGCGTCGGTGGCGCTGGCGGTTGCATCACCGACTGCAATCGAACCATCCCCGCTCGCTTCAGAGCCCGCGCCGACCGCGGTCGAGGCCTCGCCTGAAGCCAGAGAGCCAAAGCCATAAGCAGAGGCAAAGTCATTCTCGGCGTTGGAGAAGGCGCCGGTCGCGGTGGCGCCGAACTCGAAGTCGGCCTGCGCACCGAAGCCATTCGCCACCGAGAAGAAGCTGCCTGTCGTGCTCGAGAACGCACCCGTTGACGTGGAGCCGACGCTAAAATTCGACTGAGCGCTGGCGCCCGTCGCAGTCGAACCGGCGCTGAAGAAGGCGCTGGAATTGGCGCCTGTGGCGGTCGTATTCAGTCCAAAGGCCGTCGCGTCTTCGCCAAAGGCGCTGGCATTGATGCCGATCGCGGTGGAATCCTCGCCCACTGCGGTGGCATTGAAGCCGGCGGCGATCGAAGATAGGCCGATTGCGATGTTGCCGTCGCCGAACACCGTGGCACCGGTTCCGATGGCCACAGAATCGTCCCCCTCGACCTCGGTTCCCTGACCGATAGCGACGTTGGCCTCTCCCTCGACAACGTTGTCACTGCCACCTACGAAGTTGCCGTCGCCCTCAACCTCGTTGCCATTGCCGAGAGCCTGGTTGGCGTCGCCAGAGACATCGTTGGCGTTGCCGACAACCTGGTTGAAGGACCCGAAGAAGACGTCGTTGTCATTACCGGTAACTTGGTTCTGCGCACCAAATACAATAGCGTTGTCGTTACCGGTGATCTGGTTTTCCGCACCGAACAGAACGAAGTTGTCGTTGCCGGTGACTTGGTTCTCGAAGCCGAAGCCGATCGCGTTATCGTTGCCCGTCACTTGGTTCCCAAGGGCGAAAGCGACGATATTCTCGTTGCCGCTTACCTGATTGTCGAAACCGAACAGGACGAAATTGTCATTGCCAGTGACGCTGTTTCCGGAGCCGATGACAATGTTCGGATCGCCGGCGACGAAGTTGCTGCTGCCTGCAACTTGATGGCCAACACCGAGGACAGTGTTGCTGTCACCGCCGAAAATATCGATGCCGTTGCCGATAACCGTATTGTTGCCACCTGTCCCGCTGGAGTTGTTGGTGCCGACAACGGTGTCATTCACGCCGCCTGCCGAAGAATCAAATCCAAGCACGGTTGCCCCGTCGGCGGTCGCCTGGGCCAAAGCACCAATCGCAGTGGCACCGAGGCCATTGGCGTTTGCTTCGGCGCCGAATGCCGATGCATTGCCGCCAGTTGCGGTCGCGTTGGTACCGCAGGCCGTATTGGTGGGATGGACCTGGGGGTTGCCGACGCCACTTCCGTCATCTGCACCGGAATAGTTGGGCGTGACGTCCGTTACGACACCAGGAACATCGTGAACGTGCTCTCCGTTCGTGGTTGTGGGCAGTGAGCCAAGGTCAATGTTGAAGGGTGGAATCGGACCGGGGATGTCTATGCTGAACTGTAGAGGCACGTCATGCGAATGATCACCCGCCGGTAGGGTCTGGACCGTTTCTACCGTCGGGGTAATGCCAGTGACGCAGCTTACCGCGAATGCCGATTGCGAGCCGGCGGTGAGGATGACGGCGCTGAGCGCAATGGCGCTAATGGACGATAAGCCGTGCAGGCTCCGGTTTCCGATCCCCCCAAACCGGCAGAATTCGCCATAACGCATGGTACGCAACTCCCCAAACTACGCACACACCGACCCGTTTGCCGAAGGCGGTTGCCAACGGCAGGATGAATTCATCGCGTCTTGGTGGGTTCAACGAGACGCCGGCTCAAAATCCTCCCGGCGGCTTCGTCAAGCGGGGCGAATTATCGCCCTCGAAAACAATTCACCTCTCCCAGACGCAAAACTAACCGAGTTAGGCTCTATAAGCGGCATGTGCTGGAGTTGCCGTATTTTGCATTGACGTTATTCGTCAGCACACAACCTAAGCTAAATCCTTAGGCACCCTCGCCTTCAAGTGGAAATGGCGGATAAACAATAGTCAGCAGTCGCGTGTAGCAGCAATGCCACTCCGACTGCAATTGTTACTACATATTGTGAACAGCACTAATGCACTGATCTTGCAAATAAATGCGTGTTAGGCGAGGCTCCTCTCGCGCGCGGCGTCATAAACCATCTTGGTTCGAGGCGGCTTGTCCGCGCACTCGCCTCAAGCGGGAAAAGACGCACGCGGATCTGCCTAAGGCGCAGGCTTCTTTGCGGGCGCATTTGTCGGGAGCGCCTTGTTCTTGGACGCGCTTTTCGGCTGCTCGGTCTTTTTGTTCTTCGCTGGTGACGTCGACGATGCTCCGGCGGGGGCCGCCTGCACGTCGATGACAATGGCCGAAAGCCGCCACACCTCGCCCACGCGCTCGAAACCCATGTCGAAAAGAATGCGTTGCGGTTCGGTCGGAATGAAGCCTGTGAGCCGCAGCAGCCCCCCCGTCTGCAGGGTAGGCTCGCGCACGAGCTTGGGATCAAAGAAGACGACCGGCGAGAAATCGAGGTTGCGTCCGCGCAAGCTAGCGAAGATCTCCGCCAACCGCGCATCCGTGTTCATCGCCTGGAACTGCGGGGTCCCGAGATCGCGCAGCACGGAATAGTTGCCGGTCTGGTTCGCCTGGCTGAGGGCGATCAGCGTCGTGCGGATCAGCATGCTGAGCTTGTAGGCGTCGGGGATCGCGGCCTGGCTGGCTGACGAGACCGGCGGCGCCTTGGGTGATGCCGCCTCAGCCGCCTTCTCCGTGCTGAGCCCGGAAGAGGTCCCAGCGAAGACCAGCGCGGCAGCACCGACCACAGCCAAGGCGACGCCGCGCAACTGCATTAGAAAGACCTCCGCTTCGAACCTCGCTATCAAGCCTACCGGGCAAGATTACGCCAGAGGTTCACCGCACTTGTCGTTAAGCACGCTCGCGGGGCGGCGGTTTCAGGAATGGACCGTCCGCGCGGCCGCGTCGATGCGGCTCTCGGCCTCCTCCACCATGCGGGCGATGATTGCCGCCGCGGGCTCGATGCCCCTGATAAGGCCCACCCCCTCGCCCACGAACGTATTGCTTCCGTCGGGGTCTCCCGCGGCCCAGGCTTGCCTGTACTTGGCAGCCTCCTCGTCGGCAACGACGGCTAGCTCCGCCTCGCGCCCGTGCCAGCGGTCGATGAAGGCGTTGCGCAGGACGCGCGCCGTGTAGCGTGCCGGCCAGTCGAGCTTGCGGGCGAGGTCCATGACCTGCGAGCGGATGGTCTCGTCGCCCGTGGCGGCGAGTGCGGCCGCATGCATGCGCGGGGAGACATTGGCTTCATGCGAGGCCCAGAGGCGCGACCCGACCAGGGCGCCGTCGGCGCCGAGCACGAGAGCAGCCGCCAAGCCGCGGCCGTCGGCGATTCCGCCCGCGGCGCAGAGCAGCGTGGCCGGTGCCTTCGCGGCGACGAGGTCGGCCACCTCGGGCACCAGAGTGAGCGTCGCGCGCAGCTCTCCGTGCCCACCCGCTTCGGCACCCTGCGCCACGACGATGTCGGCGCCGCAGTCGATGGCGCGCTCGGCGTCGCGGCGGGTCTGCACCTGGCAGATGAGCATTGCACCATGGTCCTTCACGCGCGCGGCGAAGGGTTCTGGATCACCGAACGAGAGGAAGACCGCGCGCGGATCGTGCGCCAGCGCGAGGTCGAGCAGATGTGGCTGCTTCTTCAGCGACCAAGTGATGAAGCCGCAGCCGACCGCGGCGTTGCCGGCATTCTGCCACTCGATCTCGAGCCACTGGGCGTCGCCATAGCCGCCGCCGATGAGGCCGAGCCCTCCGGCCGAAGATACAGCAGACGCGAGCTTGCCGCCGGCAGCAAAGGCCATCGGCGCGGAGATGATGGGATGGCGAAGGCCGAGGGTTTTGGTCAGGCGTGTTGTCAGCGGCACGACGAGCTCCGTTTCTTATTGTTGATTGTCTGCGCAGCGCTCGCGCACGAACTTAGTGAGGCATCGCAATCCCAAGCGGGTGCCCGCCGCGGAATAAGGCGATGCCCTGTTGCAGAGATTGAGCGATGCGCTGTGAGCGGTCGACGAACAACTCGGCAGCGGCCGCCGGGCATACCTCCCTTGCCGTCTCCGCGAACAGCGCGAGCCAGCGGGCGAAATGATGATCGTCGATGTCGGGCAGCGCGGCGTGCACGGGCATCGGACGACCCTTATAGGCGCCGGTCAGCAGCGTCACCGATGACCAGAACTTGCACAGCTTGTCGAGGTGGGCGTTCCAATCGTCGATCCTCGCGTTGAAGATCGGACCGAGCAGGGGATCGTGGCGCACCTTGGCGTAGAAGGCATGCACGAGGTCGCGGATCATGCTCTCGGTGACGCCGGCGGCGAGACCGGGCGACTTCGGGTGGGGGGATGGCATTGCAGATTCTCTCGCTGACCTCGGCGAGGATATAGCATGCGAAGTCAGACGCAGCCTTTCGCCCGCTTCAAACCAGCGTGAAGTTCGACCTGACGATTACGTCATAGGCGAAGTCTATCGCACGCGAGGCTCAACGCGCGTTGCGGCGCGACTGACGGTAGTAGCGGCGCTCGCCGTGCGACAGGCGTTGGCAGAAGCCACTCTTGGTGCCGCTGAGGCAACCGTAGCGCTCGAGCAGCTCCGCGTCTCGTGCATTGGTCGGGCCGCCGGCGCGGGCGTTGGCGCGCGCTGCCTCGACCTCCCAATAGGAGTCGGCAGAAACGATGCTGGGGGCCGTGATAGCGAAAGCGGCTGCGACGAGCGCCGTCAATCCTGCGAGCCTCATTGTTCTACTCTCCACTCATGCGCATGCAGGTAGCTGGACCTAAAAGTGTGGCTTCGACTGCTGAAGATCAAGCCGGGCGCCTACAGCGCGTTGAGAGGCAAAACAAAAAAGGCCGGAGGGGCTGCCTCCGGCCAGTTTGCACACCTTGGGAAGGGGAGTGTGCGTACGTCTAGGGTGTCGTTGACTTCAAGCTACATGCGCACGCGCTTCTTCTCGGGATCATAGAACGGGAAGGGCACGACCTTCGCCTGGAAGCGCTTCTGCATTCCATCGAGACGACCGATCTCGAGGTTCGTTTCGAGCGCCGCATGTGCGGTGTCGACGCGCGCGAATGCCAACGTCTTCTTCAGCAATGGTGAGCGCATGGCGCTGGTGACGATGCCGACCTGCGCGCGGCCGACAAATACAGGATCGCCATGCGAAGGCTTCTCGTTGCCCGAGACCTCGAGCCCGACAAGCTTGCGCATCGGATTGGCGCGCCGACGCTCGAGCGCGGCGCGGCCGATGTAGTCTTCCTCCTTCTTGGCGGGCACGGTGAACGCAATGCCGGCCTCGAACGGATCGGTCGTCGAATCGAAGTCGTGCCCCCCGAATACAAGGCCCGCCTCGATGCGCACCATGTCGAGTGCGTCGAAGCCGAAGGGCTGCAGCCCGAGCGGCTCGCCCGCCGCCATGATCGCATCCCACACGCCCGGGGCATCCTTCGGATGGCAGAAGACCTCGTAGCCAAGCTCGCCGGTGTAGCCCGTGCGGGAGACGAGAACAGGAATGCCGGCGACTCCGCCGATGCGGCCGACGGTGAAGCGGAACAGCCCCAGCTCGTCGATGGTCGGGCGACCGGGCGGCGTGCCCACGACCTCGCGCAGGATATCGCGCGAGCGCGGCCCCTGGACGGCGACGTTATGGATCTCCGACGTCGCCGTCTTGAGATTGACGTTATAGCCCGACTTCGCCGCCTGCTCCTTGAGCCAGAGAAGGCTCGCGTCGTCGCCGCCGATCCAGCGGAAGTTGTTGTCGCCCAACCGGAACAGCGTGCCGTCGTCGACCATGCCGCCGTGCTCGTAGCACATGGTGGTGTAGAACACCTGGCCGACGGAGAGCTTGCGCACGTCGCGGGTGACGATGCCCTGCAGGAACTGCTCGGCGTCGGGGCCGAGCACCTCCATCTTGCGCAAAGGCGACAAGTCCATGATCACGGCGCGCTCGCGACAGGCCCAATATTCCTCGATGGCGCCGGCGTTGGCGAAGCAGTGCGGCACCCAGAAGCCGCGGTAGTCGCCGAAATTGCGCGTGAGCTTGGACGTGCGCGAGTGGAAACCGCTTTCGCGCGTCAGTTGGAGAGGTGCTTCGGCAGTCATGCGGTATCCGATCGAGCGCTTGAAGGGGGCGTCCTTGGGATAGACGCGCACTTGGATTTCGGTGAGGTGCCAGCCGTTCGATGCATCGATGTCGGAGGGGCACGATGTTGCGGCACAGACGAGATCGGTCAGCGCACGCATGACGACATAGTCGCCGGGCCGCGACCATGGCTCGTCGGACCATATGTTGTTATGGCAGTCGACATTGGTGTTGTAGAAGAAGTTGATCGCCGGCCAGCCGTTCAGCGCCTGGATCGGCTCGTACGGGGCCAGCTTGTTGTTGAGGTTCTCGGTGCAGTTCGGATGGCCGAAGTAGCCCATGTCCTCGTAGTAGCGCGAGGTGCAGGCGAGGTTGAACGTGTCGTGCCGACCCACGGTGTCCTGGACAATCTCGACCAGGGGATTTCGGTCGCGATCGAAGAACTTCGAGTGCAGTAGCCCGGGCCGCGGATAGGCGGCGCCGTTCAGCGTGCGCGTCGTCACGGCGTCGAGCCCCTGCTCGACGCCGACATCCAGCGCCTTGCGATTGAAGGCGAGGAAGTCGGAGCACTGACGGCCCTGCACGTCGATGATCTGGATGTACTCGCCTTCGTAAACCTCGAAGCTCTCGGCGCTCGCCACGTTGACGCGGATGTCGAGACGCGGCTCGGCAATCGGATCAGGGAGCGGCGCGACATTGCGCGGGCGCGGATTGGCTCGGGTGATGAAGATCAGCACGTCGCTCGGAGGCGACTGCTCCCACACGACCATCGGCTCGGCTGGCGCGCCGAGCACGACGAACACATTGCGTTGCGCCTCGAGGGTGATCATTTCGCCGGCTCCGGCGTCGCGTGCCAGCAGCTCCGCGGCCTTGGCGACTCCGAGGTCGAAGCCACGGCGATAGAGGCCGAAACGGACGCGGGCGGCGTCCTCGCTTTCGGCTTCGAGAGCGCGCCGAATTCCGGCGGGCGCATTTCGACTGGTCAAGCCGAACGCTGCCAGGTCGCTCTTGCCCTGGCGCCCGAAGGCGACGAGCTCGACGGGCTGCCCGCCCTCGAGCGAGGCGATCTCGACGCGGTCGCCCGCCTCGATCTCGAACGCGGCCGTGCCGCCGCCTTTCAGCACGTAGCGCTCGACGCTCGGCTCGAGTGCCGCGGCTCCCGGCACCAGCACTTTCGGGCGCGCGCGCGACGTGAGGACTGTCGTGCTCATGTCATAGCCCCTTTGTCATGGCCGCTATTTTGACGGCTCTTATGAGGAAAGTTGCCGCAGCCGCGCCTGAGCGCGGCTGCGACAGCATCACAGCGGGTGGGATGCGCTCCTATTCCGCTGCAACTTTCGAGGGCTGGTTGAGGAACGCCTCCATCGAGTCATCGAGCGCTTTCATCCACGGCGTGTGGTGCACGGGCGCCAGCGTTCCCGTCAGCAGCGAGCGGTGAGAGCGGTCGCGATAGGTCAAGATGTTCTCCATCTTGTGGTGCTCCCACTCCTTGAACATCTTGGCGACGCCGTCGACGTCGAGACGCGGATAGTCCGTCGGGGCCATCAGGTCGCGGACGTACTCGGTCTGGAAGTCGATCGCCTGGAAGGCATCCTCGAGGGCCTCTTCCTGCTTGATCCACTTCTGGATGTCGTCGGCCATCGCCTCGAACGAGGGCAGCTTGATGCGGCCGAGAACGAGGTCGCGCGCGTACCAAGCCTGAGCGTCAAACATGTTGAAGGTGTAGTACTGATCCTGCATGCCGATGAACATCAGCTTCGGATTGCCGTACCAGACGATGCCCTTGTAGAGGTGCGGCGGATAGAGGCGATTGCGCGTCTTGAGGCGGATCGTGTCCTCTAGGAAGGGATGGTGATGCAGGTAGCCGGTGCACAGGATGATGGCATCGACGTCCTTCTTCGTGCCGTCCTTGAAGAACGCCGTCTTGCCCTCGACCTTCTGCAGCAGCGGCAGCTCGGAGAAGTTCTCGGGCCACTTGAAGCCCATCGGCTTGGTGCGCCAGGAGAACGTCACCGACTTGGCGCCGTACTTGTAGCACTGGATGCCAATGTCTTCCGACGAGTAGCTGGAGCCGACGCAGAGCACGTCCTTGCCGGCGAACTCGTCGGCCGAGCGGAAGTCGTGCGAATGGAGGACGCGGCCGGGGAACTTGTCGAGACCGGGGAACTCGGGAATGTTCGGGGTCGAGAAGTGCCCGGAAGCGCAGAACACGTAGTCGAACTCGGACGAGGATAGCGTGTCCGTCGGCAGGTCCTTCACCGTCACGGTGAACTTGCCGGTCTTGTCGTTGTAGCTCACCCAGCGCACGACGGTGCTGAGCTTGACGTAGTGAGAGATGCCGTTCCGCTCGATGCGGCCCTTGATGTAGTCGTGCAGCACGGCGCGCGGCGGGAACGAGGGGATCGGGCGGCCGAAGTGCTCCTCGAAGGAGTAGTCGGCGAACTCGAGGCACTCCTTGGGACCGTTGGACCACAGATAGCGGTACATGCTGGCATGCACCTGCTCGCCGAACTCGTCGGTGCCGGTGCGCCAGGTGTAGTTCCAGATGCCGCCCATTTCCTTCTGGCGCTCATAGCAGACGATCTCGGGGATCTGAGCCCCCTTGAGGCGGGCGCTCTCGAAGGCCCTCAATACCGCCAGGCCGCTCGGGCCGGCGCCGATAACTGCAATGCGTGTCATTGTACTTCCCTCAATGTCGGTTCGCGGATCGATGATGGCTTTGCAGGCCGGTTATTGCTTGGGGTGGGTGCGCAGGCGCAGCGGGTCGTAGAACGGCATCTTCACGACGACGGCCGAGTGCTCGCCTTTGTCGTGCACGACGACCTCGGTTCCGAGCGACGTGAACGCCGGCTCGATCTGCGCCATGGCAAGCGACTTCATCAGATGCTTGCTGAAGACCGTGCTCGTCACCACGCCGACTTCCTTGCCGCCGACGGTGATCTTCGAGCCGGGCTCGATCGCACGATCGGTCGCCACCTCGAGGCCGGTGATGAAGGAGCGCTCCTTGCCCTTGCTGGCGATGAGCGCCTGCTTGCCGACGAAGTCAGGCTTCGACAGATCGACGGTCCAGTCGGCGCGAACCTCCCAGGGGGTGGTGTCGCCGTGCGGCATGTCGAACGGGAAGAAGAGCAGGCTGCTCTCAACGCGGACGATGTCGAGGCACGTCCAGGAGACCGGGACGACGCCCTTGGACTTGCCGAGCTCCAAGATGGTGTCCCAGATGTAAGGGGCATCGGCGGCCGAGCAGAACACCTCGTATCCGCGCTCGCCGGAATAGCCGCCGCGCGCAAGCCGCACCTGCTTGCCGAACAGCGTCGTCGGCGCGTGGTGGAAGTATCCGAGACCGGCGAGATCCATCGGCGTATGCGGCGCCAGCACCTCGAGGGCCAGCGGACCCTGCAGCGAGAGAATGTGCACGTCGTTGTCGCGCTCGATCTTGACGTCGTACTTCGCGGCGATGGGAAGCATCGCCTCCTCGAACGATCCGCCACCGTGCGAGATGCGGAAGTCCTCCGGTCCGTCGACGTAGACGATGACGTCGTCGACGAGAGCGCCGGCCTCGTTGACAATGTTGCTGATGTGGCTGTCGCCAACCTTCGCCTTGGAGATGTCGGAGGTGAGCAGGTGGTTGAGGAATGGCAGCGCGCCGGGGCCCTTTACATTGAGCATGCGCAGGCCGGAGACGTCGATGAGGCCGGCGCGGTAGCGAACCGCGGCCGTCTCCTCATAGGGATCGCTCGAATAGTTCTGCGGAATGGGCATGTCGTTCCAGGCGGTCGACAGGTCCGAGCCGAGAGCGGCATGGCGATCGTTGAGGACTGATTGACGAGAGAACTTGCTTACGGTCATGGGCTTCTCGCTCCGATTGGTTTCTTGCGTTCGAATTTTTGGTGCTCCGGGGAAATCGTCGGGCCACACGCCGGGGCTCGTCTCCGCGCCGTCATCGTACTTCGACAGCCATTCGAGGGTCGTCGCCTGGTAGCGGGTGATGCCCTTGTAATCGACGAGCTCTGGCGGCAGCGTCTTCAGGACGCGATGGAACCGCCGCGCCCACTTCGGCACGGTGACGAGCTCCTTCATCTTGATGAGGTAGCAGCGGATCGAGAACAGGATCGCGTTCGAGCGCGGCAGACGCCACAGGCCCTGCAGCTCGACGCGCAGATGGACCTTGTCGCCGACGTTCTCGGGAGTGACGGTGGTGCGGTCGATACCCCACTTGTCGTAGTTCTCGGGGCTGGTATCGAGCCGCGGGTTGATGGTCATCGTCCAGTTGAGACGGCGGACAGGATGACCGTTCTGAAGATTGAGCAGGAACTTCAGCGCGCGCTCGAACACACGCGCCTGATGTGCCAGCGGAACCGGGCCGTGCCACTCGGTAAAGTTCATGCCGACGTCGAAATCGAGCGACCAATCGGCCTGCGTGGTGATGATGCCGGCGTCCATCCAGAGCTGGCCATCGCGCTGGTCCTGGAGCGAGAAATCGCCCTGGCACTGGCGGCCTATGTATTCCATCGGGCCATAGGGCAGCGTCGAGGGATCACCGAACACGAAGTGCTGGTCGATGCCGAGCGGCCGGTTGATCCAGTGCCAGCGGTTGCCATCCTGGGTGAGCGTGAAGTGCTCGGGATACTTCGACGCCATGGAGGTCATCAAGAGCTCGAGCATGTCCCACTGCGCCGGCATCATGTGCGGGAGCGCCTGGCAGCGCTTGGGGTCCTTCTCGAGAACGAGGGCGCGGTCGCGCATCTCGGAAACGTAGTGCTCGTCAATGTCGATGGGGAACTCGTAGACGGAGCCCTTCGGCCCCGGCAGATGCGGCTCGATGTTCACCGAGTACATGTACTTGTCCTCGGCGAAGGGAAACGGAAACCGCTTGATGGCGGCCGGACTGTTCGAAAACGTGAAGTCGTCCCTGAACGTCTCGTTCTTGAAAACCAAACCCATGCTCTATCTCCAGTCTGCGCGAGGACGTTGGTCAGAGATCGAGCGTCAGCACGCCGCCGGAGGCGCGCGACACACAGATCATGACCTTCTCGCCGGATGCCTTCTCCGCTGCGGTGAGGTAGTCGTCGTTGTGCTGCAGGGCGCCGTCGCAGGCGACTACGCGCGTCTCGCATTGCCCGCATGCACCGCCGCGGCAGAGATACGGCGCGTCGATGCCGTGCTCCTCGAGAGCCTCGAGGATGCTCTGCTGCGGCCCGATGACGATGTCGCGCCCCGAGCGTGCAAGCTTGACGGTGAAGGCGCTTCCGGGCGGGGGGGCCGTGAACTTCTCCGAGTGCAGGCTCTCGGCGGGCCATCCAGCCGAGCGGCCAACACCCAGGACCCAATCGATCATCGCCGCCGGGCCGCAGACATACATATGCGTGCCAAGCGGCTGGCCGCCGAGGATGCGCTGTAGCGGTATCGCCTCGCCGTGATCGTCGCGGTAGATTTTCACCCGCGCGCCGTAGGTATCCGACAGGTGCTGACAGAAGGCGCCGCGCGAAAGTGAGCGCACGCCGTAATGCAGCTCGAAGTCGGCTCCGCGCTCGGACAATTCCTTCATCATGGCGAGGAATGGTGTGATGCCGATGCCGCCGGCAACGAGGATGTGCTTGCGTCCCGTGCGGACGATCGGAAACAGGTTCACGGGATCGCTGATCTGCAACTCGGTCCCCGGCTTCACCCGGTCGTGCATGAAATGGGAGCCGCCGCGCGAGTCTGGCGCACGTAACACGCCGATCTCATAGGCGCTGGTCTCGCCGGGCGCGCCGGTGAGCGAGTAGGCATTCTTCCAGATGTGCCCATTGCCATCGTGCATGGTGATGATGACATGCGAGCCAGCGGAAAAGGCGGGAAGCGGACCGCCGGCCGCGTCGACCAGCCGGAAGCGCTTGATCCCTTCGGCGACGCTTTCGACCTCGGCGACGCGGACGCGACGCGATGCGGATGCTGTCATTGGAATGGCACCTGCTCTGGAATCTCTCCGGGAACCTCGGCGTCGATGCGCACGCCGATGAAAGCTGCGTAACGACGCGAATAGTGATCGCGCACCGTCAGCATCAAGCCGCAGTGGGCGCACTTGACCGGGGAAGCGGTGACGTTCTCAGTCAAACCCTTGCAGTGGACGCACTGGACGCGGCGCTTGAGAGAGCCGCGATGCTCGGTGCGCACCGAAAGGTGATCGACGCCGAAGCGCATGGCGCGTTGAACGACGGAGCCGATCAGCGGCTCGGAGCCGGCGGCGTAAATGCGCGTGCCCATCTGGGCGCGAAACAGGCGCTCGCCGAGGGCCGCAGCGGCCGCATCGATGTTGGGCACGGCCTCAGTGCGCGCTGGCTGCAACCTGGCAATCTCTACTTCGACGGACTGCGCGTCGGGATAGTCATCGGTCGACAGCAACACCGTCGTACGGCCTGCGAACTCGGCCCCGGCCTTGCCGAGCATCTCGATGACGGCAGTAGCGCCGGCACGATCGCAGACGACAATATTGCTCGTCGCGTGCAGGTCGGGCTCGAGCCCGGGATACACGGGTCGGCTCTTTATGTCACTTGCCAGCAATGCGCTGTCTCCTCTCAGCTGGATGACTGCATGCAAGAATTAGAGGTGACCGGAGCGGCAAGCGCCGCTCCGGCCGAAGGCATCAGGCCGGCAACTGGAAGAACGAGTTCGCAGCGAGCATCACCGCCACACCGAGCGCGAGCGCCAGATACGGGAGAATGCCAGCACGCTTCCTGCCGAGGTCGGCCTGCGTCAGGCCGAGGTCCGCGAGCATGTGGTCGGGGAACTTGCCGCGGTCCTGGATGTAGTGACGGAAGATGAACACCGGCACGATCAGGGACGCAGCGATGAGGCCCGCCCACAGAGCCATCGGATTCCATACCTTCGCGCCGGCTCCGAGGAACACGGCGTTGACGAAGGCGAAGATGACGCCGAGGGCCAGAAGGAACGTCGGCGCCTTCCAGGGACGGATGACGTGTCCGTTGTCGACGCGGTGGATCCAGCCGGCGTTGAGGTTCAAGAAGTTGAAGATGATGTAGCCGACGTTGGACACTGCCAGGATGAAGAAGAAGCTGGTGGCATCAGCGCAGGCGATGGCGAGCACGGCGAGGTTGACGACGAGGTCAGTCCACATCGCGCGCGTCGGTGCGCCGTGCTCGTTGACGTGGCTGAGGTAGCGCGGCAGCCAGCCGTCATACGAGCCCTGGTACAGCGTGCGCGATGAGCCCGCCATGGCGGTCATGATCGAGAGCATGAGAGCGCAGATCATGAGCATGACGAAGGCGTTGGTGATCCAGCCACCGCCGCCGCTCACCATGTTGCCCATCGCTTCGGCCACGCCCGAGCCATCGACGATCGGCGTCGCCAGCATGCCTTCGAGGCCGAGAACGCCCTGGAAGGTAAATGGCACGAGCGAAAAGAGCACAAGGCACAGCAGGCCCGAGAAAAGGATGGCGCGAACCGTGTCCTTCTTGGGGTCCTTGAACTCGCTCGTGTAGCAGATCGCCGTCTCGAAGCCGTAGGTCGACCAGGCGGCGATGAACATGCCGCCGAGGACGAGCGTCCAGCCGCCGATGCCCCACGAGCCGAGCTCAGGGACATAGGCTGCCTTCAGCGGCTCGAGGGGGGTGTAGTTCGACCAGTCGATTTGGCCGGTGATGATCGGGACCACGCCGACGATGAGCATCGGGATGATGACGACGAGGCCGATGTACTTCTGGACGCTGGCGGTGCCGAGGATGCCGCGGTGCTGAATGGCGAAGGTGATCAGCATCAGCAGCGCGCCGATGAGGAACGCGGTGTTGAGCGAGTAGTGGACCGGACCGAGGGTGCCCTCGAACAAGGTCCAGGTGCGAACATGCGGCGTCAGAGCGGCCACGCCATCGGCAGACAACAGGGCCGCTACTGCGTCGGACGCAGTCTTGCCCGCATTGGCAGCCAGCCATTCGACGACACGCGGGCTGTCCTGGGCGATCGAGGCGGCATTGCTCTGCACCCAGGCCGCGACGGCAGGGCTATCTGCTGCCGGGATCGGAGCTACCGCGTTGAGTATGTAGGCGGCGGCGATGGAGCAGCCGAGCGACAGAACGGGTGACCACGCGATCCAGTTACACCAGACGGAGAGCGGGGCGATGAGCTTGGAGTAGCGCACCCAAGCTGCCGCGCCGTAGACGGAGGCGCCGCCGGACTTGTTGGGAAAGAGGCCGGCGATCTCGGCGTAGGTGAAGGCTTGGATGAAGCCCATCACCATCGACACGACCCAAACTACAAAGGCGACCTTGCCAGCCACGCCAGCAATGCCGCCTATCGAGAAGAGAACCAGCGCCGGCACGCCGCTGGCAACCCAAAACGCGCCTTTCCAGTCGATTGCCCTGATCAGCTCCCGAGAGGCAGCTGACGGGGCGGCGACGGGCGTTTGAAGGACCCCCGTACTCATTTTTGTTTCACTCCCTTTGGCCAATTGCTCTGAGCACCTCGTGCTGGCCGCATTGCCGTTGGCGCGCCCGTGACCGACCAAGGTCGGCGAGCGGAAACATCCCCAAAATGTGCACCACTTTGTGCCACTTCCAACCACTTTGGACCAGAAAGCGCTTGACCGGTTGAGTGTAGATCAACGATGATCGCAATCAAGAGAAAATCTTGCCTGCGGGGAAACTATTTCGTGCAAGCTGTGCGCAACGTTTGGGCAGCTATTTGCTGGTGGAATCGAGATATCTCGTTGCCTTAAAAAGAAAATAGATAGGACTGGTTCTATGTGGTTGTTTTTGGTTATATGCCTTCGGACTAGGCGCATGCTTTTGCCGATGTCAATGCGACCGGAACGGCCCACGCTCGGCTATTCAGTCGCGGCTTAGAGAGGCTTAGGGACGTGCAGTTGGTGCTGCAGGAATGGATTCAGTCGAGCGCCAAGGCCTTCGCGGCGCTGGCCGAGGGACGCATGCCGATGGCCGCGGAGCTGTGGTTGCGCGCCGCCGAACAGATCGCGCTGGCGCATGCCTCAGCGCCGCTTCGCGCGGCCGCACACAACAACGCCGGCGTTGCCTTTCTGCTGAGGTCGCAAGTGCGCGAAGCTGCCGATCACTTCAGTGAGGCGACACGTCTCTGGGGCCGCGCATACGCGCACGTCGAATCGCTCGATGTACCGATCGCCGGCCGCAGCTCGGTGTTTCATCTGCGTCTTGCCATGCAGCATCACGAAGCGTTCGCGGAGCTGCGTCGGCGTCGCTTCCTCGACGTGTGCATCGCGGCACGCACCATCACGCAATACAATGCGCAGCTTGGCGGACTTGATAGCCGTGGAGACCGCGATGCGCTCGAGGCGGATCAGAGTATCATCGGCGTCATCGCCGCCGCGCTCGGCCCGGAATGCGCCGAAGTCCATTTGCTCCGCGAGGAGGACGTCGCTCAGTCGGCCGCCGTCCGTGCCGCGTACCGCAGCAAGGCCGATCGCCTGATGCGTCGCGTCGCGGGCTCCTATGTCCACGCTGCCGGGTATCGGGCAGACCTCGATTGCGCAGCCCAGCTGACGGCACTGCTGCATCCTACCCTGCTGCCGGCGACGCCGGCGCTTGAACGAGGCGAACTGGAAAACGATGACTGATCTAGAACCGGACGGCCTGGTCGAGACCGCACCTTGGGATCGGGATCTCTCCTCCCAGCCCATGGTGAAGCAGCGCGTCAAGAGCATCGCCACTGACATCTTCCACCGCATCGTCACCGGCGAGTATCCATTCGGGACGCGCATCCCCGCCGAGCGCGAGCTCGCCGAAGCGTTCGGTGAATCGCGCACGACGATCCGTCAGGTGCTCGACTTCCTGGAAGACTACGGCGCCGTCGCGCGGCGCGCGGGTAGCGGGACGTTCGTCGCCTACCGGTCCGACAACCTGAAGCGCTCCGGCACAGAATCTTCCGGCTATCTCAACGTGCAGACCATCGCCGAAACGATCTCGCCGTTTGAGATGAACGTCGCGGAATCGATCCTCGAGCCGGAGATCGTGCGCCTGGCGACGATCTACATGTCCGTGCGCGATCTGACAAAGCTCAGCCAGCAATTGGCGCAGCTCGAAGCCATCGTCACCGACGCTGCGGAGTTCGCGGACGTGGAGAAACAGTTCATGATGACGATCTGCGAAGGCACGCATAACTCGCTGATCGTCGCCATGTACCGCATCATGCACGAGGTACGGCGGCAGCCGCAGTGGTGCGCCAACAAGAAGCGCACGCTGACGCCGGTGCGCATCCGCGAGGCCCAGCGCGCGCTACGCTCGCTCTATACGGCACTCGAGCGGCGCGATGTCGATACCGCCGTCGAATGCATGCGGCTCTATATCTCGAGCACACACGAGGACATGATCTACGCGTCTCCTTGATGAAGCTGGCGCGGACTGAGCGAAGCCGGCCCTCGTCGAACAAGCTGATGGCTGCGCCTCCTGAGCTGGCGCGCTTTGCCCGCCATGCTGACGTGAGATGAAGATAGCTCCAGCCCGCTACGGGCGATCGGGCGCGAGAACGGCGTGGGACTCCGCTTCCTGGCGCTGGTCCCACATCAGGTTCATCTTGCGCATGTGCTTGATCAGCACCTGCTTGTGCTGCGACCACCAGCGGATGATGGAGGAGAACTCCTTGATCCGGGCGCGGCCATCCTCAATGACGACGACGGGCCAGTCGCCGACGAGCGCGTTGTCGATGCCGAACAGCTCGCGCCCCCACCAGAAGGCCTCGCCGAAGGCGTGGTGGCCGACGCCGCCGAACTTCATCATCGAGAGCACGGGAAACGGCTCGAAGGTGCGCGCGCGCTGCACGGCGTTCTTCCACAGCTCGAGGGTCGAGACGTACTCCCACGACACGGCGCTCCAGGTGCCGGGGTAGCGGGCGCAGAATTCGGCGTAGAACTCGTTCGGGTTCTCGAAGTTGACCTGGGAGTCGTTGAGGCGCGGGTCATCGAAGTCGGGGAACTGGAAGACGAACCCCTCCATGAACTCCGTGCTCGTTTGGGCGACGAGCTCCTGGTAGTTGTCGGCCGTGCACGAAATCATGCGTCCCTTGAAGCCGCGCTTGAAGGCCTCCTTGGTGAGGGCGTGCAGAAACGGTTCGTAGACGGTGTCCCAGCACAGAACGTCCGGGTTCTTGGCCATGAGCTTGTCGACAATGGCCCCGAAGTCGGTCGTCTCTATGGGAAACAGGTGCTCCTCGACGAGATCCCAGCCGGCCACCTCGAAGGCGGCGCGGTAGGTGGCGAGCGAGGGCAGGCCGTGAGAGTCATCCTGCGCACACATGGCAACGGTCTTGATGCCCGGCTCCTGGCGCGCCAGCCAGTCGACGCCCGTCACGTTGTAGATGGGATGCACCTCGCTCGGCGCCACGAGGGTCGGCGCGTCGGGTGTCAGGTCGCTTGGCAGCAGCGTCGCAACGGGCATGCGGTGCCTGTTGACGAGGTCGCGGACCTGCTCGGTGAAGTCGTTGCCGCCGAGCATGAGGATGAACTTCACGCCATCCTCGTTGATCAGCTTCTTGGCTCCGGCGAGCGCGCGCTCGGGCTCGAAATTGGTGTCATAGGGCACCAGGTCGACCATGAAGCGCCGCATGCCGACCTTGATCCCGCCGGCGGCGTTGACCCGGTCGCGCCAGATCAGCGAGCCGTTGAGGCCCGGCTCGGCCCACGACTTCAGCTTGCCCGTAAGCGGCGCCAGGAAACCAACCTTGAGGACGGTCGAGGATCCGAGGCCGTAGTCGGCCATAGCGAGGGAAAGCGCCGATGCGAGCGAGCTTTTCGTGCGTTGAGCCATGCGTCAGCCTAGTTGGTGTCACATTCCAGAGGGACGGGCACCGACGCTCCGTGT
Organism: Pseudomonadota bacterium; assembly: GCA_023405815.1. Taxonomy (GTDB): domain Bacteria; phylum Pseudomonadota; class Alphaproteobacteria; order Rhizobiales; family Hyphomicrobiaceae; genus Hyphomicrobium_A. The sequence goes on along the minus strand of JAEXXM010000026.1, from coordinate 128,488 downwards.
CAAGGTTCTTCGGCCGTCGGAGCCAAGTTGTGCGCCAGCGTGCCGAGGCTGCATCATTGTTCGAAATGCCTAGGCCGGCACCCGCTCTGCTCGGCTGTACTATGTAGTGCGGGATCAGCCTTGCGCCGAATCAAGGGAAGGCCCGGCTTCGGGGGACCCACCTACCCCTGCCGCGGGCTCCCCGCCTCGATCGCCTCCGGCACGGGCACGAGCCGGCCAGTCCTCACATCATAGACAAAGCCGTAGATCGGGATGTGGGGCGGCACGAGAGGGTGCCGGCGGATGCGCTCGACGTCCTGCAGCACGCTCTCGGCCTGGCTCTTGATCGTGTGCCACTTGATGAAGTGACCGGCCACATTGCCGCCGCCGTGCTTTTCGTTCGACCAAGTCTTCCCATCGAAGCTCGCTGTCTCGAGGCTGTCGTCGAGAAGGTTCGCGATCACCTCGTCGGTGAACAGCTCCATGCCGCAATTCGTGTGATGGATGACAAACCACTCGAGCGTGCCGAGCAGCTTGTGGGAGATCACGAGGGAGCGGATCGCATCGTCGCTCGCCCGGCCCCCGGCATTGCGGATGACGTGGGCGTCGCCCTCGGCGAGGCCGGCGTACTTCGCGGGGTCGAGGCGCGCGTCCATGCAGGTGAGGATGGCGAAGCGCCGCGCCGGAGGCAGTGCGAGATCGCCCTTGGCGCCAAAGGTCCTCACGTAGGCGGCGTTGGCGGCGAGTACCTCTTCGACGATTTGTGACTTGCTGGCCTGGGACAAGGCAATCGTCCTTATCGGGTTGTTTGTGCTGGGGTGTGGACGCTTCCGATGCGGGCGCCGTGCGCACGTGATCAGGGCGCGGCCACTACGTGAACGAAGATCATCCGCTAAGCACTTCGGGCTGGCCGATATCGAGCGCCACGTCGCTGCGACTTGCCAACAAATCTAGCAGGTTCGGAGGGTTGCTGCGTCGGAAAAGTGTCATCGACAATCAATAGACTACCAAAAGCGCAAGGACTGCCCCGCCTTCTTACGGAACAGAACGCATGGCCAACGACGAAAGCGTGCCGGCCACGATATTGCATGCGCCACAAGAGCTGAGCGCGCCCGCTGCTGCCCGCGTCGTCCGCCACTTCCGGCAAATCGTCCTTTGGCCGATCGAGCTTATCGCAAACTCGGCAGGCAAAAAGCGCGAGAGCCCCGATGTGCTGTTCGAGCGCCTCGGCGGTGGGAACTGGGAGCTGGTCGACGACGAATTTGGCGTCGAGGGTGATGCATTCCAGGAGCGTCACTACCGCGAGTTCGTGGCCTTCCTGCCGAGCGTGCAGCGCTTTCTCTACGGGGATGCCCCAGGGTCGCTGCGGGGGCTCGGCAAAGGCGATGCGCCGCTGCGTGTCTATCGGCGTACCGACGTTGCCGCGGTTCGCATGTTGCTCGCCGAAGGGACCGCGCCCGTTACGTGCCAGGTGGCACACGTAGACTTGCACTTCTTCCACGACGTCGATGCCGTAATCCTGGCCTTCGAATTCTACGCCACCGACGTGCCGCTCAGCATCGTCAACGAGATCATGTATCGCTTCGGACGGGCCTATCCGCCGGGCTGGACGGAGACCGGCGAGGCGCTGCATTGCCCCGTGCGCGTCGAGTGGCTCGACAAGGACGGCCACGTTCTCTCGACGTCGGACTACGAGCGACGCGATCGCTACCTGTCGTTCGTCGGCCACCAGCGCACACCATGCTTTGCCGCGCACTGGGAGTTCCTGCTGAAGCCTCTCGTGCCGGAGAACTCACGAACCAAGAGCCCGCTGTCGTTCCGACAGATCGAATACTACCGCATGCCGGTGATGACCTATCTGACGCTCGAGCGGATGTGGGAGGTGCAGCGCGCCGACTACATTCGCCTCGCTTTCGCGACGGGCCAGAGCGCTACGGGCGATGCGCCCTTCGCCGAGCGCTTTCTGCGCGATTTCGAAACCCGCCACTGCTACGACCGATACTATCACGAGGGCACCGAAGCTACCGGTCTCAGTGCGCGCTTCCTGCTCTCAGGGCATGCCTTCACGGTGATCGCGGACGGCCACTCACCGCGCCTCGAAGACAACGAGCGCGGCCTGCTCGGGCAATTCCGCCATCAGTATTTCCTGTTGTTTCTCATCAGCCATTTCCACAAGGCTGCGCTGCTGATGCTTGCCGACCGGCTGGTCGCCGCCATCAAGCAGCTCGAAATTCACAGCGTCCAATCGTCCGCAGCGTTCCGGCGCGAGACGTTCCGCCTGCAAGAAGCGTTCATGCGTTTCACGCAGCGCTACTGGTTCACGGAGGTTTCCGACCAGGCGCAGACGCGCGACCTCTTCCGCATGCAGCGCACGCACCTCGGCAACGAGGAACTCTACAAGGAGCTGCGGGGCGAGATTTTCGACATGGTGCAGTATCTCGACAGTGACGTTCTGAGGCGTCAGAGCGGCACCATTCACCGGCTGACGGCGGTCACCATCGTCGGTCTCGTCGGGACAATCGCCACCGGTTTCTTGGGCATGAACCTGATCGACGAGACGGGTGCGCCGCTCTGGCTGAAGCTCGCCTACTTCGGCATTGTCGGTGTAGCCGTCACCGCGCTCACGGTGGCCGTAGTCGCTTTTTCACGTCCGCTCACGGCACTGCTCGACCGTCTATCGGGCGAGCGCTCGTAGTATCGCCCTCAGGAACCACCGAGCCTCACAGGAGAGAAGTGTGAGTAACAATACGCGCGCCAAGGACATCGACATGCGCGTCCGCGCCGATCTGGTCGACAGCTTCGATGAAGAGCTGGAGATGGAGCTCGACGACGAGCGTCTCGACAAGCTGCTCGAAGGGATGTCGGAGCATCCCGAGCCGGAGGGCGTCGACCGCAAGCTCTATTTCAAGGAGCTGTTCCGCCTGCAGGGCGAACTCGTGAAGCTGCAGGACTGGGTGGTATCGCAGAAGCTCAAGGTGGTCGTCATCTTCGAGGGGCGCGACGCGGCCGGCAAAGGCGGCGTCATCAAGCGCATCACTCAGCGGCTCAATCCGCGCGTATGCCGCGTCGCCGCCCTGCCGGCGCCCAGCGAACGCGAGCGCACGCAATGGTACTTCCAGCGCTACGTCAGCCACCTGCCCGCGGCCGGCGAGATCGTCCTGTTCGACCGCTCCTGGTACAACCGCGCCGGTGTCGAGCGGGTGATGGGCTTCTGCACTCAAGAAGAGTGCGACGAGTTCCTGCGCACCGTTCCCGAATTCGAGCGCATGCTGGTGCGCTCCGGCATCGTCCTCATCAAATATTGGTTCTCGATCACCGACGAGGAGCAGCACTTCCGCTTTTCGATGCGCATCCACGATCCGCTGAAGCAGTGGAAGCTGTCGCCGATGGACCTACAGTCGCGTGTCCGCTGGGAGGCGTATACGCAGGCCAAGGAGGTGATGCTGCAGCGGACGCACATCCCCGAGGCGCCGTGGTGGGTGGTGGAGGCCGTCGACAAGAAGCGTGCGCGGCTCAACTGCATCCATCATCTGCTGGGTCAGATCCCGTACGCAGAGGTGCCGCGGGCGCCGGTGGTGCTGCCCGAGCGGACGTACCATCCCGACTACCAACGCCAGCCGGTGCCGCAGGAGATGTACGTCCCGACCGTCTACTAGCGCTGCACGTCCCCGGCAGACGGCAGACTGCTTCAGGTCAGCCACACTGCGCGGATATGGAATTCGGTCTTGCGACGGAACCCTCCGCGCGAGGGCGTTGGCATGGTACCTGCGCAAGACCAATCCAAAGCTGGAGCACGACATGAGACTCTCTCGGGAATGGGCGACGCCCCTCACAATCGGCATCTTCGCCATCATCAGCGTCACCGGGATTCTCATGTTCTTCCACCTCAACACGGGGTTGAACAAAGTCGTCCACGAGTGGGCCGGGCTGGTGATGGTCGGCGGCGTCGCCTTGCACGTCGCCGTCAACTGGAGGCCGTTCCTGCACTATTTTCTGTCGGGTGTGCTGGGACGATCGATCATAGGCTTTGGCGTGGTCGTTCTGGCCCTGTCCTTCCTGCCGCTCGGCGGCTCCAGGGGAGGTGCGTCCCCGCCCGTGCTGGCGATGGATGCCATCTCCAAGGCGCCAATTGCGACTGTCGCGCCGCTGACGGGCAAACCGGTCACGCAGGTCATGGAGGATCTGGCGAAGGCGGGAATTACGCTGGGGAGCAGCGACGCCAGCATCGACAGCGTCGCGGGGGGTGACCGCGCGATGCTCGGCAGAGCGATGGGCGTCCTCTTCCGCAAAAGCGGGTGATGACGCGGCGGCGCCTGGGTAAAGGCGAGACGGTCGGGAAGTGGCGGAGCCGGAGGGATTCGAACCCTCGATACGCCTTTACAAGCGTATAACGGTTTAGCAAACCGCCGCCTTCAGCCTCTCGGCCACAGCTCCACTGGAGGTGCCCCTAATAGAGGCGGGGTCGCCCGAATGCAAGCCGGACGAGCGCCCCCTTTATCCCCTGCCTCGGTCTTGACGCCTTCAACCAACGGCCGCATCGTTCGAGGCCTGTGGGAAGATAAGGCTCTCAAGCAGCCAGACCCGATGGGGACCTATATGCAACGGCGGCTTCCACCTCTCGGGGCGGTGCTGGCATTGGCGCTTTCAGCCGGCGCTGCCGCGCAGGAATACTGCGTCACCTGCACTGGGCCGGACGCGAGCTACCGGTGCCTCATCGGCGGCGAGGCGCCACCGTCAGCGCGCTCCTCCCGCGGGCAGTTCCTCTGCATAACAGAACTCGCAAAAGCTGGCGGGCACGCAAGCTGCAGCGCCGCGCGCGGGCAGGCGACGCCCTGCGCCGGCGAAACGCGCACGGTGATGTTTTCGTTGGTCGATCCAGGCGCCTCGCCGCTGGAGGCAGCCGCGCCGCCGGGACCGCAACCGGGCGCGCCGCCGGCCGTCGCCACGCCGCTCGCTCCCGGCCAGGAGTTGCCGCCTGTCGCTCTACCGCCACCGGGCCAGCCGCCGGCGACCCAAGATGCGCCGATGGAGACCGGGACTGCTCCGGAGGCGCCGAAGCCCAATATGGTCGAGGATCTCGCCAACAAGACGGGCAAGGCGGTGTCGGACACCGGCAAGGCCGTTGGCGGCGCAGTGAAGAAGTCGTGGGACTGCGTGACGTCGCTGTTCGGGGACTGCTAGCCGCCTTGAGCCGTGTGAGCTAGTGGCGGGCGAGCCACTCACGCGCGAGGCGCTGCGCGCGCGAGACCTGAACCCGCGACATCTCGCGGGAGATCTCGCTGCGATACTGGCGGGCGTCATCGTTGCCGCGCATCGCCGCGAGGTTGAACCACTTGTGTGCCTCGACCAGGTCGATATCCACATCTCGGCCTACGCAATACCTAAGGCCGAGTTGGAAAAGAGCATCCGGCGTTGAGCCGTGGTCGGTGCTCTCCTCAATTCCGTATTCTGCTATCTGTAGCCGTGCCATCTGTCCCGCCCGTACACCTAACAATGCGGACCATGCCGCTCGAGCTTCGGGATCAGAATGTCAGGCGAGCGATGAAATCTGGTAAATTGCAGTGTATCCGAGAAGTGAACGGGTAAGGGTGTTTCGCCTCAATCCGGCGCATCGGGGTCGCTTTTGCGCACGCGGCAATCGCTCGTTCACCGTCGCGGTTACCGTCGGCTAACCATAGGCTCAGTCAAAGCGCATCAAGGGACGAGCACGATCGAGCCGGTCGTCTTGCGCGCTTCGAGGTCGCGATGTGCGCTGGCGACGTCCCGCAACGCATACGTCACCGGCTCGACCTTGATGGCGCCCTTGCCGATCATGTCGAACAGGTCGGCGGCGTTGGCGAGAAGATCCTCACGGCGCGCCGTGTAGGTCATCACGGTCGGCCTGGTGGCGAACAACGAGCCCTTCGCCGACAGCAACGCCATGTCAAACGGCGGCACGGGTCCCGATGCGTTACCGAAGCTCACCCACAGGCCCTTCGGCCTCAAGCAGTCGAGCGATGAAGGAAACGTGTCCTTGCCGACGCCGTCGTAGACGACATCGCAGAGTGCGCCGCCGGTGATCTCGCGCACGCGCGCGACATAGTCCTCGGTCCGATAGTTGATCACGTGGGTGCAGCCCGCAGCCTTGGCGAGCCTCCCCTTCTCGTCGCTGCCGACGGTTCCGATCATGGTGGCGCCCAGCGCCTTCGCCCACTGGCAGACGATGAGGCCGACGCCGCCGGCGGCTGCGTGGAACAACAGCACTGTCTCAGGCGTGACGCGGTAAGTCTCGCGCAGGAGATAGCGCGCGGTCATGCCCTGGAGCATGATCGAGGCGGCGGTGACGTCGCTGATCGTATCCGGCAGCTTGACGAGGCGGTCCGCCGCGATGAGCCGTTCCTCAGCATAGGCGCCGAGCACGCCCGCATAGGCGACGCGGTCGCCGACCTTCAGATCGGTGACGCCAGGCCCCAGCGCCTCGACCCGGCCGGCCCCCTCCATGCCGATGACGGCGGGGAAGTCCGCGAGCCTGTAGAGTCCGGTCCGGTGGTAGACGTCTATGTAGTTGAGACCGATGGCCGTCTGGCGGATGCGGACCTCGCCTGGTCCAGGCTCCCCCACCTCGACCGCCTCCCATTTCAGCACCTCGGGGCCCCCATGTGCGTGGATACGGATCGCGTGTGCCATGTTCCCGGTCTTTCCTCGTTGAACCCGGCCGGTTTCGCCTTGACGCGGCCATGGAGGCCTTCTACGGGCTTAATCGGCGCGCCGACAAGGGAGCAAGAATGAATCTCTACCGCCGCCGGAACCTGCCGGTCCTGCTTTTGCTTTTTGTCCCTGTCGCCCCCGTCGGTTGTAGCGGGCCAAACGTGACCACCGGCGCTAGCTCGGGTCTCACCTGCGTCGATGATTCGAGCGATTGCGTCGCCAAGCGCCAGCGTACGCTGCGCTACCTCGTCGACGACAACGACCGCGCATGGGTCAAGGCGCACGCACCACCCGAGGCCTACGCCTCGGGCGTCCGGCTCTTCGCGCTGAAGAGCAAGAAGAAGGAGCTGTCGTGCGACGAGCTGGCGCACGGCAAGAACGAAGCCGACCGCGCCCCCGGCGTGCTGCGCTCCTCAAACAACCTGACGCCGGCGCAAATCTCGCGCGGCATTATGCTGGCGAGCGAGGTGTCACGCGAGCTCGGTGCGGAGATGAAGCGCCGGTGCCAGCGAGGCTGAACCGATGCTCCCTCTCCCCTCTCCGTTGACCCCAGCGAGAACCCCTAAATGACCGACAGCTTCGTCGACACGGTCCTCTCGCTGGTAAAGCAGAGCGAAGGCTGGGCCATCCCGATCGCCTTCCTCGTCGCGTTCGGCGAATCGCTGTGCTTCCTTTCGATCGTCTGGCCGGGCTGGGCGGTCCTCACCGGACTAGCCTTCCTTCTCGCCGCCAGCGGCGTCGGCTGGCCGATCCTCATCCCGACGATCATCGCTGCGGGCCTCGGTGGGGTGGTCGGCTACTCGCTGTCCTACTTGGTCGGCTACTACTTCAAGGACCGCATCGGCGGCATCTGGCCGTTCACGACGCATCCGAACCTCATCCCGCGTGGCGAGGAGTTCTTCGACGAGCACGGTTTGTGGAGCGTGTTTCTCGGCCACTTCGTCGGGCCGGTGCGCGCGGTCATACCGGTCGTCGCCGGCATGTTCTCTATGCCGCAGATCCCGTTTCAGATCGCCAACGTCGCGAGCGCCTTCATCTGGGCGCTCTGGGTCATCCTGTGGCCGGTCCTGTTCGTCAACAACCAGGACGCTATCTTCACCTTCATGCGCGAGCACGAGGTGATCGTGGCGCTGATCATGCTCGCGCTCGCTTTCGCGAACGGCGCCGCCCTGCCGATGCTGTTCGTGCCGTCGCTGGTGCTGTTCGTCTTCGTCGGCGGCGTGCACCTTTATGCCGGCGGCTCGTTGCTGCCGATCTTCCTCGGCGGAGCCGCGGGCGCCTTCGCTGCCGACCTCTTCTTCTATCGCGCGGGGACGCAGGCGAAGGGCGACTTCAGAGACGTCTGGTTCATCAACGACCACGGCCGAGGCGTTCCTCCGGCGCGCGCGCTGGTGCGCGAGAACGGGGTGCTGGGGGTGGTCACTTCCAAGTTCCTCGGCATGCGGCGCGCGCTCTATCCCATTGCCGCCGGCGCAGAGGCGGTGCCGCTCGCTCCGTTCGCCGCGGCGAGTGTCATATCGGCCCTGCTCTGGTCGGGAGCGCTGCTGCTGCCGGGAATCGCCGTGCGGGCGTTTGCCGGCTAGCCGAGAACCCTCAAGCGTCCCTGGCCACGACCGCGTAGGTCGAATAGCCGCGGTAGAGGTGCATACAGCGGACCGAGTAGCGCGGCGTCCTACCGATGCGCTGCAGCTGTGCCTCAAGCTCATCGCGCGGCGTCACCGAAAACTGAGCCAGCCAAGCCCGCAACCCGCGCTTGAACCAGCGCGGCAATCCCGCCTGGTCGCCAAAATCGACGATGAGCAACCAGCCACCCGGCGCGAGGGCCTTCAACGCCTGGTCGAGGGCCGCGCGCCAGGGCGGGATCATCGACAGCGCGTATGATATGAAGATGCGATCAAAGCCCGGGGCGCCGAACAGCGCCTCTGGGTCGAAGCTCGTGGCATCGCCGTAGGCGATGCGGATGCGGCCGTCGAGGCCCGCACGGTGGATGGACGATTGCGCCGTCTCGAGCATCGCATTCGAGATGTCGAAACCGTAGAAGCTTGCCTCGGGATAGCGGCGCGCGGCGGCGACGAGGTTACGGCCAGTCCCGCAGGCAACCTCGAGCACGCGACCACCCTTTGGCGGGGCTAGCTCGTCGATCAGCCGGTCGCGACCCAGCAGATAATACTTGCGCGTCGCATCATAGACGTACCGCTGGTAGCGGTAGATGGCGTCCATGTGCTGCGCAGCCGACACTCCTTGAGCCACGCACCTATCCTCAGGCTGCGAGAGTGTAGAGGTGGAAGCCGCCGTAGATCGACGAGCGATCCCTGGCGGTCAGCTCACGGCAGCGCTCGCGATCGTAGGTGAAGCGGGACAGTATCCTGTCCGGCACGCGACCCGGAAGGATCGTCTTCTCGCCGGCGGTGCGGAAGATGACGCGGGCGCCCGGCTTCGCCGTGCGCAGAATCTCGCTCCACAGCGCGCCGAGCTGGCTGTCCGTCATCCAGTCCTGAGCATCGAGCAACACGTAGGCATCGAGCGAGGCGGCAGGCTTGGCGGCGAGATGCTCGGTAAGCGAAGCGTGCACGACCGACACGTCCTCACTGCGCTTGCGCAGCTTGGGGAAGCTCTCGCTCTGCAGATATGGTGGCAGGGGGGCGCGGATGTTGGTCGCGTAGCGGCGACCGAACGCCTGCCAGGCGAAATAGTTGTCCCGAAGGTCGAAGTCGCACGCGAGGCGCTCGAGGCGCTGGCGCAGAACGTCCGCCATGCTCGCCTCGTTGCCTTTCAGGGCTTCGAACTGGGACGGCGGGATGCCGAGGCCGAACAGGGCCGACGGCTTGTCGAGGAGCCAACGGATATGGCGGCGCGAAAACAGCGGGGCGAGCTCGCTGTCGAAAATGCGGCGCTGCTCCTCCCGGTCCCTCGCAACAAGGAGACGACGGGGATCCTTGCCGTGCATGCGCGCCAGGATGTGGCCGGCGGCAATGAAGTTGCCGAGCAGTCCGTGGCGGTAGAAGTTCGAGGCGAAATAACCGATGCGCCGGCGCCCGATGCGGTCGCGGGTTTCCCAGTACTTGCGCGTCGCGGCATCGAGGTGCGGCTGCAGGTAGGTGAAATAGGCGTCGATGTTGTCTTGCCGGTTCGCCTCGGCAAAGAAGGCGCGGAAGCTGTCGTAGTCGGGCAGGTGCGCCAACGCGGCGACCTTCAGCTTGTTGAGCGCGACGTGCGCGGGATTGAGGTCCACCGCGGTGACGTTGATCGGCGCCGAGGCAAGGTAGCTCAGCACGTTGCAGCCGCCCGATGCGATGGCGACGAGGTGCTCGCCTTCCTTGAGGGCGAGGGCCTCGAGGTCGACGACGGGATCCTCCCATATCTGGGGATAGACCAGGCCGCTGAACGCGAGGGTGAAGAGACGCTCCTGAATACCCTGACGCGAAGTCGCCTTATGCCTGTGGACCGCCTGACGAAGGCGCTTGTTGCGTTCGCGCCGCAGAGGAGCTTCCTCCGCAGCAATCGCGTCTTGGGTTGAGGCCATGCTTCCCCGTCTGTCGGTTATTGGCGCCCAGGGGACGCCCTTTTTGCGGTCCGACCGGTTCGGCTAAGGGAGTCTTGTTACGGATTTATGTCAAGCGGGGGCTTGGCCCCGGTTCTGGCACTTGCGCCGCAGGCGAAGATGACCTAGAGGAGCCGCTTCGCGCTTCGACGGCCGCCGCGGCTGGGGCGCCCATCCATTATTGATGAACGCCCAATCAGGTGACCTATGAGCACACGCAGCCTGCGCAACGTCGAAACCCGCAAGAAGAAAGCCCGCCGGGCCATTCCGCGCGCCAAGGTTACTCGGAACCAGGGCAACACCACCGCCGGCCGCAAGCGCCTCAAAAAGGCTGCCGGCCTGCGCCGCGGCGCCAAGGCCGCCAAGGGCTGAGCCCACAACAAGGCTTCCCCCGCTCCGGCCGTGGATCTTAAGCCGCGGTGCGGACGTTAGGCCGACGGGACACATGGTCTCGCGGGGAGCGGAAGCATGGTCAAAGTCTATCTATTCATCGAGTTGCTTCGCGCGGCAAACGCCGCTGACGTCGTCGTCAAGCTGAACGCCCTCGAGCTCGACGCGTGCCAATTCGCCAACGTGGTGGTGCTCGCCGACGACAAGATCGTCGCGCAGCTCGACTGCGAGACAGGCGCCAAGGCCAACACCGCTATTATCGAGAAGATTTCTGCCGTGGGCGGCGTCGTGCAAACGAACGTCGTCGCCGCCGTGCGACCGGTACGAAACTAGCCTGCGGAACCGCCAAATCTACAAATTGTAGCTTTTTGAAGCAGCATTCTAAGCTCGCGTAAATTGTTCCGTGAGATGATCGATATCTGCGCGCCTCGCGCTGCTATGTCAGCGAATCTCGTCAGCCCGAACAACCAGACAATAAAGGGCCTCACTACGCATCCATGACCGGTACGTACTCGCCAGAGCTCGTTGGGCTTTCGCTTCTCGTCGCCATCGCTGCCTCTTACGTCGCGTTCGCGCTCGCTGCCCACATCGCGACGACCCGTGGATGGGCCGGAGCGTACTGGCTCGCCGGCGGCGCCGTTGCCATGGGTCTCGGCATCTGGTCGATGCATTTCATCGGCATGCTGGCCTTCCAGTTGCCGATCCCCATGTCCTACGACCTCATCACGACGACGGCTTCGCTCGTCATCGCCATCATCGTCTCGGCATTCGCCCTGTACCTCGTGAGCAGGCACGAGCCCACGCCCTTGTCGCTGGCGATCGGCGCCGTGGCGATGGGCTCCGGCATCGCGCTCATGCACTACACCGGCATGGCGGCGATGAACACTTCACCGCCGATCACCTACGACCATGCACTCGTCGCCGTCTCGATCGCGCTGGCCATTGCTGCCTCCGGTCTCGCGCTGTCGCTCGCATTCCGGTTGCGCGGCGATGTCGCCACCAGGACGATCTTGAGGCGGCTTCTCGGCGCCATCGCGATGGGGATCGGCATCTGCACGATGCACTACACAGGCATGGCGGCGGCGCAATTTGCGCCCGGCACGATCTGCACCGGGCCCGGCTTGCAGATCGACCAGCACACCCTCGCCATAGCCGTCGCCGCCGCGACGTTCGTCTTCCTCGGCGTCACGATGCTGGTACTGACCATCGATGTGCGCCTCGCCCATCAAATCGACGAGGCCAATGCGCAAATCGCGGCCATGGCGCGCGAGGATTCCCTTACGGGCCTCGCCAACCGGCGTACGTTTCTGGAGCACCTCGACAGGGCATTCGGCGCGTTCGGGCGAACTAAGGCCGAATTTGCGGTATTCATCGTGGATCTCGACGGGTTCAAGGAGATCAACGATACGCTCGGGCATGCTGCCGGAGACTCTCTCATCGTCGAGATCGCGCGGCGGCTGAAGGAGGCCGTGCGACGCGACGACATGGTCGCCCGTTTCGGTGGCGACGAGTTCGCCATTCTGCAGACGAACATTGCCAATCCATCCGACATCGGCACGCTGGCGGAGAAGATCTGCGCCGCCGTCGCCGAAGTGCACACGATCGGGCATGACGAGGTTGCGGTAACCGCCAGCATCGGCATTGCGAAGGTCAGCAGCGACACTCCCTCGACCAGCGATCTCATGGTCCAGGCGGATCTTGCGCTCTACAGAGCCAAGGACGATGGGCGCAATCGCTATCGGGTGCACGACGCCGACCTCGACCAACAGGTGCACCTTCGCACCATGCTGGCTCGCGAATTGAAGTCAGCCATGACCCGGGGCGAGCTCGAGCTGCTCTACGCGCCGCAAATGCACATCGCGACAGGCTGCATTGTCGGCCTCGAGGCGAGGGTGAGGTGGAACCACCCGGCGCGTGGCGTCATCAGACCTGAGGTCTTCATTCCCGTCGCCGAACGCGCGGGCATGATCCGCGCAGTCGGCGATTGGGTCATCGAGGAGGCCTGCGCCCAGTTGAGCCGCTGGAAGGCCAACGGCATCGCGCCGCCGATCCTCGCCCTCGACGTCTTCGGCGGGCAGCTAAAGGTCGCGGGCGATATCGGCGACGAAATGAAGACGCGTCTCGACAAGTACGGAATCGATGCCGGCTGCATCGAGTTGGAGTTCGACGAATCGGTGCTGGCGCAGAGCCTCCAGCGGCACCCCGCCGTACTCGAGGCATTGCGCCAGAAAGGTTTCCGCTTCGCGATCGCTGATTTCGGCAGCGGCCTCTCGGCAATCGGCTGCCTGGCGGAAACTCCGGTGCAACGCCTCAAGATATCAAAGGACATGGTGGCGCGCGCGCTGAGCGACAGCTCGTCGGCCAAGGCGGTGCGCATGGTCGTGAGCATCGGGCGTGAGGTCGGCGCGGAAATTATCGCCGACGGCGTAGCGACGCAGGCGCAGGCGACGTTCCTTCTCGCCGCGGGCTGCGAGCAGGCTCAAGGGCCGTTCTTTGGTCCGCTACTGTCGGCGATGGAGGCAACGCTGCTGCTGCGCGATGCCAGAATCGATCGCGGACCTTCCCGCCTGCGCAAGTCATCCGCCGCATAAGGGGGCTATCCCCATTGCCGGCCTGGCAATCGCCGCCTACCTATGCCCTCGCAGCCTTCCCGGACGGGCACCCAATGACCCGCATCGCGCCTCTCGATCCCAACCGCTTCTCCTCGGCGATCCCGCACTACATCAGCGGGCGCCCGCGCTATTCGGAACGCCTGATCGCCAAGCTTGCACTGGAAACGGGGCTCGGCTCCGGTTCGCGGGTGCTCGACCTCGGCTGCGGCCCGGGTTCGCTGACGCTGCCGCTGGCGCGTCACTGCGGCACGACGATCGGCATCGATGCGGACCCAGCGATGATCGCGGCGGCGCGAGAGGCTAGCGCAGCCGCCGGGATCGACGTCGATTGGCGCGTCGGCAGCTCGTTCGACCTCGATCAAGCGCTCGCTCCGCTGGACCTCGTCACGATTGCGCGCGCCTTCCACTGGATGGACCGCGACGCGACGCTCGCCCGCCTCAATGAGCTGATCGCGCCAAAGGGCGCAGTCGCGCTGGTCAATACGGAGTTGCAGCCGTTCGGGGACTGCAATTGGCACGGTGCGTTCGAAGAGCTTCGTCGCGGGCACGGGCGCTTCGACGAATTCTACCATTGGCGCAAGAGCGACGCCTGGGAGGATCAAGTCAGCGTGCTGCTGCGCAGTGCGTTCAGCGAGGTGGAGCGCATGTCAGTGTTCGAGGTGCGCACGGCGACGCTGGCAGAGGTGGTGGCGCGCGCGCTGTCGTTCTCGGCGAACTCGCCTTCGGCGCTCGGCGAAGAGGGGCGCGCCGCCTATGAGACAGCCATGCGCACGCGCATGCTGGAGCTATCGCCGCAGGGCGAATTCCCGGAGATCGTCGAGACGGTCGCCATCATCGCGCGGCGCCCGAGCTAACGTTTCGCGAGGCGGCGGACGTCAAGGCTTGTAGAGGAACAGGCGGAAAAGGTCCGTGGGAGACTTGTATAGCTCGCACGAGGCCGTGAAGCCGGCCTCGCGCCCGAGGTCGTGCCAATCGGAAACGGTCTCGGGAAGGTCGCACGTTCGGACATGCTTCATAGCCTCGGCAAACTCCTCGTCGGTGAGCCCGGTCCAGTCGCGGCGGCCGATGGCCTCGAAGCGATCGAGATACTGCGCGCGGTCCTCACCGTCGCGGCGCGTCGGCTCATAGACCAGGAATGCCCCGTCGGGGGCGATATGCGCGCGGACGTCGCGCATGAAGGCCAGCTTGTCGGCGCTGGCAAGGTGATGCAGCGAAAGGCTGATCCAAACGATGTCCTCATCGCGGAGCCGGTTGTGCAGCGCCGCGGTGAAGTCCGCTTCGTCAAGCTCGACCGGACACGGCAAAGACGCGAGGTTGCGTGCGGCATAGTCGAGTGCCGGGGCCGAAAGATCCACGCCGCGGTAGTACTCGACGGGCGTTTCCGTCAGCGCCTCGACGAGGCCACTCGCATCTCCACAGGCAAGATCCAGAATGCGGAAGGGGCGGGCTACGTCTTCAACCAGGAAGCGGTGGAGCTCGTCGCAGGCAACTGCATTCGACAAATAGTCGTACTTGAGGAACTTCTGGTAGACGTTCCACTGGTTCTGGAAGATCTCCAGCGCCCCTGCGTCGGCAACGGACTCGGTGTGGCTCTGGGCCGCATTCGCCATGGCAATCTCCCATCTCGTCGGCCAAGGCTAGGGTCGCCGGGTAAATATTGCCTTCCGGCCGCGCGCGCCAAGGGGATTTCATCACGGATTGAAGATCAGCACCACATAGCTGAAGAACAGCAACAGATGCACGGCCCCATGCAGGACGTTGGTGCGCGCGCCGGAGAAGGTCAGCATGCTCACCATCAGGGTAAGCATGAGCATGATGATGTTCTCGTCGGCAAGCCCGAGGGTGATGCTCTGGTGGGTCGCAAGGCTGATGATGAGCACCACTGGGACCGTCAGCGCGACGGTCGAAAGTGCCGAACCGAGGCACAGGTTGATCGATCTTTGGAGCCGGTTGGCCAGCGCCGCGCGCAGGGCCGTTATGCTCTCGGGGGCGAGGATGAGAAGGGCGATGAGCGTGCCGCCGAGAGCGGTCGGCATCTCGAAGGTGTGTATGCCCTGCTCGACCATCACCGCGAGGTATTCGGCGAGACCGACGACGGGGAGCAAAGTGAGCAGCAGGAGCAATGCGTGCCTCGCCACATTTCTGCGCTCGCCATCGGCTTCAGGCCCGCGGCCATCGCGGTCCTCGCCAAACTCCGGCAACGCAAAAAAGCCGCGGTGGCGCATCGTCTGCAGTGCAAGGAAGATGGCGTAAAGGACTAGAGCGGCGATCGAGAAGAGTGTCGCCTGCCAATAGCTCAGGGTTCCTTCGACCGCTGCCGATGCGGTGGTACGCGGCAGGATCAAGGCGATGGCCGACAATGGCACGAGCACTGCGAGATATGCTCGCGCTCCTTCGAGATTGTACTCCTGCTGGACGTGCAACAGTCCGCCCGACAGCAAGCACAGTCCGACCATGCCGTTCATCATGATCATGATGACGGAGAACATGGTGTCGCGCGCGAGCGTCGGGTCGCTCGCGCCCTCAAGCATCACGGCCGCGATGAGCGATACCTCGATTGAGATTACCGACATGGTGAGGATCAGCGTGCCGAACGGCTCGCCGAGACTCTCGGCGAGCGCGTCCGCGTGGCGGACGACGCCGAAGACGCACACGGTAATCGTCGCCAGCAGCCAGACGAAGAGGATGCCGCGCTCGGCGAGCTGCGTCGGGTCGGCGAGCCACGCATGGCCGTAGACGAGAAACAGGCACAGCGTGGCTCCGCCGACGATAAACGGCACTTCGCTGCGCAAACGCTCGTCCCAGCGCGACTGGATGATCCAATAGAGCATTGCGAGGTTCCCTCGGCACGTGACGCGCACTTTGGTGGCATCCGGGCGAGGATGGACAGCGTCGGCGATGCCGCAGACTCACATTTGTCTCAAGTGCTGCCTTTCTGCGCGATCGTTCCTTAAAGCAGCACGTGTACTCACGCTAGATAACATCGTTCAAGGAACCGGCATGAGACGCCCCGCCGCAATCGCTATGCTGATGCTGCCTCTTGCCTCAGCACCGGCGCTGGCCGAGCGGATTGTCCAACTGGCACTCCCGACACAGCAGCCCGAAGGGCCACCGCCGCGTCCCGTAGGCGATCCAGATACGCCGCCAATCAGCCTCGACCTGTTCGACACCGGCAGCAGCCAGGAAGAATCCTGGCCCTGGCCTCCGCTTTCCACCGAAGAGTAGGTCAGTTGGCGCGGGACGCGCGCTGGCGGCTGCTATCGTGCGATCCGACGAGCACCTCGACCTCCCTCGCCGATATCGGCCTGCCGACATAGAAGCCTTGCGCCTCGCTGCAACCCTCTGCGCGGACCCGCTCGAGCTGCTCGGCAGTCTCGATGCCCTCCGCCAGGGTGGCGATGCCGAGGCTCTTCGACAGCGCGACGACGGATCGAAGCACAGCGAGGGCACTGCCCGGCTCGCTTTGCATCTCGCGGATGAAGTGCTTGTCGATCTTGATCTTGTCGAAGCGCATACGGGTCAGGTAGCTGAGTGATGAAAAGCCCGTACCGAAATCGTCGAGGGCAATGCCGACACCTATATCCTGCAGCTTCTGCAATACGTCGGCGACGTCGTCGACGTCGTCCATGAGGACGGACTCGGTGATCTCAAGCTCCAACCGGCGTGGCGCCAGCTCGGCGGCGCCGAGCGCCGAAATTACCGACTGGCGCACGTGTCCGGAGCGGAACTGTGCGACGGAAAGATTGACGGCAACGCGGATGTCGCGCGGCCATTGCGAGGCTTCCTCGCAGGCGCGGCGCAACGCCCAATCGCCGAGCTGAACGATGAAGCCGTTCTCCTCTGCCAGGGTGACGAACTCGGCCGGCGGAATGACGCCGTGCTCGGGATGGTTCCAGCGCAGCAGCGCCTCGAAGGCGACGATCTCATTGCGCACCAGGTCGAGCTGCGGCTGGTAGTAGAGCTCGAATTGCTCCTCGCGCAGGCCGACTCGCATGTCGTGCTCCAGCTTGCGCCGAGCGCGCATGCGCTCGTCCATTGCGCGCTCGAAGAAGCGGGAATTCCCCGCCCCCTCGCGCTTTGCCCTGTCGAGCGCCAGGTCGGCATTCTTCAGCAGCTCGTCGGATTCCTGACCATCGACCGGCGCGACGGCGACGCCGACGCTGACCGTGATCGATATAGATTGATCATCGATGTCGAAGGACATGCCGAGCACCGCCTGAACGCGCTTTGCGAGCGCATCGGCCTCGACCGCCGGCTCCTCGGCGGCCTGCAGCACCACGAACTCGTCGCCGCCGACGCGGGCGACCATGTCGGCGCGGGTGAGACGGCGGCGCAGACGCTGCGCCACGTTCTGCAGGAGGGTGTCGCCGATCGATGGCCCGAAAGTATCGTTGATCTCCTTGAAGCGGTCGATCTCGAATATCAGGACGATGATGTGACCACCACGCGCATGCGCGTCCGTGGCCAGCAGCTCGTCAAGGCGCTCGCGCAATTGCATGCGGTTAGGCAAGTCGGTCAACGGGTCGTGGCGCGCGAGGTGGGAGAGTCGCGCCTCGATGCGGTGCAGGTAGGTGACGTCATCGTGCGTGGCCACCCAGCCCCCGCCTTCCAGGGGCTCGTGCGTGATGGCAATGATGCGGCCGTCGCGAAGCTCGTGGACCTTGGTGTGGCGGACAGTCTCGCGCACGGCGGCGAGCCGCTCCTCGAGGTATGCCTCGGCATCCTGCCCCTCGAAGAGCCCCTTCTTGATCCGGTTCTCGACGATCTTGGCGAAGGGGGTGCCGCGCCGGGCCAAGTCCTTCGCCAGACCATACATCTCGATGTAGCGGTCGTTGCAGACCAGAAGCCTCTCGTCCTGGTCGAACATGCACAGACCCTGGGGCATGTTCGAAAGGGCGGCATTGAACAACCGGTTCTGCTCGCTCAATTCCGCGTCGCGACGGTCGAGTGCGGCAATCGCACTTTCCGCCCTCGCCCTGGCGCGGCTCGATTCCTCCAGGTGCTTGCGCGCGGCATCGAGCGCTTCGCCGTAGTCGGCCATATGGGCTGCACGGCCGAAGACACGGCGTGCCCCATAAGCTCCTGCGGCGAGCACGGTGACGAGCGCCACGAGCGCGACGAGGCGCTCCGCCTCGGCCGGCAGGAAGACTTGGAACGAGGAGAGATAATGGTTGTAGCTCGTGGTGATCGAGTCCCACCCGTCGGTGAGCACCACCGAGCAAACCATGACGCACCAACCGGCAACCGCAGCTATTCCGGCAACGACTACCGGGCGCGGATGGAAGCGCAACGCGCGCGCGCCAACGAGCAGTAGCAACAGTGCAAATCCCGGTGCCTTGAGCACACCCGCGGCGGGATGCCCGAAGGCGTACTGGTAGCTCCAGATCAGCGCCAGGACGATGCCGACGTCGATGACGCTCAGAGTATCGAGACGCCGCTCGGGGAGCGGTCGTTGCGCGGCCAGCCGCCAACGGATGGCGGAACTGCAGAGGAGCGCCACGAGCGAGGCCAGGATGGGTGTGTCGAGGTCTGAGAGGCTGCGCTGGAACCCGAAAGCATGCAGCACCACAACGAAGAGGGCGATGCCGGCCTGAGCCAAGGCAATGGCACGCTCGCCCTTCGCGTCCTGCTCGCAGATGTTCTGCGCCAGGCGCCGCGAAGGTGATGAATAGCGTGTATACCGGTTCGTCCCGGCATCACCATCGTCTGCAGTCGGCGTCGGCGCGGCTGGCAACGGTTGCTCCCCGGGGCGGGCTGCCCGCATGTCGAAGTCGTGCATCCATTGCAGCTTGCGGAGGGGAACTACCGGTGCGGCAATAAACGCATGGCCAGGCACACTGCCACGGGTGGCGTTACCTATCCTTTGTTCAGAGGTTCCGTGTAAGGGGTGCCGGCGTCACTGAACGTTTGTTCAGTTAACGCCGGGTGACGGTGAGCGCGCGGCTGTCCTATTGCCGAACACCTTCGATCTCGAGCGCAAGCTCGACGGTCTCTGACGCCGGCCCCAAGTTGTAGTTGATGCCGAAATCCTTGAGCGCCAGCGTCGTCGTTCCGGTGAAGCCCTCGCGGTAACCTCCCCATGGGTCGGAGCCGCCGCCAACGCGCTTGGCGTCGATGGTGATCTGCTTAGTGACGCCGTGGAGCGTCAGGTTGCCGGTAATCGTCGCCTTGTCGCCATCGAGCTTCACGGACGTGCTCTCGAAGGTTGCAGTGGGGAAGCTGGCGGTGTCGAGGAAGTCCTTGCCGCGAAGGTGCTTGTCGCGCTCGGCATGATTGGAGTTGATGCTGTCGGTGTTGACCTCGACTTTCACCTTGGACGCGTCGGGCTTTGACTCATCGAACGAGAAGGTCCCCTTGAAGTTGTCGAAGCGCCCCGTGAGCCAGCTGAAGCCGAGGTGCTTGATGCGGAAGTTGACCGAAGCGTGCGCCTTGTCGGTGTCGATCACGTAATCGGCAGCAGTCGCCGGCGCCGCGGAGAGTAGCGCGGCGATGAGCGCGAACGAGACGGGGGTGAGCTTCATGAAGTGAACTCCTGTCGCTTGGGTCATTGATGGTTGGCGGGTCCCGACCACATCCGCACGAGGCTGCGGCCGCGATCGTAGAAGTGATGCTTGAGCGCGGCCGCGGCATGCAGCAGCACGATGAACATGGTGAGGTTGGCGAGGAACTCATGGATCTCGCCGGCGGTCTTCTCCATGCCTTTGTCTGTTATGAGGGCGGGCACTCTGAACCAGTCGAAGACCTCGATGGGGCGACCATCAGCCGTCGACATCAGATAGCCGCTGAACATCAACGCGAAGAGAAGCGGATAGAAGCCCCAGTGGACGATTCTGGAGACCACGCGCTCGACCGGCGAGAGATCATCGTCGCTGGGCCGGACGTTGACGACGCGCCAGCCGAACCGCAGCACTAGGACCAAGAGCAGAAGCATACCGACGCTGCGATGCAGATCGGGCGCGGAGCGGTAATAGGGGCTGTAGTAGTTGAGGTCCACCATCCAGAGGCCGAGGACGTACATGGCGACGATGGCAATTGCCATCAGCCAATGAACAAGGCGTGTCGGCAGCCCATAGCCGGCCGTCGTGTCGCGGATCTGCATACGAGATCGGTCCCTCCCTTGCCCCGGTCGCTGATGTAGGAACCGAGGCGGCAACGTCAACCCGGGGCGGGTAAAGTTTACCGCGGGCGCAGAGAAAACGACTTGCTTATGAAAATCCGTCGCGACGGGAGCGGCTAGGCGCCGGCCGGCCCCGCGGACCCGACCTGCCGCGCGTACCATTCGTGCAGCCTCGTCGTCTGCGCAGGAATCGAGGCTTCAAGGGCGCTGATCGCCTCGCGGGCCGCGGCAAGATCGCGCTCCCTCACCGCGATCAGCAGCCGGTTGTGCTCGCGCTGCCACGCGGCAAAGTCGTCCGAGCGGGCGAAAGCCTCGTCTCCAAGCAGGGCGAAGATGCGTTCCGGCCTCTGCTTGCCGCGCACCATCACCGTCCCAAGCTCGAGGAAGGCGAGCCCACGAGCCGCCAACGCCGTACGCTCGCCGACGATGATCGGCGCGCCGTAGGATTTGGTCTCGTTCTCCAGCCGTGCGGCAACGTTCACGACGTCGCCGAGGATCGAGTAGTCGAATCGCTGCGGCGAGCCGACGTTGCCGACGCAGCACTCGCCGGTGTTGAGGCCGATGCCGAGCTCGACGCGGATCGGCTCGGTGCCGCGCGCCGCCGCCTCCGCGGCCCACAACGCATTGAGGCGCGCGAGCTGCTGCTGCATGCGCAGCGCGGCGCGGCAGGCGTTGACAGCGTGCTGTGCATCGGGGAGCGGCGCGTTCCAGAACGCCATCACCGCGTCGCCCATGAACTTGTCGATGGTGCCGCGCTCCTCGAGGATGATGTCGGAGAGCGGCGTGAAGAGTCGGTTGAGGAAGGCGATCAGCGCCTCGGCGGAAAGGCCCTCGGCGATGTTGGTGAAGCGGCGGACGTCGGCGAACAGCACGGTCACCTCGCGCGTCTCGCCGCCAAGCTTCAGCTTATCGGGATTGCGTGCCAGCTCCTCCACCAGCGGCGCGGCAACATAGTGCCCGAAGGCGGAGCGCACGCGCGAGCGATCGCGCTCGGTCGAAATATAGCCGGCAAGCGACGTAGAGAGATAGACGAGCAGCACGGCGATCGACGGGTAGACGGGATCGATGAGGTAGCCGGCCCGCTGATAGGCGAGCCAGGACGCAGCGAATGCCAGGACGATCGCCGCCGCGCCGATCGCAGCGGTGCCGGCCGCGCCGAGGCGCGAAACGAGCCAGGCGACCGCGCCGCCGATGGCGAGGAGATAGACGAGCTCCAGACCGGTCGCGAAGGGCGGGCGGACCAAGTGCTCGCCGCTCAGCATCTGCTCCAACGCCTGTGCGTGCACCTCGACGCCCGGCACGGCCGGATCGAGCGGTGTCGCCCGCAAGTCGAGGAGCCCGACAGCGCTGGTGCCGATGAGGATGTCGCGCCCGGCGATCTCCCTTGCGTCCAAGGTGCCATCGAGAAGGCGATAGGCGGAGATGTAGCGCCGTGCATCGGGAGGCGTGAAGCGCAGCCACAGCTCGCCGTCGGCATCGGTCGGCAGCACGATGTCACCGACGCGGACCTGCTCGATGCCCGTCTGCTGCCCGAAGGCCGTCACGCTGCTGCCGCCGGAGGCGCGCACGAACACCGTCGTCTCGCCCTTGGCGAGACGCAGCGCCTCGAGCGGCAGCGAGGGATAGAGGACGCCGGCAATAGAGAACAGCAGCGGCACGCGGCGCACGACCTGGTCGCGCTCGGGCAGCCAATTGACCGCGCCGAGGCCCCTGGCCGCGGCGGTGAGCTCGGGAAGTCCCTCCACAGTGCCGGAGAAGCGCGGCACGAACTGTAGGGGATCGTCGCCGGCCGTGGCGAAGCGCGCCCGCGGAGGCGGAGGCGGTCTGTCAGAGGCAGATTCGCCTGCCAGGCCCAGGACCGACGGCGCGTTCGCGAGCGCCGAGGCGAGGCGCGCGTCGTTTGAGGGCAGCTCGGAGGCTTTGGCCGTCAGCGGTGCAAGCTGCGGCTCGCCAGAAAAGAGCTTGGCGAACTCGGCCGGCGATAAGCGATCGGGCTCGGCGAGTATGAGATCCAGCGTGATGGTGCGGGCGCCGGCAGCGGCAAGGTTGGCGACGATCTGCGCCAGTTTGGTGCGCGGCCACGGCCACTGGCCCACTCGCGCCAGGGATGCGTCATCGATGTCGACGACACGCACCGGCACGGAAGTATCGAGGTGGCGCGGCGACAGGCCGAGGTAGGTGTCGAACACGGACAGGCGCAGGCGCGCCACGGGCTCGGGATCGGCAATGCGCAGCAGCACCGCCAACAGCAGCAGCACGCCTGCCAACAGCACATGGACGGGAAGCTTACGCAGGCCGGTCAACCTTTGGACGCGGCGCCCCATTGCGCCGGCGGCCGATCATAGCTTTTTGCGAGCGCTCGGCGACTCCTCTTCGGGGACCCTGCCGCCGGTGGTTGCTCAGTTGGTGACCTTGTCCATCCAGTCGGCGCAGCGGCCGGCGAGGTTGGCGGCGCCCTCCTCCATGATGAGAAAGTGGCCTCGTCCCGCTGCCTCCTCGAAAGTTGCATGGGCATATAGAGCGGCGACCTTGCGGGCCGTCACGGCCGAGATGACCTTGTCCTCCGAGCCGGCGACGACCAGCACGGGACAGGCGACCGCTGCGGCATCGACTGCCGTCGCCCGCTGCCTGTCGAACATCCAGAAGAACAACTCGAACAGCGCGCGTCCTGATTCCGGGCTGAACATATCGAAGATGCGCCGCTGCGACTTCGGATCGAGGCCGGCAAGAGAATCCCCCTTGGCCACCTCGAACGACGGATTGAGCGCCTTGTCCCAGAAGGGCGCGGCCTGCATCAGCCCCTTGGCAAGGTTCATCTCCGCCTCGGTCGAGGGCAGGACGCCCCACGGCGGCGCAGGCGCGAAGAGCACGAGCGCGCGGGCGAGTCCCTCAGCGGCAAGCTGCTGGGCGATGAGGGCGCCCATCGAGTGGCCGACGATGACCGGCGGCTGCGGCAGGCGCTTCACGAATTCGGCCATGTCGCGGGTGTAGTCGGTGATCCTCTGGTGGGCGAGCGCGGGGTTTGGCGCGCGCTTCGGGCCTGGTACGTGATAGGGAAGATCGGGTGCCTCGCAGCTCCAGCCGCGCTCGGCGAAGACCGGCATGACGTCGGCAAAGCACCAGCCGCCGCAAAAGGCGCCATGAATAAGGACGACGTGCCTGGCCATGCTGCTCCCCCTGTTGCGCCCCGCGCAGCATGCCAGAAGGCGGTTACGATTTCTCGCAGCAATCCGAGATGCCGCGGTAGAGCAGGCTTAACCCTTGCCGACTGCGCCGACGATCAGGCCGCGAGTTGACGGCGGGCTCGGAGCCTGAGAAGTCAATCGCATCGGCGCAACCGGCGCCACCGAGCCGGCCGCTCTCTCATCCCCGCAGGTATCACGTGTACGACTACGTCAGAAAGATACTCGGCGCCCGCGTCTACGACGTGGCGATCGACAGCCCGTTGGACACCATGCCGCGACTGTCAAAGCGCCTGCAAACCCCGGTACTGCTGAAGCGCGAGGACCTGCAGCCGGTGTTCTCGTTCAAGCTGCGCGGCGCCTATAACAAGATGTCCGGCCTGCCGCGTGCCGCGCTCGACGCCGGCGTGATTTGCGCCTCAGCCGGCAACCATGCCCAGGGCGTGGCGATGTCGGCGAAGCTGTTGCACACCAAGGCGACGATCGTGATGCCGCGCGCGACCCCGGAGATCAAGATCGACGCGGTCCGCAGTCGCGGCGGATCGGTGGTGCTGCACGGAGACAACTTCGACGAAGCCTATGCGCACGCGCGTAAGCTCGAAGCCGAGAAGGGGCTCGTTTTCATTCATCCTTACGACGACTGCGACGTGATCGCCGGCCAGGGCACGATCGGCATGGAGATCCTGCGCCAGCATCCCGATCCGATCGAGGCCATCTTCGTGCCGATCGGCGGCGGCGGTCTTGCGGCAGGCATGGCCGTCTACACCAAGTTCCTGCGCCCCGACGTGAAGGTGATCGGCGTCGAGCCCGAAGATGCCGCGAGCATGCAGGCAGCCTTGCGCGCCGGGAGACGCGTGATCCTCGATCGCGTCGGTTTCTTTGCGGACGGCGCCGCGGTGAAGCAGGCGGGCGAAGAGACGTACCGCCTTTGCCGCAAGCATCTCGACGGCGTGATCACCGTCAACACGGACGAGGTCTGCTCGGGGATCAAGGACATCTTCGAGGACACGCGCGCCGTGCCGGAGCCGGCCGGCGCGCTTTCTCTGGCAGGGCTAAAGAAGTACGTCGAGGAGGGCGGCGGCAAGGGGGGCGCGCTCATCGCCATCAACAGCGGCGCCAACATGGACTTCGACCGCCTGCGCCACATCTCCGAGCGCGCGGAGATCGGCGAGCACCGCGAGGCGCTGCTCGCGGTATCCATCCCGGAGCATCCGGGCAGCTACCGGCGCTTCATCAAGCTGCTCGGGAAGCGCTCGATCACGGAGTTCAACTACCGGTACTCGGATCCGCGCGAGGCGCACATCTTCGTCGGCGTTCGCCTGAGCCAGGGAGAGCGCGAGAAGCAACAGATCGCCTCCATGCTCGCCGAGCACGGCTATCCCGTGGTCGACATGAGCAGCAACGAGATGGCAAAGCTGCACGTGCGCTACATGGTGGGCGGGCGCGCACCCGGCGGGCTCGACAACGAGGTGGTGCTGCGCTTCCAGTTTCCGGAGCGTCCCGGCGCGCTCCTGCATTTCCTCGACAGCCTCTCGGACCGCTGGAACATCACGCTGTTCCACTACCGCAACCATGGTGCCGACTACGGGCGCGTTCTCGCGGGCATCGAGGTGCCCCCAGCAGAGCGCCAGGACCTGAAGCGGAGCCTCGACAAGCTGTCGTATCCCTATTGGGACGAGACAGACAATCCGGCCTACCGGACGTTTCTGGCCGAGTACAACGGGGAGCGCTCGGCGGCATGAGCTACGATTTTATGATGTTCAAGCCGCGTGGGGCGGTTCATTCGATGGCCGATATCCAGCCGGCGAACCTCAGCCTGCAAAGCGGTGAAGCCGTCAGAGCGAATTTGACCGCGCTCTTTCCGGCGATCGAATGGGAGGACAAGGGCGATCGCGGGTGGCTCGGCAGGCTGACGTTCGAGGGCAACCCGTATGAGTTTCGCATTCATGCCGGCGAGGATGAGTGCTGGAACATCAACACGCCGGAGGAGAACCAGGGAACGATCTTGATCGCGAAGATCTGCGAGACATTGCAGGTTCTCGCGTTCGATGGCCAGTCGCTCGAACTCATTGACGGTCAAGGCCGCCGCTCAGCAATCTGAGCGGCGGCCAGCGCCAATGCATGGCGCTGGTCGCTCTCGCGCGGCTCAGGCCGGCATACGGCGCGTGTATTCCTTCTGCAGACGCACGAAGTTATCCCAGAAAGGCTCCGGCTCCTTGCCGCTGATCCGGGCCACGAGCACGTCGAGATGGTTGTGCCAGCCGGGTCCGACCTTCAGCAGGACGGAGCGGTCGGGGATGCGGCGGTGGATCACGGTGAGCAGCACGCGGTTGCCGCGAGGCGAGAGCTCGAACGTCACCTCTCCACGCTCGAACCATGTGAACGACAGCCTCCTCGGCGGGTCGATCTCGGTGATGCGGCTCTGCATGTGATGCTCATCGGAATAACCTTCGGGCCGCTTGCCGGGTGGGTCGGTGAGCTCGTTGTTGCGCCAGACGAACTCGAACGGCGCACCGACCTTCAGCTCCATGGCTCCCGATGCCAGCCATTGGCGGCGCAGGTCGCTGTCGGTGAGGTACGCCCATACGCGCTCGATGGGACCGGGCAGGATGCGATGGATGGTCAGCGTGGTGGGCTCGGTGAGCACGCCATAGTCGTCGTCGGTGGTCGCGACATCGGTCATTCGTCGTCTCCTTGTTTGAGGGGGGAGGGCTTGCGCGCATCCTCGCTGCGGAGGAGCTGATCGAGCACGTCGAGGCGGTCGGTCCAGAAGCGCTCGTAGTAGGTGAGCCACTCATGCGCGCTGGCGAGCGGTCCGGGAGCGAGACGGCATACGTGCGTGCGGCCGCGCACCTCGCGGTGGATGAGGCCGGCGTTTTCAAGCGCCTTGATGTGCTTGGAGGCGGCGGCGAGAGAGATCGAGAAGGGCTCGGCGAGCTGGCTGACCGTGCGCTCACCGCGAGCGAGGTCGCGGAGCATCTGCCTTCGGGTTGTATCGCCGAGGGCGTGGAAGATGGCGTCGAGCTGGGGCGCGTTTAATTCAACCATGTAGTTGAATATGGCCGAGCCCCGCTCGATAGTCAATCATTTGGTTGAATAATTTCTGATGGCCAACCCCTGACCGGGCTTCGGTCCAGGGTGCGTTACGCGTCGGGCTTCAAGTCGCGCGACGAAAGAGAACGGAGAAGTTGTTGGCCGGCATAGACTCGATCTGTGGCGGCGCAAAGCCCACTCCCGCTGCCAGTGCAGCTACGGCCTCGAGGTCGCGAACGCCCCACTCGGGATTGCGGCGGCGCAGGTCGGCATCAAACGCCTCGTTGCTCGGCGCAGTGTGCTCCCCTCCGCGGCGGTAGGGACCGTAGAGGAACAGCAGGCCGCCGGGAGGCAGCACGCGCGCGGCACCGCGGATGAGGCCAACCGCCGATGACCAGGGCGAGATGTGGATCATGTTGATGCAGAGGACGACGTCGGCGCGGTCGACAGGCCAGCTCTGCGCAGCGGCATCGAACGCGAGTGCCGGCTTCACGTTCGGCAATCTCGACTCCGATACCCACGCATCGATGCTGGCGCGCGCCTCGGGACTCGGATCGCTGGGCTGGAAGACGAGACCAGGCCTAGCAAGAGATGCGAAATGCACCGCGTGCTCGCCCGAGCCGCTGGCCACCTCGAGCACCAGGCC
Source organism: Pseudomonadota bacterium (assembly GCA_023405815.1). Classification (GTDB taxonomy): domain Bacteria; phylum Pseudomonadota; class Alphaproteobacteria; order Rhizobiales; family Hyphomicrobiaceae; genus Hyphomicrobium_A. The sequence goes on along the minus strand of JAEXXM010000026.1, from coordinate 101,301 downwards.
CGTCGGTGGCAACTGCGGCCCCAACACACTCCAAATCGGATCGCGGTTTCGCGCTGCCGATGGCGCATACTGGCGGGGATCGCTCATGGGCTATTGCTACGACAGCGCCGAAGCCCAGCCAACGCCGCCACGCGCCGCAGGCTACGCAGCTCAGAACCACAGGTCCGACACGCACCGGCCGTCGCGCGGCAAATCGTCGAAGCTGTCGAGCCCATCGAAATGATCGATGGGAAGGGCCGCCACTAGCGCCGGCTCCGCCGCGAGCCTTAGATTGACGGCGATGCGACGGCGCCCTTCCGCGTCGAGCGTGAGCGCCCGCCAATAGGCCACACCCCCGCAGTCGGGGCAGAAGTGAAAGCCGAGGGTCGGGCCTCTGACATACGCCTTGGTCGGACCCGATACGCGGATCCCTTCACCCTCATAGTCGTAGGCCCACAGTGCTCCGTAACGCCGGCACGTCGTGCAATTGCATGCGGTAGCCGACTCGGGAACCTCGTCGATGGTCCAGCGCACCGCGCCGCAATGACATGAGCCCTCGATCATGTGCATGCGCCCCTTTGTTGGCGCTCAGATGGCGACTTTGGCCTTGATGATTCCCCAATCGACATCGCGGCAAACCCCTCTTTGACCCAGCGCGGCGCGCACACTTCAGGTGATCGTGCGGCCCCGGCGTCGCGCGGAATATTTCGCCCGCCACCGGACTCAAGGCAACCGGCTCACTCCGGTTCGGGCATGAATTCCCGCTCGGGCCAAGCGTTCTTGTTCGCCAGTTGGGGCGGCGCTCCGATCAGATCACCCTGGTCGATGATCGAATCGTCGGCGCACATGTCGTTCTTCACCCCGATTGTCCACGAGCCGCCCTTCCTCTGCATCCAATACTCGTGGACCACGCTATCGCGCTGCTGGAAGCAGCCATCTCCGAAAGCCTTGTCCCAGACGCGCTTTTCGACGGGCGCCCCGTCCGGCCGCTGGGGGTGAACGACGGCGTATGCAAAGCCGTCGGCGACGCGCAACGTCTCGACCTTGAACACGATGGGCTTGCCAAACACTTCCTCGTAGCGTGGGCGCAACGCGTCCATGATGGCCGCCCGTTCCGGCGATCCAGGCGGCGGCGTGTGAACGTCACTCTCGGAAATCTTGGGAGGGACGGGCAGCGGCGGCGGGTCGACCAGCCGGGCAATCTGATCCGGCGTCCACAGTGCCTGCCCGGAGCACAGATCCTCTGAGGACTCGCCGCGAACGCCTTGCGGCACCCACGCGCTCAGATCGCGGCTGTACTGGTAGTAGACTTGGATTTCGACCGGTCGCGTTCGCCCGGGACAGCGGGATAAGGCAAAATCCATCGCGTCTCCGGTCGGGGAGAGGATGCGAAACTGCAGGAATGCGCGGCCATGTTTGCCCCATACGACGCGCCTGTCACTGATCTCGAAACGTTCGTTGTCGACCTTCTTGCCCGGCATCAAGTTGTTGGACGAGCGCCATGTCTCGATGAGTTGCTGCGCGCTCGGGTCCTTATCCGTCGCGTAGGCAGGCGCCTGATTTCCTGTGGGGAGAACGATGTCGGCTGTTGCCGCCGAAGCCGGTTGGAAGCCACCAGCGACAAAGGAAGCGATCGTCACACTGAGCGTGAGGAAGCGCCGCATGTTCTGCCCGCGCGCGATGTTTATCCGCGCAAGCAGCCTCTCTCGGTCGAATTAACAAAGTCTCGCATTCGCGGCGCGAAATGCTCGAAGCCGAAATGCGCCGGGTATCAGATGCCGAGCTTGGCCTTTAGGATCTCGTTGACGGCGGCGGGGTTGGCTTTGCCGCCGGAGGCCTTCATCACCTGACCGACGAACCAGCCGAGCATGGTCGGCTTCGCCTTCACCTGCTCCACCTTGTCGGGGTTGGCGGCGATGATCTCGTCGACCGCCTTCTCGATGGCGCCGGTGTCGGTGACCTGCTTCATCCCGCGCTTCTCGACAATCTCGGCGGGGTCGCCGCCCTCGGACCAGACGATCTCGAACAGATCCTTGGCGATCTTGCCGGAGATCGTGCCCGAGGAGATGAGGTCGACGATCGAACCGAGCTGCTGCGCGCTGACGGGCGAGGCCTCGATCGACTTGCCTTCCTTGTTGAGGCGGCCGAACAGCTCGTTGATCACCCAGTTGGCTGCGAGCTTGCCGTCGCGGCCCTGAGCGACAGTCTCAAAGTAGTCGGCCGACTCGCGCTCGGCGACGAGGACGCCCGCGTCGTAGTCCGACAACCCGAACTGCTTCATGAAGCGGTGCTTCTTGGCGTCGGGCAGCTCGGGCAGGTCCTTCTCCAGCTCGCCGACGTACTCCATCGTCAGCTCGAGCGGCAGAAGGTCGGGGTCGGGGAAGTAGCGGTAATCGTGCGCCTCTTCCTTACTCCGCATGGAGCGCGTCTCGCCCTTGCCGGGGTCGAACAGACGCGTCTCCTGGTCGATCTTGCCGCCGCCTTCGATGATGTCGATCTGACGGCGCGCCTCGGCCTCGATGGCCTGGCCGATGAAGCGGATGGAGTTGACGTTCTTGATCTCGCAGCGCGTGCCGAGCTTGTCGCCCGGCTTGCGCACGGAGACGTTCACGTCGGCGCGCAGGTTGCCCTTCTCCATGTCGGCATCGGAGGTGCCGAGGTAGCGGAGGATGGTGCGCAGCTTAGAGACGTACGCCTGCGCCTGCTTGGAGGAGCGCATGTCGGGCTTCGACACTATCTCCATCAGGGCGACGCCGGAGCGGTTCAGATCGACGTAGGAATAATCCGGGTGCTGGTCGTGGACTGACTTGCCGGCGTCCTGCTCCAAATGCAGGCGCTCGATGCCGACGGTCATGGTCTCCCCATCAACGTCGATCTCGACCTCGCCCTCGCCGACGATCGGCTGCTTGTACTGGCTGATCTGATAGCCCTGCGGCAGGTCGGGATAGAAGTAGTTCTTGCGGTCGAAGACGCTCTTCAGGTTGATCTTGGCGTTGAGGCCGAGGCCGGTGCGGACAGCCTGCGCGATGCACTCGGAGTTGATCACGGGCAGCATGCCGGGCATCGCCGCATCGACGAGGGAGACGTGGCTGTTGGGCTCGGCGCCAAACTCGGTCGCGGCGCCAGAGAACAGCTTCGACTTGGAGGCGACCTGCGCGTGCACCTCGAGGCCGATGATGACCTCCCAGCTGCCGGTGGCGCCCTCGATGAGATTTTTCGTGGCCTGAGCCTTGTCTTGCATGGCGGTGCTCCTCGCAGGCGCCCTCGTTATCCCAGGGCGCGCCACGGGGCAAGCCGTGCACATCCGCCCTAGTGGTCGTCGGCCTCGGCTTCCTCGAGTTCCAGCGGCAACGGGGCGATTTTCAAGGGGTCGCCGTGGCGGCGGGACTGCCCCTCGAAATAGCAGCCTTCCTCCAGCACCAGCTTCTTGTGGTAGATCTGGCCCTCGACGCTGCAGCCGGCGCCCAGCGTCAGCTCGCGCGCATAGATGGCTCCGGAGAACTCTCCGAGGACCACGACCTTGTCGGCAACGACGAGGCCCTCGACCTCGCCGCGCTCGGCAATCTTCAGAGCCGAGCAGCGCACCTCGCCGTCGATCGTCCCCTCGATGCACACCGGCCCGTCGAGCTGCAGCGCGCCGATGATCGTCACGCCGCGATTGATCACGAGCGCGCTTTTAGCTGCGCTCGCGCCAGCGACATTCAACTCCGCCATTACGCAATACCCCCGGAACGACGTCCCACCTGATCGTCCCCGCGGCATGGTGAATGCCGGAAAGAAGTGGCACTTTTCGGGCGCTGGTGCGGCGGCTCAGTTATTGAAGATGACGGCGATGGCGCGGAAGCCGGTCTTGGTGAGGACGTCAGGGAACGGGTCGGCGGCAGGATGGGCGGCGACCTGCGTGACGCCGAGATCGGCGACGAGCGGTTCCTCGGCGGCGTGCAGCGTGCCATCGCGGGTGTAGCCGAAGCGCTTCTTGCCCCGCTCGGTCTGCCAGAAGCGCGGCACCTCCCCCCAGCGCAGCTCCTCGGGAAGTGCCTTGTCGCGGCCGGTGACGCGGTCGAAAAGCGCCGCGGCGTTCGCCTGCTTCATGCGGATGCAGCCGTGCGAGTCGGCTAGGCCGAGATAGCGGTAGCGGCCGGGAAGCGTGCCGTGAAAGGCGACGCCGGAGCCGCGCCCGTCCGTATAGTGCAGGTCGATGAACATGGTGTGGATCATGCCGGGTGCGGTGTAGCCGCGGCCGTAGCGCCAGCGCCGCTCGTCGAGCGCAAATACGCCGTTGGGCGTCGGGCCGGAGAACCGGTCGCCGGGGTAGTAGCGGCCCGTCGATACCGGCCAGCTATAGGTGGGCATCTCGCCGGGAGCGAGCTTCTGCTTCTGCCAGTGCTTCTCGTCCCACATGGCGAGGCGCCACGCGCCGCCGACAGCGTCGCGATGCAGCACCCACATGCGCTGGCGCCAGGGGCCCTTGGTGGCGGCATTGACGTAAAGCGCGACAGTGAAGCGCGGATCGAGTTCGCTCGGCGCCCTGTAGCTCTCGCTCGAGCCCTTGAGACCTTCGAGGTATCCGAGCGCTGCATCAGCCCGCGCCGCTTGAGCGGCGAGCACCAGTGCCAGAACGGCTGCGACGATCGTCGCCTGCGCGCGGGTGAGCATTGGTCCCCCGTTCGTCCCCTAATTTTGGAGTGTGGGGTGAAACCGGTCGGGGAACAAGGAGCAGGGAGCAACGCGCGGCGGGGCGTTGCCGGCGGGCACCATTCGCCAGTGGCCGATCAGCGGCGGTGGGCGAGCCAGTAGCCGAGGGAGGCCCAAAGGAGGCCCAGGAAGAAACCCATGAGCAGGACGGCCGCCTCGCCGCCCAGCGCGTGCACGGGCATCAGGCCGACCGCCACGACGAGCCAATAGAGCACGAAGCCCGCGAGCGAAGCGGCGAAGGCGGCAACGATGAGCTTCTGCCACTGGTCGGCGCGGCGCCCCATGAGGAAGGCGACGACGATGATGGCCGGATTCAGCAGGGCGATCAGGACCAGCGTCCAAGGGTCGAAGGGAACAATTTCCACCCTACGCCCCCTTGCCGCCGTTGCCTTCGATCTGGCGGCGTAGTTTCTCTTCCTCGTACTGCACGAACCAGCCGATCATCTGCCGCCACAGCGCCTCGGTGAGCTCGGGCGGCAGCCCCTTCTCGGTGGCGCGCGCCTTCACCTTGTCGATAACCTGCTGAATGCGCCAGGGCACGACCGCGTCGGCCGGGTTGTTCTTCAACTGCCAGGCGCGGTCGACGTAGCCGAAGCGCTCGGCGATAAGATCAACGAGGGCCGCGTCGATGCGGTCGATCTCATCGCGCACCTGAGCCATGTCGGCGCATTCCCACGGGCGTTTGGGGTCGCTCATTTCGACTTGCTCCCGGCCTTGCGCTTGCCGTCGGCCTTCTTTGCGGCGGCGGGCTTTTCAGCTGCCGCGCCTGCCCACCAGCGGTCCTCGACGACGAAGCGTCCGGCTGCATCCTCGATCGCCTGGGCGGCACGGAACAGCGTCGCCTCGTCGAACGGCTTGCCGATGAGCTGCAGGCCGAGCGGCGTGCCTTCGCTAGAGAGACCGGCGGGCACGGAGATGCCGGGTAGGCCGGCCATGTTCACCGTCACGGTGAAGATGTCCTCAAGGTACATGGCGATGGGATCGCCGGTCTTCTCGCCGAAGCCGAACGCGGGCGACGGCGTCGTCGGCGTCAAGACGACATCGACTGACTTCCAGGCATCGTCGAAGTCGCGCTTGATGAGCGTTCTGACCTTCTGCGCCTTCAAGTAGTAGGCGTCGTAGTAGCCGGCCGAGAGCACGTAGGTGCCGATGAGGATGCGGCGGCGCACCTCCTTGCCGAAGCCGGCGGCGCGCGTGTTCTCGTAGGTGTCGATCAGATCCTTGCCCGGGACGCGAAGGCCGTAGCGCACGCCGTCATAGCGGGCGAGGTTGGACGACGCCTCTGCGGGAGCGACAATGTAATAGGCGGGCAGCGCGTACTTGGTGTGCGGCAGGGAGATGTCGTGGATGGTCGCGCCGGCGGCCTTCAGCCAGGCAATGCCTTCCTGCCAGAGCTTGTCGATCTCCTTCGACATGCCCTCGACGCGGTATTCCTTCGGCACGCCGACGCGCAGGCCTTTTACGCCCTTGGCGAGCGCCGCCTCGTAGTCGGGCACGGGCGTCTCGACAGAGGTCGAATCCTTGGTGTCGTGGCTCGCCATGGCGCGCAGCATGATGGCGGCATCGCGCACGGTCTTGGCGATCGGGCCGGCCTGATCGAGCGAGGAGGCAAAGGCGACGATCCCCCAGCGCGAGCAGCGGCCGTAGGTCGGCTTGATGCCGACGGTACCGGTGAGCGCGGCCGGCTGGCGGATGGAGCCGCCGGTGTCGGTCGCGGTTGCGGCGAGGCAGAGGTTGGCCGAGACCGCGGCGGAGGAACCGCCCGAGGAGCCGCCAGGGACCAGCTTGTCGGTCGTGATCTTGCCGTCCCGCTTGCGGCGCCAGGGCGAAACGACGGGGCCGAAGGCGCTGGTCTCGTTCGAGGAGCCCATGGCGAACTCGTCGCAGTTGAGCTTGCCGAGCATGACGGCGCCGGCGTTCCACAGGTTGGAGCCTACCGTCGATTCATAGGTCGGCGTGAAGTCGTCGAGAATCTTCGAGCATGCCGTGGTGCGCACGCCCTTGGTGCAGAAGAGATCCTTGTTGCCGAGGGGGAGCCCTTCGAGCGGGCGCGCGTCACCCGACGTCAGGCGCTTGTCGCTCTCCTTCGCCTGCTGCAGCGCCAGCTCCGGCGTCGTCAGCACGTAGGCGTTGAGTGCGGGGTTCGCGGCCTCGATGGCGTCGATGAACGCCTGCGTCAGCTCGGTGGCCGAGACCTCCTTGTTGCGCAGCTTCTCGCGCGCCTCGGCGATGGTGAGCTTGGTCAAGTCTGTCACGGGCCGCTACTCCACCACCTTGGGGACGACGAAGTAATGGTCCTCGACCATCGGGGCGTTCTTGACGACGTCGTCGGCGATGTCGCCGTCATTGATGACGTCGGTGCGCTTCTTGAGCTCAATGGGGACGACGCGCGTCATCGGCTCCACGGCCGAGGTGTCGACTTGGTTCAACTGCTCGACCCAGTTGAGGATGCCCGACAGCTCCGTCTCGAGGCCCTTGGCCTCCGCGTCGGAAATCTTGATGCGCGCCAGGCGCGCGATGCGCCGGACCGTCGTCTCGTCGACCCGCATGGCTCCTCGCCGTCTTCAGTTGAACGTCGCTTTGGATAAAGCGCCCGCACTCTTAGCTCCGTGACGGGACGGGCGCAACTTTGGCAGGAGGACACGAGGGGAGAGAAGCTCTTCATGCGGCAGAGTCGCACGAGCTGATGACCGGCGCTCGCGCCGGGGCGCGTCCATGCGGAGCATGGCGTCGCCATGACGCGCCCATGCCGCCTGCGGCGGCTCGAGGGGTGCCCCCGAGGCGGCCTAGTGGCGGCGCCACTGCGACAGGAACGGCCCGAGCACGTCGGATGCGTCGTCGGTCCAGGGCGAAACGCCGCCGGCGTGGAAATCCCGCGCCCCGGTGAGGCTGCGGAAGGGGTCGAGCACGGCCTGATCCTTGGCAAACACGGCGATGGTCGAGGTGTTCTGCGCGTAGGAACCATCCGCCTCGTCGTCCGAGACGATGAGCCCTTTGAGGCCGGTTACGAGCGGGAGCGTCGCGCCAAGCACGGAATCGAGGTCGAGGTAGCGATTGGAGATGTGCAGCACCACGACACCCTTGTCAGTCAGCTTGCTGGCGTAGAGTTGCAGCGCCTCCGCCGTCATCAGGTGAACCGGCACCGCGTCGGACGTGAAGGCGTCGACGATGATGAGGTCGAAGCTCTTGTCCGCCTCCCTGGCCATTGTCAGGCGCGCATCGCCGATCACCACGTCGAGCCTTGGCTGGCAGTTGGCGAGGAACGTGAAGTGGTTCGACTTGGCGGCGATGTCGACCACGATCGGATCGATCTCGAAGAAGCGCCATGCCTCGTGGTTGCGCGAATAGCAGGCCAGCGATCCAGCGCCGAGGCCGACGATGCCGAAGCGACCAAGCTCGCCGTCGGCGTCGAGGCGCGCCTGCACGATCTTCACCGCCGCGGCCATGGGGGAGCCGGGGTAGTAGTAGGTGCCCGGGGTGACGTCGGAGACGAGGTTGCCGAAGTCGTCGCGCAGACGCTGCGCTCCGTGCAGGGTCGTCCCGTGGGTCAGCACGTTGTAGTCGCCGAGCTCAGACTGACTGACGCGGTAGACGCCGTAGTAGCTGCGCTGCGCCTGCCCGCGCTTCACTGCCGAGGGAAGAAGCACCACGGTCGCGAACATCATCAGCGCGGCGGTGAGCTGGCGCGCGCCGTGGTTCCAGAACGCCACGGCAGCGACAGCGAATACGAGGGCGATGGCCGGGGTCGAGCCCCACTCGCCGAACGTCCAGCCGTTCTGGGCCGCGAGGATCGGGCCGCGCAGGATGAGGGCCAGGCCGACCATGGCTGTGGCAAAGATCCAGATCAGCTCGCGCACTGTCGACTTTGGCTTATCAAATACGCCGGGCCGGCAGGCCAGCGAGAGGGCTATGAGCAGCGGATACTCGAACACCTCGGAGAAAAGCTGCGGGGCGATGAGCGCCGCAAATAGGCCGCCGAGCACACCGCCGAAGGACATCCAGAGATAGAACTCGGTGAGGTAGCGGGCGTGAGGGCGGTTGAGGAAGAGCGTGCGGTGCGCCACGAGCGCGGCCAGGAAGAATGCGGCGACGCCGGCGCCGCTGGTCAGCACCCACTTGTCGTGCTTCACCTGCGCCAATTCGAGCAACGCGAAGATGACGGCAGCGAGCTGAACCGGCAGCAGCAGCCACATGGGCAGCGGCAGACGCGTCTGGAACGCGAGCACGAACGTCAGCAGGTAGAGTGCAAGCGGCAAGACCCACAGCAGCGGCGCGGATGCGACGTCGGTGGAGATGTGCGTCGTGAAAGCAGTGAGCAGCGCCGCGGGCACAAGGGCGAGGCCGCACCAGGCGATGCGATTGCGCCATGTCGGCACCGATTCCGCGTCGACATCGGTGTCGTTCACCTGCGCGGTGGTGGACGTTGCGCGGTTCCGCACCAGCATGAAGCATGCGGCAATGGCGAGGACGAGCACGGCGTAGAACGCTGCCCAGTAGTGGCTCAGCGCGGTCAGACCAAGAGCGGGCTCGAAGAGGAACGGGTAGCCGAGAAGCGCGAGCAGGCTGCCGAGGTTGGAGGCGCCATAAAGAAAGTACGGGTCCTTCGCATGCGGATTGCCCGAGCGCGCGAACCAGGCCTGCAACAACGGCGCGTTGGCGGCAACGGCGATGAACGGGAGACCAACCGCGACGGCGAACAAGCAGAGCTGCCACAGATAGGGGTCGCCGGGCGGGGGCTCGCGCCAGGTCTCGGGGAGCCCCACAGGAAGCACGATCAGCGCGAGCAGAGCCAGGCCGAGATGTACAAACCCGGCCGACTTGAGCGGCGCATGGCCATTGAGCAGGTGCGCATAGCCATAGCCGAGCAGCAGCGCGGCCTGAAAGAACAGCAGCGCGACGGCCCAGACGGACGATGAGCCGCCTAGAACCGGCAGCACCATCTTGGCGAACATCGGCTGGATCGCGAACAGCAAGAACGCCGACAGGAACGTCGTCGCCGCAAACAGCGCGAGGACGCCAGCACTGTGCGGTGCACCTGGCGCGCGCTCATCGGGCGGCGCGGCTGTCCCGCTCGTGCCGTCCATGTCGACGTTCTTTACCTGCACGCGTCTTTCCTTAGGGCCGGCCGATGCCGGCGGTGCCTCCCAGCACACCGCCGGCGGCCCGCCCCTCCACCGGAGTTGGCAATCGACCAGCGGCGGGGAGTATAAGGGGCCGCGAAACGGCAACAACGGGCAGGCTGCCTATATGGCAAATTCAATAGAAGAGGGGCAGCCCGGCGCGACCGTGGAGGACATCGAGGTCTTCGCGGGAATGCTTCCCGGCAGGACCCCCCTAATCGGCATTGACGCCGGCACCAAGACGCTCGGCCTCGCGCTTTCGGACATAACGCGCACCATCGCCTCGCCGCTTACCGTCATCCGGAGGACGAAGTTCAAGCAGGACGTGGCCGAGCTGCTGCGGCTCGCCGCGGAGCACCGCGTCGCCGGCTTCGTGCTCGGACTGCCGACCAATCTCGACGGTACGGCGGGACCGCGCGTCCAATCGACACGTGCGTTCGCTCGCAACCTCAATCTGCTCAGCGAGTTGCCGATCCTATTGTGGGACGAGCGGCTGTCGACGGCTGCCGCGGAGCGCACGCTGCTCGAGGCCGACGCGAGCCGCAAGCGCCGCGCCGAGGTGATCGATAAGCTCGCGGCCACAATTATTCTGCAGGGCGCGCTCGACCGCATGCGGCATTCGGCTAGCTCCCCGCATTAACTCTCACCTGCGCTATTCGACAGCTCACCTCGACTGTCCCAAGCATGCCGCAATAGCCTGCGAGTGTGTGTGAACGCCATCGCTTCAGGGCTCGTCAGCCCGATGGCGAAGTGGGTTTGTGAATGTCGCAGGCGACGAAACTTCTCCGGCCGCGTTCCGAAACGCGTCGCAGCGTGGTGTTGCCGCCGCTCTCGGACGAGGGCGAGAGCTACGCCGGGCGCTTTGCCTATTCCGCCCGGCGCGAGGTGCGGCGCCTGATGCGGTCCTCGCCGCGGCTCGCCGATCTCGCCATCGTCTTCCCTGGCGCGATGTACACGTTGGCGACGCGTCGCGGCTCGCAAGAGATGCGTGATGCGGCGATGACGCTGATCGAGGACGGTGCGCCGCTGAAATCTGTCGCGCGCACGCTCGGGTTGGCGTTGTGGTTGCGGCGCCTGCCGCCGGAAGCCTTCCAGAAGGCCGTCGCTTCGGTTCCGTCAAGCGAGAACTTCACGCGCCGCATCGCAACGCGCCTGCCGGCCGTGCCGAGCCACAGCGCGCTGTGGCTCGATTCGGTCGCGTTCGCCGCTAAGGCGTGCAACGAGGACTTCGCGCTCTGGCTCGCCGATCAGCCGATCTTCAGCGAGCCAGGAAAGCCGGAGCAGATGTTCGGCGTGCTCGCCGCATACGCGTGGCATTCGCGCGCACCGCACACGCGCGCGCACAGCCTCATCGTCGTTCCGTGGCGCCCGGAGATCGCCTTCGACACGGCGCTATGCGCGGCGAAGAGCTGGCTCAACCGCATGCGACTGACGCTGCAGCTCGGTCCCGGCGTTCTCACCGATCCGTGGCTGTCGGGCGGCCAGGTGCGCGGCTACACGTTCGTGCCGCTGCTCGACCGGACCGAGATACTCGCGGAAGCGCGCGCGATGCAGAATTGCGCCGACCAATACGCCGAGCGGCTCGCCGACGACCGATGCCGCCTGTTCTCCATCCGGCGCGAGCGCGAGCACGTGGCGACGCTGGAGATCGGCCCGCACTCGCGCGAGGCGGGCATGCTCGCCATCACGCAGCTCAAGGGCCGGCACAACATGGCGGCACCGCTCGACGTCTGGCAGGCGGCGTATGCATGGCTTGCAGCGCAGAGCGGGCTGCGCAGGCTGCCGCCGCGCATTCCGCCCGAGCGCAAGCTCGACGAGGATGCCTGGCGCCAGCTCATAGCGCCCTATCGCAAGACGGCGGACGGCGCGCCTTGGCTGCCGCAGAACGCGACGCAGGCGGTGTTCGATTCGCTCAACGCGGAGATGGCCGACCTTGCGCGCCGCGGTGGCGTGTCGTCGTGGCTGTTCACCTAGACAGCCGTAACGTTCTTCTTGCGGCTGCTTTCGTCGAGCGCTTTTTGCTGCAAGCGGATGCCTTCGCGAGCGTAATAGATTCCGAGGCACGAGAATACCACTGCAAGAATTTTATCTATGTTCTCTCCCATTACCCGGAGCCACGTATGTTTGTCCTCTAACTGGTCTAACTTGGCTCTCAGCTGTCGAATTTCGCTTCGGAGCGCATTCTCACGAGCTCTACCGGCCACGACAGCTGACTCGCCAGTCTTCTCTGCACTCTTGACGCGGTTCTCCAAGCTTTGGATGTGCCAACGGATCGACGCATCGATCGCGTAGTCCCGTTGGCGCGTTAGGAATAAGCGCGTCTCGGTGGCCCATGGACCGAGGGTACCCTTCGTTACATCACGTAAGATGAAAACAAGAGCCGCTGTGATTAGCGCCCATGCTACGAAATAGTTCACCATCGCTCGCAAGGTTGTGGCCATGTGTCCACCCGTTGTTCAAATGGGGTCATTGGAAAAGCGAACTTTCAATGAATGCGTCGAACAATCGTTATCCGTAAGTGACGCTCGTCACTTTGCAGCCTACCTGTCGGTGGGCGACGCGCGCGAAATGATGGCGCGCACGTCGGCATGCTCGAGCCCTTGCCCATAGGTCGAGCGCGGATCGCCAGAGATGCGCGTCGCGATGAACGCGTCCGCAACCGCCGGCGGCGCATGCGCGCGCAGGATCGTCGCTGCACTGAGGACCGCCAGGGCCTCGACGAGCGTGCGGCCGCGAGCATCGAGGAACTTCGGCTCCTGCAGCATCTCCTCCAAGCGCTGGTGCGCGCGCTTCAAATGCTGGTCATCGCCGGCCGCCGTCGCGAGCTCGTCCATGACCGTCTGCACCGCCGCCGGCTCCCGCTGGAGGACGCGCGCGACGTCGAGCGCCATGACGTTGCCCGAGCCCTCCCAGATGGAATTGACCGGCACCTCGCGATAGAGGCGCGCCAGGGGCGCTTCCTCGACGTAGCCGTTGCCGCCAAGGCACTCCATGGCCTCGGCCACGAGCGGCGGCGCCATCTTGCACACCCAGTATTTGGTGACCGGCGTCATCAGTCGGCGCCAAGCTGACGCACGCGGGTCCTCGGCGCGGTCGAAGGCGCGCGCGAGCCGGAACGCCAGCGCGGTCGCGGCCTCGACATCGAGTGCCATGTCGGCCAGCACCTGTTGCATCACCGGCTGATCGACGAGCTTCTTCTGGAAGACGGTGCGGTGCTCGGCGTGATGGACGGCATTGGCGACGGCAAACCGCATCAGGCCGGCGGACGAGACTGCGCAATCAAGGCGCGTATGCGTCACCATCTCGATGATGGTGGGTACGCCGCGGCCTTCCTCGCCGACGGCGCGCGCCCACGCGCCGTGGAACTCGACCTCGGAGGAGGCATTCGACCGGTTGCCGAGCTTGTCCTTCAGGCGCTGGAAGTGCAGCGCGTTGACGCTGCCGTCGGGGAGGAAGCGCGGCACCAAGAAGCAGGTCAATCCGCCGGGCGCCTGGGCGAGCACCAGGAAGGCATCCGACATCGGTGCCGACAAGAACCACTTGTGGCCGGTGAGACGATACTCTGCGCCGGCGCCGCCGCCACCGATCGGCTCGGCGATGGTGGTCGAGGCGCGGACATCCGTGCCGCCCTGCTTTTCCGTCATGCCCATGCCGAGGGTGACGGCTGTCTTTTGCGCGGGGGGCGCGAAGCTCGGGTCGTAGTCGGCCGGCAGGATGCGCGGCACCCACTCGGCGGCAATCTCGGGTTGCTGCAGCAGCACGGGCACCGCGGCGCTGGTCATGGTGATGGGGCAGCAATGGCCCGCCTCCATCTGGGCCGCCATGTAGAAGGCGCCGGCGCGGGCGACGTGGGCTCCGGGCGTGCGAGCCTCGCCGCGCTTTCGCAGGTGGGTCCAGACGGAGCTGTGCAGGCCCTGGTTGCAGCTCGTGCGCATCAGGGCGTGGTAGGCGGGATGGAAGGTCACGACGTCGCGGCGGCGGCCCTGCCGGTCGTGGGTCGCGAGCTTGGGCAGCTCGACGTTGGCGAGGCGCCCGCGCTCGAAGGCCTCGGCGCTCCCTGCCACGCGCCCGAAGGCGTCGAGCGATTTCGCCGCATGGGCGCCGCCCTCGCGCTCGATCGCGTCAAGGAGCGCGGCATCCGAGGCATAAAGGTTCACGTCCTCGTAAGGAGGCGGCTGGTTGAAGACCTCGTGGGTTGTGACCATTTGGATAGTCTAGCGCGACTGGGGACGTTATTGCGCTACCCGGCCTTAACGTATTCCCCAGCTCATGTTCAGAGCTGCGTCGAGCACAGTTGCCGAGACGGCAGAGTCTCCCTATACAAACGCCTTTAATGACCAATGCCGTAGCCAAAGTCGAGACGCTCCACTTTCCGCACCGCCACCTCCTCACCGTCGAGGGGCTGAGCGCACAAGAGATCAATTTTCTCCTCGATCTCGCCGACAGGAACGCCGACGAGAACCGCCAGGCGGGCAAAAAGCGCGACGTCCTACGCGGGCGCACGCTGATCAACCTGTTCTTCGAAGCGTCGACACGCACCCAGTCCTCGTTCGAGATGGCGGCGAAGCGGCTTTCCGCCGACGTCATGAACATGAACGTCTCGACCTCCTCGGTGCAGAAGGGCGAGACGCTCATCGATACGGCGATGACGCTCAATGCCATGCGGCCGGACATCATCGTGGTGCGGCATCACGCGGCCGGCGCCGTCGAGCTGTTGGCGCAGAAGATCGACTGCTCGGTGATCAACGCCGGGGACGGCGCGCACCAGCACCCGACGCAGGCGCTGCTCGATGCGCTGACGATACGTCGCGCCAAGGGCCGTATCGCCGGTCTCACCGTCGCCATCTGCGGCGACATCCTGCACAGCCGCGTCGCCCGCTCGAATATCGTCGTGCTCAATGCGCTCGGAGCGCGCGTGCGCATCGTGGCACCATCGACCCTGCTCCCCGCCGCTCCCGACCGGCTCGGCGCGGAAGTCTTCACAGACATGTGGAAGGCCCTTGAAGGCGTCGACGTGGTGATGATGCTGCGGCTGCAGCGCGAGCGCATGGAAGGCTCCTACGTCCCCACAACGCGCGAATACTTCCATTTCTTCGGCCTCGACCACGAGAAGCTCGCGCGGGCGAAGCCCGATGCCATCGTCATGCACCCTGGTCCCATGAACCGCGGCGTCGAGATCGCATCCACTGTCGCCGACCATTCCTCGAGCGTCATCCGCGAGCAGGTGGAGATGGGCGTCGCCGTGCGCATGGCGGTGCTCGAGGCGCTGGCCCGTAACCTTCCGAAACGATGAACGCACAAACGACCACCGCCAAACGCCCTTCCCGCGAGACGAAGTCCGCGGCGGCCACCGCATTCATCAATGCCCGCATCGTCGACCCTGCTGCCAACCGCGACGAGCCAGGCGGCCTCGTGGTGCGCGAAGGCGTGATCGCCGACGTCGGCCCGCATTTGAGGCGCAACGCGCCGGACGGCGCCACGGTGATCGACTGCAAGGGGCACGTGCTCGCGCCTGGCCTCATCGACGCGCAGGTCTTCACCGGCGAGCCGGGCTATGAACACCGCGAGACGCTGAAGACCGCCAGCCACGCCGCGGCGGCGGGCGGGGTCACCACCATGGTGGTGATGCCGGATACGAACCCGGTCATCGACCAGGTGTCGCTTGTCGATTTCATCCAGCGGCGGGCGCGCGACAACGCCATCGTGCACGTCCACACCATGGCGGCGATGACGAAGGGCCTCAAGGGCGAGGAGATGACGGAGATCGGCCTGTTGAAGCGGGCCGGCGCCATCGCCTTCTCAAACGGAAAGGCCTCCGTCGCCAACACGCGCGTGATGCGCAACGTGCTGCTCTATAGCCGCGATTTTGGCGCGCTGATCGTGCACCACACCGAGGATCCCTACCTCGCCTCGACGGGGGCGATGAACTCGGGCGAGGTGGCGGCGCGACTCGGCCTGCCGGGCGTGCCGAAGATGTCCGAGACGATCATGTTGGAGCGCGACGTGCGCCTCGTGGAGATGACACGCGGGCGCTATCACGCGGCGACGATCAGCTGCGCGGAAAGCCTCGAGGTGATCCGCAACGCAAAGGCGCGCCAGTTGCCGGTGACGTGCGGGGTGTCGATCAATCACCTGACGCTGAACGAGAACGACATCGGCTCCTACCGCACCTTCTTCAAGATGCGCCCGCCGCTGCGCTCGGACGACGATCGCGCGGCCATGGTGCGCGGTCTCGCCTCGGGCGACATCGACATCATCGTGTCGAGCCACGACCCTCAGGATGCTGACGACAAGCGCCGCCCGTTCGCAGAGGCGACCGATGGGGCCGTCGGCCTCGAGACACTGCTGCCGGCGGCGTTGCGGCTGTTCCATTCGGGCGAATTACCGCTGCCGACGATCCTGCGCGCGCTGACGATCAACCCGGCGAAGCTGCTCGGCCTGCACTCGGGACGCCTCGCCAAGGGCGCCATTGCCGATATCGTCCTGTTCGATCCCGGCGAGCCGTGGGTGGTGAACAAGGACCTGCTTCGCTCGCGCTCCAAGAACACGCCGTTCGACGAGAGCAAGATGCAGGGCCGCGTGCTGCGCACGCTGGTTGCGGGCGAAACGGTCTACCAGTACCCTGGCGAGCGGAATTAAGGGTCACGCGAAGAACCCCGCTCGGGCATGGACACCTTCTTCAATACGTACACGCTTTTAGCCGTGGCGGCTGGCTATCTCCTCGGCTCCATCCCGTTCGGCCTGTTGTTGACGCAGGCGGCCGGGCTCGGCGACGTGCGCAAGATCGGCTCGGGCAACATCGGCGCCACAAACGTTTTGCGCACCGGCAATAAGGGTCTTGCCGCGCTGACGCTGCTGCTCGACGCGCTCAAGGGCACGGCGGCGGTCCTCATCGGATACTGGATCGGCGCGCACGGCGGCGTTGCCATTCTCGCCTCGCTGCTCGCCGGGCTCGCCGCCTTTATCGGCCACGTCTTCCCGGTGTGGCTCGGATTTCGCGGCGGCAAGGGAGTCGCCACCTACATCGGCGTGCTGCTGGGGGTCGACTGGCGCGCGGCAGTCGCATTCTGCGGGATATGGCTGCTCGTCGCTTTCCTGACCCGCTACTCATCGCTCTCGGCGCTGGTCGCGGCTCTCGTCACACCGGTCGGCCTGTTGCTTGGCGGCGATCCCGCTACCGCGCTGCTCGCCGGACTCATGTCGGGGCTTCTGATATACAAGCACCGCACCAACATCCGCCGCCTTGCCACCGGAGAGGAGCCGAGGATCGGTGCCAAGGCGTGAGCCGACGACTGTCGCATCGCAAATGCCGGATGCCGAGCGCATCGCGGCCATCCGCCTGATCCGCTCCGAGAACGTCGGCCCCGTCACCTTCCGCGACCTCATAAGGCACTGCGGCAGCGCCACCGCCGCACTGGAGGCTCTGCCGGAGCTGTCGCGTCGCGGCGGGCAGCGGCGCGCAATCCGCATCTGCCCGCGCGGCGAAGCGGAGGCCGAGCTCGAGCGGGCGCTTTCCTTCGGGGCCATGATGCTGGTCGTCGGAGAGCCCGCATTCCCAACTCCGCTTGCCGCACTCGAGGCGCCGCCGCCGGTGCTCTACGTCAAGGGCGAGGCGGCTCTTCTGCAGCGGCCGACCATCGCCATCGTCGGCGCGCGGCAATGCTCGGCGGCCGGCGCTAAGCTTGCGCGCCAGTTTGCCATCGAGATCGGTCGTGCGGGCTTCGTCGTTGCCTCGGGGCTCGCGCGCGGGATCGACGCCGCGGCGCATCAGGCTGCGCTCGATACCGGCACGGTCGCCGTGCTCGCCAGCGGTCTCGACGTCGTCTATCCGCCTGAGCACGAGGGACTGCAGCAGGTGGTCGGCGAGCGCGGCTGCCTCGTCAGCGAGATGCCGTTCGGGTTCGTCCCGCGCGGGCAAGACTTCCCGCGCCGCAACCGCATCGTCTCGGGGTTGTCGCTAGGCGTGCTCATCGTCGAAGCGGCGCGGCGCTCGGGCAGCCTCGTCACCGCACGGCTCGCCGCCGAGCAGGGGCGCGAGGTGTTCGCGGTGCCCGGGCATCCGCTCGACCCGCGGGCCGAAGGCACCAACAAGCTTCTGAAGTCGGGGGCGACGCTGGTGACGGAGGCCGGCGACATTCTTTCGGCATTGACCCCGCTCCTGCGGACGCCAAGTCCGCAACTACGCGAGGAGCCGGGGCCACCGCCTGGGATACCGCCGGCGCTCTCCGACAACGACCGAGACCGGGTGTTGGCGGCGCTCGGACCGGCCCCGGTCGACATCGACAGCTTGGTGCGGGGCACCGGACTTGCGATCCGCAATGTTCAGATCGCCCTGATGGAGCTGGCTCTGGCGGGGCGCCTCGAGCGGCACGGCGGGGGGCTGATCTCGCTAAGCCATGGAACCGACTGACGTTCAGCCCGGGGGCCAGCGGCGGATGTGGTCGTTCTGGATGCGCGCCTCGGTCAGCGCGGCTTCAAGGATCGCCGACAAGGTGCGCTGCCCAGACCTGTCTGCGAGATGCTTCAACTCGACGATGATGTCGCACAGGTAGGCCAGCGTATCGACGCCCTTGGGTGCCTCCGATCGCATGGGTCTGCCACTGGCGTCGTTTGGCCCAGTCATGATTAAGACTCGATCCCAGCCCTGTCCGATGAGGCGAGGTAAATAGCATTCACAACCCTAGATTGCAATATTTGCCTTCCGCGCGCATACGGGGAGGGGCGTTTGACACCGCCACATTCCTCACCCATGTTCCCCGCCCGGCCGAACCGGGAATTTCAGCCCCGGGCGGCCGCGGGCCCACGCCCTTAACCTGGGTCCGAAGCCCTTATTTGCGGGCTCTCCCGTCGGCGCCAGCCTGAAAGTCTCTAGATGAACGTCGTAATCGTCGAATCGGCTGCCAAGGCCAAGACCATCAACAAGTACCTGGGCAGCGGCTACAAGGTGATTGCCTCATTCGGCCACGTGCGCGACCTGCCGGCCAAGAATGGCTCTGTCGAGCCCGACAAAGACTTCGAGATGCACTGGGACGTAGACCCTAAGTCCCAGAAAATTATGAAGGAAATATCGGACGCGGTCAAAAAGGCCGACAAGCTGATCCTCGCCACCGACCCTGATCGCGAAGGCGAGGCCATCTCCTGGCACATCCTGCAGATCCTCGAGCAGAAGAAGGCCCTCAAGAAGGACATCGAGGTCGAGCGCGTCGCCTTCAACGCCGTAACCAAGCAGGCGATCCTCACCGCCCTTTCCGAGCCGCGGAAGATCGACGCCCCGCTCGTCTCCGCATACCTCGCCCGTCGTGCCCTCGACTATCTCGTCGGCTTCACGCTGTCGCCGGTGCTGTGGCGCAAGCTGCCCGGCGCGCGTTCGGCTGGCCGCGTACAGTCCGTGGCGTTGCGGCTCGTGTGCGACCGCGAGCGCGAGATCGAGGTGTTCAAGACCGACGAGTACTGGACCATCGATGCGACGCTCGCCACGGCTAAGGGCGAGGAGTTCGCCGCGCGCCTCAACGCCATCGACGGCGTGACGCTGAAGAAGCTCGATATCAAGACCGGCGAGCACGCCAACGCCATCAAGGCGGCGATCGAGAAGGGCGACTTCCGCGTCGTCTCGACCGAGAAGAAGGGCGTGAAGCGCAACCCGTGGCCGCCGTTCGCCACCTCGACGCTGCAGATGGACGCGTCGCGCAAGCTCGGATTTTCCGCCAAGCACACGATGCAGGTTGCCCAGCGCCTCTACGAGGGCGTCGACATCGGCGGCGAGACGGTCGGCCTCATCACATATATGCGTACCGACGGCGTCACGATCGTGCCGGAGGCGATCAACGCCATCCGCGGGATGATCGCGCGCGAGTACTCGCAGCGCTACGTCGCGCCGTTCATCCGCGAGTACAAGACGAAGGCGAAGAACGCGCAGGAGGCGCACGAGGCCATCCGGCCGACCGACGTCACCCGCAAGCCGTCCGACGTCGCGAAGTATTTGGACAAGGACCAGGCGCGCCTCTACGAGCTCGTGTGGAAGCGCGCGGTCGCGAGCCAGATGGCCTCGGCCGAGGTCGAGCAGACGACCGCCGACATCGAGGTGAAGGGGCGCGACGGGAAGACCTACACGCTGCGCGCGACGGGCTCGGTCATCCAGTTTGAAGGCTTCCTAAAGGTGTACGAGGAGGGCCGCGACGAGCGCCTGCATGCGAGCAAGGGCAAGGACGACGTCACTCCCGACGAGGACGATTCGAGCCGCCGGCTGCCGGTGCTCGACAAGGGCGACAAGGTCACCGACCGTGGAATAGAGGCGGAGCAGCACTTCACGCAGCCGCCGCCGCGCTACTCCGAGGCGACGCTGGTCAAGAAGCTGGAGGAGCTCGGCATCGGGCGCCCGTCGACATACGCGTCCACGCTCGCGGTGCTGCAGGAGCGCCAGTACGTGCGCGTCGACAAGAAGCGCCTCGTCCCAGAGGACAAGGGGCGGCTCGTAACCGCGTTCCTCGAGGGGTTCTTCAAGCGCTATGTCGAATACGACTTCACCGCCGATCTCGAGGACAAGCTCGACCTGATCTCCGACGGCAAGCTGCAATGGAAGGACGTCTTGCGCGACTTCTGGAAGGAGTTCACCGGCGCCGTCGACGACACCAAGGACCTGCGCGTCGGCGAGGTGCTCGAAGCGCTGAACGAAATCCTGGGCCCGCACATCTTCCCGGCGCGCGAGGACGGCTCTGATCCGCGCTCGTGCCCGTCGTGCAAGACGGGTCGCCTCAGCCTCAAGATCTCGGGCAAGTACGGCGCCTTCATCGGCTGCGGCAACTACCCCGAGTGCCGCTATACGCGCCAATTGAGCGACGTGAACGGAAGCGGTGACACCGAGGCCGCTGGCCCCGACGGCAAGCTGCTCGGTTATGATCCCGACACCGGGCTCGCGGTTACGCTGCGCAGCGGCCGGTTCGGCCCCTATCTGCAGCTCGGCGAGGGCTCCGACGACGAGAAGCCGAAGCGCTCGAGCATTCCCAAGGGCGTCGATGCCGCGTCGGTCGATCTCGAATTGGCGCTAAAGCTTCTGTCGTTGCCACGCGAGGTCGGCCTGCATCCGGAAACGGGCAAGCCGATCACGGCAGGCCTCGGTCGCTATGGACCGTTCATTCTGCATGACGGTATGTATGCCAACGTCGAGAGCATCGAGGACGTATTCTCGGTCGGCCTCAACCGCGCCGTGACGCTGCTGGCGGAGAAAGCTGCGGGTGCCAAGAGTCGCTTCCAGCGCGCAAAGCCGACAGTGCTCAAAGAGCTCGGGGAGCATCCGGACGGCGGCGGCAAGATCGAAGTGCTGTCGGGCCGCTATGGTCCCTACGTCAAGCATGGCGACGTCAACGCGACGATCCCCAACGGCAAGGACCCGGCGACGCTCACCGTCGCCGAGGCCGTCGAGCTGATCGCGGCGCGCGCGGCCAAGGGTCCGTCGAAGAAAAAGAAGCCTGTGCGCAAAGCCGCCTCCGACGACAAGGCCTCGGCGAAAGGTGGCAAGGTGGCCAAGGCTGGTGCGGAGAAACCGACTGCGAAGGGGGCAAAGGCCTCCAAGGCTTCGAAAGGACGCTCGGCGAAGTCGAAGGCTGAGACCGCCGACGCGGAGACGTAGGGCGCAGATGATCCCTCGCCGGGCACGCTGATATGTCGCGCAAGCCAAAGCCCAAGACGAGCGGCCCGAAGAAGCGCGACGGTCTTCCCGGTAGGGACGAGATCCTCGAGTTCATCAAGTCGTCACCCGGCAGAGTGGGCAAGCGCGAGATCGCGCGCGCGTTCGGCATCAAGGGCGCGGAGCGGCTCGACCTCAACCGGCTGCTCGCCGGCATGACCGAGGACGGAATTCTTTCCGGGGCGCGCAAGCGGCTGCAGAAGAAAGGCAGCCTGCCGTCGGTCACGGTGCTCGAGGTTACCGGACGCGACGACGACGGCGACCTCATCGCCAAGCCGGTCGTATGGGAAGAGGAAGGTGAGCGCCCGGAGGTGCTGCTGCCGGTGCGGTCGGCGCGCGGTCCGGAGGTCGATATCGAAGCCGGCATCGGCGTCGGCGACCGCATCTTAGCGCGCATCAGCGAGCTCGAGGACGCCGACGTCGAGGGCTATCGCTTCGAGGCGTCGCCCATCAAGCGGCTGCCGCGCGAGAAGCGGCGTCTCATCGGCATCTATCGCGCGCACAAGAAGGGCGGAGGCACGATCGAGCCGATCGATCGCAAGCAATTGCGCTCGTGGTCTATCCGCAGCGGCGATGAGGGCAATGCCAAGGACGGCGACCTCGTTCGCTTCGACCTCGCCAAGAAGGGGCGCATGCACGTGCCGCAGGCGCGCATCCTGGAATCGCTCGGCAACCCCGACGACCAGCGCCAGATCAGCCTCATCGCCGTGCACGCCCACGGCATTCCCGACGACTTCCCCGAGAGCGTCATCACCGAGTCCGAGGCGCTGAAGGAGCCGACGCTTTCCGGCCGCACCGATCTGCGCGAAGTTCCGCTCGTCACCATCGACCCGCCCGACGCGCGCGACCACGACGACGCCGTCTACGCGGAGCCCGATACCGATCCGGCGAACTCCGGCGGCTGGATCGTCCTGGTCGCCATCGCCGACGTGTCGCACTTCGTGCGGCCCGGCTCGAAGCTCGACCGTGAGGCGCAGCTGCGCGGCAACTCGGTTTACTTCCCCGATCGCGTCGTGCCGATGCTGCCCGAGCGCATCTCGAACAACCTGTGCTCGCTGCGCGAGGGAGAGAACCGCGCCTGCCTCGCCGTGCGCATGGTGTTCGACAAGGACGGCAACAAGCGCTCGCACACGTTCATGCGCGCGATGATGCGCTCGGCCGCGAAGCTCAGCTACCAGGAGGCGCAGGCGGCGATAGACGGTCGGCCTTCGGACAAAGCCGGGCCATTGCTGGAACGCGTGCTGCGACCCCTATGGACCGCGTACGGCGTGCTCGCGGAAGCGCGCGACAGGCGCGCGCCGCTCGATCTCGACCTGCCAGAGCGCAAAATCCTGGTCGACGAGAAGGGGCGGGTGAAGGACGTCGTCACGCCGGAGCGGCTCACCGCGCATCGGCTGATCGAAGAGTTCATGATCCAGGCGAATGTCGCCGCTGCCGAGCAGCTCGAGCACAAGAAGACCCCGGTCGTCTACCGCATCCACGACCAGCCTTCGAAGGAGAAGCTTTCGAGCTTGCGCGACTTCCTCGATACGCTCGGCATGAAGGTGCCGCAGGCATCGGCGCTGAAGCCGGGTCACTTCAATGGCATCCTTCAGCGCGCGAAGGAGCTGCCTGTCGCCGATCTCGTCAACGAGGTGGTGCTGCGCAGCCAGAGCCAGGCCGAATACAACATCGACAATATCGGCCACTTCGGATTGAACCTGCGGCGCTATGCGCATTTCACCTCGCCGATCCGGCGCTATGCCGATCTCGTCGTGCATCGGGCGCTGGTGAAGGCGATGCGGCTCGGCGAAGGCGGACTCGAGGAGTTCGAGATCGGGCGGCTGCGCGAGGTCTCGCAGCAGATCTCGGATGCGGAGCGGCGAGCGATGAGCGCCGAGCGCGAGACGGTGGATCGGCTCATAGCGGCGCATCTTGCAGATCGGATCGGCGCGAAGTTCGTCGGACGCATTGCGGGGGTCACGCGGTCGGGGCTGTTCGTGCGCCTGAAAGATACTGGTGCCGACGGATTCGTGCCGGTGTCGTCGCTCACCAACGATTTCTACAATCACGTCGAGACCCACCACGCTCTCATCGGCAAGCGTACGGGTGAGACCTTCAGGCTCGGCGACACCGTCGAGGTCCGTCTCGTCGAGGCCGTGCCATCGGCGGGCGCATTGCGCTTCGAGATGCTGTCGGAGGGTAGTAAAGGACGCATTGCTGCACCGCATGCGGGCGCGGTCGGCAAGCTGCGGGACAAGCGCTGGCGCGGACGCCGGCGCTAGCTGCAATCATCGTGTGCCGCGCTTAACTTGACCCGGAAGGCCCGGCGCGCAACGCTGGCCCAGCTCAAGGCCGGAGGAACTATGTCAGAGGAACCGACGACATTCGTCGAGGAGCCCAAGCGCGACATCGTGCAGGCGATGCGGCGCGGGGCTGGGCAGAAATGCCCGGCGTGCGGCGACGGCAGGCTCTTTACCAGCTACCTGAAGGTCGCCGCGACGTGCCCGAAGTGCGGTGAGGAGCTGCATCATCACCGCGCGGACGATGCCCCGCCCTACTTCACGATGATCATCGTCTGCCACTTCATCGTCGCCGGCGTGATGATGGTCGAGGACTACTTCCATCCCAACTATTGGCTTCACATCCTCATGTGGTTCCCGCTGACAATCGGCATGTCGCTTTGGCTGCTGCCGCGGGTCAAAGGCGCACTCGTCGGCCTGCAGTGGGCGCTAAGGATGCATGGCTTCGGCGGGAAGGATGCACTCGATCCGGCAGCTCCTGCGCCTGAGCCAAGGCCCGTGAACGAGGTTCCGTGAGTGTATTTGTCGCCTGCGGGGCGGGCATTGCTTGACAGGAAAGCCGCTCTGGCTATGGTGCGCGCTCGCTGCGAGCCAGCAGACAGTTTTCAGGTCCCCGAAGGTTTCCCCGATCATGGCCAAGCCCGTAACGCAGAAGATCAAGCTGCTTTCGACCGCCGGCACGGGGTTCTTTTACGTGACGAAGAAGAACCCGCGCACGAGCACCGAGAAGCTGGTGTTCAAGAAGTACGACCCGGTCGCCAAGAAGCACGTCGAATTCAAGGAAACGAAGATCAAGTAAGCGTCGAGGCCATGGGCCTCAACGGACTCGATCAAGCGCAAAACACCGGCGGCAGCGAGCCGTGGGGCACAAGTCCGAATGGCTAACGCGGAAATTGGTCGGATGACTTGACCAGGGCCCGCAACTCAACCCGGCAGCGGGGTAGTTAGTCCGAGAAAGCCACGGACCCTGGTCTAGTAACCAGATGGTTTGTCAAAGAGGGCGTTGACTCCCCGCCTGGTGCCGTGGCTGGTCCGGATGCGGCTTCAACGAGGAGGCCACTCTAGCCGCTGAGACCAAGCCACGATTTTCCCGCCCTATCAGGAAATGCGGCGGACCTGATAGTGCGGAAACCAAGTTGCTTGCGGGGCGCGGCGCAAACGACCATCGCCCCACAACCTAATATTTATCGACCCCCTCATAGGTTTGTAATCTGACAGAGGACTCTGGTTAACGCAAGTTATGCTTTGACTGTGGTCAATACAGCACGCGAATCCCAACTTCCATAAAATTGCCTAACGGCTGTGGGTTGCAGATGGCAGTTGTCCCCCAGGCATAAACCCGTGGACCAAGGGCGCCAGCACTGCCCTTAAATTCCAATACCTTATCAGGCAGCGTTGGCGGCCACCTGATTGCGGCCACGTCGCTTGGCGTCGAAGAGAGCACTATCGGCGCGGCGGAAGACCGACTCCGGTGTGTCTTGCTCGCGCTCGAGTGTTGCCAACCCGACGCTCGCCGTGAGGTGGATTCCGAGACCCGGCCGCAGAGGAAATGCGTCGGCGGCGATCGATGCACGCAGCCGCTCGCCGATCTGGTAGGCGCGTGCCAGGGGCGTGTCCGGCATGATGATGAGGAACTCCTCGCCGCCGTAGCGGCATGCGAGGTCGATGCCACGCGTATTACGCCGGAAACGAGTGGAGAACTCGCGCAGCACCGCATCGCCTGCATCGTGCCCGTAGGTATCGTTGACCTTCTTGAAATGGTCGATGTCGGCGAGCAGAACCGACAACGAGCGTCCACTGCGGCGGGCCTCCTCGACGAGCGTCAAGAGGTGCGTTTCCATGTAACGCCGGTTGTGCAGCCCGGTGAGCGGGTCGATCACGGACGCCTCGATGCTCTCCTCGAGGCGGTTGCGGAGGTGATCGGAATAGCGCTTGCGCTTGACCTGAGTCCTCGCGCGCGCCAGCAGCTCGTTCTCGTCGACGGGGCGCATGATGTAGTCGTTGACGCCCATGTCGAGAGCGCGCAGTAGGCGCGCCTCATTACCCGGCTCGACGAGCACGATGATAGGCAGGTGCCGCGTGCGGTCGGTCGAGCGTGTCTGCGAGCAGAGCCGCAGGCCGTCGGCCCCCGACAACGTCAGGCTGACGACAAGGAGATCGAACTCCTGCCGTGCCATCTCGCCAAGCGCCAATTGCGGATCGGCAGCCACGACCGTCTCGTGCACGGTCGACAGCCAACCGGCGAGGCGCGCAGCCGAGCGCGCATCATCGTCGACGATCAGGATGCGGCCGCGCTCCTCCGACAAGGCTCTGAGAACGGCGGCATCCTCGCTGATGCCCATCTGCCGGCCGGTGAGAGCGCGCATCAGCATCTCGTCGGTCAGCGTCTTCAATCGAGCAAGGTTTCTGACGCGCGTGATAAGCGCGATTTCGTCGACTGGCTTGGTCAGGAAGTCGTCGGCGCCACCTTCGAGTCCGCGCACCTTGTCCGAGGTCTGGTCGAGCGCCGTCACGAGCACGACCGGAATGTGATGCGTCTTGGGGTTGGACTTGATGCGCCGGCAAGTCTCGAAACCGTCCATGCCCGGCATCATGACGTCGAGCAGCACGACGTCGACGCGCTCGCGCTCGCATACCTCGATTGCCGCCTGACCCGATCCGGCCGTCAGCACGTCGAAATACTCGGCCGACAGCCGAGCTTCGAGAAGTTTCACGTTCGCAGGGATATCGTCGACTACAAGTACTCGAGCGGTCATTTTTCGCCACTACTCAGCGCAGGTTACTGTTTGGAGCGCGGCTCACCGACGAAGCGCTGTACGGTCTCGAGAAAATTGCCGACGGAAATGGGCTTCGAAATATAGGCCTCGCAGCCGCCGGAGCGAATCCTCTCCTCGTCGCCCTTCATGGCAAACGCCGTGATGGCGATAACGGGGATGTGGCGCAGCTCGTCGTCCTCCTTGAGCCACTTGGTGACCTCGAGACCCGATATCTCCGGGAGCTGAATATCCATGAGGATAAGCGCAGGGTGATGCAGCCGGGCCAGCTCCAGGGCTTCGAGGCCGTTGCGAGTCTGGATCGTCGCATAGCCGTGCGCTGCAAGGATGTCGTGGAAGAGCTTCATATTGAGCTCGTTGTCCTCCACGATCAGGACCGTCTGGCCGCTCGCGCGCGGCACCAGTCCACGCGGTCCGGCTGTGCTGGTCTCCTGAATGTTCATGATGATGCAGCCTGCATTCCCCGCCCTCGTTTTGCACCGATTCTTCGGGCTCGAACGGGTGCGAGTGTGCTTAGGAAGGCGTAACCAACAGTTAATGAATCGGCACACGCCCCCGTTCGGGACGCTCCAAGCCATGCCTTTCAAAGTTTAGGTGAATTGAGGGTTGAGGCGAATGAATACAGACCGGGCCGAATCGATCGGCGTTTCCGCATTGCTGTTCCTCGCCAGCGACAGCGATCGGCTGGTGAGGTTCCTGGCCGTGACCGGCGTCGGCCCGGCGCAGCTTCGGGCCGAATCGCGCTCTCCGCACATGCTGGCTGCCGTGCTCGACTACCTGCTGCAGGACGAAAGCCTGCTGCTCGTCTTCTGCGCTGCGGACGGCATACCGCCAACCGACATCGGCCCTGCGGAAAGGGAGCTGGCGAAAATGGCCGGCGAGATCGGAGACCCGGAGATCAGCGTCTAGGGGCCGGCGTCGGGGCGTTGGCGGGCTGGGCGGCGCACTTTCCCTCCTCGAGGAAGGTCAGTTCTTTCAGCTCGCCGCGAATGGCGAAGTCGCCATAGTCGATGTAGAGGCGCGAAGAGACGCCGTTCTCATAGAATCGGAACGACAGCTCGTAGGTCGGCAGAGCATCGAGCCTCGTTGGTCCGGGCTCGAAGTAGCCGATGGCGATCGGCCAGGAAGAAAGCGCCTCGAGTTGGTCCCCGTTCGTCAGCCTGGCGCCCACCTTGATGCTGCCCGGGGCCGCGCGCGGACCGATGACAGCGCTCGTTTCGTAGAATTTCTCGCCCTTGTCGGACCCGTCGTAGAGGTTGGCCGTGAACAGGCTCTGGCCGGCGCGAGCCGCCTCGACCAACGCGATCGAGTGCTGGATCGGAAAGTAGATGTCGGACGGCAGCTTGACCGTCTTCTTGGCGGGCTTGGTCAGCTTGACCTCAGTGAACGAGGCGCCGTTGCCGGGCGCGGCAGTGCCCTGAGACGCCTCCGCCAGCTTCTGGTTCTCGTACTGGCTGGACGAGAACCGCAGGCGATGGGTGGCGATCTCCTCGAAGCTGGAGGTCCTCAGGTCGTTCACTTGCGCGACGCCGTCCTGATTGGTCATGCGGGTGACGAAGCGCATGTTCTGCGCGTATTCCCCGCAGTTTGTGCCGGTCATCTCGTAGACCATGCGACCGCTCATGTCGGCGACGCCGGACCCCGGCGTCGCATGGTCGAAGGTGATGTCATAGACGGCCCGGTGGGGGCGAAACTGCACGGCTCCCCCGGCCACCTGCGCGCTGGAGGTTTGGACGGGCACGGCCAGCAGCCCCGCCCCTATTGCCGCGGCAACCAGAACCTTCGACAATTGACGCATTCTTCCTCTCGGTCATTCCGCGCCGGAGCCTATCGCGGACAAGTTAAGCCCCGGAATACCAGGGCGCGCACCACCATTGCCAAGTCGCGATGGCGCGGTCAAAAAGGCTGCCGACGGAGCCGGCCCAGGGCCGGCACAGCGGAGGGACCTTAGCATGACGGATAATGTCGAGGCGCGGCTTGCGACGCTTGGTATCGCCTTGCCTGACGCCCCCAATCCCGTGGCCAACTATGTCCCATCCAGCCTCGCGGGCAATCTGTTGTTCATCTCGGGGCAGATCTCCAAGGCGGCCGATGGGGGCATCGCCAAGGGGCGGCTCGGCGGCGGGTTAACGGTCGAGGAGGGCCGGCAAGCGGCGAGGTTGTGCGCCCTCAACATCCTCGCGCAGGCGCGGGCCGCCCTCGGCAGCCTCGACCGCATCGGCCAATTGGTGCGGCTCACGGGCTATGTCAATGCGGCGCCCGAGTTCACCGACCACCCGCAGGTGCTGAATGGTGCCTCGGACCTCATGGTGGAGGTGCTGGGCGACAAGGGGCGCCACACGCGGGTCGCGGTCGGCGTGTCGAGCCTGCCGCTCGGCTGTGCGGTCGAGGTCGACGCCGTGATCCTCGTCGCAGGCTGAGGCACAAAGATGCGCGATCGTGCTGCCTTCATGAAGCCGATTGCGCATCGCGGCCTGCACGATGCCGCGAAGGGCATCATCGAGAATACCGTGCCGGCGTTCGAGGCGGCGATCGCACGCAGCTACGGCATCGAGTGCGACGTGCGTCCTGCCGCGTGCGGCACGCCGATGGTGTTCCACGACCTCACCCTCGATCGCCTGATCGAGGCGGACGGCCCCATCGCGAAGCACCCCGCGTCGGGGCTCAAAGGCCTGCGCTACAAGAATGCCAGCAGCAGCATGATCGACCTCGCCGAGCTCGCCGCGCTCGTCGCAGGGCGGGTGCCGCTGCTGGTCGAGATCAAGAGCGAGTGGGAAGAGCCCGATGCGCGCTTCCTCAAGGCGATCGCGACGGTCGCGCTCGCATACAAAGGCCCGATCGCGCTGATGTCATTCGACCCGGCGGTGATGACGGCAATTCGCGGCCTAGCTCCCGGCATTCCGCGCGGCATCGTGTCGGGGCAATTCCTCGCCGACTGCTGGTGGCGCGACAAGCTCGGGCCGGAGCGCGCCTACAGCCTGACGCACCTGCTTGAATCGGGGCCGGCGCAGCCCGATTTCTACGCCTACGACATCAACGCGTTGCCAACTCCGGTCACGAGATTCACGCGCGAGGTCCTGGGATTGCCGCTGTTCGCCTGGACCGTGCGCACGGAGGAGCAGCGCGCTACCGCAGCCCGATGGGCAGACGCACCGATATTCGAAGGATACGAACCCTGACGCGCGGTTGCGCGTTGGTAGAGGCAAGCGAGTGCAATGAGCGTTGAGCCCGGCGAAGAGCGCACTGCAGTCGCGAGGATCGCCGCGCATATTGCCGACATTCCCGCCGCGGCGTGGGATGCGTGCGCCAATCCCGAGGTTGCCGTCTTCAATCCGTTCATCTCGCATGCGTTCCTGAAGGCGCTGGAGGATTCCGGATGCGTGGGCGAAGCGCGCACGGGTTGGATCCCGCAGCATCTTATGATCGCGGATGAAGCCGGGGAGGTCGCCTCCTGCGCGCCGTGCTATGCGAAGCTCGACAGCAGGGGCGAATACGTCTTCGACCATTCCTGGGCTGCAGCCTACGAGCAGGCGGGCGGAAGCTACTATCCCAAGCTGCAGATCGCGGTGCCGTTCTCTCCGGTTCCAGGGCGGCGGCTGCTGGCGCGCCCTGGTCCCAAGGCAGATCACTACGAGCGTCTCCTGGCTGCGGCGGCGGTGCAGCTCGCGGAGCGAATCGAGGCGTCGTCGGTGCACGCTACCTTCCTCACCGAGGGCGAATGGCAATCGCTCGGTGCGCAAGGATATCTCAAGCGCACCGACCAGCAGTTCCACTGGAGCAATGCCGGGTATTCGTCATTCGAGGACTTCCTCGCCTCGCTCGCCTCGCGCAAACGCAAGGCGGTACGCAAAGAGCGCGCCGAGGCGCTGAGCGGCGAGCTCGTCATCGAGCACCTCAGCGGGTCCGACATCGCGGAACGGCACTGGGATGCGTTCTTTCAGTTCTACATGGATACCGGCAGCCGCAAGTGGGGGCGCCCCTATCTCAATCGCCGCTTCTTCTCGCTGCTCGGAGAGGCGATGGCCGACCGGTGCCTGCTCATCATGGCACGGCGCGGCCAGCGCTATGTCGCGGGCGCCTTGAACCTTATCGGCGGCGACTGCCTTTACGGGCGCTACTGGGGCTCGACCGAGCATCACCCGTGCCTTCATTTCGAGCTCTGCTACTACCAGGCCATCGATTACGCGATCGCGCATCGCCTGGCGCGGGTCGAGGCCGGGGCGCAGGGCGAACACAAGCTTGCGCGCGGCTACCTGCCGACACCGACCTACTCGGCGCATTACATCGCCGATCCCGGTTTTCGACGGGCGGTGGCGCGCTATCTCGAGAGCGAGCGTGCGGCAGTGGCCGAGGCCATTGCCGATCTCGAGGCGTACGCGCCTTATCGAAGAGGCGATCCATCGTAGAAGCGCCGGCTTGACGGGGCGTGCGGCGATGCCTTTAACAGGCCGAAACAGCCGGGAGGCTCGCATGTCCTACGACGCCAATAACGTGTTCGCCAAAATCCTGCGCGGCGAAATTCCCTCGCACAAGGTCTACGAGGACGCCGACGCGCTGGTGTTCATGGATGCCATGCCGCAGGCACCGGGCCATACGCTGATCGTGCCGAAGGCGCCCTCGCGCAATCTGCTCGACGCCGACCCCGCGGTGCTGGCGAAGGTCATGCCCGTGGTGCAGCGGACGGCACGCGCTGTGAAGGAGGCGTTCGCGGCGGACGGCGTCACGGTCGTGCAGTTCAACGAGCCGGCGAGCGGACAGACGGTGTTCCACCTGCATTTCCACGTGATCCCGCGGCACGAGGGCGTGCCGCTGATGCCGCATGCCCGCGAGATGGAGAAGGCGGACGTGCTCGCCGCACACGCCGAGAGGATCCGCGCGGCGCTGAAGTAGCGCGTCTATCAGTTGCCGCTGCAGGCCTGGTACTTGTCCCACCAGGTCGGGTTGCCGGTCCGCAGCGCCATGCCGCGCAAGCATGCGCAGTCGCCGTAGGAGCAGGCGCTGCGGTAGGCGCGCGGGCTGTTGTAGTAGCGCAGGTTGCCGTAGCGCGGCGCGCGATAGGCGCGGCGGCTGTAGTACCGGGGCGCGTCGTAGCCGTCCCAGCGGTGCCAGCCTCCCGCCTCGGCGGGAATGACGGCTGACGGGGCGAGCGAGCCGGCGCACGCCGCGATGAGCGCGAGGCCGGCAATTTTCAGCGTGTTCCGCATGTGAGGCTCCCTATGCTCATGCCCGGCAACGCCATGCGCACGGCGGGGTTGCACGAAGGGCAACAATCATCGCGCAATGAGGTAAAGAACCCGCCATCGGCGACGGGTGCTTTTGCTTGCAGATGCTTCTAAAGCCTCAGATGGCGGTGATGTCCCTGTCCTTGGTCTCACGCAGGAAGAGAAGGCCGATGACGAACGTGCCCAGCGCCACGACGATCGGGTACCAGAGGCCGGCGTAGATGTTGCCGGCCCAGGCGACGATGGCGGTGGCGAGCAGCGGGAGCATGCCGCCGAACCAACCGTTGCCGATGTGATAGGGCAGCGACATCGACGTGTAGCGAATATTCGTCGGGAACAGCTCGACGAGATAGGCGGCGATCGGCCCATAGACCATTGCGACGTACATCAAGAACACGACGAGGATGGCGAGCACGAGCGGCCAGGCGATCTTCTCGGGGTCGGCCTGCAGCGGCGTGAAGACAGTCTTGCCGTCCTTCTCCTCCTTCTTGAGGTTCGGATACCCGGCGGAGAGAAGCGCCTCGTTGTAGGCGTCGGGCGAGAACGGCTGCACCTCGGCGCCGTTGACGGCGAGCACCACCGGCGAACCGGCTCCGCCCTCGTTGGTCTCGAACGACAGGCCGAGCTTGCTGATGTGGTCCTTGGCCTTGTCGCACTCGGAGAACTTCGACCATGGGCCGACGAAGATGTGGAAGTCGCACTGCGCGGGGTCGACGGTGAGCGCGAGCTGCGTCCTCTCCTGGAAGGCGACGAGATCGGGATTGGCGGCCTTCGCCAAGAGCGCGAAGAGCGGGAAGTACGTGAGCGCGGCGATGAGACAGCCGGCGAGGATGATCTTCAGGCGGCCGATCTTGTCGCTGAGCCAGCCGAAAAGGATGAAGAACGGCGTGCCGATGACCAGCGAAGCCGCAATCAGCGCATAGGCATAGAGCGGATCGACCTTCGCGGTGATGGTGAGGAAGAACAGCGCATAGAACTGGCCCGTGTACCAGACGACGCCCTGGCCGGCGGTGGCGCCGAGCAACGCCAGCAGCACGTACTTGTTGTTCGGGTAGCGGAAGAAGCTGTCAATGATGGGCGACTTCGAGCCCCTGCCCTCCTCCTTCATCTGCGTGAATACCGGGCTCTCCTGCAGCTTCAGCCGGATGTAGACGGAGAAGACGAGCAGCGCGAGCGAGACGAGGAAGGCGACGCGCCAGCCCCACTCGGCGAAGGTCGCGGAATCGAAGAAATAGAAGCGGCAGAGCCCGATGACGAGCAGCGCGAGGAAGAAGCCGAGCGTCGCTGTGGTCTGGATCCACGAGGTGGCGAAGCCGCGCTTGCCGGGACGCGCATGCTCGGCGACATAGGTCGCGGCACCGCCATACTCGCCGCCGAGGGCGAGGCCCTGCATCAGGCGCAAGGTGACGAGCAGCACCGGTGCCGCCCAGCCGATGCCCGGTACTGCGTAGCCAAGAATGGTTGAATCGGAAAACGTCGGCAGCAGCCCGACCGCGAAGGTGGAGATGCCCATCACCAGGATGGTGACGAGGAAGGTGTACTTGCGGCCGACGAGATCGCCGATGCGGCCGAAGACGATGGCACCAAAGGGGCGGACGATGAAACCGGCGGCGTAGGTCGCGAAGGCGGAGAGCAACGCCGCTGTGTCGTTGCCGGGCGGGAAGAACAGCGCAGCGAAAAACGGCGCCAGGGTCGCGTAGAGGTAGAAGTCGTACCACTCGAAGACAGTGCCGAGGGAGGAGGCGAAGATGACGCGCCGCTCCTCCGATGTGATCCCCCTCTTCGACGCGGAAATGGATTCCGCCTCTGCGATGGCCATGTGTTTCCCCCGGTGTGTTCTTTTGCGGCGACTTTACGCACCCCGACGGCCCATTGCGAATCATGAGTTTCGCGCCGGCTGCCCCTGGCAGGATCGGGTGGTCACGACATCAATGTGCCCATTTGTGGCCGTACGCGCGCATCAGAAGTGCAATCCGCCGATACGGCACCCGGTCGCGGAATGCACCTCAATGGGTCGGGGAGAGCTAGCGATGAGAATAGGCGCCGGGCTTCTGGTTCTCGCCGCCATTCTCGCTGCGCCAATCGCGGAAGCGCATCCGGGCGGCATGTGCTGGCGTCCACCGCAGGCGCGGACAGTCGAGGAAGCCGTCATCGTCGCCCAGAACGAGGCGAACGTCGCCGCCGGGCGGGGCATGAGCGGAACGCCGGCGATGCTCGCGCTGTCCGATGGACGGCTCAAGACCGCCTACAGCGCCGGCCTGATCGTCGGCTGGGGCGAGACCGGCAAGCGGCCGGCGTTCTCGGTAGTCACCGCGGTCGGCATGAGCGCGCTCCTGGCTCCGTTCGCCTTCATCGGCCGGGACGGCGACGGCGCCATCGCCGACATCTTCGCCTGCGATGCGGCGAGCCTCGAGGAGATGGCCGCGCGCGCCATCGCCTATCTCGACGGCGGCGCCATGGCGCAGATCGCTCGCCGCCACGAAGCCGGCGCACGGCTTCTCGTCGCGCTGCCCGGATCGGCGGCGCGGCGCGAGACGGTATGGGATATCGGCGCCATCGCCGCCAGCGGCCAGGCCGATGCTGGGGAGCTGATCGGCACGATCCTGCGCGCGTCCGTCGACCTAACGACGTTCGTCGACCCGCAGACGACACCGGTGAAAGCCGGCGTTACGGCGACGCGCAACCCTGCGCTACGCCGCATCGGCGCGGGCGAGGCCTTTCTGTCGACGCCCAGCCTCAGGACGCCAGAGGCGCCGACGTATCTCATTCACAACGGCGTATTGTTCGCCGACGAAGCGCAAGCGTATGGGTCGGTGTACGGCGACGAGCGCAGCGCCGTACCCGCAGATCTTTGGCTGCTGCCGGCGCACGATTTGTTCCGTGCCGCGCATCAGAGGCACAGGCCGGTGCTCATCGCCTCGCCGCGGGCGCACATGAACATCCAGACGCAGCAGTCCGCGTTCGACCTGCCATACATGCGCGCGCTGTTCCTCGACGCCTTCCGGCAAGGACGCATGAGCCGCGAATGGCGCGAGACCGTCGTCGATCTTCGGTCGCAGTAGGCTCGGCGAGACGCCGCAACAAAAAAGCGCCGGAGGCGATGCTCCGGCGCTTTTCCTGTGGCAGCACTCAGCCGAGAGCTACTCGTCCTTGCGGCGCGGCACGTTGGGAACGGTGCCACCCGAGGCTTTGGGCGGCCGCTCCTTGCGCTCCTTCGGGCTCGGCAGGGCTTTGCGCGGCACGGCGTCGACGAGCACCGTCTGCGGGCCATCATCGTCCTCGCCATCCTCCTCGTCGTCGGCGGCCTTGCCCCTGGGACGCTTGGTCGGATCTGGCGCCAGGAACTCGAAGGTGAGCTTGCGATCGTCGCCCTGGCCTTCGACAACGACCTTCACCGTGCCGCCGTGCTCGAGCTTGCCGAATAGGAGCTCATCGGCGAGCGGCTTCTTGATGTACTCCTGGATGACGCGGGCGAGCGGACGGGCGCCGAACTTCTCGTCATAGCCCTTCTCGGCCAGCCAGTGAGTCGCCTCCTCGTCGAGCTCGATCAGAACGCCGCGGTCGGCGAGCTGAGCCTCGAGCTGGAAGATGAACTTCTCGACCACCTTGGTGATGACCTCCGGCGGCAGACCGGAGAACGGCACGACGGCGTCGAGGCGATTGCGGAACTCGGGCGTGAACATGCGATTGATCGCCTCGGTGTCGTCGCCCGTCCGCTTGGCGCTGGAGAAGCCCATCGGCGGCTTGGCAAGATCGGACGCACCCGCGTTCGTCGTCATGATGAGCACGACGTTGCGGAAGTCGACCTGCTTGCCGTTGTGGTCGGTGAGCTTGCCGTGATCCATGACCTGCAGAAGGATGTTGTACAGATCGGGATGCGCCTTCTCGATCTCGTCGAGCAGCAGCACGCAATGCGGATGCTGGTCGACGCCATCGGTCAGGAGGCCGCCCTGGTCGAAGCCGACATAGCCGGGAGGCGCGCCGATGAGGCGGCTCACGGTGTGCTTCTCCATGTACTCCGACATATCGAAGCGCAGCAGCTCGATGCCCATCAGGTCGGCGAGCTGGCGTGCGACCTCGGTCTTGCCGACGCCGGTGGGACCCGAGAACAGGTAGCAGCCTATCGGCTTCTCCGGCTCGCGAAGTCCGGCGCGCGACAGCTTGATCGCGGCGGCGAGCGCCTCGATCGCCTTGTCCTGCCCGAAGACGACGCGCTTTAAATCCTTCTCGAGATTTATGAGAACCTCGGCGTCGGATTTGGTGACGGTCTTCGGCGGGATGCGCGCCATGGTGGCGACGGTCGCCTCGATCTCCTTCACTGTGATCTTCTTCTTGCGCTTGCCTTCCGGCACCAGCATCTGCGAGGCGCCCGTCTCGTCGATCACGTCGATCGCCTTGTCGGGCAGCTTGCGGTCGTGGATGTACTTCGCCGACAGCTCCACCGCAGTGCGGATGGCCTCGTTGGTGTACTTCAGCTTGTGGAAGCTCTCGAAGTAGGGCTTGAGGCCCTTCAGGATCGCGACCGAGTCCTCGACCGTCGGCTCCTTCACGTCGATCTTCTGGAAGCGGCGGACGAGCGCGCGATCCTTCTCGAAGTGCTGACGATACTCCTTGTAGGTCGTCGAGCCGATGCAGCGGACGCTGCCCGACTGCAACGCCGGCTTCAACAGGTTCGAGGCGTCCATGGCGCCGCCCGAGGTGGCGCCGGCACCGATGACGGTGTGGATCTCGTCGATGAAGAGGATCGAGCCCGGATAGTTCTCGATCTCCTTCATCACGGCCTTCAAACGCTCCTCGAAGTCGCCGCGATAACGCGTGCCGGCGAGCAGCGCGCCCATGTCGAGCGCGAAGATCGTGGCATCCTGCAGCACCTCGGGGACCTCGCCCTTGATGATCTTGCGCGCAAGACCCTCGGCGATCGCCGTCTTGCCGACGCCGGGGTCACCGACGAGCAGCGGGTTGTTCTTCTGGCGGCGGCAGAGCACCTGGATGGTGCGGAGCACCTCCTGCTCGCGGCCGATCAGCGGATCGATCTTGCCGTCGCGCGCCTTGCGATTGAGGTTGACGCAGTAGGTGTTGAGCGCGTCCTGACCGGGCTTGCGCTCCTCGCCCTCCGTCTGCTCCTCGTCGACACCGCGGACATGGCGCGGCTCGGTCATGCCTGGGCGCTTGGCAATGCCGTGGCTGATGTACTGGACGGCGTCAAAGCGCGTCATCTCCTGCTCCTGCAGGAAGTACGCGGCGTGGCTCTCGCGCTCGGCGAAAATAGCGACGAGCACGTTGGCGCCGGTCACCTCCTCGCGGCCCGAGGACTGCACGTGGACGACAGCGCGGTGAATCACACGCTGGAAGCCGGTCGTCGGCTGTGCCTCGGTCGTCTCCTTGGAGACGAGGGCGGACAGATCGTTGTCGAGGTAATTCGTGACGCGCGAGCGCAGCGTATCGAGATCAACGGTACAGGCCCGCATGACCGCGGCGGCGTCTCGATCGTCGAGAAGAGCTAGCAACAGGTGTTCGAGCGTCGCGTATTCGTGGCTGCGCTCGTTGGCGGCTTCCAGGGCGCGATGCAGGGCGCTTTCCAGGCTCTTCGAGAACGACGGCAAGGTTTACCTACTCTTTCTCCATGGTGCACTGAAGAGGATGACCGTTCTGGCGTGAAAAATCCATGACTTGCGTTACCTTCGTTTCGGCGACCTCGTATGGGTAGACCCCACAGACGCCAACACCCTTATGATGCACATGAAGCATAATGCGCGTCGCTTCATCGCGTCCCTTGGCGAAGTACTTTTCGAGGACCAAAACGACGAATTCCATCGGTGTGTAGTCGTCGTTCAACAGCAGTACCTTGTAGAGGCTCGGCTTCTTGGTCTTCGGCCTTGTCTTGGTAGCAATGCCGGTGCGACCATCCTCGTTGCCGCCATCCTTGTTCGGCGGCTCCCGTCCAGGTGGATCGTTCTTGGCTCCCGTCCATTCAAGGCCCGGGCGCCCCAGCGCCAACGTGTTCGCCATTCTTACCAGCGTCCGTCTTGGAGCCGTGCATGTGCACCAGCCCGCTTTCTCCCATCGCGCTCGCGCGCTTTTGAACCTTCACGATACGCAACGACGCCCGCGGCTGCAAATTGCCCTCGCGCGTCGTCCAGAGATCGTTTTCCGGCGGCGGACGCTGCCGTAGAACACCGGCCCCTCGGCCCGTACCCGTTATGATGGGGAGCCAAGAGGACGCAAAAAAGGCCCGGCATGCGCCGAGCCCTGGTTGTCGATGCCGCACTTGTCTACGCGAAGCGGGCTCAGGCGCCGTTTTGCAGGAGTTTCTCGACCGGCTTGTAGGCCTCCTTGGCCATCGAGGCGTACATGCCGCCGATCTTGGAGACCTGCTGCATATAGTCATCGTAAGCGCGCTTGGCGTAGCTGGTCTGGATCTCGACCGCCTGCTCGACGGACTTCGACGCCATCAGCTTCTCGAGCGTGGTGGTGCCTTCCTCGAACGAGCGCTTGGTGTAGTCGCTCATTTCCGCAGCAATCGCCTGCCAGTTCTTGTTCCACTCGCCGAGTATCTTCATGGCGCTGTCGACGTTCGTCTGACCGAGCTTTTGCATGTCTTCAAAGTTCTTAATCATGGTGCCATCCGTGTCCTAGAGATACTCACGAAACGTGCGCAGTGCCCCCGGCCCGATAAGGCCCTCACCCGGACCCATTTTTATCCGCAACGCACAAATCTTCAAGTTCTTTTTGCGCTGCAATATAAGCGGCCCTCCGTTGCCGGATTAACCCGACCGAAGCGTCGCCGAAGTATCTTGGCGGGTGGACGGGATCATCGCTGCATCGGGGGCCGCAGGCTCGGGGGCGCCGCAAAGAGGCCCCAAAACGATGCTCCCTTGAAGCACCGTCCGGCATGACAGAGAGTTTGTAGCGTTCAGCGTAACCCGTTCTGCGGCCGTACTTTTCAGTGGTCGGTAGGGCTTCGCGCAGACGGTGAGATGGTCGGGTGATGTACGGCGCAGTTAAGTCCAACAGATCGGCCAGGGCGCCGAAGCTTGCCACCGCCGCCGCCCTCCTGTTTACGCTTTTGTTGCCGTTGCACCCGCGCGCCGAAGCCGCCGAGCCGCGCTCTGCATCGCTGGTTGTCGATGCCAATACGGGCGCTGTCCTGCACAACAAAAATGCCGACGCGCCGGTCTACCCCGCGTCTCTGACCAAGATGATGACGTTGTACCTGACCTTCGAGCTGATCGAGCTCGGGCGGCTCAACTACGCGTCCAAGATCAAGATGACCGAGGAAGGCGCGGCGGCGGCGCCATCCAAGCTCGACCTCGAGCCCGGCGAGGAGCTCACCGTGATCGAGGCGATCAAGGCCCTCGTCACGAAGTCGGCCAACGATGTCGCGATCGCGCTCGCCATGCATATCGGCGGGACGGAAGCGAACTTCGCCCGCCTGATGACGAAAAAGGCGCATGAGCTCGGCATGTCGAAGACCACATTCCGCAACGCGTCCGGCCTGCCCGATCCCGAGCAGACGACGACGGCGCGCGACATGGTCACGCTAGGATTGAGGCTGCAGGACGACTTCCCGCGGCATTACCGGCTGTTCTCGACGCGCACGTTCAGCTTCGGCGGCAAGACGTACCGCAACCACAACACGCTGCTCAACCGCTACAGCGGCACGGACGGCATCAAGACCGGCTACACGCGCGCTTCGGGATTCAACCTCGTGTCCTCGGTGCGGCGCGACGGCAAGCACCTCGTCGCGGCGGTGTTCGGCGGCGATACGGCACGAGAGCGCAACGTGCGGATGCAGTCGCTGCTCAGCAGCGCGTTCACCAAGGCATCGCGCAACGTCACGCGCAAGCCAGCTCTCGTCGCGCGCGCACCCCAACCGCAACCGGCCAAAGCGCCGGCACGCGTGGCAACCGCTGCACCTCAGGCATTCGAGCCTGCGGCGGCCGCGCCGCCGCCACCAGCTCAGGAGCGCGGCGCCACGATCGCCGTCGCCAAGGTTCGCTCGGTCCGGATCGGCGACAAGCGCCCCGACGTAGACCCCAGTGCAGCGCAAGCGCAGTTCGCAATCGCCTCCGCCGGGGATACGGCGCCAAGACAGCCGGTGCGCGCCAGCGCCGATTTCGGCTTCCCGCGCTTCGTCCCTCAGACGGGCGCGCTGCGCCCATCGACGCTGCAGGAGCAGGCGGCGCACATCGAGCGAGCGCAGGCCGTGGCGCCGGCTCCCGAGCCCATCGCGGTTCCGGCTTCGCGGCCAGTGCCCGCGCCGGCACCGCGCATCGCCGCCGTCGCGCGCGGCGGATTTGAAATCCAGATCGGCGCCTTCGGCGATTCCGCGGAAGCCGAGCGGCGCATGTCGGCTGTCCGCCAGAAGGCCGGCGGCATGCTCAACGACTACGGCTCGGTGGCGGTGCCGGTGCAGGGCGGCAAGCTCTACCGTGCGCGGTTCCGCGGCTTCGATGCGACCGCCGCGAACGAGACGTGCTCGCGCCTCAAGAGCATGAAGATCGACTGCTTCGTCGTTCGCGCGGAGTAGTTTTCGCGCTCTGTCATCCCGGGCGAAGCGAGCATCGCGAGCGAGGACCGGGAACCCAGCCAAAATGTGCGTAGCTCATCTTTGGATGCTTCGCCGCGCTTTACGCTGGGTCCGGATAACCGCTCGCCTCGCTCGCGGTTTCCGGGATGACAGAAAATGGTCAGCGCTTCAGGGCGTCGAGTGCGACGTCCTTTGCCTCGTTGATCTTGGCGGCGAGATAGGTCGAGCCGCCCCGATCAGGGTGCAGCTTCAGCATCAGCTCGCGGTGGGCGCGGCGGATCGCATCCTCATCGGCGCCCTCCGCCAGTCCGAGAATCTCGAGCGCCTCCTCCTCCGTCATGCGGCCATCCGGCCCGCGGCTCATGTCGGATTCGCCACGCGCCATGTCCTCGCGCCAGGAGGGGTGGATGCGGTCGAGGTAGGCCTCGACGAGCTGCGCCGACTGATGGTCGACGTGGCGGCAATCCTGCCAGAGGAGCCCCAGGTCCGTCGGGCTGAGGCTAGCGATATCGCGGCCGGCGAACATGCCCTTCAGCACGCGACCGCGCATCTCGCCGGTATCGTGGTCGAGCTCCATCTCGAGGTGCTCGGTGACGATGCGCGAAGATTGCCCCGGCGTGCGCCGCGCACGGCCGCCACCGCCGAGCCACGGCGGCGTGGTCCGCCCCCAGATGAGCCAGGAGCCGAACATGCCGAGTGGTATCGCCAGCACCGCGAACCCGCGCATGAAGAGCACGCCCGCGGCGAGCAGCGATACGACGCCGCCACCGATGCGTAACCGGCGCGCGACATCCGCCGGGTTCGCCTGCGAGAAGGCGCGCAGGGCGTAGAGCCCCAGCGCGAGCGCGAACAAGCCGAGGACGAGATACAGCATCAGGCGCCAGCAGCTCCGGGATTGAGCTGCTCCAGAAGAAGGCGCGCGCCGGGTCCGCCGTTTCGCTGACCGAGCGCCAGAAGCGCTTTGCGCCCTCCGGCGGCGAATGTCGCAACGGCGGTCAGCAGGTCGCGCAACTGGCGAGCGGAGCCGCGGTCGAAGCGGCAGAATGCACCTTTGGTGATGCGTGCAATCTCGCGGAAGGCACGGGCGGCGAGCTCGTCGGCGCCCTCCTGGAAGACGAAGACGGGCACGCCGAGAAGGGCCAGCTCGCCGGCACGCGCGCACAAGCGGTCGACATCCTCCTCCATGCTGTC
Organism: Pseudomonadota bacterium; assembly: GCA_023405815.1. GTDB lineage: Bacteria > Pseudomonadota > Alphaproteobacteria > Rhizobiales > Hyphomicrobiaceae > Hyphomicrobium_A. Next base: position 59,825 of record JAEXXM010000026.1, on the reverse strand, counting down.
GCCAACGTAGACGACGGCGTTGATCCGGCGCCTGCCGGTTTCCTCGAGTGCGTGGCCGAGCACCTTGCCGATCTGGGTCAGGCCACCCTCGCAGGCGACGGAGCGCATCAACCGTGCGAGGGCGTCAGGGTCCGAGACCCACTTCGAGGCACGGCACTCGTCGGTGCCGCGGAAATAGATGAGCTGTACATCGAGGCCGCCGACCTCCTTAACGGCAGCGAACATCTCGCCCTGAAGGCTCAGCGCCATGTCCCAGGTGGGCGCGCGACTCATGGTGGCGTCCATGGCGAACAGCAGGCGGCCGCGCTCGCCGCTCGTGGCAGGGGTGACGGCCTGCATCTTGGCAATGAATTCGGCGACCTCGGCATCCGAGGAGGACTGCGCCGCCGGCACGGAGGCTCCGCGGCCGGGCGCGACTGCGCCGGTCTTCTCGCCCTCAGCGGGCGCCGGCGACACTGTCGTTCCGGCAGGCTTGCGCGTGATCATCTCGAAAGCCCAAAGCAGCCATCCGCCTTAAGCATGGCGATCGGCGACCTCGCCCGCAATATCCCGTCTTGCTTCAACGCGGGGTAATCGCCGGCGCAGTCAGAAGCTCGAGGTTGCCGCCAGTCGCCGTGACATCGGTGGCACGCACACGCTCGGAGGCATAGGCGAAGAGCGTGTTGGGGCCGCCGGCCTTGGGACCGGTGCCCGACAGGCCCTCGCCGCCGAACGGCTGCACCCCAACTACAGCGCCGATCTGGTTGCGGTTGACGTAGATGTTGCCAACGCGGGCGTGCTCGGCGACATAGTCCGCCACTCCTTCGATGCGACTGTGGAGGCCGAGCGTCAGGCCGTAACCGCTGGCATTGATGGCAGCGATAACCTTGTCGAGGGCGTCGCGCCTGTAGCGCACGACGTGCAAGATGGGACCGAAGACCTCGCGGTCGAGGACGGCGAGCTTATCGATCTCATAGGCTGCGGGCGTCACGTAGCTACCGGCGCGGCAGCCCTCCGGCAGCGGCAGGTCGACGAGCTGGCGTCCGTCGCGCTGCATGCGGATCTTGTGCCCCTCGAGATCGTCCTGGGCGTCCTCGTCGATGACGGGGCCGATGTCGGTCGAATAGTCGAACGGATCGCCGACCTCCAGCGCCTCGATGGCGCCAACGAGCATGTCGATGGTCTCGTCGGCCGTCTCCTGCTGCAGGAAGAGCACGCGCGCCGCCGAGCAGCGCTGGCCGGCGCTGTTGAACGCGGAGCGCACGGCATCGCGCACCACCTGCTCGGGCAGAGCACTCGAGTCGGCGATCATGGCGTTGATGCCGCCCGTCTCGGCAATGAACGGGACGATGGCGCCGCGGCGCTCGGCGAGCGCCTTCTGGATAGACCACGCCGTCTCATTCGAGCCAGTGAAAGCGATGCCCTTGACGCGCGCATCCTTCACCAGCGCCGCACCGAGGCGACCACTGCCGGGGAGAAGGTGGAGCACGTCACCGGGGACGCCGGCCTCGTGCAGCAGCTTGGTCGCCATGAAAGCGGTTATTGGAGTCTGCTCGGCGGGCTTGGCGAGCACGGCATTGCCGGCGGCGAGCGCGGCGGCGACCTGGCCGGTGAAGATCGCCAGCGGGAAGTTCCACGGCGAGATGCAGGCGAACACGCCGCGGCCATGAAGGGTGAGCGTATTGCGCTCGCCAGTCGGACCGGGAAGGAGCATCGGTCCGGCGAACTTGCGTCGCGCCTCGGCCGCGTAATAGCGCAGGAAGTCGATGGCCTCGCGAACGTCGCCCTGCGCATCCTCCAGCGTCTTGCCGGCCTCGCGGCCGATGATGGCCATGAGGCGCGGCTTGTCGCGCTCGAAGAGATCGGCAGCGGCTGCGAGAATATCGGCGCGCTTTGCTCCGCCCATCAGGTCCCACTCGTGGGCCGTGGCCGTGGCCCGGGCGATGGCTGCATCCGCCTGCGCGGGTGTCGTCACGTGCACGAGGCCGACGCGCTCGCGGCGGTCGTGCGGACAGGTGACGATGCTGGCGCCCTCGCCGCCGATCGCCTCCTTGCCGCCGATGATCGGGCCCGTCTCGTAGACGTCATCGAGGGCGTCGCCCATCTCGGCGAACAGTGCATTGCGAACCGATGCCTGTGTGAGGGCAAGCCCATTCGCGGCCATGCGCTCGGGCATCAATATCTCGCGCGGGCGCACGAGCAGACGCGGGGCTTCTCCCGGCGCGCTGCGCTCGGCCTCGGCCATCTCGACGGGGTCGCGGATCAGGTCGTTGACCGGAGCCTCGTCATCGGCGAGGCGATTGACGAAGGAGGTGTTGGCGCCGTTCTCCAGAAGGCGCCGCACGAGATAGGCGAGCAAGTCCTCATGACCGCCGACAGGCGCGTAAATTCGGCAATTCCGCTTGAGGAGACCCGTCTCGCCGACGATCTGGTCGTAGAGAGCCTCGCCCATGCCGTGCAGACGCTGGAACTCGAATTTCGCCTGCCCGGCGGCGACGTGGGCGGCGGCAATGGAGTAAGCGTTGTGCGTCGCGAACTGAGGATAGAAGGCCTTGCGGTCGCTCAGGAGCAGACGCATGCAGGCGAGATAGGAGACATCGGTGTGCAGCTTGCGCGTGAAGACCGGATAGTCAGATAGCGCGCGCTCCTGGGCCCACTTGATCTCGCTGTCCCAGTAGGCGCCTTTGACAAGGCGTACGGGGATGCGCTTTCCCGTCTGCTCGGCGAGGCGGCGCAGCCAGCGCAGCGTCGGGACCGCGCGCTTGCCATAGGCCTGAACGACGATGCCGAGGCCGTTCCAGTGCTCGAGCGCCGGGCTCGTCATCATGCGCGCGAACATGTCGAGCGTAACGTCGAGGCGATCCTGCTCCTCGGCGTCGATAGTGAGGGAGAGGCCGCGGGCGCGCGCCGTGCGGGCAAGCGTGAACAGGCGCGGGGCGAGCTCGCCGGCAAGGCGCTCCTCCTTGCCCGGCTCGAACCGAGGATGCAGCGCCGACAGCTTGACCGACAGGCCGGGCCGGGCGTTCAGCGCATCGGCGTGGAGGATGCCGAAGGGGCCTGCGGCCTGGCCGATGGCATCGATGGCAGCGAGATAGCGGTCGAAATAGACCTCCGCGTCCTTCTCGCTGCGCGCCGCCTCGCCGAGCATGTCATACGAGAAGAGGTAGCCCTTCTCCTGGTACTCCTCGGCGCGCGAGATGGCCTCGCGGATAGTGCGGCCGAGAACGAACTGATCGCCGAGCAGCTTTACCGCCTGGCGCACGGCCTGACGGATGACCGGCTCGCCGGAGCGGGCGACGAGGCGCTTTAGAGCATCAAACGGATTTGCTCCGCGCGCGTCGCGCATCTTGACGATGCGGCCCGTCAGCATCAGCGCCCAGGTCGAGGCGTTGACGAACATGCTGTCGGAGTGGCCGAGGTGCTTCTCCCAATGCCCGTCGGCAAGCTTCTCGGCAATGAGCTTATCGGCAGTCTCGCTGTCGGGAATGCGCAACAATGACTCGGCGAGGCACATGAGGATGACCCCTTCCTCGCTGGAGAGGCCGTACTCGTGCATGAAGGCATCGACGCCGGTATGTTGGCCGCGGTCGGCACGCACGCCGTGCACGAGACGGCGGGCGACATCGGAGGCCCGGCGACGCTCGTCCTCGGAGAACACGGCGCGCTCGATGAGGCGGTCGAGCAGGCGCTGCTCGTCGTGCAGGTAATGGGCGGCGATCTCGTCACGTGAAGGCAACTTGGCCCACTCGATCACTTCGCGACCAGATTCTGCGTTGTTCACTGCAACCATCCAAGGCCTCGGACTTCTGACGCCGTGCACGATTCGATGCGCGGCAGCTTAGCAAATCGCGACAGGTTGCGCTCTGGGGGCAACGGAGCGCGGCCGGCGAAGCATCAGGCTTTCTGCGGACTTGACGCGGCGCCCATGCCTCGCCAGAGCTTGCCGCACGAAACCGTTGCGAGGCTTAATTCCGTGTCCACCAAACCAAAGGTCGTGCGCGGCATCCCAGAATTGCGCGCGGCCGTGGCCGAATGGCGTCAGGGCGGGCTGAAAGTGGCGCTGGTCCCTACCATGGGGGCCCTGCATGCCGGCCACATTTCGCTGGTGCGCCGTGCCGACGAGCTGGCGGACCGAACGATAGTGTCGATCTTCGTCAACCCGGGCCAATTCGCCCCGCACGAGGACCTCGCCCGCTATCCGCGCGACGAGGCGGGCGATCTTGCCAAGCTCGGCGCGGAGAGCTGCCATCTCGTATGGGCGCCAGCCGTCGCCGACATGTACCCGGAGGGATTTGCCACCCGCATCGTGCCGGGAGGGGCGGCGCAGGGGCTCGAATCGGATTTCCGGCCGCACTTCTTCGGCGGGGTGACCACCGTCTGCGCCAAGCTGTTCGGGTCGGTCACCCCGGATGTCGCCGTGTTCGGCGAGAAGGACTATCAGCAGCTCTGCGTCGTGAAGCAGATGGTGCGCGACCTCAACATGCCGCTTACCATCGTCGGGGTGGAGACGGAGCGGGAGGCTGACGGGCTGGCGCTGTCCTCGCGCAATCTCTACCTGTCGGCCGAGGAGCGGCAGATTGCGCCGGCGCTCAATCGCGTGCTGCGGGCCGTCGCGGCAAAGGCACAGGCAGTCGTCGCCGGGATCTCCGCCGGGGGGACCAAGAGAGCGCCGCGCGCGACGCCGCTGTTCAACGATCCGATGTCGCCGGCGCAGGAGCACGAGCTGCCGGAGATTGCTGCCATCTGCGCGAGCGCGTCGGCGGAGCTGCAGGCCGCGGGCTTCGCCCAGGTCGACTACGTGGCGGTGCGCGAAGCCGATACCTTGAAAGTCATCTCGCAGGTGGGCGAGAAGCCGCTGCGCGTCCTGGCGGCGGCGTGGCTCGGCAAGACGCGGCTGATCGACAACGTGCCCGGCTAGGACTTGCGGCGCGTCGCCAGCAGGATGCCGGCGGCGATCAGGCCGATGCCGACCAGATGATAGATCTGGGGACGCTCTCCGAGCAGCAGAATGGCGAGGATCGTCCCGAAGACCGGCGTCAAATAGATGGAAAGGCCGGCGACGTTGGCGCCGAGCAGCTCGACGGTGCGATTGAAGGCAAAATAGCCGACCGCCGAGGCAAAGACCGCCACATAGAGGATGGCGAAGATCGCCTGCGGCGTGACGGGCATCGGCTGGCGATGCCAGGTTTCAAACAGGTAGAACGGCAGCAGCAGAGCGGCGCCGACGACGAACGTGCCAAGGAGGAAGCTCAGCGCATGCACGTTGGGCCGCAGGCGCAGGAGCGCGGTATAGAGGGCATAGACCGCGCAGGCGGCGAGCATCCACAGATCGCCGGCGTTGAACCTCAGCTCGGTCAGAACGTGAAAATCACCATGCGTGATCAGCGTCAGCGCGCCGGCGAGCGACAGCGCGATGCCGGCGGATTGCGCGGCGGTAATCCTGTCGCGGAAGACGAGGTATGAGGCGAGCACGACCAGAACCGGCGCGGACACCTGCAGCATGACGATGTTGAGCGCCGTCGTCGTGTGCGCGGCGGCGTAAAGCGCGGAGTTGAAGAAGGAGATGCCGAGCGCCGACAGCAGCACCATCATCGGCCAGTGCTTCAGCATGGTCGGGGCGTCGCGGCGCAGATGCGGGGCGGCAAAGGGCGCAACGACGAGCGCGGCGACCACCCAGCGCCAGAAAGCGAGGCCGATCGGGGGCACCTCGCCGGCCACGGCACGGGCGACGATGGCGTTGCCCGCCCACACGAGGCCGGGCACCAGCATCAGGAGCCGCGGGTCGGCGTACCATCCAGGTCGCGCAGAAGCTGAATGTGGCTCTCGCCCCGGTGTCGGCGTCGTCGGCATTCTCGCTGGGTCCACCTCAATCCCGAAGCGCGGCCTTATATGCGCTGCGAGGCCGACAATCCAACCCGCACCAAAGTCGCCTCGCAAAACCGCGAAACGGCCGTTAGCGCTTGGCGATGCCGGAAAATCCCCAGGGTGGGCGTGGCAGCAAGACCACGACAGGGGGCGAGACTTGCCAAGGCCGGCCGCGACGTGCGAGGTCTGCGGCAACGACAACCTAAGGATTCGCCGCTCTCGGCCCTCGTCCTAAGCGTTCCGTGCTCGCGGCACGTTGCAACGACGGGATAGACGCATGGCCGGAGTCGTACGCGACCTCTTCGCAACGATCGAAAGCTTCATGAACGACAAGACGGCTGCCCGCGCGACGCGCCGCACGACTGATGCCTCCGATGCCTATACAGCGGCGGATATCGAGGTCCTCGAAGGCCTCGAGCCGGTGCGCCGGCGCCCGGGCATGTACATCGGCGGCACGGACGAGAAGGCGCTGCACCACCTCTTCGCTGAGGTGATCGACAACTCCATGGACGAGGCCGTGGCCGGGCACGCGACGTGGATCAACGTAGTGCTCGACAAGGACGGCTTCGTGTCAGTCGAAGACAACGGGCGCGGCATGCCGGTCGACCCGCACCCCAAGTTCAAGAGCAAGAGCGCGCTCGAAGTCATCATGTGCACGCTGCACGCGGGCGGCAAGTTCGACAGCAAGGCCTACAACACGTCCGGTGGCCTGCATGGCGTCGGCGTGTCGGTGGTCAATGCGCTCTCCGATCTCTGCGAGGTCGAGGTGGCGCGCGGCCAGCAGCTCTATCGCATGGTGTTCTCACGCGGCGTGCCGCAGGGCAAGCTCGAGAAGCTCGGGTCGGTGATGAACCGGCGCGGCACCAAGGTGCGCTTCCATCCCGACGAGACGATCTTCGGCAAGGGCGCGCACTTCAAGCCGGCGCGCCTGTTCAAGATGGCGCGCTCGAAGGCATACCTATTTGGCGGCGTGAAGATCCGCTGGAAGTGCGATCCCGAGCTGATCAAAGACGACACGCCCGCCGAGGCGGAGTTCCATTTCCCCGGCGGCCTCAAGGACTACCTCGCCTCCGAGATCGAGGGCCAGACGCGCGTCACCAAGGAGCTGTTCGCCGGCAACGTCGAGCGCGAGGGCAAGCACGGGTCCGTCGAATGGGCCGTGGCGTGGATCGCGGACGCGGACGGCTTCTCGCGCTCCTACTGCAACACCATCCCGACGGCCGAGGGCGGCACGCACGAGAACGGCATGCGCTCGGCGCTGTCGAAGGGCCTGCGCGAGTTCGGCGAGCGCGTCGGCAACCGCAAGGCGGCGCAGATCACCGCCGATGACGTGATGGGCACGGCGGCATCGATGCTGTCGGTGTTCATCCGCGAGCCGGAGTTCCAGGGCCAGACGAAGGACAAGCTGGCGACGCAGGAAGCGACGCGCATCGTCGAATCGACGGTGAAGGACGCGTTCGACCACTGGCTGACGGAAAGCCCGCAGCAGGCGACGCGCCTGCTCGAATGGTCGATCGACCAGGCCGAGGAGCGCTTGAAGCGCCGGCGCGAGAAGGAAGTCGGGCGGCAGTCGGCGACGCGCAAATTGCGCCTGCCGGGCAAGCTCGCCGACTGCACCATCCAGGCGGCGGCGGGCACCGAGATCTTCATCGTCGAGGGCGACTCGGCCGGCGGCTCGGCGAAGAGCGCGCGCCAGCGCGAGACGCAGGCCATTCTGCCGCTGCGCGGCAAGATTCTCAACGTCGCCAACGCGTCATCGGCGAAGCTGTCGCAGAACCAGCTTCTCGCCGACCTCATCTTAGCGCTCGGCGTCGGCACGGGCTCGAAATACAACGACGAGGATCTGCGCTATGAGCGCGTCATCGTCATGACGGACGCCGACGTCGACGGTGCGCATATCGCCTCGCTGCTGATCACGTTCTTCTACCAGGAGATGCCGGCGCTGATCGAGAACGGGCATCTTTTCCTCGCCGTGCCGCCGCTGTTCAAGATCACGCATGGCGCCAAGTCGGTCTACGCGCGCGATCCCAAGCATCGCGACGAGCTCATCGCCAAGGAGTTCAAGCCTGGTGCCAAGGTGGACGTCTCGCGCTTCAAGGGCCTCGGCGAGATGAACGCCGCGCAGCTCAAAGAGACGACGATGGACCCGGCGAAGCGCACGCTCTTGCGGGTCGAGATCGGCGAGGGCGACCGGTCGGCGATCGGCGAGGCGGTCAATGCATTGATGGGGTCGAAGCCGGAAGCCCGCTTCCGCTTCATCCAGGAGCGCGCCGCCTTCGCGCACGATCTGGATATCTAGGCTTTTGCGGGCTCACGTCAGGCATGCGTGCTCTTGCGGCCACACTCAGGGCGCGAGTTGCGTCCGATTATTCGCGCAACCATTGATAACAATCGTCTGCCCCCGATAGAAATCACTAGCCATCGGTACTGCTAGTTTTTGTAGCGTTGTGTTTGTGGGGGTGCGTATGTTGCGTTCGGGTGTGTTTGGCGCCGCTGTTGGCGCTGTTCTATTGCTGGGCACTCCTGCCAATGCGGGCGACTACAATTGGACCGGGCTCTACGTAGGTGCGCACGGGGGCTACAGCGATTGGTCCCTGTCCCGCCCCGACGATCCTACTTCGCCCACTCAGGGTGTCGACGGAGGCTTCGGCGGCGCCCAGATCGGCGTTGACTATGAACTTCCTGGCCACCGCATAGTTCTTGGCGCCCTAGCCGACATTTCTTTCGGAGACCTCGACAACAACCCCATCACGGACGGGGGCACAATCCTCGTCCACAGCGGCGTAGACAGATTTGGCACCATCCGTGGCCGGCTCGGATACTCCTTCGGCCACATCCTTGCCTATGGCACAGGCGGTGCTGCTTGGGTAAAAGGATCGACCACTGAAGAGTGCCCTCCGACGACCAACATATTCAGCTTCTGCTATAAGAACGGCCCCTATACGGAAACGGATGACTTCACCCGTTGGGGGTGGGCGTATGGCGGCGGCCTAGAAGCCAAGCTCACTGGAAACCTGAGCGTGTTTGCTGAATACGTTCGGCTTGATTTTGGAACCGAGACGCATGATCTCGGGCCCAAATCGAACAACCGTGAAGTCGACATCACCTCCGATACCGTGCGAGTCGGCATCAACTACCGGTTCGGCGGTCGCGAAGAGCCGGTGCCGCTCAAGTAGGCAACGCGGCGACCCTCGACTGACACAGGGACTGGGAGCAGAGCTTCTGCTCCCAGTTTGCTTTTGCGGCGTCCGCTAGCGCAGCGCGGAGAGAAGCTGCGGGCCGATCTGCTGCCACGCGAGCGCGGCGAGGGTCAGCCCGGAAAGCATCAGCGCCAGCATGGTCGCCCGCCAGCCGCGGCGGTAGCTAATCAGAGACCGCCTCAGCAGGCGGTCGGCCCTCTCCTTGGGCGTTCCGTCGGCGTTGGCGATCGGCCGCGCCGCCCAGCACAACAGGAAGCCGGCGATGGCATGCGCCGCCAGCGCCGCACCGATCACAGCCTTGACGGAAAGCGGCGTGGCGAGGGAAAGCGCGGCGGTGAGCAACGCGGCGATGATGGCGTTGAACTGAATGAGCGTGCCGCTCGCCGCGAGGTACATGCCCTGCTCGCCGAGGTAGCGCCCTTCGCTGACCAGGGTGCGCGCCACCGGCACGCCGTCAGCCCCGGCGAAGAGGGCCGGCCCGATGGCCGCGGCGGGATGGATGTGCGGAGACAACGCCGGCGCCGGCTGTGGCACTATCTGCGGTGCGGCTTTCTCGCCATCGTCGCCCATGATCGCCCCCATTGTCAGTGTGGGTATCATAGCCCGCAACGCGGGGATGAGTCCCGCGGTTGTCGAACTACAGGATGTTGCGCTGGCGCTTGTGCCGTGCATCGTGGGCGACGAGGCTGTCAGACCGCAATGCCTAAGCGTTGCGCGACGCGGCGGGCGGTGGCCTCGCGCTGCAACGTGATCGCCTCGAAGGTGTGCCGGACACCGGCGAGCACATTGGCCGGCGCGCGGTCGGGCGAGCCGCTGTCGAACGGCGGCTCGGGCGCGTACTGCATGTAGAGCTGGATGGCGCGCGCCGTGTCGTCGCCGCGCAAGAGGGCGGCGAGCCGCAACGCGCCGTCGATGCCGGCCGTCACGCCGGCCGTGCTGACGAGATTGCCGTCGATCACGACGCGCTCGCCGACGGCAATGGCGCCGAAGTACGGCAACAGGCGGTGCGCCGACCAGTGCGTCGTCGCGCGCTTGCCCTCGAGAAGGCCCGCGGCGCCGCAGAGAAGCGCACCCGTGCACACGGAAAAGACATAGCGGGCCCCCCTCGCCTGCTGAGCTATCCAGAAAAGCGTCTCATGATCGTCCATCAGCGCCCCCTGCCCGAAGCCGCCGGGGACATGGAGGACGTCGAGCTGGGGCGCCTCGGCGATCGCCGCGTCGGGGAGTAGCCTCAGGCCGCGGACGTCAAGCACCGGCGAGAGCGACTTGGCGTAGAGCCGGCAGGTCGCCCCGGGCAGGCGCGACAAGACCTCGAAGGGTCCGGTGAGATCGATCTGGTCCAATCCTTCGAACAGCAACGAGCCGATCTGCAATGGGCGAGCTTCCGGCTCGCCGGGCCCCTGCTCGCCAGCGCTCAAGTTGTCGTTCGAAGCCATGCCTCAAGTCCCTCTCGTGCCGCCGGTCCACCCATCCGGCTGCGCCGCGGGCTGGGAGCCCATGAAATCGCCGCATGGCTTCCCGCAAAAAGCCGCATCCGCAGATACCACTATGGAAGGTCGTGAATTGAACGGCTTGACCATCGATGTAAATTGTATAGGCAGCGACGCATATCCTGCGGCCCGGGCCGCTTCGTTCATCTTGCCGTGGATCGATCTGCGCTAATCGGAGTTTAGGAATTCTCTAGTTAGATCAGCGGTTAGGCCTTTCTAAGGGTTATCATCATGCGTTTTCTTACGGCGCTCTCCCGCTGCACTGGCCCGCTTTCGCTGGCCGTCATCGCGACCCTCGCGGGCGCCGTCAGCGACGCGGACGCGCGCGACCGGTACGACCGGTATCGGTACGACGACCGCTACAGCTACAACGATCCCGACGAAAGGGATCGGGAAGAGCCGCAGGTACCGGCGCCCAAGCTCGCCGAACGCCCGGCCGGTCAGCCCATGCTGGCGATCGTCTCCCTCGGCGACCAGCGGGTGACGATCTACGACAAGGACGGCGCCGTCATGCACGGCCCGATCTCGAGCGGCGCGACGCCGAACGACACGCCGCCCGGTATCTACGCCATCCTGCAGAAGAACCGCGAGCATTACTCCAACCGCTACGACGACGCGGCGATGCCGTTCATGCAGCGCATCACGTGGACGGGCATCGCGCTGCACGCCGGCCAGCTCCCCGGCTATCCCGCCTCGCACGGCTGCGTGCGCCTGCGCGAAGATTTTGCAGGCCAGCTGTTCGACATGACCAAGCTCGGCATGCGCGTGATCATCTCACGCAACAACATGGCGCCGTCGCCGATCTCGCATCCGCTGCTGTTCAAGCCGAAGCCGTTCCGCAACAACGTCGCCGTGCTCACCCCGGCGGCAATCTCGATCCCGCAGCGGGCGGAGGAGGGCAAGGACACCCGCTACGACGGCGGTGGAAAGAACGATCCGGCGGAGCTTTCAACGCGCACTGCGACTTTGCAGGCCATCGTGGCCGCCAAGTCGGCCGAGGCCGAGGAACTGGGCAAGAAGGCAGATGCAGCCAAGCTCGTCGCCAAGCAGAAGCAAAAGGCGAGCGCCAAGGCGGCGCGCGATTTGAAGAATGCCGAGGTGGCGCACAAGCGCGCGGTCTCGTGGCTGGCCGATACCGAGCGCGCGCTGTCGCGCGCGACGAAGGAGAAGTCCATCAAGCGCGCCGAGGAGCAGAAGGCCAAGGCGGAAGCCAAGGTGGCCGAGACCAAGACAAAGCTGGAGCAGGTGCAAGCGCTGACCAAGCCGGCGCTGGAGGAGGCGCAGCGCGCCGCCGACGCTGCCAAGGCGGCGGAGGACGAGAGGAATGCCGCCGCCGCGGCCGCGCGTGACGCGGAACGCAAGATGTCTCCGGTGTCGGTGTTCATCAGCCGCAAGACGGGCAAGCTCTATATCCGCCAGGATCTGGATCAGATCTACGAGGGCGACGTCGTCATTCGCGATCCCGACCAGCCGATCGGCACGCACACGTTCACGGCCGTCGACTACAAGCCGGGCGGACGCGAGATGCAATGGAATGTCGTCTCTATCGAAGGCCGCCAGCCAGGCGAGCCGGAGAAGAGCAGCGGCATGAACCGGCATGCGCGCAATGCTTCCGTGCCGTCTATTCCCACCGACGTGGTGGCGGCAGCGGCGGCGCTCGACCGGATCGAGATCCCGCAGGAGACGATGGATCGCATTTCCGAGCTGGTGCTTCCGGGCTCGTCGCTCATCGTCTCGGACGAGGCGGCGCACAAGGAGACCGGCAAGAAGACGGACTTCATCGTTCTGCTCTCAGGCGAGCCGCAGGGTGGCATCATCCTGCGTCCGAAGCCGAGGCCCGAGTTCTACGACGACTACTGGGGTTATGGTTACGGCTACGGTCCACAATACGGGTACGGCTACGACCGCCGGCGGCAGAGGAAACCGGCGTTCTTCGGCGGCGGCAAGTTCCCGTTCTGGTGAGCCAGCTATCGGATGCGAATTCGGAGGCCGCGGGCGATGCCCGCGGCCTCTTCCATTTCAGGCACCGCGGCGCGCAAGCTCGGTGGCGAGGTCGGCGAGCTGATCGAGACCGGAATTGGTCCCCTGCTCGAAACCGCGGGACATGTGCGACTTGCGCATGGCAATACTCTCAAAGACGGTGTGGATGGTGAGCCTCGTCTGTCCGCCGCCGATCTCGTCGAAGCTGACGGTGACGACCATGCGCCCAGCGCCCTTGGTCTCGAAGCCGTTGTCGTAGACGATTTTGCGATCGGGGATGATCTCGAGGTACTCGCCGCCGAACGGCGTGTTCTGGCGCCCGCTCGGCCCGGTCATGGCGAAGCGGAATTTGCCGCCGACGCGGAAATCCATCTCGCATAGCGTCACCGGCCAGCCCTTGGGCCCGAACCAGCGCATGATGTGCTCTGGCTTGGTGTAGGCCTCGAACAGCAGCCGCGCCGGAGCATCGAAGATGCGGGTGATGGTGACCTCGCGCTCGCTCACCGGCTCATTTGCGACGGCGCTTGCCTTCATGACGCTTCTCCTTTCGCTGCATCGTTTTCACATACTCCTCAAGGCGATCGAGGCTCTCGGCCCAGAACCTCTCGTAGTTGCCGAGCCATTCCGCGGCCTCAGCGAGCGGGTCAGCGTTGAGGCGCACGGGACGGAATTGCGCGGCTCGCCCGCGGGCGACGAGGCCGGCGCTCTCAAGAACCTTCAGGTGCTTGGAAATCGTCGGCTGGCTGAAGCCGAACGGCTCGACGAGCTCGTTGACCGTCGCCTCACCCTTGGCGAGGCGCGCGAGGATGGCGCGACGCGTCGGATCAGCCAAGGCGGCGAACACGCGGTCGAGACTCTCGGTCGTTGCCTGGCTCATATATTCCTCTTTGGCTATATAGCCATATAGCTATGTTAAGCGCGGACTGTCAAGCGGGAACACCGGCACGGTTTCAGCCGTTGTGCTTTGAAGGGGGTGAAATAGCGAGGTTCGACATGACGGCTTGGTTGTGGCTCTTGGTGGTGGTGGTGGGCGCGGCTGCGCTCGGCGCATTCATCCTCTACGGACAGGAGAAGAGCGAGGAGCGGCAGCCGCTGGACGCAACTCTGCGGCGCGATGCAGCGACGCGCGAGGCGTACCGCAAGGCCGAGCGCGGCGAAGACTGAGCAGGTCCGCGGACCAATACCGATGCGGCAATCGGATGAACCGCCCGCAAGCGAGTGATGCTAGGCTACCTGCAGCAAATCATCTGGCCGCACGCGCGGTCGACGTAGATCTCGGCCACAGATGAAAATCGCGGCGGCCCTCTTCCCTTATCTGCGTCAGCTCTTGCGCAGCGAGGCCTCGACCTCGCGGGCGATGCCGGCAGCATCGGCAATGTCGGCATACTCGATGGCAGCATTGTCGACGTAGATGGCCTCCGGCGTCTTGGGAGCATATTTCTCGCCGAGAACGCCCATCGCCGTCGGATGGCCATGCTCGTTCTCCTCGTCGCCGAAGTAGCCTTCGACGACGACGCCCTTCCGGCGATACTCGGGATCCTCGAGCATGAGCTCGTGCAGGCGCTTCAAGTTGTAGTGCGGCACCGAGGCCATGAGATGGTGCGGCAGGTGATAGTCCATCCCGAAGGGGAACACGGCGTACCGCATGATGGGCCCGACAAGGAAGACGCGCGTGTTGGTGTAGCGGCCACGGTCGGCGTTGCCGTGCTGCACCCACTGGCGCAGGATCATGAACAGGGGGAACGTCGTGAACAGCGGCAGCACCCACAGAAGGCCGAAGTACATCCACGCGTCGCCCCAGCCGGCGAGCTGCACCGCCGAGAGCGCGCCATAGAGCAGCGCAAGGAAGGTGACGCGAAAGATGCCGATCATGCGCAGGGGAATGACGGGGGCGAGGCGCGTGCGCGGGTAGGCATTCTCGGGGAGCATCCAGAGGATGCCGACGACGAGCGCCCACATCAGCGGCAGGATGATGGCGACGGCCGTAGCGTAGCCCATCACGGAAAGCGGGATGACAATCAAGGGTGCGCCGACGGCGAACAGGATGCCGGCGCGCAGCGGGCGCACGGAGCCCGGGCGGTCGGGATCGGCATAGGGGTTGTGCTGGCCGCCGCCGAGCGAGGAGTACTTCGCGCGCACGATGGTGTAGCGGAAGAGGTTCGGCAGCCAGAGCTGCTTCAATAGCGACCACAGTATCTCGACATGGGTGATGGGGAAGTCGAGCCAATGATCGCTGTCGTGAAGCTGGCTGATGTCGGGATCGCGCACGGGGTCGTTGACGAACTGGTGGTGCGCGAGATGATGCAGGCGATAGTGATACGTCGTGGTGAAGATGGGGAACGCGCCGAGCCAATCGGACACGAGCTCATTCAGCTTGCGGTTGGCGAAGAGGATGTAGTGCGTGCCCTCGTGGATGACGCCGCCGAACTGATGCTGGGAGGCACCGATCGCGAAGATGGCTGCAATCGTCGAAGGAAGCGTCCACCACCACGAAATCTCGCCGGCTCGCGCGGCCTCGATCACCCACACCGCTCCCGCCACCGACGCTGCGATAACGAGATAGATCCGCGCCAGGGGCCACCAGTTGGTGACGTTGTCGCGCGCCTTGAGCGACTTCACTTCCTCGCTCGCATGGCGATTCGGCCTTCCGCGCTCCGATTCGGCGCCCAGCCGCTGCGCTCCGATACTCGACGCTGCTCCTTGAGCTGTCATGTGCACGGTTCCCAATTGCAGTTCTGCGCTTCGCCGAATCCGATCAACCTATTCTGCCAAACAGTGAATCGCCCACCCGATGCAATCGAATTGCTGCGGCGACGTTGCACCGAGGTTACGGCAGCAGGTGCAATACGGGGCTTTGCGTTGGCCAATCCGCCTCGGAAGGATTAGTAAATCCAAAGTTGAGGGGCCTTGTCCCGCCTCGGCAAGCGCCGGCTGCAGTTTGCGTTCGCAGGCAAACCACAGAGCAACAATGGGGGAAACCTATGCGGACAAAGGCGCTTGCCGCAGAATTCATCGGAACATTTGCACTGGTTGCATCAATCCTTGGTGCAGCTCTCTTCTCGTTCCCGGTCTCGGGCATCACCGGAGTGGCACTGTCGCTAGGCTTCACCGTGATGGCGATGATCTTTGCCGTCGGCCACATTTCGGGCGGGCATTTCAACCCCGCCGTCACACTGGGCCTCGTTGCTGGGCGGCGCTTCGAAGCGGGCGAAGCTCCCGCCTACATCGTCGCCCAATGTCTCGGCGGCATCGCCGCGGCGGTCGTCTTCTATCTCATCGCGACAGGAAAGAGCGGCGGTTTCGAGGTCGGCAATTTCGCGTCCAACATGTATGGCGGCGATGGCTATTCGATGCTTTCCGCCTTCCTCATCGAGGTAGTGCTCACGGGCCTTTTCATCTTCATCATCATGGGCGTCACGTCGGAGAAGGCGCCGGCCGGG
The DNA here is from genome assembly GCA_023405815.1 of Pseudomonadota bacterium. GTDB lineage: Bacteria > Pseudomonadota > Alphaproteobacteria > Rhizobiales > Hyphomicrobiaceae > Hyphomicrobium_A. The sequence continues at coordinate 43,871 of JAEXXM010000026.1, read as the reverse complement.
TTTGCAGCGATTGCGATCGGTCTTGCCCTGGCGGCGACGCAGCTCATGGCTATTCCCGTCGACAACGCCTCGATCAACCCGGCTCGCAGCCTGGCAACGGCGGTCATCGCATTGGGAGAGCCCCTCGGCCAGCTCTGGCTGTTCTGGGTGGCACCCATCCTGGGCGGCGTCGCCGGCGGGTTGCTCGGCCGCTGGCTGATTGACGATCACGACTGATTTGTGACGCAAAACACCTGAGGAAAAACCGCGGCTCGACGCCACATCCCGCGGTTTTTCTTGCGTTTTTGCCGAACATGTGTCAGCACACGAACGGCTCGAGCGCAGGGGACGCTATTTATTTAGATCCTTTCCGAGCCCTACGATATTCGCTTAGCCCCTTTAGGCACTCCAATCACCCCTGCGCTCCGTCACCCGCTGCCGCCTCGGAAAGGCGTTGGCGCGGGCATCGCATGAACGCAGACGGAGAAGTTCACTTTTGGAAAATAAGACTTTCGCGGAGCTCGGGTTGAGCTCCAAGGTGCAGGCGGCCATTGCGGCCGCCGGCTACACGGCGCCTACGCCCATTCAGGCCGCCGCCATACCCATCGCAGTGACGGGCCGGGACGTGCTCGGCATCGCGCAGACCGGCACCGGCAAGACGGCCTCGTTCGTGCTGCCGATGATCACCCGGCTGGAGACGGGACGCGCGCGGGCCCGCATGCCGCGCTCGCTGATCCTCGCCCCGACGCGCGAGCTGGCCGCGCAGGTGGCGCAGAGCTTCGAGAAATACGGCGCCAACAACAAGCTGTCGCTGGCGCTGCTCATCGGCGGCGTGTCGATGGACGATCAGGTGAAGAAGCTCGACCGCGGCGTCGACGTGCTGATCGCCACGCCGGGGCGGCTGCTCGATCACTTCCAGCGCGGACGGGTGATGCTGATGGGGGTCGAGATCCTCGTCATCGACGAAGCCGACCGCATGCTGGACATGGGCTTCATTCCCGACATCGAGAAGATCTGCAAGCTGCTGCCGACGCGTCGCCAGACGCTGTTCTTCTCGGCGACGATGCCGCCGGAGATCACCCGCCTCGTCAGTCAGTTCCTCACCAATCCCGAGCGTGTCGAAGTTGCGCCGCCAGCGACCACCGCCAAGACCATCACGCAGCGCTTCCATTATTGCGCTAACGGCGAGGATTGGGCCAAGCGCGAGGTCTTGCGCGAGCTGATCCGCAGCGAGAGCGTCAGGAACGCGATCATCTTCTGCAACCGCAAGGTCGACGTCGCGATCCTCAACAAATCGCTGATAAAGCATGGCTTCTCGGCCGGCGCCCTGCATGGCGACATGGACCAGAAGAGCCGCATGGAGACGCTCGACAAGTTCCGCTCGGGCGAGTTGAAGCTGCTGGCGGCGAGCGACGTCGCCGCGCGCGGCCTCGACATTCCCGACGTCAGCCACGTGTTCAACTTCGATCTGCCGTGGCAGTCGGACGACTACGTGCACCGCATCGGCCGCACGGGCCGCGCCGGCAAGGAAGGCCATTCCACGTCGCTCGTCACCGTCGACGAGCTGAAGAACCTCAAGGACATCGAGAAGATGCTTGGCGAGCCGATCGTGTGGATCGGCGAAGCGCCGACGGAAGAGGACTACGCCGAGGCCGGCAAGAAGAAGCGGCGCGGACGCGGCGGGCGCGGTGCTCCGCGCGGCGGACGCAGCGGACGCCCGGAAGCGGCGGCACATGGCCGTGGCGAGGACAAGGGCCATCGTGGCGGCGAGCGTCGCGGCGGCGGCGAGCGCAAGGACGGGGAACGGCGCGAACGCGAACGCCAACCCGAGCAGCGCGCGCCGCGGCGCGAGCATGAAGCACCACGCGCGGCGCGCCCGCAGCAGGATGCACAGCCGCGGGCGCAGGCCCAGCATCAGCGTCCGGCGCAAGCGGGCGCGGCTCCGGCCAACGGGCAGCGTCATCCGCAACGCGGCGGACATGCCGAGGCTCGGCCCGCCGCGCAACCGCGTCCGGAGCGCTCGCGCCAAGCGGAGCCGCGCCCGTCGGGCTTTGCCGACAACGTGCCGGCCTTCCTGCGCAATCCGGTGAAGCGCCCGGCAAAGGTCGCGAGCGAATAATCGCTCGCGACTCTATCTGCTCCCGCAAGCCAGTGGATTGGCGGTCTATGCCGCCGAGTGGCGCCCCAGCATGCGCCGCAGGGTCTCGTCGCGCAGCACGTAGTGGTGCCAGAGCGCCGCGAGGACGTGCACGCCCGCCGCCAGCATCAGCAGGTAGGCGGTAATCTCGTGCGCCTCCTCGAGGAAGTCCTCGGCCGCGTGCGACAGCGGCAATGGCGACGGCACGGGCACCAAGCCGAATGCGAGCGGCACGACCGGCGTGTCCTGCACGCCGGCGATGAGCCAGCCGAAGACCACCGTGGCGAGTGTCAGCGCGTACAGCGCAAGGTGGGTGAAGCGCGCCGCCGCGTGCTGCAGAGGCGACGTGCCCGCGACTGCGGCCGGTGCCGGGTTGAGCAGCGCCCAGGCGATGCGCAGAACGAGGATGGCAAGAAGCGTGATCCCGAGTGAGCCGTGGATCATGAAGTAGTAGGGCCGGTCGGCGCGGACGGGCACCTCGCCCATCCACAGTCCGAGCCCGAAGGTCGCGACGATGAGCGCCGCGACGATCCAGTGCAACGCGATGGCGGGCCAGCCGTAGGCATCGCGCGAGTTTGCGATCATTTCGTCCTCCAGCATTCAGCTTTCCCACCGTCTTTGCGCGCGGCGGCTGAAAGCAACCTGAAAGATGGCAGCGGCAAAAGCGTCGAGGAAAGCTGATTGCGATCAGCAGTGCGCGCCACCCCTTCTCCGCGCTTCTCGCACGCGGCGGCTGACAGCTGCATGACGAGGGTCATCGGACGCTGACTGATGTCAGAAGGCGCTGCCGGGCTGCTGCAGGAACGCGATTTCGTGGTCCGTAGACGGGCGCCCGAGGATGGCGTTGCGATGGGGAAAGCGGCCGAAGCGCTCGATCACGTCGCGGTGCGCCTGCGCATACCGCGTGAACTCCTCATCACCAAGCGCGGCAATGAGCTCAACCGAACGGAGCTGATCCGGGAATGCCTCGCTGTGCTCGAACGGCATGTAGAGGAAGATGCGCCGTTCGGCAGGGATGCGCACGTCAAGGCCGACGGCGATCGACAGCTTGGCGATGGCGCGGGCCAGCTCGTCGTAGGCGAACGCGCGGGGCGTGCCGCGATAGACGTTTCGCGTGAACTGGTCGAGGACGATGACGCTGGCGAGCGCGTGATCGGGAGAGGAGATCGCATCGCCGATCGGGCGGGCGTTGATCTCGTCGATCAGATGCGCGAAGCGGTCGCGGCAGGCGGCGTCGATCGCATCGTCCTTCGCGAACCAGGATTTGCGTCCAAGCTCGTCGAACCAGAACTGCAGAACGTCTGCGACCCAGGCCGGGTCGTCCACCGATGTCGTCACGGTGCTTTCCTCCGTCTGGGGTTCCGCCTGCGCGACGCGTCGGCCGATGCCTGCCTGGCCGCTGCCAGCGCGCGGGACGCCCAGCCGTGCATCTCCTCACGGTCATCGAGCAGCCGCTCCGGCGCGCGCCAATAGGAGAGCGCCACCTTGCGGCCGCTGCGGACATAGGTGAATGGCGCGAGCCCTTCCGCCTCGAAGGTGCCACGCGTCTCATCGTCGGCCTTGAGGTAGAGAGCGTCGTCGATGAGAAGCGCGAACATCACGCCATCGGCAAACAGGCCCACGCCGCTGAACATGCGGCGTGCTGTGATGGGTGCAAGGTCGGCGAGGAGATCCTTCAGAAGCTCGACGTAGCCGTCGCTCACAGGCATGCGCGCGCAGCCCCCGGGCTCAGTCCGCCTGCGAGGCATCCTCAGCCGGCACGAGGTTGACGCTCTCGCCGCAGCCGCAGGCGCCGCGCTGGTTGGGGTTGTTGAATACGAACTGGCTGGAGATCTTGTCGGTCTTGTAGTCCATCTCGGTCCCGAGCAGGTACATGATGGCCGCCGGCTCGATAAGAAGCACCGCGCCGTCTTGCTCGATGACCTCGTCGTGCGGGCCCTTCTGCTCCGCGACGGTCATGGTGTACTCCATGCCGGCGCAGCCACCCTTCTTGACGCCGATGCGCAGGCCGAGCGCGTCGGGATTGGCGGCCATGAGCGCGTTCACGCGGCGGACGGCGGCGTCCGTCATCGTCACTACCTTGGGCATCATCCGCAGCGTGGGCATCTGGGTCGTCCTGATTTGCGTCAGTCAAACATATAGTCAGCGTCGGGCGTTTGCGAAACCTCGGTGTTTTTGAATTAGAACATGTTGAGGGCGAGCCGAGCCTCGTCCGACATGCGGCTCATGTCCCAGGGCGGACTGAAGGTCATGGTCACCGTGGTGCTCTTGACGCCCGGGACGGCGTTGACGGCGTTCTCGACCCATTGCGGCATCTCGCCGGCCACCGGACAGCCGGGCGCCGTCAGGGTCATTGAAATGGCCACGTTGCGGTCGTCGTCGACGTCGACCGCGTAGATCAGCCCCAGCTCGTAGATGTCGGCTGGAATCTCCGGGTCGTAGACGGTCTTCAACGCGGCGACGATGTCGCGCAGCAGCGGATCGTCGGCATCGGCGCCGGGAGCAGCTGTCGATGCTGCCTCAAGCGTCGCTGCAGGCTCGGCCGTCTCCGGCTTCTCCATCGTGGAGAGGGAAGCGGCTTCGGTATCGGTCGGCTTGCCATCCATGACGGTACCCTTACGCAAACAGCTCGTGCGTGCGCTTCAGCGCTTCGACGAGCACGTCGACTTCTTCCCTGGTGTTGTACATGGCGAAGGAGGCGCGGCAGACCGCCGTCACCCCCAGCCGCTCCATTAGCGGCTGCGCGCAGTGATGCCCGGCCCGCACGGCGACGCCGGAGCGATCGATGATAGTGGCGATATCGTGGGCGTGCAGGCCGTCCATGGTGAACGAGACGATGCCGCCCTTGCCGGGCGCGTGGCCATAGATCTTGAGCCATGGCAGGTCTGCCAATTGCGCATGCGCGTAGGTGCGCAGCTCGGCCTCGTGGCGGGCGATGTTCTCGCGGCCGACCTGCATCATGTAGTTGAGCGCCGCACCGAGCCCGATGGCCTCGACGATGGGCGGCGTGCCGGCCTCGAACTTGTGCGGGGCCTTGCCGTAGGTGATGCGATCGACGGCGACGTGCTCGATCATGCCGCCGCCGCCCTGATAGGGGCGCATGGCGTCGAGAAGGGCGCTCTTGGCATAGAGCACGCCGATGCCGCTCGGGCCGTAGGTCTTGTGGCCGGTGAAGACGTAGAAGTCGGCGTCGAGCTCGCGCACATCGACGGGCAGGTGGACGGCCGCCTGGCTGCCGTCGACGAGCACGGGGATGCCGCGCGCGTGGGCAAGACGGATGACCTCACGCACCGGCACCAAGGTGCCGGTGACGTTCGACATGTGGGTGATGGCGACGAGCTTGGTGCGCGGCGTGAGCAGGCGCTCGAACTCATCGAGGATCAGCTCGCCGTTGTCGGCGATCGGGGCCCACTTCAGCACGGCACCTTGGCGCTCGCGCAGGAAGTGCCAGGGCACGATGTTGGAGTGATGCTCCATGATCGACAGGACGATCTCGTCGCCCTCGCCGATATTGGCCCCAAACGAGGAAGCGACGAGGTTGATCGCCTCGGTGGCGTTCTTGGTGTAGATGATCTCGTCGGCGCTCTCGGCATTGAGAAAGCGGCGGACCGTCTCGCGCGCATCCTCGAAATGCTGGGTCGCGATGTTCGAGAGGTAGTGCAGGCCGCGGTGTACGTTGGCGTACTCGAAACCCATGGCATGCTCGACCGCATCGATCACCGAACGCGGCTTCTGCGCGGAGGCGGCATTGTCGAGGTAGACGAGCGGCTTGCCGTGAATCTCGCGGAAGAGGATAGGGAAGTCGGCGCGAATGCGCGCAACGTCGTACGGGGCGCCGGCGACACCGCCGGGTACCCGCACAACGTCCCGCTGCTTGTCCTTCTCGCGCGTTTCCGTCGTCATGCGACGCTCCTCGCAGGCTCCGCCTTCCGCAGCCAGTCATGCGCGAGCGCGGCGAGCGCCTCGCGTAGTCCTTCATGCTCGACCTTCTCGAGCGCCTCTCCAATAAACGATTCGATCAGCAGGGCCCTCGCCTCCACCTCCGGGATGCCGCGGGAGCGGCAATAGAAGACGAGGTCCTCATCGAGGTCGGCGCTGGTCGAGCCGTGACCGCAGACGACGTCGTCGGCGTAGATCTCGAGCTCGGGCTTTGAGTCGAACTCGCAGTCGGGCGAGAGCATCAAGACCTGCGCCATCTGCTTGCCGTCGGTCTTCTGCGCGTCGGGGCGGACGATGACCTTGCCCTGGAAGATGCCGCGCGCATGGTCCTCCAGAACGCCCTTGAACAGCTCGCGGCTGGTGCACTGCGGAACTGCATGATCGACGACGAGGGTCGTGTCGATATGCTCGCCATGGCGACCGAGGAAGGCGCCCGATAGATCGATCTTGGCGCCCTCGCCGGCGAACGTCACGCCGAGCTGATTGCGCGCGATGCCTGTCCCAGCCGTAAACTGGAAGGCAGCGTAATCCGCATCGGGTCCGAGCTCGGTAAGCCAGTTGACAAGGTGCGCGCCAGCGCCCGCCTCGAGCGTGACCTTGACGTGGCCGAGCTTGGCGCCCTTGCCGACGATGACCTTGGTCGCGGCGTTGAGCTGGAAGTCCGCCGCGGCCTTCGGCAACGTCACGTGTGCCTCGATGACCGTCGCGATGGCGCCTTCACCGACGCGCACGACGTTGCGGGCGGCAACGAACGCGGGCGTCTCGGACGCGCGCACAAAGATAAGCAGAACCGGCTTGTCGAGCGTTGCCAGTGGTGTGATGTCCACGACGGCGCCATCGGCCGCGTAGGCCGTGTTGAGCGCCAGCACGGCGTCGTCATCACGGCCGCTGACGTCGAGCAGCTCAGCGGCGCTCGTATCGCTGTCGAGCAGCGTCGCGAGGGAGGCAACCGACACTGCCCCGTCGGCGACGAGCGCGGAGAGATCCGGTGCATAGCGGCCATCGACGAAGACGACGCGGTGCGCGTCGACGGAGGCGAGCGGTCCCAGTGCGGCGTCGAGCTCGGCCGGCTTCACGGCCGACGATTTCTCCGCAACCGGCAGCACCTCTTTCACGAGGTTGCGCAGGTCGGTGTACTTCCACGCCTCGATGCGCCGATGCGGCAGCCCGAGCGCGCCAAAACGCCCCATCGCGTCGAGCCGCAGCTTGCGGATCTCGGGGCTTCCGGGAAGCTCGGCCGCCGCGGTCGAGAACGCTTCGGAGAGCACCTGCTCGGCCTTGGTTTTCAGTACGGCTACGTTCATTTATGCCGCCTTCGACTGATATTCTGCGTATCCCGACTTCTCCAGCTCCTTGGCGAGAGAAGCATCGCCCGACTTGCGGATCTTGCCGTCGACCATGACGTGCACGCGGTCGGGCACGATGTGGTTCAAGAGCCGCTGGTAGTGGGTGATCACCAGCATGGCGCGGTCCTTGTTGCGCATGGAGTTGACGCCGTCGGAGACGACGCGCAGGGCGTCGATGTCGAGGCCACTGTCGGTCTCGTCGAGCACGCACAGCGTCGGCTCGAGGACCTCCATCTGCAGGATCTCGGCGCGCTTCTTCTCGCCGCCGGAGAAGCCGACGTTGACGGGGCGCTTCAGCATGTCGGTGTCGATATGGAGACGCTCGGCCTTGGCCTTGACGAACTTCATGAAGTCGGGCGTCGTGAGCTCCGGGAGGCCGCGCGCCTTGCGCACCGCGTTGGTGGCCGTGCGCAGGAAGGTGAGGCCGGCGACGCCGGGAATTTCCATCGGGTACTGGAAGGCGAGGAAGAGGCCCTTCGCGGCGCGCTCCTCCGGCTCCATCGCTAGGATGCTCTCGCCGTTCCAAAGGATATCGCCGCTCGTCACCTCGTAGTCGTCGCGACCGGCGAGGACGTAGGCGAGCGTTGATTTTCCAGAGCCGTTCGGGCCCATGATAGCGTGCACCTCGCCCTTGGGGATGGTGAGCGAAAGCCCCTTCAGGATCTCGCGATCCTCATCGGCGATCTTCACGTGCAGGTCTTTGATCTCGAGCATTCTGCTTTACTTTCCTTGTTCGCCGAGCGCCGAACCCGGCCGGTCTTCTCGATATCCAATGCAATCGGTTAGCCGACGCTGCCCTCAAGTGAGATGCCGATCAGCTTCTGCGTCTCGGCCATGAACTCCATCGGGAGGTGCTGCAGCACGTCGCGCACGAAGCCGTTGACGACCAGCGCCACCGCCTCCTCCTCGGTGAGGCCGCGCTGGCGGCAATAGAAGAGCGTGTCGTCGGAAATCTTCGACGTCGTCGCCTCGTGCTCGAAGTGCGCCAGGTTATTCTTCGCCTCGATGTAGGGGACCGTGTGCGCGCCGCACTTGTCGCCGATCAGCAGCGAATCGCAGTTGGTGAAGTTGCGCGCGCCCGTCGCCTTGCGGTGCGCCGATACGAGCCCGCGATAGGTGTTCTGCGAGTGGCCCGCGGCGATGCCCTTGGAGATGATGCGGCTCGAGGAATTCTTGCCGAGGTGGATCATCTTGGTGCCGCTGTCGACCTGCTGCCAGCCGTTCGACACGGCGATGGAATAGAACTCGCCGCGCGAGTAGTCGCCGCGCAGGATGCAGCTCGGATATTTCCAGGTGATGGCGGAGCCGGTCTCGACCTGCGTCCAGGAGATCTTGGAGTGGTGGCCGCGGCAGTCGCCGCGCTTGGTGACGAAGTTATAGATGCCGCCCTTGCCGTGCTTGTCGCCCGGGTACCAGTTCTGCACCGTCGAGTACTTGATCTCGGCGTCATCGTGCGCGATCAGCTCGACGACGGCCGCGTGCAGCTGATGCTCGTCGCGCGTCGGCGCGGTGCAGCCCTCGAGGTAGGATACATGCGCGCCCTTGTCGGCGATGATGAGCGTGCGCTCGAACTGGCCGGTCTGCTTCTCGTTGATGCGGAAGTAGGTCGACAGCTCCATCGGGCAACGGACGCCCTCCGGCACGTAGACGAACGAGCCGTCGGAGAACACCGCCGAGTTGAGCGCGGCGTAGAAGTTGTCGCCCTGCGGCACGACGGAGCCGAGGTACTTCTTGATCAGCTCCGGGTACTCGCGGATGGCCTCGGAGATCGAGCAGAAGATGACGCCGGCCTTCTTCAGCTCGTCCTTGAAGGTCGTCACGACCGAGACAGAATCGAATACGGCGTCGACGGCGACGCGTGCGCCCTTAACGCCGGCGAGGATCTCGCGCTCTTTGAGCGGGATGCCGAGCTTCTCGTAGGTGGCGAGCAGCTCCGGATCGACCTCATCGAGGCTCTTGGGGCCCTCAGTCGATTTCGGCGCGGCGTAGTAATAGAGATCGTGGAAGTCGATCTTCGGATAGGTGACGTTGGCCCACGTCGGCTCGGTCATGTTGACCCAGCGCCGATAGGCCTCGAGCCGCCACTCGAGCATCCAGGCGGGCTCGCCCTTCTTCTCGGAGATGAAGCGCACGATGTCCTCGGAAAGGCCCTTGGGGGCCTTCACCGTGTCGATCTTCGTCTCGAAGCCGTACTTGTACTGGTCGACGTCGATCTTTCGGACCTGCTCGATCGTCTCTTGAACCGCTGCCATAACTACCCTTTCAACGTCTCAATTCTTCCGGCTTACGCAGCGAGGGCTGCGCAGCCTGCAACCTTCTGCCAAGCCGCCAGGAAGGCGGCGATGTCGTCGTCCTTGGTCTGCGGTCCGAGGCTGATGCGCACCGCCGCGCGGGCGACCGCCTCACCGAGGCCCATGGCCGTAATCACCGTGTTGGAACCGACCTTGCCCGACGTGCATGCAGCACCGGCGCTGATGGCGATGCCTTCCATGTCCATGCGGATGACGAGCGTCTCCGCCGACTTTCCAGGGAGCGCGATGCACGAGGTATTGCCGATACGCGTAACATTGCGGCCGACGATGATCGCCTCGGGCGTCGCCGCCATGACGCCCGCCTCGAGCCTGTCGCGGAGCGCTGCAGTCCGCTGCATGGTTTCGTGATCGGCTGCAATCTCGACGGCCGCAGCGCCAAAGCCGGCGATGCCAGCGACGTTCTCCGTGCCGCCGCGACGGCGACGCTCCTGGCCGCCGCCCTTGATGAGCGCCGGGAGATTGATGCCGTCGCGAATGACGAGCGCGCCGACGCCCCGCGGGCCACCGAGCTTGTGCGAGGAAAGCGTGAGCGTGTCGGCGCCGAGCGCCGCAAAGTCGACCGGCAAGCGTCCCGGGCCCTGTACAGCATCGACGTGCAACGACACGCCGAGCGACCTCGCCAGCTCAGCCGCCTCGGCGACCGGCTGAACGACGCCGGTCTCGTTGTTGGCCAACATCACGCTGAGCAACACGCGGGCGCCGCCTGCCGTAGCATGAGCGAGGGCTTCGGCCACGGCCGGCAGCTCGACGACGCCGTCCTCATTCGCCGGCAGGGCGATGACCTTGGTGCCACAGGCACGCGCGGGCGCCAGCACAGAATCGTGCTCGATGGCGGACACCGATATCGCCTTCCAGCCGGCGGCCATCACCATGTTGTTGGCCTCGGCGGCGCCGCTGGTGAACACGAGCTCGCTCGGCTTTGCGCCGACAAGCGCTGCAACCTGCTCGCGGGCCGTCTCGATAATGGCGCGCGCGCGGCGTCCTTCGGTGTGCACCGACGACGGATTGCCGGCGGCATCGCACGCGGCAATCATCGCCGCGCGCGCGCCAGCGCGCAGCGGCGAAGACGCATTGTGATCGAGATAGGTGCGAGGGGCCGACGTCATCGCGCAACGAGCTCCGGCCGGCGATGGGTTTCGAGCGGCTGGACCTCGGCAGGCTTGCCGATGGGCGTACCGTCGACGACCTCCTGCAGCGATACCTTGGACAGGAAGCTGGCGATGTGGACGCCGAGTGCGTGCCAGAGGCCGTGCGTGAGGCAGCGCCGATCGCCGACACAACCCTGCTCCGCGTCGAGGCAGCGCGTCAGGCGCGTCTCCTCCTCGACCGCTTTCATGATCTCGTCGATGTGGATGTCAGACGCCGGCCGCGCGAGCGCGTAGCCGCCGGTGCGGCCGCGGGCACTGGCAACGAGGCCCGCGCGGCGCAGACGCAGGAAGATCTGCTCCAGATAGGCCAAAGAGAGGCCCTGTCGCTCGGCAACGGCAGACAGAGGGACGGCGGAGTGGGCGCCGAACTTGGCGAGATCCGCCATGGCCATCACGGCGTAACGGGCTTTGGTATTCAACTCCACGCCACTCTCCTCCGTTACCATCGGCGCCCCACGCGGCGCCTGGGCGCTTTCTCTTGCATTCGGCACCGGGCCTCGTGCTAAGAAGCGCCACCGCCAGGAGCCGAAGCTGACCGAAGTCAGCACACGCTCTTTCGAACGGTTCTAAAGTCTGCGCTTGAATATGAAAATTCCGAGCCCACAAGTCAAGGTTTCGGTGCGCCCGATCCCGAAGCCTGTCTAAAGGGCCCTGCCGCAGCCCCTAGTCCGCGGCCATCCACAGCCCCTCAAGAGTTGGAATTTCGATGCCCGAGCTGATCATCAATGGGCCTGCCGGCCGTCTGGAAGCCCGCTATCACCACGAGCCGGCCAACGACAGCCCCATTGCCCTCATCCTGCACCCGCACCCGCAGTTCGGCGGGACGATGAACAATCAGGTCGTCTACACGCTCTATCACACGTTTGCTGAACGCGGTTTTTCAGTGCTGCGCTTCAACTTCCGCGGCGTCGGCCGCAGCCAGGGCGTCTGGGACGGCGGGCCGGGCGAGCTATCGGATGCCGCCTCGGCGCTCGACTGGCTGCAGATCGTGAAGCCGGACGCCAAGAGCTGCTGGATCGCCGGCGTCTCGTTCGGCACCTGGATCGCCATGCAGCTCCTGATGCGCCGCCCTGAGGTCGAGGGCTTCATCTGCGTCGCCCCGCCGTCGAACCTCTATGACTTCTCGTTCCTGGCGCCGTGCCCGTCCTCGGGCCTGATGATCAACGGCGACAAGGACCGCGTCGTGCCATCGAACTCGGTCGGCGAGCTGTCGCAGCGTCTGAAGACACAGCGCGGCATCAAGATCACGCACCAGGTCGTGCCCGGCGCGAACCATTTCTTCGAGAACAAGCTCGACGAGCTGAAGGAAGCTGTCGGCACCTACGTCGATGCGCGCATGGAGCAGGCCGAGATCGACCGCGCCAAGGAGAAGGAGCGCGAGCGCGAGAAGGAGCGCGAGCGTCAGCGCCAGCGCGAGCTGGAGCGCCAGGAGGAGGCGAGCGGCGGGGGAGCGGACGACGATGCCGATGCGGATGCCGAGTAACGGTCAGATGGCGTGCTGAAGCTCGTGGCTCTTTGGGCTGGAGGGCTGCTTGTCACCGTGGTCGCGGCGCTCGCCGTGGCATACTGGTATTCGCTCAGCCTGCCCGGCGAGAGCTACAGCGGTCCGCCACCCCCGGTGACCGATGCCGAGCGCCATCTCAGCGAGCGGCTGCGCCGGCACGTTGAGGCAATCGCCAGCGTGCCGCACAACGTCATCCATTACGACGAGCTGGAGAAGTCGGCGGCCTACATCGAGAGCGAGCTGAAGGCGCTCGGATATGCGCCGGCGGCGCAGGTCTACGAGATCGACGGCCAGCCGGTGCGCAACATCTCTGTCGAGCTGGCGCCTTCGGGCGCCAATGCCGACACGCCCAGCATCGTCGTCGGCGCGCACTATGACTCCTACGGGAACGCGCCGGGCGCCAACGACAACGGCAGCGGCTCGGCGGCGGTGATCGAGCTGGCGCGCCTGCTGAAGGATGCGCCCCTCAAGGACAAGCGCCTGCGCCTCGTCCTGTTCGTCAACGAGGAGCCGCCGTACGACCGCACGCCCGACATGGGCAGCTACCGCTACGCGAAGAGCCTCAAGGAGGCGGGAGAGAACGTTTCCGGAATGATCTCGCTCGAGACCATCGGCGCGTTCTCCGACAAGCCGGGGACGCAGAAGTATCCGCCTCCGTTCGACCTCATATTCTCCGACGTCGCCAACTTCGTCGCGCTGGTGGCGCTGCCGGGCGGACGAGCGTTCCTGCACGATTTCGTCGCCAGCTTCCGGGAACACACGAAGTTCCCGACCATCGGCGGCACCGCGCCCGACTTCGTCGACGGCATCGGCTGGTCGGACCACTGGGCGTTCTACATGTTCGGCTATCCGGGGATCATGATCACGGATACGGCGCTGTTCCGTTACCCCGAGTACCACACGCCCGCCGATACGCCCGAGAAGGTCAACTACGAGGCGCTGGCACGCATCACGCTCGGCATCGAAGCGGCGCTGCGCGACCTCTTGCGTTGAGGCTCGTGCCCTCGGTGGCGACACGCCTATTCCGCTAAAGGCCCACTAGCGGGCAAGGCGCCCTTGCTTCCTACGCGACGAGGCTTGGGGCAGTGAACGCAGCTTCTCGGCTGCGAACCTGACGAATGAGCGCACACGAGCGTTGCTTGAACGCGTCGGGCCATAGACGAGATGCACCGGGATGGCGCTGTCCTCGAAGCGTTCCAGGATTGGCAGCAACCGCCCCTCGCGCAGCGCGTCCTCTGCCTGATAGGAGAGAACGCGCGTGATGCCGATGCCCGCAGTCGCCGCTGCAATGGCTGCGTCAGCGGTGTTGATGGACAAGCGGGAGCGCACACGAATCGCCTTGCGGCCATAGCGGCGGCTCTTGAAAATCCAGCGCGCTCCACCAGGGAGATTGGCAAAGGTCACGCAGTCGTGCTGGGCGAGAGCCGCGGGTGCCGGCGGAGTGCCGCAGCGCTCCAGGTAGGTCGGGGCGGCACAGGTCACGAGCCGCAAAGAACCCACGCGTGTCGCCAGAAGCGCCGAGTCCGGCAACTCGCCAATGCGGAGCGCAATATCGATCCCCTCCTCGAGCAGGTCGACCACACGATCGACCAGCATCAGGCGTGCATTGATGCGCGGATACTCGAGCAAGAACTGCGCGAGCAGCGGCACCACATACATGCGCCCGAAGAGCACGGGGGCCGTGACGGCGAGGTCGCCGGAAAGCTCGTCCGCCTGTCCAGCGATGCGTCTTTCCGCAATTGCGACGGTCTCCAGAACACTACGGCACGTTTCCAGGTATTCGCTGCCGGCGGGCGTGAGCACCATGTGCCGCGTCGACCGGTGGAGCAGAGTGCAGCCGAGGTGCGCTTCGAGCTGCGACAGCATTCGGCTGAGGTTCGTGAGTGGCTCGCCGAGCGTGCGGGCCGCGGCCGACAGACTGCCTGCTTCCGTCACCGCTACGAATGCGGCCATGGCACGAAGTCGATCCATTACAGCCTTCCGCAAAATGGAAATATCTTTGCTGAACTCTCACTAGCAGAAGTAACCCGGATGCGGGAGTCTTAGCCGCGTCAGCAATTTCTTGCGAGAATTCGGCAGAAGGATCTAGTTGTCATGACGGCAAAGCTCTACGACCTCGAGCTTTCGGGGAACTGCTACAAGGTGCGGTTTCTCTCCAGCCTGCTCGGCGTTCCCTTGCAGATTGTGCCGGTTGATTTCCTCGCCGGCGAGCACAAGAAGCCGCCGTTGGTCACGCTCAATCCGTTCGGCGAGATCCCAATATTCCAGGACGGGGACGTGGTGCTGCGCGACAGCCAAGCCATCCTCGTCTACATCGCGCGCAAGTGGGGCGGGGAAAGCTGGCTGCCGACCGACCCCGTCGGACTTGCCCGCGTCTGCGAGTGGCTGATGACCGCCGGGAACGAGATCGCACGCGGGCCGAATGATGCGCGGCTGCACGACAAATTCGGCTACGATCTGGACGTTGCCCTCGCCCGCAGCAAGGCGCATCGCATCCTCGGCCTGCTGGAAGCGCACTTGTCGAGCCAGCCGTGGTTGGTCCTCGGCCGGCCGACCATCGCCGACATCGCCTGCATGCCTTACGTCGCCCTGGGCCACGAGGGAGGCGTGCCGCTCGATGACTTCCCCTCGATCCGCGCCTGGGTCGACCGCATAAAAGCGCTGCCCGGATTCATCGGCATGCCTGCGATCTGATTTCTGTGCGCTTCAGAACAGGTGTGAGATGACCAGCCGCCCCGTGTCCGACATAGCGTTTACGCCGGCCGTGAAAGCCGAACAGCTACACGGGGGCTCGCGCGCTCAATACGAGGCGATGGAGCGAGGTCGCGGCTGGCCGAACACGGTGACGTCTGATCTAGCGGCGATGCTGGCGACGGCGCGTTCCTTCTACCTCGGGACGGCAAACGCAGCCGGCCAGCCCTACATCCAGCATCGCGGCGGGCCACCAGGATTTCTGAAGGTCATCGATGAGCGCACGCTGGGCTTTGCCGACCTTTCCGGCAACCGGCAGTACATTACCGCCGGAAATCTTGCAGAAAATCCGCGCGCCTTCATCTTCCTCATGGATTACGCACGTCGTCGGAGGGTGAAGATCTGGGGCAGTGCGCGGATCATCAAAGATGATGACGCCTTGTTGGCCCAACTGCGTCCCACTCAGGGGAATGCGATTGCCGAGAGGGTCATTCTGTTCACAATCGAGGCGTGGGACCGCAACTGCCCGCAACACATTCCGCAGCTGATCCCGATAGAGGATGCGGAGGCTGCTTTGCAGCAGCTTCGCGAGCGCGTCGCAGAGCTCGAAAGCGAGCTCGCGCGTGCCAATGGCAAGCGGGGCGAATAGACCTTCGGCTTGCCGAAGCCGGTTCAGGGCCAGAAGCCGACGTCAGACACGGCGCGCGCCGCGAGCCACCCCGCAAGCGCAGCGCAATACGCATTGTCTCTCGTCTCGATAGCCAGCGACTATCAAACCCCGTATTCGCGCACTCCAGCGTAGATGTTGCCTTCAGTTTCATAGCGTTAGGGCATCGATTCAAAAGGAACTCGGCATTTCAGATGCGGAGCGCGGTTCGGCATAACGATGGCACGGAAGCGCTGGCACTCGTCAGCCAGTCCGCAACGTCGAAACCGAAACCGCAACTCAGGAGACCACCATGAAGACCTTCATCATCGCCGCGCTGCTCAGCATCTCTTCGATCGCCACCCTCGGCGCTCCGGCACATGCCGACAGCTCGTTCGCCGTGCACGGCTACACCACCAACTACGGCGGCCGTTAAGACGTGCACCAAGAGGCGGCCGCAGGGCATCCCATGCGGCCGCTCCTTTTTCGAGATTGTGCCATGGTAAGATTGAGCGACATCGTCACCGTGAGCCTTGGCGCCGCCGCGCTTTTAACGCTCGTCTATGTCAAGGACCGCCCAACCCCGACCCCGGGCGTTCGCACCGCAGTCGAACTCATCGGCAACAAGACGCAGTGGTCAGTGGCATCACAGCGCACGGCGGCGGGTTCGCCTCTCGGCCTGGGCTCGCGGCGTTCCTGCAGTGTCGATAGGCGTAGCGCGCTAAAGGGCGAGTGCGATTGGGCCTATTGAACGGACAGGCGCAAGACCGCCTTAGCCGCTCGCAAGCAGAGTTGCGTGCGGCCCGATCCCCTCGGCGTCGCACAGCAGGCCCGGCAGAGCCGAGCCAGGCAAGCCACCGACGCGGGTGCCGAAAGGCTGCCGATTAAGAATAGACGCAGCGTTTCGGCGCCCGCGTTCCCTTTTTGAGTTGCGCCAAGCGACTCACACTCCGGCGAGCCGACCGGTTAGCGCGTGGGTGTTTCGCTTTGCGCTGCCGATTGACGCACTCGCTGATAGACGCTCGGCGATGGGAGCGCGTGCTGGTTGACAACGCCAGGAGCGGAGGTCAGCGGGGGCTGAGGAGGACGCCACCGGTCATGGGTGCGGGCGCTCCGGTTGTTTCCGGAAAGGTGATCGGCAGCCTCAAGGCCGAGCGCACGGCGAGATAGGCCCACGCCTCGGCCTCGATGAAATCGCCGTCCAGCCCCAGCGCCTCGGCGGGGACCACGGCGTTCGGCACGTTAGCGGCGATCATACCCATGAGCGTGCGGTTCTTGCGGCCGCCGCCGCACACGATCCACAGGTGCGGCTCCTCGGGCATGTGCTCGCGCGCGCGGCCGATGGCGGCGGCCGTGAATGCCGACAGCGTCGCCGCGCCGTCCTCGACCGTCAGGCCGGAGACCGGCGCGGAAGAGAAATCGTTGCGGTCGAGCGATTTCGGCGGCGGCTTGCCGAAGTAGCTGTTGGTGAGAAGCACCTGCAGCGCCTCCTCATCGGGGCGGCCGCTGGCCGCCAGGGCCCCGTTGGCGTCATGCGCGGCGCCGGTGTGCACGAGCACCCAGTCGTCGATCAGCGCGTTGCCGGGGCCGGTGTCGAACGCCAGCATGCGTCCGCCCGGCCCGATCCACGTCACGTTGGCGACGCCGCCGATGTTGAGGAAGGCGACGGGGAGGTCGGGGATCGCCGCTGCCAGCGCGCGGTGATAGACGGGAACAAGGGGCGCGCCCTGGCCGCCTGCGGCGACATCGGCGGCGCGGAGGTCGTAGACGACCTCGATCCCGGTGCGCTGCGCCAGAAGGGCCCCGTCGCCAAGTTGTACGGTAATCTTGCGGGGCGCATCGTGAAGAACCGTCTGGCCATGAAAGCCGATAAGGTCGATCTGCGCCTTGTCCAGCCCGTTGGCAATGAGGAAGCGCGCGACGGCATCGGCGTTGAGCTCGGTCAGCTCGCGTTCCAGCTCCGCGAGCATGCCCGGGCGCGCTGCCCGCTCGTCGAGCCCCTTGGCCTCGATCAGGGCGGCGCGGAGCTTGACCTTGACCTCCCCCGGATAGGCGTAGCTCGCCACCGGGCCGTGGCGCAGGTCGCGGTCCCCATCGGTATCGAGCAACGCCACGTCGATGCCGTCCATCGACGTGCCGCTCATCAGCCCCAGAGCGCGCCGCAGCTTGCCCATCTGTGCCTTCCCGTGCATGTTCCGCCCCGCCGCCGCGGCTGGGCCGGCAAACTGTGATAGCGAAGCGATGACCAATCTCAAATCCGACTTTCTGAAAATTCTTGCCGAGCGCGGGTATATCCACCAATGCTCGGACCTTGCGGCCCTCGACGAACTGGCCGCCAAGCGCGAGGTCATCGCCTACGTCGGCTACGACTGCACGGCACCGTCGCTGCACGTGGGGCACCTGCTCTCGATCATGATGCTGCACTGGCTGCAGGAGACCGGCAACAAGCCGATCGCGCTTATGGGCGGCGGCACGACCAGGGTCGGGGACCCGTCGGGGCGTGATGAGACGCGCAAATTGCTCACCTACGAGCAGATCGATGCCAACAAGGAGTCGATCAAGACGACGTTCGACAAGTTCATCCGCTTCGGCAAGGGCAAGTCGGACGCCGCCATGGTCGACAACGCCGAGTGGCTGACGCGCCTCAACTACATCGAGATGCTGCGCGAGGTCGGGCGGCATTTCTCCATCAACCGCATGCTGACGATGGACTCGGTGAAGCTGCGGCTCGAGCGCGAACAGGAGCTTTCGTTCATCGAGTTCAACTACATGATCTTGCAGTCGTACGACTACGTGGAGCTCGCGCGCCGCTACGGCTGCAACCTGCAGATGGGCGGCTCGGACCAGTGGGGCAACATCGTCAACGGCATCGAGCTGGGGCGCCGCATGGGCACGCACCAGCTCTACGCGCTCACCTGTCCGCTGCTGACGACCTCGTCGGGGGCGAAAATGGGCAAGACCGCGGCCGGCGCGGTGTGGCTCAACGAGGACCAGCTTTCCGCCTACGACTACTGGCAGTTCTGGCGCAACACCGAGGACGGTGACGTCGAGCGCTTCCTGAAGCTGTTCACGACGTTGCCGTTAGCTGAGATTGCCAGGCTCGCGGCCCTCAAAGGCGCAGAGATCAACGACGCGAAAAAGACGCTCGCCACCGAGGCGACGGCGCTGATGCACGGGCGCGCGAAAGCCGAGGCGGCCGCGGAAACCGCGCGCAAGACTTTCGAGCAAGGCGCGAGCGCGGAGGGACTTCCGACCATCGAGATCGCCGGAGCGGAGCTTGCCGGGGGCCTCGGCGTGCTGACGGCATTCGTCAACGCCGGGCTGGTCAAGTCGAACGGCGAAGCGCGCCGGCAGATCCAGGGCGGCGGGCTTCGGGTCAACGACCAGGCCGTCAGCGACGAGAAGGCGCAGATTTCAGCGGCCGATCTCAATGCCGACGGGGCGATCAAGCTGTCGCTCGGCAAGAAGAAGCATGTGTTGTTGAAGCCCGTCTGACACGAGCCGATAGAAGCTTATCTTGCGGCGACCGAAACGCGCGCTGACGGCCGCGCCTAGGCGCGGGGCGCCTAACGCTTCTTGGTCGGCGGGGAGACGGTCTGGGACGACCAGCCGTCAATGGTCTCGTTGCCGACGACCGTCCCGGGCGCGGCGGCTTCGCCGACATCACCCGGCTTGCCGATGGTGCTGGACGCGCGCACGGCTTCATCCGTGGTGCCGGTCGCGTCATCGTCGCGCCGCTGCACCTTGGGATCAAACGGCGTCATCTGGAAGATGTCGCGGAAGATGCCCGGCGCCAGCATCGACAGCGGGTTGACGATGACCTCTGGCCTGTCCATCGAGCCCTGGATGGCGAACGTCATGCCGGAGATGCCCTCGCACTTCGGTCCGGTGATAATCTGTCCGAAGAGCGGAATCTCGCACAGGGCGCTATTGAGGCCCTGCAGGGGAACATAGGTGCCGCCGAGATTGACGCGGCGCATCTTGTAATCGACCTTGCCGCGGATCGAGGCGCCGAGCATTGGGCCGCGCAACTGCGAGTCACTCATGACGAACTGACCATAGCCAACAGAGAACGGCACGCGCATGAGCGTGAAGTCGAACACCTCGCGCGCCACGTGCTTGGCACGCCGACCGGTGCCTCCGTCGATCGCGGGACGTCCTTCGTCGGCACCGGAGAACACCTCCGACACGACAGGGTCGCCGAGAATGCGGAACTGCTCGACCCAGAGAATACCCGTCTTCTCGGCCGCGCCCTTGCCCTCGAGGTTGACCTCGAGCCGGACGCGGCCACCCTGAATGTTGGGGTAGAAGTCGATGAGCTTGAACGCCTGTCCAGCGTCTGTCGAATCGGCAAACAGCTTGCGCGGCTGGCCAGGGTCCTGCCGCAGGACCACGGCAAGTGGTTTGCCACCGTCGAGCGTGGAGCGCACGTCGAGGGCAACGAGCTTGTCACCGCGCTTCGACAATTTCATCTTCACGTTGCGCAGCGACACCTCGTGATGACCGATGACAGTACCGATCTCGGCGTCGAGATCGATGCCCTCGCCCGCATCCTTGGGCTTCGACGGTCCCTTCTCGCCGAGCTGGCCGAGAGAGAAAAGCGAGCGGAAGAAGTCGCGTCCGTCGAGCGTTGGCCCCTTCGCCCTCACCTTCCAGACGTCGTCCTTGCCGAGGGTGCCTTGCACCTCCATGCGCGTCACGACATTCAAGGAAAAGTCGGGGAAGAAGAACTCGCGCATGCGGTTGTCGGCGCTGATCGCGATCCAGCCTTCGATGGCGATGTCGTCGCCCGCAACCTTGAAGTTCTGCAGCTCGGTCTTGTGCGTCTTGCCCTTGGCGATGTCGCACTGGATCGTGGCCGAGCGTCCCGGCGGCTTGCGCCAGGCGACGCCTTCGAGAACGAGATCGGCGTTGGTCAGATCGCCGTGCAGGCGCACGATCGACTGATTGTCGGGGCCGTTCTCAACCGTCAGCTCGATCGGCACCTCGCCCTGCACGATGTGGTTTATGTCGAGGCCGAGCTGGCTTCGATCGGTGTTGTCGAGCGTCGCCGTCAGGCGCAGCGGCGGCTGCTTGTCGAGCGGAGCATCGAAGATGCGCTGCCAGTTGAGCTTCGCCAATACGCCGTTGACGAGCATCTGGCCGCTGGCGCCGGCCGCCTTCTCGTTGATGTCGAAATCGACGCTGACGCTTTGAACCTGATAGCCGGCGATCTGCTTGATGCGGCCGTCGGCGAGGTGCCCCTTGCCGTCGATGCGCACCGAGCCGTCGGGAAGGTCGGCGAGAAGCGGGAGGTTGAGCTTGAACTTGGCGTCGACCTTGCCGTCGATGCCGTCGCGCGGGAGCCCCGTTTCCTCCAGGAACGCCGGGTGCGCCTGGGCGATCAGCTCGATGACTCCGCCGAGCGTCGGCTGCGAGGCGAACACGATCTCGCCCATCGGAACGTCGCTCATGATGTCGACGGCGGTGAAGCGTCCGTCCTTCAACGGCAGGAGACGATCGGGTGAAAGGACAAAGCCGGCCTCGGGGATGACCACCTCGAGCGCATCGTTCTCGATGCGGGTGATGGCGCGCGCGGCGACGATGGGCGGCAGCTTATCGATGACACGCATTTCAATGTCACCGATGTCGAGCGAGAAGGAGAGCTGGTGCTCCTTCGTTCCGACGCTGACGTCAGTGGACATCTGATCGCCGCTGGCGAAGCGAAACCGGCCGCCGAGGACGGAGGCGCGGTCGACCCGCTCGCCGATCCATTCGCGCGCACCGGGCGCGATCGCCTTCGGCCACAGCGCCTTCAGCGTGTTGAGCGTCATGGGGCTGAGCGTGCCCTCGAGCCGCGTGCTCGCCGGCTCGGCGCCCGCGATGAGACTGCCGGTCATGTCGATCGCGGCGCCGCCCGCTCGCAGCTTGAACTCGCCGAGCTCTACGGCGCCGCGATGCGGCTGGATGCGGCCGCTGGCGGTCCACTCCTCGAGCGCGATCGGCGTGACCTTGAACTCCTCGGCGGCAAACGAGCCGTCGGTGGAGCGAAGCTGATAGCTCCAGGCCGGGTGCTCCGCCTCGGGATTGTCGGCTGCTGCAAAGCCGGAGATGGTGACGCGGCTACCGCGCCAGCTCAGCGTCGAAGGCGCAAGCGTCACCTTCTCCGCGACACCGTCGTAGGCGAGCTTGATCGAGCCGCCGTCCACCTCGAGCGGAGCTTCCGGCAGAGCCGGCAACCGGAGGCTGCCGTGGCCGAGACCGATGGAGAGCGTGGCGGCGCGCACGTCACCGTCGCTGGTCAATTCCATCGTCGCCTCGCCATCGACGGGAAGGTCGAGCGGCTGCAGCAAGCTCAGCTCGGGGACGGTTCCCGAAATGCTGCGAGGCACGAGATTTTTGATCGACGTCTTGAGCGTCAAGGTGCGGTTGCGCTCGGATTCATCCGTCTCGAAGGTGAGCTGCCAGGGCTTGCCACCCGCCGCGGCGACAGTCGCTCGCCCGGTGATGACGCTTCGGGTGCGGCCATGCATGAGGCCAACGGTGAGCGCAGGAACGCGCCATTCGGTGGTTCGGCCCGCGTAATCGACGAGAACGGTTGCGTTGCGCAGGCCGAGCTCGCGCAGGTAGGAGGTGGCGTCGAGGCCCTGGCGGGCGCGCGAGGACATGTCGGTCAACACGCGCGCGAGGTCGATGCGCTTTAACGGACCAGCTGCCTCGTTGGCGGGCGTAACGGGCGCCGGACGCGCGGCAGGGACTGGAGCGGGCGCCACCGGCTCAGGTGCGGCGGCCAGCTCGGTGCCCGGAGCTGCCGCAACCGGCTTGGAGAAGCTCATGGCGAGGCCGCCGCTCTCCGAATAGAAGAGAAACAGGCGCGGCTCGATCAGCTCGATGCGCGCGGGCACGACGCGCATCGACCAGAGTGCGGACGTGCTCAGCTCGACAGCGGCGAACGGTGCCGATGCCACAACGTCGCCATCGGGCTCGTGGACGCGGATGTTGCTGAGGCGGAACTCGAGCCCGCCGGTCTCGGAAAGGCTGACGATAGCATCGTCGATGCGCACGGTGTTGCCGGCGAGCTCGGCGTTGATGCCACGCTCTATGGGCTCGACGAGGAAGTCGAGCGATATGGGGCCGTGACGCAGGCGCACGTAACCCAGACCGGCGATAAGGAGAGCCAGCATGATGAACGGCGCGAGGATGAAGACCGAGCGGCCGACGCCATGAAGCACGTGATCGCACGCGACAGCGGCGGTCGTCACCCTGCGCTTCAGGTTCGAGGTCGGCTGCTCCCCACCGCGCGCCGTTGCGTGCCCGGACTGTGTTTTTGGTCTTCCGGTCGTCTGCAAGTCCGGCCCCTAGACAGTTTCGAGACTGACGTCCCGACGCAAACAACGAGATGCGAAAAATTTGATCGCATGTCAGCGGCTATTTTGGCCACACCGGCGTCCCCCTGATGCCGGTCACGCGTCGTCCCACCCCATAGCACACGCCATCCACCTCGAGCGTCCTTGCGCGGCCTCGCCTGCGCCGCTAAGCCTCAGACGCAGTGAGGATTGTTGCCGTGCTGCGTGGGGTCACGTGCACGGGGAAAAGCGACAAAAGAAAGGCATCACCGTGACCGCCGAAGACGGCAAGATGGCGCCGGATTTCTCGCTTCCCGACGCGGACGAGGTGATGGTCGAGCTTTCGGCGCTGCGCGGGCATCCGGTGGTCGTCTACTTCTATCCGAAGGACGACACCCCGGGGTGCACGACGGAGGCGAAGGACTTCACCTGCATCGCTCAGGAATTCAAGCGCGCCAAGGCGACGCTGCTGGGAATTTCTCCTGACGGCCCCGCGAGCCACCGCAAATTTCGCGACAAGCACGGCCTCGACGTTCGCCTCCTATCCGATGAAGGACATCGCGTCGCGGAGGCCTACGGCGTGTGGGTCGAGAAGTCGATGTACGGGCGAAACTACATGGGCGTCGAGCGCGCCACATTCCTGATAGATAAATCGGGCAAGATCGCGCGTAGCTGGCGGAAGGTGAGGGTGCCGGGCCACGCGGAAGACGTGCTGGACGCCGTGCGTGCGATGAAAGGTTAAGCGCATGCGCGGCTGGCTTGCACACATTTTGTGCCGGTATCGGCGTCGGGGCCGATGACCCACCGCGTGATCTGTGCTTAGATGCTTGGACGGGGGGGGATTTTCGGCGCCGAGCCGCACTTGATCCCCAACACTTAGCTAAGCCTAACCGTTGCGATCGTTGCGTCAGAGCAGAGGTGCACGCTTATGTTGCCGAATTTCAAGAGATCCGACACGGAGCCGCCGAAGGTCAGCCCGCCGGGCTTCACGCCCACGGCGAGCGCGCCGCCGACGCCGGGAGCGCGCTCGATCGGCCTTGCCCGTCCTGCCGAGCGCAACGCACCCTCCGTCATCGGTCCGGACCTCACCATCAACGGCAACCTCATTTCCAGGGGAGAGGTGCAGATCGACGGCGAGGTGCACGGCGACATCCAGGGCACCTACGTCGTGATCGGGGAGAAGGCGCGCATCACCGGCGGCATCGTCGCCGAGGAGATCGTCGTGCGCGGCCATGTGATGGGCTCGGTGCGCGGCAAGCGCGTCATGCTCCAGTCCTCGAGCCATGTGGAGGGCGACATCTTCCATCAGGCGCTGGCCATCGAGCAGGGTGCCTTCTTCGAGGGCAAGTCGCGCCGCTCGGACGATCCGACCGCCGAGGCCCCGAAGCCGGAGATTCCCTCCTCGCTGAGCGGTGGCCTCAGCGGCTGACGATCAAGCGCTGCCCACCGGCGCCGACGAATAGGGAACGTGCCAACAATGACCCCGGCCGGCGCGATGCGCGGCCGGGGTTTTTGTTTGCCTTACTGCCAGATGTCAGGCGGCCGCCCGCACATCCTTCCAGTCGCGAAGCGCGGTGCGGTGACCGCCGAGCGCCTCGAAGTCGCGCTGGCGGCAGGTGAGCACTAGCACCTGGTGGCTCTGCGCGGCGTGGCGCAGCGTCTGGAACAGGCGCATCAGGCGGTCGTCGTCGGTGTTGACGACGGCGTCGTCGATGATCAGCGGCGCGGGGCTGCCCGTATCGGCGAGGAGCCGCGCGAAGGCGAGACGCACGATGAGGCCGAGCTGCTCCTGGGTGCCGCCGCTGAGGCGCGCAAAATCCTCGCGCGCGCTACCGCGCTCGAGCGCCTGGGGTGCAAGGTCCTCGCCGAGCACAAGCCGCGCCTGCGGCAGCATGAGTTGCAGATACGGAGCGAGGCGCGCCACGACGGGCTTGGCGAACCGGTCGCGCGTGCGCGTCGACGCGGCGTCGAGCTCCTGGGCGAGGAGCTGCAACGCCGCCGCCTCCTGCTGCAGATCGGCGCAACGCGCCTGCGCTTGCGCGCACAGATCAGTGAGCTCATCGAGACGCGCGGCGACGTCGTCGGTGCGATCGGTCCTAAGCTCGCCCAGCAGTCCTGCCTCCTGCTGGCGCAACGCGGACAGATCGTTGCGCGCCTTCTGACAGGCCGCCTCGGCCGCCTCGGCCGCGGACTTCAACTCGGCAAAGCGCGCCTCGTCCGGTGCCTTCTCGCGCCAGGCGGCGGCGTCGCGCACGGCAGCGTTGAGGACCGACTGTGCGGCAGCAAGCCCGGCGCGTTTCTCCTCCTGGGCGCCTACACGCGCCTCGGGAGAGCCGAGCTCGCGCGTCAGCTTGTCGATGTCGTCTGCATAGGCCTTTGCACGCGTGCGAAGGGTCGTCAGCTCCTCGCGCACATCGCGCTCCGACGCCTCCACCTCGGAGAGCTGCGCCTCGGCGACGCCGAGCGCCTCCAGGGCCTCGCGTGCCCGCGCCTCCAGCTCCTCGGCCGTCGGCAGCGCGTCGGCCGATGCAGCGAGGGACGCCAACTCCGCGTGCGCTCGCTGCAGGCGGTCGATGCCCTCGGGCGCGGACGCCTTGAGGCGCGCCGTCGCGTCGGAAAGGCGGGTTTCAGCGTCACGACGTTCGGAGAACAGGCGCTCCGCCTCTTCGAGGGTCGCCGCGCCCGTCTGCCGCAATAGCTCTAGGAGCCGCTTGCGATGCGCGGCAATCTCGGCCTCGTCGTGCGCTACGTCGTCGGATTGGCCAGGGGCAATCGTGAGCACGCCGATGCCGGCGATCTCCAACGTCAGCGGACGTGTCGGCTGCAGCACTTCTCCGTCGGCGAGCGCGCGGCCATCGGCCTTCACCTTGCCCGCCGCACCCGGCGCGTACGCAAAGGAAACTCGAGGTGCCGCCGCGGCGAGACGGGCTTCCAGCCTCATGATGCTCGCGGCCTCGCGGCGCGCCGCATCGACGAGCTTGTCCTCGGCCGCGTTGGCGGCGAGCGCGGCCATGATTTCATTGCGCTCGGCTGCGGCGGCGCGCGCTGCTTCGAGCCGCGCTGCCAGCTCAGCCAGCCGCTCGGACCGGACAATCGCCTGGCGGTCGCGCTCCAGTCCGGCAAGCGTGCTCTTCAATGCATTGCGCGCTTCTCGCGCCGCGATGGTGCGCGCAGCGCAGGTGTCGGCGCGTGCCTCGCAGTCGGCGAGCAGGGGCGCCGTCTCGGCGGCCTCGGCCTCGCGACGTGCCAAATCAGCGATGCGACGCTCGAGGGTTTCGGAAACGGCCTGGGCAGCTTCGAGCTGCCTTTGACACGACATAACCGCCGCTTGGGCGGTCCTAAACTTCTCGCGCGCCTCGCGTGCCTCCTCGTAGGCGCGGCGCGCGGTATGCGCCGCATGCTCGCGCGAGTTCGCGGCGTCGGGGTCCGCAAGCCCGGCAAGCTCGGCTCGCAGCAGCTCCAAAGCATCGAGACGCGTCTGCGCGCGCTGCAGTCGTTCTTGCGCCTCGTCCTTCTCCTTTACCAGCCGGTCGCGCTCATCGAGCGCAGCCTTCAGTGCACCGGTCGGGCGCGGCGGGTTGTGGCTGGTCAACAGGTCTGCAAGCTCGCTCTTGACGCGCTCTGAGACGAAGCGCGAGGCGTTGCCGTCGGCGACGTTTTCGACCTCGCTCTCGATCGCGGCCATGAAGGTTGCGCCGCCGGTCCTGACGGGCGCCATGCTGGCAAGCGCTGCGCCCTGCTCGACGCACAGCAAG
The DNA here is from genome assembly GCA_023405815.1 of Pseudomonadota bacterium. GTDB lineage: Bacteria > Pseudomonadota > Alphaproteobacteria > Rhizobiales > Hyphomicrobiaceae > Hyphomicrobium_A. The sequence goes on along the minus strand of JAEXXM010000026.1, from coordinate 17,089 downwards.
GCGAAGTGCCCCGTGCCGCCAAGAAGGTCCGTAAGCTGCGCCTCGGCGTCTGCACCGCGCGAAAGCTGCCCCGTCGCCAAATCGCGCAGCTCCGCGGAACGCTGCGACAGGTATTGCTTGCGCAAGCGCCAGGCGCGGCCTGCGACCTCCAGGTCGAGCTCGACTAGCGGCGCGCCGCCGGCATAAGGGCGCAGCTCCTCGATCTCCTGCTTCTTGGAGGTGTGCGAGAGAAACAGCGCCGTATTCACGGCCTTGAGGATGGTCGACTTGCCGAGCTCGTTGGGCCCGGCGAGGACGTCGAGGCCACCGGTCAGGCCCTCGAGCGCGACGGGCTCGCTAAAGCGGCCAACCTCGCGCAGGCGGATAGCGCGGATTCTCATGCTTTCACCCCCACTCCCGCTTCGGCTTGCCGGGAAAATGCAAACAACCGGCGCAGCGCGCGGGCGGCGATGGCGGCGTCACCGCCACCCGCGTCCGACTTCTCCTTCAAGCGCTGCGCGATCTCGCCCAACGCCGGAGAGCTGAGAGAAGACAGGTCCGCCGCATCGGCGAAGGCCGTCAGGGCGCCTAAGTCCGAGGCGAGGTGGAACAACCGGGGCCCGAGCCGCGCAAGACGCTCCTCGATGCGCGCCAGCTCCGCGAGCGGAACCGCGCCGGACAATTCGAGCGTCATCAGGCAGCGGCCGGCGGCACTGCCGAGGGCGGCAACCTCGGCGTCGATCGCATCGAGCGACGCTGCACCGTCCACCTTCTGAGCGCGCCGCAGCCAGGTGAAGTGTGCCGTGCGCACGCGCTCGACCGCGGGCGGGCTGGAGCCGTCGATGCGGACGATGAGCGCGTTGCCGGGATCGTTGTCGCGGAAGCCGTCGGGCTCGGGCGTTCCCGAGTACCAGGCGCGATCGGAGATGCGTGTCGTGCCGTGCCAGTCGCCGAGCGCGAGATAGGAGAGCCGCGCCGATTTCACGCGCGCTGGATCGATGGGCACGTTGGCGTCGCCGTTGCTGCCGAAGCCCTGCACCGAGCCATGCGCGAGGCCGATGCGCACTGAGCCCTCGGCGACACCGTCCCACCATGCTGTCGGATCGGTCTCGGTGCGCTTGGATGCGAGCGGCGCCGGCAGCAGAATTACTCCCGGCGCGATCTCGGCCGCCTTCGGCTCGAGATGGAGATGGACGTTCCCCGGCACGCCACCGCCGGCGAACGCGCTCCACACGCCACCGACACGCGCGGGGTCGTGGTTGCCGGGAAGCAGATGCCAATCGAGTTGCGGATACGCCTTTAGCTTTTCGAGAAGGCGCCGCGTCAATGCCTCCGGAGCGGTCTCGGCGTCGAACACGTCGCCGGCAACGAGCACCGCTGCGCAGCCGCCGGCAATGCCCGCCTCGGCGAGGCGATCCACGGCCTGGAGCCGCTGATCGCGCAGGACGGCAGGCTTGTCGTCCGGGAAGGACCCGAAGCGTTTGCCGAGCTGCCAGTCGGCTGTGTGGAGAAAGGTAAAGCCCATGGCCGCATAATGTTCTATTTTTGTTCCCGAAACAACCACCGTGTGATCACCCGGAACAAAGTTATCCACAGGCGGGAAAATCGCTGGCGGCTCCGGCTCAGGCTGCCGCCAGCAGTGCGCGTCTGCCTGGCCGCGAGGTGCGGCCCGGCCGTCCGCCCTCATTCATCGTCGTCGTCGTCTCCTTCCTCGTCCTCATCATCGTCGACGAGGCTCTTCAAGGTCTCGACGATCTGCAGCTCGCCGTCCTCTTTCGATTCCACCAGCCATTCGGTCAGGATCGTCTCGCCCTGCTTGAAGACGACCTTGAACGGCATCTCGTCGCCCGAGACAGGAACGACGTCGCCAGTGACAAATGCCATGATGACCCCTCCATGCGTTTCGCCACGCTCGACTTGGGCCGGGCGCGGCCACGGCAGCCTAATTAGGATTCGAATTATTTCGAGCGTGGCGGCGGTGCTTAATCCGCTGTGGAAAACCGCCGCGGAACAAAATGTCGGCGCAAATTCCAGAGTGGCGGACAGAGGGTTGTGCGATCTCTCGGTGCGTCGCGGCGTTGCTGCGCCGTCTCACCCAAAGCCCGCTCGTAGCCCGGCTGCTAGGCGCGCATCGAGAACGGCCCTAGGTTAGCGCCCGATTTCAAAGGGGCGCGACAGGTGTCGCCGCCGTATTCAGAGAGAACCTGATGGCTCGCCTGTTCTTTGCCTCGCTCATCACCGTCGGACTGATCCTCGGCATGGTGTGCGGCGTCATTCTCGCCGCGCTCGTCTACACCGAGAGCGTCGATCTCGGCTTCGCCATCACGCTCACGATCATCATCAACGGCGTGATCTTTCTCATCAGCCCCTGGCTCAGCGACTGGTCGCTGCGCTGGTTCAACAAGATGCAGTTCCTCGACGATGCCGAGCTAAAGACCCGGTTTCCCGGCGTGCACCAGCTGATCCACGCCGTCGCCGATCAGTACGGCTTCGAGGCGCCGCGCATCGGTCTCATTCCCGATCGCAATCCAACGGCCTTCACCTACGGTCTGTTGCGCTCCAACGCGCGCATCGTCGTCACGGACGGGATCTTCGAGTTCCTCAACGAAGACGAGCAACGCGCGGTCGTCGCGCACGAGCTGGGCCATATCGTCAACCGCGACTTCATCGTCATGACAGCGGCCGGCACGCTGGTGCAGATTCTCTATCAGGTCTACGCAGCGTCGATGCGCTCGGGTAAATCGGGCAACAGCAAGAACAAAGGCGGGCAGGCGCTGGTCGGCATCGCCGCGCTCGTCATGTACTACGTCGGCATCTACCTTCTCTACTATCTCAGCCGCACGCGCGAATATCTCGCCGATGCGTTCTCCGCCGAGCGCGTCGAGGCGCGCCACCTTGCGGCTGCGCTGGTGAAGATCGCCTACGGCATCGTCAAGGTCGAGGACACCGAGGCGACGCACAGCCTCTTGCAAAGCACGCGGCACATGGGCGTCATCGACGTGAAGAACGCGCGCTATTCGGGGCTCGAGGCCGAGAGCGATCTCGGTGATCCGGCGCGGGCCTCCGAGGCGATGCTGTTCGACGCGCACAATCCGTGGGCCCGGCTCATCGAGCTCAACTCGACGCACCCTCTGACAGGCATGCGCATACAGCATCTCGGCGACATCGCGCACCAGAAGGGGCAGGCGTTCCCTGATTACGACCTCAACGCGGCCGCAAAGCGCGTGCGGCTCGACAAGGGGGCGCTGTGGCGAAAGTTCGTATGGGAGCTCGGCGTCCTTGCCTTCCCGATCGCGCTCGCGGTCGTCGCCGGCATCCTCGGGGCGTGGCTGCTGATACCGGCAGCCTTCGCTCTCGGCGTGCTCATCACACTGCCCGTGCGCTTCCCCTCGATGAACGCGTCGTCAACGACCGTGGCGGCGCTAATGACCGATCCGGCCGCATCGCCGGTCATCGGCCACCCGGCGCGGCTCACGGGCAAGGCGATCGGACGCGCCAATCCCGGCTTCATCGCCGGCGAGGACGTCGTCTACCAGGACAAGACCGGGCTGCTCACGGCGGACTTCCGCTCCATGCTCGGCTTCATCGGCGACCTGTTCGCCGGCTGGAAGCGGGTGCCCAAACACTTGCAGCAGGATGGGCAGCTCACGGGATGGTTCCGGCGCAGCATGGGCGGCTACGTGATCATCAAGGAGCTGTCGTCGTCCGCAGGCGTGCTGCGCGCGCGGCCGTATTTCTGGCAGGCGGCGGTCTCGGTCGCGGTGATCCTGATCACGGCTTATCTCGCAATCGCCGGAACCGGAAGCATCGCCGCGCAAATGGGTTACGAGACGCTAGGGGGCGCGCATCACGAACGCGTGGCCGAACCCGAGGCGGAGGGGGCGGCAGAAGAGCCGTCCGAGGGCGGCGAGGAGTCGGATCGGCCACAGGAGTAGCCGCATTAATGCCTTGACTGGGGCGGATAGATTGTCGGCCGTCCTTCGTTCGTGCAAAAGAATTCAATCCGTCGACTCGATTTTCAGAGGGAGTGACTTTCGACATGCGGGCCGTCGTCCTTTGCCTGGCGGGTTTCGTTGCCGCTCTTGGCCTCACTGCGACACGCCTGCACGCGGAGAACCTCGACGGCTACTGGATGGACTCGCACGGCGAGGTCATCATGCAGTTCGGTGCGTGCGGCCGTGAGCGCTGTGGGCGCGTCGCCTGGCTGAAGAAGCCTCGCGGCCCGGACCGCGGGCCGCTGCGCGACTTCCGCAATCCCGACGCCAAGCTGCAGTCGCGGTTCGTGTGCGGGCTTGTCGTCGTCACGGGCTTCAAGAAGCAGCCCGATGGCACCTGGGCGGACGGAAACGTCTATGTTCCCGACCTCGGCATGAACTTCTCGGGCTATGCGGAAGTCCTGAGCCCTAACAAGGTGAAGGTATCGGGCTACATGCTGCTGCCGATCTTCGGATCGGCGGAAGTGTGGACGCGCATGCCGCGCAAGCCGCCGTCCTGCGAGGAGCAGGCGAAGATGATCGCCGAAGGCAACTGGTCGGAGGATACGTCCGGCTGGCCGCCCGTGCCTCCCGGCGTCGCCTCGCGCTGAGCAGCCGCCGGCGGAGCGACGCCATGAGCTTCAGCCTCGTCCGCACATTTCTCCTCGCGCTCGGCATCACGCTGGCGTCGGTGACGGCCAATGCGCAGAAGATCCCCAAGGAGAAGGGGCCGGCGCGCATCTTCGGCCAGTTCCATTTCTTCTGCTTGAAGCATCTTCCCGATCTCGAGGGCGTCGAGCGCGCCGCGGGCTTCGGCGAATACGATCAACTGCTCGGCGACGACCTCGCGCCCTATGTGCCCGAGGCACCGTACGAAAAGCTTCTCGGCTGGCGCTATCACGATCACGGCGAAGAATTCATCCTCACGGCGATGCGCGCCAAGTCAGGCGAGGCGTCCAAGAAGGAAGTGCCGGCATTCGGCAACGGGACGGAGACCTCGTGCACATTGCGCGTGCCGAACACCAAGCCCGACGTCTTGCTCGGCGAATTGACGCGGGGAATTGGCCGCGCCGCTGATAAGTCGTGGCAGCATGGCGCCACGCGCGTGTACTCGTGGACACACCAGACACCAGATGCATTGAGCTTCATTCAGTTCCACGTGCCTGAAAACACAGGCGCAAAAGCTATGCTCAGCGCGAGCGTCTACGTGAAACGATAGCAATGCTCGCGCGTGCGTGCCCTGTTCCACACGGAACAGCGCTGAACACGCGCTATGCGGATTTTGGCGCAATGGAAAGGCCGCTTGCGTGCGGCTCTGCATTTGCCTAGGTCAAGACCAGCAGATTATCGGAGGTACCCATGCGCTTTGATCGTATCGCCACGCCCTGCGTCGGCCTCGCGCTCGCGATGCTGTCGGCCGCGGCGGCGCATGCCGACAATTCCCCGCTCGGCGTCTGGATCGACCATACCGGCCGCGGTGCGGTCGAGATCAACGAATGCGAAGGCAAGCTTTGCGGCCGCGTCGCCTGGGTGAAGGACGCGGAGAACGCCAAGGACTGCGGCAAGCAGATCATCGGCGCCGTCGCTCCCGTCGGCAAGAACAAGTGGGACAACGGCTGGATCTACGATCCGGACCGCGGACAAAGATTCGACGTCGAGTTGACGGCGCTCGAAGGCGACAAGCTGCGCGTCAAGGGCTACGCGGGCACCAAGTGGCTGAGCGAGACCTATACCTGGAAGCGCGCGCCGGGCGACCTGCAGACATGCACGGCCGGGCAGGCGGCGCAGGCGACTCCCGCTGCCGCGACCAAGCCTGTCGAGACGAAGTCTGCCGAGACGACAAAGGCGGACGAGAAGAGCGGGGCGAGCGGTGACCAGTTGGCGCCTGTGGACCTCAATGCGACCGCTTCGGAGGCCGACAAGGCCGACACGAACAAGTCTGGCGTCGCAAGGTCGGATGCACCAGCCACGACGACTGATAAGACGGCCGATACCGCCAAGGCCGAGACGCCCGACGACGACTGGAGCAAGGCGCCGAAGGCCAGCGGCAAGGGCGAAGGAAAGGTTCTCGCGCGCGTCATGGAAGAGCTGGGAAGCGGCGACGGCCCGGTGAAGCTGAAGCGGTCCGGCAAGACGTGCAAGGTCACGGCGCCCTACGTCGGCCTCATCAGCTTCCCTTGCGACGGCAAAGACGACTAGATCGACACCCTCAACCGCGTCCCCAGAAGCCCGCGCGCCAAGCCGCGGGCTTTTCCTTTTCGGCATCGCTCAGCGCCAGGATGGCGTCGGGAAGATCGCGGCCGCGCGCGACGGCCACGACCTCGATCGGCTCGGCGACGCCGCGCACCGCCGTGCTGCTGATCAACTCCGGGGGCGGCTCCCAGCTCGAGAGGCTCGCCACGGCGCGCGACAGCATGATCTGCACGTTGTGCTCCTTGGTCAGCGCCTCGAGCCGGCTGGCGACGTTCACGGGATTGCCGATGACGGTGAAGTCGACCGCCTCTCCATAGCCGATGCGGCCCAAGAGGAGCGTGCCGGCATCGATGCCGATGCCGACGGCCAGCGGGCGGCCGAGCTCGGGCTCCAGCTTGGCGTTGATGCCGTCGAGGGCGAGATCGATGTCGCGGGCGGTACGCAGCGCCTGGCGACAGCCCATCTCGACCCCGTCGCGCTGGCCGAATACGGCGAGCAGACCGTCGCCGAGAAACTTGTCGATCCACCCGCCGTGGCGCGTGATCGCGGCGCCGACCACGCCGAAGAACTCGTTGAGCACATAGACGACGTCGAACGGCAGGCGCTTTTCAGCAAGGCGGGTGAAATCGCGCAGATCTACGAACATGACGGCGAGCGTCTTCTCGGCGCCGGCGGAATCCGCCTCCTCGATCTCGACGGCCTCGGGGCCCGCGACCTCCGACTTGAGGAGCCGCGTGACGATGACGTAGTGCTCGGGCCGGATCTGGCAGGCGAGGCGCACGTTGGGCGGCGCACCGATGCTGCCCAGCGTCACGACCTCCGGGAATGCGGGTGCGGGTAGACCATAGGAGCCGCGCTCGATGCGCACGCGGCATGTCGAGCAGCGGGCGCGACCGCCGCACACGGAGGCGTGAGGAATGTGCGACGCGCGGCTTATCTCGAGCAGCGTCGGCCCATACGGGACGCGCACGGTGGGGCCTGACGTATAGGCGACCGTCACCTTCGGTCCGGCAAGGCGCGCAAAGCGAGCCCACGCAAGGCATCCAGCGACGACGAGCAGCACCGCCGCAAACTCGATGCGCGCGAGGTTGCGCAGCCAGGCGAGCGTCGCGTTCGCGGCGGCGTCGGGCCAATGCGTCAGCACCTTGAGATTGGCGAGTACCGACGGGTTTTCGATGGCGGCAGCGACATTACTGCCCGCAAAGGCGAAGCCGCCCAGCGCGGCGAGCGGGATGATGACCGCCAGGGTCAAGAGCAGGGGAAACACACGGCGATAGGGCGCATAGAGGCGAAGCCAGAAGTGCAATCCCATACAGCCATGCACCCAGACGATAACGAGCAGGATGCTCTGAACCAGCGCGCTATCCGGCCACAGGCGCGCGAGCTCGTAGAGGTAGATGTCGTTGACGCCGAAGAACACGTGCGCGATGCGCGTGTTGATGATGTGGGGAAGCAGAAGAAACGGGATCGAGATGCCGAGCGCGATCTGTATGAGCTCCCAGCGCGGGAGCCTCAGCGTCGCGCGACCGGCGAGCTTATAGAGCCCCAGGGAGGCGTGGGTCAGCAGCGCGGCGAGCAGCACGATTGTGCCCGGCCAAGAGCGCGTGACCGACCAGCGCCACTGTTGCACCGTCTGCATCCAGTCGACGCTGATGAGCCCCAAAGCGTGATTGATGAAATGCGTCGCGGCGAACGCAAACAAGATCAGCCCGGAGACGAGCCGCAACCGTTGCAGAGTATCGCCGCGCCACAGAACATGCATAGAGACAGGCCATCCCGCGTAATCCGGGCGCAGACTATACGGAGCGGCATTGCTGAGGAACAGGCCTGGGGAGCAACGTAAAGCCTAGAGGGCGCGGCCGAGGAAGACGAGTTCGTTGCCATTGACGGTGGTTGTCGCGCGCGGCCGAAATCCGACGCGCTCGTAAAAGCGCACGTTGCGCGCGTCGGCCGATGTGACCACATGCATGCCCTTGGCGCCGGCGCGCCGGGCATCGGCAGCAAAGGCTTCGATCAGCTCCGCACCGACGCCGCGGCTGCGGAAGGCGGGTGCGAGATTGACGTGCAGATGGGCGGGAAACGCCTGCGCCGCGGAGGCGAAGTCCTCGAAGCTGCTCGGCTCGTCGAGCGCGCCGACGAGATAGCCGGCGACGGTGCCGTCGGCTGCTTGCGCGATATAGGCCCACCTCGGGTGGTCCCTGAGGTAGCGACCGAACCAGCGCTCGCGGAACGCAGTGCGAGCCTCCTCGCTCGGGAACGACTTGGTGTTGCTCGCCTCGAAGAAGATCGCGTCGAGCTGGGCGATGAGGTCATCGCCGTGCCGCACGTCCTGCCAGCGCCGGATCGCGACGTCCCGAGGCTCGACGGCATTCCTCTCAGACATCATCCAATCCAAGATCCGATCCAGGCCCATGCTTCCAAGATACACAAAGGGCCGGACTTGCGTCCGGCCCCGGCCATCCTCGAACGGCGATGCTTAACCGTCTATGCATGCGTAGTAGCGGTTCCACCAATAGCGCTTGCCGGTCGCCTGGGCGCGGCGGCGCAACGGCTCGCAGTCGGTGTAGTCGTCGTCGAAATCATCGAAGTAGTAGTAGGGATAGGCGCCGAAACCATAGCCATAGGCGTATGGGTAGAAGCCGCGGAATCGGGGGCCGTAGAACCGTGGTCCCCGCGGGCCGTGGAAATGCCCGCCTCCACCAAAGCGGGGACCACCGCCGCCGCGGAATCCGTGGCCATGGCCATGGCCGCCGCCGCGCGGCCCGGTTTGCTCGACGATGCCTTGCGGAGCGGCCGGCGACTTGGCCAGGGGCAGAGCATCGGCGACGGAGGCAGTGGCAAAGGCGGCAAGCAGTCCCGCCACGCCAGCCAATATCGTGTTTCGTGTCATGCAGAGATCTCCTCGGATCGAGCCTCCGGGGCGTCGCTTCGGCCGCGCCGACGGGTGCGGGGAAAGCCGGCGTACGGAAAGCATTAACTATATGGGGAAACGCTGGGGCAGGCGGCAAGATCCCCGCGACAACTCAATTCTGGCAGGTCACTTCAGGCAAGCGCGGTAGCGCGTCCACCAGTTGCTGTTCTTTGTCTTGATTGCGCGCTGAGCGTAGCGGCGGCACGAGCCGGGCGAGCGGTCGGTATCGCTGTAATAGCGGTAGTCGTAGGGTTCCTTCTTATCCCGGTCGCGAACATCGCCGGCGCCGCGCATAGGCGGAGGCGGCGCATATTTCATGCTGCCGTAGGTGCCGCCGGGACCCGCCCGGTGGGCGTCGCTGGCATAGGGCGCGGCGCCGGAGCGCGGGTTTGTGGACGCCGCCTGCGCAAGCAGGGGCGAGCCGATCAGCAAACTGGTTGCCAAGAGGATGACTTCGCGCATGGAAACACTCCGCGGCAGCTTCGCCACTATATGGGAAGCCGCCGCGAAATCTGTCCTCATGCCGGTGCAGGCGCTGCTTCCTCGCCCTCGTCCGGAAGCTGCGGCAAGGGAACCTCGCCGTAGTTGGGACTGAAGGGCTGGGTCGGATCGTCCTCGCGCTGGAACATGCGCGCCGGCGGCGGACGCTGTGCCTCGCGGCCATCGTCCTCGATCTCGACCCGAGGCCGCGGCTGATGCGGTTGCGATGACGCAAACGCGCTGATCAGCCCGCTGTTAGGCAGCGGCGCAACGGAGCTGCAGCCGCCGAGCGCAGCGGCCGCAAGAGAGATGAGGAGCGCCACGCGGGGGCGCAGCGCTCCCATTCCGGCCGTACATTGGCCGGTACGCATAGCTGCTAAACGCGACGACTGATTGGACACGCACATTGGGGGGACACGCCTCTCAACTAACGCGACTGTCCCCGATTGTGGACCCGGCTGGTTAATGGCCGCCTAACCGCTGTACCGATATCGAGCGTTCAGGATGCGGCGCGCAGGATGCCGCTGGCGCCGAGGCCGTTGAAGACGGACTGCATGGCGATGCCTGCCAGAAGGATACCGAACACGCGCATCAGCACGCGCTGCGCGGTGATGCCGATCATGCGGTTGATGCGGTGCGATAGCAGGAGCAGCGCGAGCGTGATGAGCATGACGGCGGCGAGCGCGCCGACCGTCGTCGCAAGCAAGAGCGGATTGCCGTCGGCGTTGGACGCCAGGAGGATGCCGGCGCTCATAGCGCCCGGCCCTGCCAGCAGCGGCATTGCCAAGGGAAAGACGGCAATGTCGTCCTTGGTCTGCGCCTCCTCGTCCTCGGGCTGCGTGAGCTTGAAAGCGCTGGTCGGCTTGGCGAACACCATATCGAGGGCAATGATCAGCAGGATGATGCCGCCGGCCACCTGCAACGCCGCGATGCTGACGCCGAGCTCGTCGAGCAGCGGCTGACCGAAAAGCGTGAAGATGAGCAGGAGCACGCCGGCGATCGCCGTGGCGCGAATGGCGATCGCCGCTCGGTCGGCGCGCTCCATCTTTGGTGTCAGGGTGGCAAAGAGAACCGCCGCCTCGATCGGACCGATGGTGGCGAAGAAGGTGGTGAAGCTCGTAAGCGCGGTTTCGAGCATGGGTTTGCCTACGCGTTCGGCGGATTGGTGCCTTGGTTGCGCATTTTCGCAGCGCTTATCAGCAGTCCGGTGAAGAGGCTGCTAACCTACTCAATTCGTGGAACGAATCCGTTGTCAGAAACATTCTCTCGACTATCATCGAAGTGCGAGTCCGGGGGGACTTCGCAGCAACTTCGGGGGAATGGAGAAATGCACGAGCCCGAAATCACATCGCTGCTCAGAGGCTATAGCCTCACGACGGCGGAAATACTCTACCGCCTGCCGGACCATCCGGCTTTGCTGCAGAGCTACATCTGGCAGGACTACGACCTCCACCCTCGCTTTCCAAAGCTGACGGGTTTCCTCGACTTCTGGGTGGCAAAGCTGGACGGCAAGCTGTTCAAAGTAACCGTTGCCCACAGCAAGCTACTCACGCCGGCTGAGGTGCGGCTGGTCGGCACCGAGTTCAAGATGCACTGAGGGCAGCGTCGGTCGCGAGCGGGAAAAAGGCGCCCCCGCTCCACACGCCGGATACGCGTCTTTCTTCACGCTGCTCTTCGACAGCAAGGGCGACGAGGTCGTACAACAGCGCGCGCGTGAGGAGCGCTTCGAGCCTCCCGCGGACATGCAGATACGGCTTCAGCCCACCGCCGGGACGCTGCTCGGCAAAGTGCAGTGGGTGCTCCGGCCCGCAAACAACGACATCGTCCACGTTGGTGCGGAAGACGAGCTGCTGGTCTCGGCCGCTGCTTCGCACTTCCATCTCGACAGCGAGGAATGGAGCGTCCTCGACGGCGACATCAACCTTCTCCGCCGGGGTCACGAGGTAGGTGCGGCCGTCGGCATCCTTGCGCAGCACCCCGGCAAAGAGCTTGACGAGAGCCGGCCGTCCTATGGGGCTTCCCTGGTACAGCCAAGTCCCGTCGCGGCGTATCTCGAGACCTATGTCGCCGCAATAGGGCGGGTTCCAGCTCTCTACCGGGGCCGGCCGCTGCGGGGCCGCGCTGGCCAATATTTGTAGCCTACCCAGCTCGCCCAACTTTTCTGCCTTTGTGTCGTCCATAATCGACATTTAGCGCCACGCTCGCTCATGGGAACCGCGTGTGACACCCTTACCCCCAATCTAACGTAACATTCACTTGACCCGGCGCATGCCGCCTTGGATCGTTCCGTTCATAATTTCGTTAAGCTGGCTTAGACGCTGCCGACCTCCGCCCTGATAACGACAAAGCGAGCCGCATTCATCATGAGCACCGTCATCGATACCCAAGCCGACATCGTCCCGCGCCTCGAGGCGGCAGCCGAACGGGTGCAGCGGGCGCACAAGGCGGCCGCGTCGGTCATCTTCGGCCAGGATGTCGTGATCGAGCGAACACTGGTCACCATCCTCTCCGGCGGCCATGCGCTTCTCATCGGCGTGCCGGGCCTTGCCAAGACGCTGCTGGTCGAGACGCTCGGCAAGGTGCTGGGGCTCGACGCCAAGCGCGTGCAGTTCACGCCCGACCTCATGCCCTCCGACATCATAGGCTCGGAAGTGCTCGAGGACGTTCCCGGCAAGACGCGCTCGTTCCGCCTCGTCAAGGGCCCGATCTTCACGCAGCTCCTGATGGCGGACGAGATCAACCGTGCCTCGCCGCGCACCCAGTCGGCGCTGCTGCAGGCAATGCAGGAGCATCACGTCACGGTCGCCGGCGTACGCCACGACATCCCCTCGCCGTTCCACGTGCTGGCGACGCAGAATCCGCTCGAGCACGAAGGCACCTACCCGCTCCCCGAAGCGCAGCTCGACCGCTTCCTTCTGCAGATCGACGTGACCTACCCGGATGTGCTCGCCGAGCGGCGCATGCTGTTCGCCACCACGGGTACCGACGAGAAACATCTCGAGGCCGTGCTGTCAGGGCCGGAGCTGATGAGCATCCAGCGGCTGGTGCGGCAGATCCCGGTTCCCGACAAGGTCGTCGATGCGATCCTGAAGCTCGTCCGCTCGGCGCGCCCCGGCACGGGCGCCAACGAGGAAACGGACCGCTATGTCGCCTGGGGTCCCGGTCCGCGTGCGAGCCAGGCGCTGATGCTCGCCGTCCGCGCCAAGGCGCTGATCGACGGGCGCCTTGCGCCTTCCGTCGACGACGTGCTGTCGCTCGCCGAGCCGATCCTGAAGCACCGCATGGCGCTGACATTCGCAGCCCGCGCCGAGGGGCAGGATCTCGGGGCCATCATCGGGCGACTCGTCGCGACGGTGGAGTAAGGAATGGCGAATGCCGCCAACTCCCGTCAGGTTCCTGCCGCGGGGGCCGGAGTGCTGGCGCTCGAACGCGAAGCGCACGGCCTTGCCGATCGACTGCCGGAGATTCTCGTCGATGCCCAGCGCATCGCGCAGACGGTCGCGCACGGCCTGCATGGGCGGCGGCGCGCGGGACCGGGCGAGACGTTCTGGCAGTTCCGCCAGTTCCAATCGAGCGACACGCTGCGGCAGATAGACTGGCGGCGGTCGGCCAGCTCGGACCACCTCTATGTGCGCGAGCGCGAATGGGAAGCGGCGCATACGGTTTGGCTGTGGTCGGACCTGTCGGCATCGATGAACTTTCGCAGCCACCTTGCACCGACGACGAAGCGCGACCGCGCGCTGCTGATTACGCTTGCGGCCGCCGAGCTTTTGGTGCGCGGCGGCGAGCGCGTGGCGATGCTGGGCCTCACTCCACCGACCGCCAGCCGCAAGGCGACGACGCGCATGGCCGAGGCGATCCTGGCGCACGAAGATTCGAGCATGCTGCAGGCGACACAGCCGCCGAAGGTGCATCTTGCCCGCTTCTCGGGCGCGATCCTGGTCGGTGACTTCCTCGATCCGATCGAGAAGACGCGCGAGCACCTCGAGATGCTGGCTTCCGACGGTGCCGTGGGGCACCTGATCGAAATCGTCGATCCGGCGGAAGAGACGCTGCCGTACGAGGGACGCACCGAGTTCCTCAGCCCCACGAGCGGGGAACGCTGGATCGCCGACCGGGTGCAGAGCCTGCGCGATGAATACAAGAAGCGGCTCGATGCGCACCGTGCCGAGCTCATGGAGGTCACGCGCCGGCTCGGTTGGTCGTTCCTCGTGCATCACACTGACCGCTCGCCGGCCGAGCCGCTGTTGTCCATCATCATGCGACTGCAGGGCGGCGCCGACGACCGGCGCTGGCAGGCGCAGGAAGGCGCACCCCTTCAGGTCGAGGCCCACAAATGAGCTTCGGCGCACTAGCATTTCTCAATCCCTGGCTGCTCGCGGCATTGGCGACGCTGCCAATCATCTACTGGCTGCTGCGCACGGTGCCGCCGAGCCCGCAGCAGGTGACGTTCCCGCCGACGCGCATTCTCGTCGGGTTGGAGAACCCGGAGAAGACGCCGGCTGCATCGCCCTGGTGGCTGACGCTCTTGCGCCTGCTCGCCGCCGCGCTGTTGATCCTTGCGCTCGCCGAGCCGGTGCTCAATCCGTCGCGCGAGGCGGCGCTCAAAGGCAGCGGGCCGGTCGCCGTCGTCGTCGATAACGGATGGGCATCCGCCGCCCACTGGGGCGAGCGGCAGCGGATGATCGACCGCGTGATTGCCGAAGCCGAAAGTCAGAACCGGCCGGTGGTGATCGTGCCGACCGCCAGCACGACAAAGGGATTCAGCGTGCGCATCGAAGCACCGTCCGACGCGCGCTCCACCGCGGCGGCGTTGATACCGCAGCCATTTGCACCCGACCGCGCCGGCGCCGCGGATGATCTTGCCACCGCGCTCGCCGGCGGAACTGGAGGTACCAGCATCGTCTGGCTGAGCGACGACATCGACCACGACGGTAAGGCGGCCGAGTTCGCCGACAAGCTGCGCGGTCTTGCCGAAGGCGCGACCTTCGCGGTGATCGCGGACGCGCGCTCGTCGGAGCCACTCGGCATCTCGGCCGGCATCGGCGAGAGCGGCAAGCTCGAAGCCCGCGTGCTGCGTCCGGAGGGCGGGGCTCGCAACGGTTTCGTGCATGCCATCTCGACGCGCGGGCAGAGCCTCGCGGAATCGCCATTCAAGCTCGGTGCGGGAGAGACAAGCCTGAACGTGCCGTTCGAGTTGCCGCTCGAGTTGCGCAACCAGGTCGGGCGTGTCGAGATCGCCGGCGAGCGCTCGGCCGGCGCCGTCAGCCTCATCGACGAGCGCTCGCAATGGCATCGCGTGGCGCTGATCTCTGGTGAAAGCCGCGAGCAGGCGCAGCCGCTGCTGGCACCGCTCTATTACATCGAAAAGGCGCTGACGCCGTATGCGGAGCTGATCCGGCCGAAGGGCTCGAACCTCGCTGCCGGCATCCAGGAGGCGCTGTCGCAGAATGCGAGCGTGCTGATGCTCGCCGATATCGGAACCCTGTCGGGCGAGGCGGCGAAGCACGTCGAGGAGTGGGTGAAGAAGGGCGGCGTTCTCGTTCGCTTCGCCGGTCCGCGCCTGGAGAACGGCGGCGACGACTTGCTGCCGGTTCCGCTACGCGTCGGCGGGCGAACGCTGGGCGGCGCGCTCTCCTGGTCGACGCCGCAGAAGCTCGCACCGATCGAAGACCAGAGTCTTTTCGCTGGCATTCCGGTTCCGCCGGAGATCACCGTCAGCCGGCAGGTTCTGGCCGATCCCGCCATGCTCGGACCCGATGTGCACGTCTGGGCGCGCCTGCAGGACGGCACGCCGCTCGTCACCGAGCGCAAGCTCGGCGAGGGGCAGATCATCCTGTTCCATGTGACTGCCAACTCCGACTGGTCGAACCTGCCGCTGTCGGGCCTGTTCGTCGAAATGCTGCGCCGGATCTCGGCGCTCGGCACGGGCGTTGCGGACGGCGGCACGAGTGGCGCCGCGAACGAGGCCGGCGCGCCGGATTCTCCCTCGGTGCTGCCACCGCTGCAAACGCTCGACGGCTTCGGTGTGCTGGTGCCGCCGCCTCCGACTGCCCAGCCGATCGCGGCATCGAAGGTGCACGATCTGGTGCCGAGCCTCGATCATCCGCCGGGCTATTACGGTGCGGGCGGCTCGCCGCGTGCGGTCAACGTGCTGGGTGTGAAGAGCACGCTTGCGCCATTGCCCTCATTGCCGTCGGGCACCGAGCGGCTGAGCTACTCCAGCGAGAGCGCCAAGCCGCTGAAGTCGTGGCTGCTGCTCGCGGCGCTGGCGCTGCTCTTTGCCGATATCATCGCCGTCATCTTCCTGCAGGGCGGCTTCGGCCTTCGCCGTCCGTCACGTCGGCCGGCACATGCGGCGCTCGCACTGCTGATCCTTGGTGCGGCGTCGCTGGTGGCGCTGCCGCGTGCCGAGGCGCAACCGGTCGAGGCACCAGCAGGCCAAGGGATGCGCAGCACGCAGGCCGCTGACGAGCGCGCGATGGAGGCGACGAGCAAGGTGACGCTCGGCTACGTGCTGACGGGCGACCAGAACGTCGACGACATCAGCCGGCTGGGGCTCGACGGCCTCGGGCGGCTCCTCTCGGTTCGCACCGCCGTCGAGCCAGGACGTCCGATGGGCGTCAACATCCTCACCGACGAGATCTCGTTCTACCCGGTGCTCTACTGGCCGGTGCTTGCCGATGCGAAGCCGCTGCCCGAGGAGACGCTGGCGAAGATCGACGCCTACATGAAGCAGGGCGGGCTCATCATTTTCGATACGCAGGACTATGGCCGCGGCGTCTCCGGTGCCGGCGGTCCCGGTCTCGGCGAAACGGCGCTGCAGCGGATCATCGGCAAGCTTGACGTGCCGCGCCTCGAGCCGGTGCCGGAGAACCACGTGCTGACGAAGGCGTTCTACCTGTTGCGCAACTTCCCCGGCCGCTGGGACGGCGGCCAGCTCTGGGTCGAGGCGCTCGACAACAGTGGCGGATCAGATCAGACGCGGCGCGCGCGTGTCTCGGACGGCGTAACCTCGATCATCGTCACGCCGAACGATCTTGCGGCCGCATGGGCGCTGGACGAGGGCGGGCGTCCGATCTACCCGACGGTGGGCGGCGGCGAGGACCAGCGCGAGATGGCTTTCCGCACCGGCATCAACATCGTCATGCACGCGCTGACCGGCAACTACAAAGCCGACCAGGTGCACGTCCCCGCGCTGCTCGAGCGGCTGGGGCAATGAGGTAGCGGGCATGAACTGGTCGATCGATTTCGCACCGATGCTACCGGGCCCGTTCTTCTGGGCCGCGGGTGCGATTGCATTGTTGCTCACCGGCTATCTCGTCTATCGCCGCTCGCGCGGGGCATTGCTGCGCGCTGCCGCCATCGCCGCGGTGCTCTTGGCGCTCGCCAATCCGACGCTGCGCGAAGAGCAGCGCGAGAGCCTCGCCAACGTCGCCATCGTCATCGTCGACGAGAGCGCCAGCCAGACGCTCGGCGACCGCAAGGCGCAGACCGCTGCCGTGAAGGAAAACCTCGAAGCCAAGCTCGGCAAGATCCCCAACCTGCAGGT
>JAEXXM010000053.1 GCA_023405815.1 Pseudomonadota bacterium | reverse complement strand
CAGCTTGTGGCGCACGAACTCCTGCGGGTAGCGCAGGCCTTCGCGGTTCATGATCTTGTCGTCGCCGATGGCGATGGTGTTCGAGAGGTTGGCTCCGAGGGCGAGACCGGCCTTCCAAAGGCGCTCGACGTCGCTCATGAAACCGAAGGTGCGGGCCCGGCAGATCTCGTTGCGGAAGACGCCCGGGGTCATGTCGACGGCGAGCCGCTGCTTGCCGATCAGCGCTGTCGGGAACTCGATCTCGACGTCAAGGTGGAAAGTCGAATGCGGGACCAGCTCGCCCCAGCTCTCGCCTTCCTGGACACGGATCGGCTTCAGGACCTTGAGGTAGCGGCGCGGGGCAGACAGCTCACGGATGCCGACGTCGTCGATCGCCTCGACGAAGGGAGCCGAGCTCCCGTCCATGATCGGCACTTCCTTGCTGTCGATCTCGATGATGCAGTTATCGACCGAGAGGCCGCGAAGGGCGGCGAGGAGGTGCTCAACGGTGCTAACAGTGACGCCGGCATCGTTGCCAATGACCGTACACAGCGTGAGGTTCTTGACGTGCTCAACGCTGGCAGGAATTTCCGCGACCACCCGGCCGCGCTTGGTGACAAGAAAACGGAGCCCAGTATCGGCGGCTGCAGGATGCAGAATAACCGAAACTGGTGCTCCGCTGTGGACCCCCGTCCCTGTCACCTCGATCTCGCGCGCGATCGTGGTTTGTCGCGCGCCGATGAATCGATTCGACATATGCGCCCGTCCCTCGATGACTTCCGGCAACCACCAGTGTGTCCTGGCGACCACCACCCCCAACAATCGTTCGCGTCCCAAAACCGCGATATTCGTTAACTTGGCGGGCGTCGTTTCGAGCTGCGCCCTTGGTAGTGCAGGGACTTAGCGAACGCTTGTCGTTAACAATTGGAACGATACGCTCACCCCCGCTGCGGCGCCAAATCACGGTTTCTTACGATGTGTTACCGCGAGGGTACAGGCGAGGTTTTGCCCGATTTTACGTAATTTCTCGCAGTCGAAAAGCTACTTGCGCTGACGATTGAAGAACTCCGGGAGCGCCCCCGGCTGCTCTTGGTCATCGTCCTGCTGCGAATCAGTTGTCGCCCACCAGTCGTCGGAAGGGCCCGCCATGCGGCGCGGATCGGGGGCCGCGTTGCTGGTCGGAGGATCATCCGTCTCGTCGCGCCGGGTCCGCCCCATGATGCGCTGAAGGATGCCGCGACGCTGTGGCTCTTCGGTGGCCTGATGCGGGCCGGGGGGCGGGGCGGGTGGAACCGGATAGCCGGTCTTGGCGCGGTACTCGCGCTGCGCGACGGGCGGGAAATCGTCGACATCGGGCATACGGCGCGCGCCACGGCGGACATCCGCGGGAGGCGCAGGCACGAACGGCTCGGGCCCGCGCGGCGCGGGCTCGGGCGCAGACGCACGTGCCGCCGACTGGGGTGGCCAGGCGAGGTGCGAGAAGCCTTCCTCGATGACGACATTGCCCGGCGCGCGCCAGGTCTCGCGCTGCTGGGAGTGTTGATCGTGAGCGCCGTGCGCGTGGCCGCCGTCAGGCGCACCGATGGCCTCGCTCAAGCGGCGCTGGACATCCTCCTGGCGCGGCGCCGGCGGGAAGCGGGACGGCTCGTGATTCGAGTGGTGGGCATGCGGCTGCGGAGCCGATTGGGGACGGGCGCGTGCGAGGCGCGGATCGACCGGGGGCGGCATCGGGACCGGCTCGCCCTGGCGCGCCATGCCTGAGGCGACGATCGAGACGCGCACCTTGTCGCCGAGCGTCTCGTCGAACGTGGCGCCGACGATGATGTTGGCTTCGGGGTCGACTTCCTGGCGCACACGGCTTGCCGCCTCGTCGACCTCGTAAAGCGTCAGCCCGCGGCCGCCGGTGATCGAGAGCAGCAGCCCACGCGCGCCCTTCAAGGAAACGTCGTCGAGCAGCGGATTGGCGATGGCTTCCTCGGCAGCGACGGAGGCGCGGCGCTCGCCTGACGCTTCGCCGGTGCCCATGACGGCAGAGCCCATGCCGCTCATGACCGTGCGCACGTCGGCGAAGTCGAGGTTGATCAGGCCTTCCTTGATGATGAGATCGACGATGCAGGCGACGCCCGAGTAGAGCACCTGATCGGCGAGCACGAAGGCTTCCGCGAACGTCGTCTTCTCGTTGGCGATGCGGAAGAGATTCTGGTTGGGGATGACGATCAGCGTATCGACGTACTTGCGGATCTCGATGATGCCGCCGTCGGCGATGCGCATGCGGCGCGCGCCCTCGAAGTGGAACGGCTTCGTCACGATGCCGACGGTCAAGATGCCGAGGTCCTTGGCGGCGCGGGCGATGACAGCGGCAGCGCCGGTGCCCGTACCCCCGCCCATGCCGGCGGCGATAAAGACCATGTGCGAGCCGGCGATCTGAGCGCGAATGTCCTCGATCGCCTCTTCGGCGGCGGCCTCGCCGATCTCCGGCTTGGAGCCGGCGCCGAGACCCTCGGTGAGATTGATGCCGAGCTGCAATTTATGCTCGGCACTGGAGGCGGCGAGTGCCTGCGCGTCGGTGTTGGCGACGACGAAGTCGACACCGGTCAGCCCCGCCGAGATCATGTTGTTGATGGCGTTGCAGCCCGCGCCACCGACGCCGATGACGGTCAGTCGCGGCTTGAGATCGGTTAGCTTTGGAAGCTGCAGCTTAATGCTCATAGCGTCCGCGCTCCCCTCTCGCGCCGATCTAGCCTTGCGGCCCCGGCCTTTCCTTGCGGCCTTGCGACCGACTTATGCGAACCCGGTCCTCAGCCACTCCCCGACGCGCCCGAGATATCCCCCGCCGAGCGCCTCGCGGCTCCGCACCGCCGGAACCTCTCCACTCCCCGATGCCGCGACGGCCAGCAGGCCCGCGACGGTCGAGAACGCGGGACTGCAGACACTTTGCGGCAGCCCTTCGAAGGGCTGCGGCCGCGATACACGCACCGGACGACTAAGCGTGTTGGCCGCGAACTCGCCGAGACCGACGAGCCCGCTGACGCCGCCCGTCAGAACCACACGCCCGCCCGCCAAGTCCATCACATTGGCCTTGTCGAGGCGCTCGCGCACCAAGCCGAGAATGCCTGCCACGCGTGGGCGGATGATCCCGGCAAGCTGCGCTTTCGTCGCCTGTCCGCGTGCACCTTCCTCTTCGCCCGCAAGGGCATAGGGGAAGGTCTCGTACTCGTCGGACTGGGCGACGATAGTCGTGCCGTATAGCGTCTTGATTCGCTCAGCCTCCGCAAGTGGTGTCTGCAAGGCTTGGGCGATATCCATGGTGATGTGATGCCCGCCGACCGGGACGGTCGCCGCGTGCACGAAATGACCGTCGACGAAGGCTGCGGCAGTTGCAGTGCCCCCGCCGATGTCGATGCAGACGACGCCGAGACCGCGCTCCTCCGCCGTGGTCGCGGCAAGGGCGCTGGCATAGGGCGTCGCGATGAGCGCGCGCACGGAGAGATAGCAGCGCTCGACGACCACCATGAGGTTGCGAACGGGCGCCTCGTCGGCGGCAACCGTGTGCAAATCCGCGGAGAGGCGTGCGGCCGCCATGCCGCGCGGATCGTGCCCGCCGGGGGCGCCATCAATGCGGAAGCCGACTCGATTGAGGTGTATCAGCATGCGCCCTTCGCGCTCGGCGAATGCGTGGGCGCCGGCCATGAGGCGATCGATGTCGTCGGCGCGGATGACCCCACCCGCCACGTCGACGCTCGCCGAGAAGTTCGCCGAGTGCAGCCGCCCGCAGGAGACGGACACGAACACTTCCTCGAGCGTCAGGTGCGCCATTCGCTCGGCGTGAGCAATGGCGGCGCGCACGGTCGCCTCCGCCTCGGCGAGGTCGGTGATGACGCCGGCCTTGAGGCCGCGCGAGCGCAGATGGCCGAAGCCCAACACACGCGCCCGACGCGGCTCGCCCGCCCGTTCGGGCGGATCGAGCGCGGCGATGATGCAGACGACCTTGCTCGTTCCGATATCGAGCAGGCCGACGATCTCGGCGTTTCTGGCGTCTGTCCTGTCGCGGCTCAGCATGGCGGCTTTCCTCGACTAACTCTGTGTTGGAACTTGCGGCACGCCCTGAAGCGCGGGACGCACGGCGATGCGCCCGGCAACGCGCAGATCGACGATCACGTTGCGGGAGCTGAGAAACTTGCCGAACTCTTCGGGCGAGGACAGCGCGGCGAACGCGACCGCCTCCCGGTCGGCGCCGAGATGCACGATGACGCCGTCCTTCAAGTGCAGCGTCCAGCGGCGCCCACCGACGCGCTCGGCCATCTGGAAGCGCTCGGCGATGCGCGGGAAGCGGACGATGATCTCGAGGAGGGCCTGCGCCTGCTCGGGGGCGCCCGCGCCGGAGAGCCGCGGCAGTCTGACGTTAGTGCCGGCCTTCAACGCGGAGAGGACGCGGCCAGAGGCATCGACGAGATAGTCGCGTCCGTCGCTCGCCCAAACGGCGGCGGGGCGGCGCTCGGTGATGCGCACCTCGAGCGATGCTGGATAGATGCGGCTTATGGTGGCCGACTTGACCCAGGGAAGCTGCTCGATGCGCTGGCGCGCCTCGGCGGCGTCGAAGGCCAGGAGCGAGCCGGCGCCCGGAATGTCGAGGGCGCCAAACACGTCGGAGTCGGACGTGAAGCGCTGTCCCGTGAGCGCCACCTGCTCGATGCGCAGACCGGTCCAGGAGAAGACCTCGTCCATGTTCGGCAGCAAGGACGAGACGGCTCTCGTCTCCTTGCCGCCGTCAGTCAGAAGCGAGAAGGCGAGCGCGCCCGAGAGGCCCATGAAGAGGGTGAGACCCATCTTGCGCCCGAGGCTCGCGTGACGCGGCGATGCGCGCCTGCGCGGCAGCGCCATATTGCCGAGGCGCGGACGCCCGGGTTCCTCTGGAGGAGGAGTCGCGAGGGTGGAGTGCAGGGTCGCATTCGGATCGAGCGGCAGTGCCTGAGGCACCCGCTGCTCGATATCAGACGCTCCCCCTACCTGTTGCAACTCGCGTCCTCGACCAACCACCGCACGAGCTCGCCAAAGGACCAGCCCGCGTACTGTGCCAGCTCGGGTACCAGCGAAGTCTCGGTCATCCCCGGCTGCGTGTTGACCTCGAGGCAGATCAACTCCCCCACCCCGTCGGTCGTATCGTCGTAACGAAAATCAGCCCGCGCAGCGCCCCGACAGCCCAAGGCGCGGTAGGCCGCCAACGTGTATTTCCGGACCAATTGGTAAACATCTGGTGAAATATCGGCCGGAAGCACGTGCTGGGACCCGCCCGGGGCGTACTTCGCCTCGTAGTCGTAGAACTCGAGGCCCTTGAGCGGCTTGATCTCGATGACGTCGGTGACAAAGTCGCCGAGCACGGCGCAGGTCAGCTCGCGCCCGGGGATGTAGCGCTCGACCATGACGATGTCGTCGGGGGCCCCGAGCTCGCCGAGCTTGGAGGGTGGGTTGTTGGCACCACGATCGACGATAATGACGCCTACGCTGGAACCCTCGGCAACCGGCTTCACGACATAGGGCGGCTCGAGCACGTGACGGCTCATCGCGTCGCGGCGCGTCACCACCTCAGCGTCGGCGACGGGCACGCCGGCCGGCCCCATCACGTCCTTGGCGCGCTCCTTGTGCATGGCGAGCGCGGAAGCCAGCACGCCGGAGTGCGTATAGGGGATGCCGAGGC
Organism: Pseudomonadota bacterium; assembly: GCA_023405815.1. Taxonomy (GTDB): domain Bacteria; phylum Pseudomonadota; class Alphaproteobacteria; order Rhizobiales; family Hyphomicrobiaceae; genus Hyphomicrobium_A. The sequence goes on along the minus strand of JAEXXM010000053.1, from coordinate 5,370 downwards.
ACTCGAGCAGGCCCTGCACGCAGCCGTCCTCGCCGAAGCGGCCGTGCAGCGCGTTGAAGCAGACGTCGGGCGAAACCTCTCTCAGCTTGCGCGCGAGGTCGCGGTCGACGTCGATCGGCGTCACCCTGTAGCCTTCGGCCTCGAGCGCCTTTGAGCAAGCCGCGCCCGAGCGCAGGCTCACCTCGCGCTCAGCCGACCAGCCGCCCATGAGCACGGCAACGTGGCCATGCGTGCGCTCCGGCGCCTTCCCGATGGTGCTCACGGCAATTCCCCTCTCCCCGCGATCTTAGAACACGTCTCTCTCGTGGAGAGAGGATGGCGTGCTGCAAACGCCGCACAATACTGCACCCAAGCGCTTGTTGAAGCTTGCGTGGGTTCCGGCCTTCGCCGGAATGACGTGGGAGGGTTGGCGAGCCTGGTTCCTATTCGGAACGTCATCCCGACGAAGGTCGGGATCCCCGCCAGTCTCCCCGTTTGCGTCGCGCACGCTCGACAGCGCGAGCGTCATATGACTTCAGCCTCCGCCAACGCTTCCCCGGTCGGGCAGCCAGGCAGCGGCAGGCCCATCCTGATGATCTCCCACTGCAGCGTGATGCCGGAACGGGCCTTCACGCGCGCACGCACGGTCTCGCCCAGGCGCTCGATGTCCTCGGCGGTGGCGCCGGCATCGTTGATGAGGAAGTTGCAGTGCATGTCGGAGACCTTTGCGCCGCCGACGCGCAGGCCACGGCAGCCGGCCTCGTCGATCAGCTTCCAGGCGCTCTGGCCGGGCGGGTTCTTGAAGGTCGAGCCGCCGGTGCGCTCCTTGATGGGCTGGTTCTTCTCGCGGTACTCGGCGACCTCGTCCATCTCTTTCAGGATCGCGGCCGGATCGCCGGGCGTGCCTTGGAACAGCGCCTCGGTGAGGATCCAATCGGCCGGCACCTCGCTGTGGCGGTAAGTGAAGCCCATGTCGGCGAGCGACAGCAGGTGGATCTTGCCCGCGCGATCCACCGCGCGCGCGGCGATGAGCACATCCTTGGTCTCGCGTCCGTGTGCGCCGGCATTCATGCGCAATGCGCCGCCGATGGACCCCGGGATGCCGCGATAGAACGCGAGGCCAGCGATGCCGGCATCGGCCGCTGCCCGCGCCACCTTGACGTCAGGGACAGCGGTTCCCGCACGCAGGCGGCTGCCGGGCTCAGGCGTAATGCCTGCAAAGCCCTTGCCGAGACGGATGACGATGCCTTCGACGCCGCCGTCGCGCACGAGAAGATTGGAGCCGAGCCCGATGACGGTGATGGGCAGGTCGGCCGGGACAGTGGCGAGGAAATAAGAGAGGTCCGCCTCGTCGGCAGGCGAAAACAGGGCCTGCGCCGGACCGCCGACACGGAACCAGGTGATGTCGGCGAGCTTCTGGCCAGAAGAAAGCCGGCCGCGCAGCTCGGGAAGCTTCGCCTGCAGCTCGGCGCTCAAGTCGGGCAAGGTCACCGTGGCGCCTCCGGTTCTTGGCTACGCTCGTCGATCAAGCGTTGGCGCGGCGCGGCTCGTCGGCGGCGAGCCATTGGGGAAGCCCGTGCGCCCATTCGGTCGAGGTGCCGGCGCCGAGGCAGATCACCATGTCGCCCGGACCGATGTGGTGCCGCAGCAGCGGCGCAAGATCGTGGACCGACTCAATGGACATCGCGGAGGGATGGCCGGCGGCGCGGATCCCCTCGGCGATAGAGCGCTGGTCGATGCCCTGCATGGGCGCCTCGCCGGCCGAGTAGAGCGGCGCGACGATGACACTGTCGGCATCGCGGAAGCAGGCGCAGAACTCGCCGAAGAGATCGTTGACGCGCGAATAGCGGTGCGGCTCGAAGACGGCAACGACGCGGCCACGCGAGCGGGCGCGCGCAGCCGCAAGCACGGCGGCGATCTCGGTCGGATGGTGGCCATAGTCGTCGTAGATCGAGGCGCCGTTCCAGGTGCCGGTGAGCTCGAAGCGGCGCTTGACGCCCGTGAAGGTCGATAGCGCGGCGCGAATGGCGTTGTCGGGAATGCCGGCTTCGCTCGCGGCGGCAATGGCGGCCAGCGCGTTCAAGGCGTTGTGCTGGCCGGCAACGGGAATTGCCCAGCCGCGGATCTGCCGCTCGCCACCGCGCACGCGGGGACCGAGGTCGGCGTCGATGACGATGCCGCCGCGCTCCTGCGTCAAGCCGGTCAGAAGAAGGTCGGCTCCGCGCGCGGTGCCGTAGGTGAGGAGGCGGCGCCCGTCGCGACGCAGCTGCAGCCGCTCGACCATGTCGCGCGTCACGGGGTGGTCGATGCAGGTGACGGCGAGGCCATAGAAGGGAATGTTGCGGAAGAAGGTCTCGAACTCGCGGTGCATGTTCTCGACCGTCTTGAAGTGGTCGAGGTGCTCGGGATCGATGTTAGTGACGATGCCGATCTGCGTCGGCAGGCGAACGAAGGTTCCGTCGGACTCGTCGGCCTCGACGATCATCCACTCGCCCTGGCCGAGGCGCGCGTTAGTGCCCCAGTCCTGGATGATGCCGCCGGAGATCACGGTCGGGTCGACGCCGGCTGTGGCGAAGACGTGGGCGATGAGAGAGGTCGTCGTCGTCTTGCCATGCGTGCCGGTGACGGAGACGGTCGAATAGAGGCGCATCAGCTCGGCGAGAATCTCGGCGCGGCGGATGATGGTGAGGCCCTTGGCGCGCGCCGCCTCGAGCTCGGGGTTGCCGGCCTTGACGGCGCTGGAGATGACGACGGAGCGAGCGCCTACGAGGTTGACGGCATCGTGGCCGATGAACACGCGCACGCCCTTGGCGCGCAGACGGCGGACGTTGGCGCTATCCTTCTGGTCGCTACCTTGGACGGAGTACCCCTTGGCGAGCAGAATCTCGGCAATGGCGCTCATGCCGATGCCGCCAATGCCGATGATGTGGAAGGTCCCGATCTCGCGGGGCATCTGCATGATTTGGTCCCTCGTCCCTTTGCCACCGACCAATGCCGCCACCTTCGTGGCCCGCTTATGGCGGTGTGAGCGCTCGCGCCCAATGGCTTAAGCACCCGAACGCATTAACTCCTCGGTCAAGTCGGCAAGGCGCCCCACCGCGTCCGGCCGACCAAGCATCTTCGCCGCATCGGCCGCCCTCGCCAATGCCTCAGCATCACCCAACAAGGTTCCAAGATCGTTCGCAAGGCGCTGCGCCGATAAGTCCTTTTGCTCGATACACCAAGCCGCACCCGATTCGGCAAGCCTTCCGGCGTTCTGGAGCTGGTCGTTGTCGAGCGCGTGCGGCAGCGGAACGAGGATCGACGGGCGTCCGATGACGGTCAGCTCGGCGACAGTCGAAGCGCCGGAGCGGGCGATGACGAGGTGAGAACGCGCCATGCGCTCGGGAAGATCGGTGAAAAAGTGCGACACTTCCGCATTGATGCCGTGGGCTCGGTAGGCGGCAGAAACCGCCTCGGCGTCCTCGGCGCGGGCCTGCTGAACGACCTCCAGACGGTGCCGCAGCTCCATGGGCAGGAGGGCCAGGGCCGGCGGGACCGCTTCGGAGAAGAAGCGCGCGCCCTGACTGCCGCCGAATACAAGCAGGGAAAGTTTCCCGTTCGGCTGTGGCTTCCAATACGGGCGCCGGGCGGCCTCGATGACCGCGGTGCGCACCGGGTTGCCGGTAAGGCGCGCCTTGGTCGCAAGCTCGGGCGTCAGGAACTTCGTCGCCGCAAAGGACGTGGCGATGCCGGTGACGCCGGGGGCCAGCATCTTGTTGGCGCGGCCGAGGACGGCGTTCTGCTCGTGCAGCAGGGTGGGGATGCCGCGCAACTGCGCAGACTTGATGGGCGCGAAAGTCGGGTAGCCGCCGAAGCCGACGACGATGCCGGGCTTGAGCTTTCCGAGCAGGCTATAGGCCGACGCAAGTCCGCGCGACAGAAGCCATAGCGTGCGCGCAACGGCGACGGGCGACTTCGAGCCCAGCGTCGCGGACGGCAAGCGGTGCACGCTGCGGGCGGGAAAGCCCATGCCGTAGCGGTCGCCACGCATGTCGGTGGCGAGATCGACCGCGATCCCACGCCGCGCCAGCTCCTCGGCCAAGGCCTGGGCGGGAAAGAGATGCCCGCCCGTGCCGCCGGCAGCGAGCAGCACCGATGCCTTTTCTTTCGTCACTTCTGCACCTGACCTGTCGCCGGCATTCCAACTACATCGTTTAGCACCGGCGGCTTCTTCACGCGTGCGACATGCGGGCGATGGCGCGTCAGCGCGAGCAGCATGCCGAGGGTGATGGACACGGCGAGCATGGACGATCCGCCGGAGGAAATGAACGGCAGCGTCATGCCCTTGGCCGGCAGCAGCCCGACGTTGACGCCCATGTTGATCAGCGCCTGCAGGCCGAACAGCAGGGCGAGGCCCTGGATCGCAAGGCGCGTCGCGGCGTCCTTCTCCTGCGCGGCGGCGATGAGCGCGCGCATGACGATGAAGGCGAAGAGCCCGAGCAGCACGAGGCAGGCAATGACGCCATATTCCTCGGCGACGACGGCGAAGATGAAATCCGTATGCGCATCAGGGAGCGCGTTCTTGATGGTGCCCTCGCCCGGCCCACGGCCGAGGAACCCGCCCTCAGAGAAGGACTTGATGGCGCGATCGAGCTGCGAATAGTCGCCCGGCGTCGGGGCGAAGAAGTTGTCGATGCGGGAGCGCACGTGATCGAAGCTCGAGTAGGCGAAGGCTAGGCCCATAGCTCCGAACATGGCGATGATGCCGGCACCGAGCAGCGCCTGTCCGGACAGATAATAGAGCGTGCCCCAGACCATGCTGACGAGCAGCGTCTGGCCGACGTCGGGCTCGGAGATCAGCAGCCCGGTGAAGCCGGCGGCGAGCAGGATCGCGAGCGGCAGTGCCGGCATGTCGTGGCGGCGCTGGCTCTCGGCGAAGAGCCAGGCGGACAGCACGACGAAGGCCGGCTTGGCGAACTCGGACGGCTGGATCGAATGGCCGCCGATCCACAGCCAGCGGCGGGCACCGTTGATCTCGGGGCCGATGAAGTGCACGGCAATCAGCCCGGCGGCAGCAACGGCGAACAGCGCCAGCGAAAGGCGGCGCACGCCGCGCGGGGAAAGCAGAGAGACCGCGAGCATGGTGGCGACACCGAGCGCGGAGAAGAGGAAGTGCCGCTCGACGAAATAGTAGGTGGGAAGGCCCTTGCGCAGGGCGACGGCAGGGCTCGCGGCCAGCGACAAGACGAGCCCGGCGACGATGAGGGCGAGGATCGCGCCGATGAGCACGTGATCGACGGTGAACCACCAGTCGGCGACACGGCTGCGATCGGCGCGCGACAACCTCATGGAAGAGCCCCCTCGCGCAGGCAGAACCTCTCCCTCCCCCCTTGCGGGGGAGGGATGGGG
>JAEXXM010000002.1 GCA_023405815.1 Pseudomonadota bacterium | reverse complement strand
ACAATCTTGGCGTTGCTCGCTGGCATCGGCGGGGTGCATCTCAAGGGGCAGACTGTCGAGCGGGTTGGCGAGGGCTCGCACATCGTGCTGCTGCTTGACCGGTCGAGCAGCATGGACGACACGTTCGCGGGTAGTCGCCCCGGTGCAGGGGAGGCTTCGAAATCGGCGGCGGCGAAGAGCTTGCTACGCGACTTTGTCGCTCGCCGTCCGCATGACCGTTTCGGCGTCGCTGCGTTCTCTACCATGCCGATGCACGTTCTGCCGATCACCAGCCACAAGCATGCGGTTCTCGCGGCAGTCGACGCGATCACCAGGCCGGGCCTTGCGTACACGAACGTCGGGCTCGGGCTTTCGCTGGCCTTGTCGATGCACGAGATGGATCCGACGCCCGCCTCGCGCGCCATCGTCCTCGTCTCCGACGGCGCGGCGGTCATCGACCGGCGGGTGCAGGAAAAGTTGCGGGCGCAGATCGCCAAGAGGCCGGTGAACCTCTATTGGCTCTATATCCGCACGGCGGGGGCGCCGGGCATTTTCGAGGCGCCTGGCGCCGATGTCCCTGATACGCCGCAGGCGCTTCCCGAGCGGCATCTCAATCTCTTCTTCCAGTCGTTGAAGGTTCCCTACCGCGCGTTCGAGGCCGAGAATCCGCAGGCTGTGGCCGATGCGATCAAGGAGATCGACAAGCTCGAGCGCAGTCCGATCCGGTACCGTGAGCGCATTCCGGAGCGCGATCTCACCGCTATTGCCTACGCGGCGGCGGCGATCGGCTTGCTCGTGCTGCTGCTGGCCAAGCTGGTCGAGGTTCGCCTCGACGCCGGTGCGTCCAGAGGGGCCTCCGCGTTTGCGGAGCGTCGCGATATGCCTCGCACGGCTTCCGCGCAAGAGATGCGGGAGGCAGCGTGATGCTCCAAAGAGCGAAGATCGAGGTCGGGCGTGCAAAGGCGGCCCTGCTGAAGTCGCTTCTTGTTGCTGGCATTGCGGGAGCGGCGATTTCCGGCTGGATGCTATTCACCGGGCTGGGGACCAATTCGGTGATCGACCGACTGCGCGCCGGCTCCGATGTCGCCGTCAACCCGGTGTCGGCACCGCCGGCGCTGCTCGAAGCGCGTGCAGCGTTTCTGCTTCGGCGCGGGCGCATCGACGAAGCGCAGCCACTGCTGGACCAGGCGGCCGAGCGGGCCGACGCCGCAATCAATGGGCGGATGCTCTACAACATGGCCAACGCGCGCATGCGCGCCGCCGTCAAGGCCATCGAGAAGGGTGACTTCGACAAGGCCATTCCGCTCGTCGCGCTGGCAAAGTCGGAGTACCGCACCTCACTGCGGCTCGACCCCATGGACTGGGACGCGAAATTCAACCTCGACGTGGCGATGCGGCTGGTGCGCGACCTGCCGCAGGCCGTGGGCGAGGACGAGGAGAAGCCTCTCGAGACGCCGGAGAAGCTTTGGACCGATTTGCCGGGCGCCCCGAAGGGGTTGCCATGAACCTGTCGACGTTCAGAGATGCGCGAACATGGCTTGCGGCGAGCGCACTTCTCTTTGCTCTCGTGGCCCTCGTCATGCCCCGCATCACGTTGAAGCGCGATGCTTACGACGTGCTGGCGGTGGTCGACATCACGACGAGCATGAACACGCGCGACGTGGCGAGCGGTGCGGACAAGATGAGCCGTATGGACGCCGCTAAGGCTGCGCTGCGCGAAACGCTGGCAAAGCTGCCGTGCGGGTCGCGCCTCGGCCTCGGCTTCTTCACCGAGCGGCGGTCGTTCCTGCTCTTCGATCCCGTCGAGGTGTGCGAGAACTTCGCTCCCATCGACGAGGCTATCGCCATGCTCGACTGGCGCATGGCGTGGGAGGGGGACAGCTTTGTCTCCAAGGGCCTCTTCAGCGCCATCGACATTGCGAACAGCCTGAAGGCCGATCTGATCTTTGTGACGGACGGTCACGAGATGCCTCCGCTGCCCTATAGCGGCGTGACACCGTTCGAGGGCAAGGTCGGCGACGTCGGCGGGTTGATCGTTGGCGTCGGCGGTCGCACGCCATCGCGGCTCCTGAAGTACGACGACGAAGGACGCGAGATCGGCACGTATGGGGTGCAGGAGGTGCCGCAGGAAAATCGGTCCGGACCACCGCCGCCGGATGCCGCATCGCGTCCCGGCTACCACCCGAAGTGGGCGCCATGGGGCAATGCCGTCGTCAACAACAAGGAGCACGTGGCGATGGTCCGCGAAGCGTACCTCAAGCAGCTCGCGGGGATAACCGGCCTCTCCTATGCCTATCTCGACACCCCGCACGATCTCGCCCGACCGCTGAGCGCGGCGGCGCACCCACGGGCACTCGATGTCGCGACCGATGTCAGCGCGGTTCCCGGAGCGCTCGCATTAGCGCTGCTCGTCCTGATCTACATCGTCGGCGCGATCGACCTGCGCCGTCCTCTAATCGTTTCAACTCGACCTAAAGGAGCCTACTAGATGCGGCTGTTGCGCTTTCTCGTCACTACTATCTCGTTCCTCACCCTGGCAGCCGTCGCGGAAGCACACGGGCCGACGCCGCAGAAAGTCGATGAGAGCATCGACATCGCCGCTCCGCCGGAGAAGGTGTGGGGGATCATCAAGGACTTCGGCAACATCGCCGACTGGAATCCGGCGCTGACGAAGAGCGTTGGATCGGGCGGAAACGATACGAACGCGACGCGCGTCATCACGTTCAAGTCGGGCGGCGAGCTGCAGGAAGGGCTCGACTACTACAGCGAAAAGGAGATGAGCTATCTCTATCGCTTGTCGAAGGAGAAGGTCGACGTCTTCCCCACCAGCTCATATACCGCCGAAATCACGGTGAAGCCGGGCGCGAACGGCGGCAGTGTCGTGAAGTGGGTGGGCCGCTTCTACCGCGCCGACACCGGCAACGAGCCGGCGCCCGATAAGAACGACGCCGCCGCCATCAAGGCGATGAAGGACTACATCACCACCGGCCTGCAGGGCCTCAAGGCCAAGGCGGAGGCGAAGTAGACGCATGGCTGCGTGGCGTTGCACCGTCTGTCTTGCCGTGGTGTCGCTTCTCGTTTCTGGCGGCGTGGCAGCGGGCGCTTCGCCGGCGCAGGTCTTCGTCACGAACCAGGATGCGGCGACGGTCAGCGTCATCGATACGGTGCGCGACGATGTCGTTGCGACGATCCCGGTCGCGTTCGCACCTGCCAGCATTGCCGCGAGCCCGGATGGTGGGTTTCTCTACGTGACCCATCCCGAGCGCGGAGAGATATCCGTCATTGACAGCGGAAAGAGACAAGTCGCGCGGATGCTGAAGGTCGGCGGGACGCCCTTCGGCATCGCTGTCGGCGGCGACGGCACGTTGTTCACCAGTGACTGGAACACAAATCGGGTCAGAGCCTTCGACCCGAGCTCGGGAGCGCTTCTTCGCGAGGTCGCGGTCGGACATGCGCCGGCCGGGATCGTGGCGACGCCGCGCGGCGCGCTCATCATCGTGGCGAACCGGGAAAGCGACAACGTTAGCGTTCTAAACGCCGCTACGCTTTCTGTCGTCGCCACACTTCCTGTGGGTCGCGCGCCGTTCGCACTCACCGTCTCGCCGGACGCAACGCGCGTCTATGTCGTCAACGTGCAGAGCGCGACCATGTCGGTGATCAGCACGGAGACGCTGCAGACAGTGGCGAGCGTTTCCGTAGGGCACATGCCGTACGGCGTGGCGACGAGCATCGATGGAGCGCGCGTGCTTGTCGCCAGCCAGAGCTCTGGCACGGTCAGCGTTATCGACAGCACCAGTCTGCGTGTCTTGACCACGGAGAAAGTTGGCCGCTTTCCCGAGGGCGTCATCGTCGATCCCGGCGGCCGCAAGGCTTATGTCGCGAACTGGTTCTCCGGTGATGTCTCGGTCGTCGAAATCGCGACGGGAACAGAGCTGAAGCGAATCCAGACGGGAGGAGGATCGCGAACGCTGGCCGTCGTTCCGCAAAGCGAGGGGCGCTCGTCGCAAGCCGATGGCGCGAGAGCGGGGGAACGGCGACATTGATCACTGCGGGGAGGAGGTGTGCGACCGCGTCGGCGCTTCTGCTCCTCTGCGGCGCGCCGTCGAGTGCGCAGCAGCCGTGCACCGAGGACGCCATGATCGTCTTTGACGCCTCGAAGTCGATGGCTGCGTCCACGGGCGACAATACGGGATTGAGGCGCATCGACGCTGTTCGCACGGCGCTCGCTCGCATCCTGCCGCGCGTCGCTGCGAAGCGGCGCATCGGCCTGATCACCTACGGGCCCGGCTCGCGTGCGGCTTGCGTCAACGTCGCGCTGGAGCTGCGTCCGACGGCCAATGCCGGCGCACAGATCATGCAGCGTCTCGACAATCTCAAGCCGGATGGGCGGACGCCGCTGACGCGCGCCGTGCAGCGGGCTGCCGAGGTGCTCGACTTCAGAAATCGCCCGGGGACCATCGTGCTGCTAACCGATGGCGAGGAGACATGCAGCGGAGCTCCGTGCGCGCTGGCCGGGCGCCTGAAGGCGGATGGCGCGCGCATGACCGTGCATGTGATCAGCTACCACATCGAAAGCGCCATCGGATCTGACGGGAACTTCGTGTCCCGCTGCCTCGCCGACGAGACGGGCGGCATCTATGCGGCGACAGACACTGTCGACGAGGTGGCTGACGCACTCGAAACGGCGCTCGCCTGCCCGATGGTGAGCGAGGCGCCGGCGTTGCAGTCCATCGCAAGCGGGCTACGAGCCGGTCGGTAGAGACTTGCCCGCAAACTTCGTTCCGTCGCTGTCCTTGGCCCGAACCTCCAGCGCGTCGCCGGCGCTGCCGTCGTAGTTGAAGCGGAGGTTGGGGTTTTCTGAAATTGAGATGCTGCCCTCCATGCGCAAGAGCAGGCTGCCACCACGCGTCACCTCGAGCAGGTCGACATAGCGGGCCGGCGTATAGCCGCGCGAGACGATATCCATTTGCATGCCGGTGAAGTTCGGGTGGCGGATCATAATGATCCCCTCGCGCCAGCGGTCGCCGTGCGCTGGGCTCGTGCCGACTTTGACCTGCATCTTGCCGAGACTGGCGAGGGCCTCGTCGGCGTCCTTGGACGCGGGCGCGGAGCAACCGCCGGCGCCACGGACGAACCTCGTCGCCATGTGCAGCTTGCCGTCGGCAGTCTCCAGGACGGCGCGCACATTGGAGAAGCTGTCGACGCGGATGCGCGTCATCAGCTTGCGCTCGCCCAGGTCGGGTGAGGCAGAGAATGCTTCGCCGAAGCGGAATGTCGCGGCAACCGGGGCGGGATTGCGGTCGATGATGAGGGTGAGCGATTTGGCGGCGTTGGCTATGCTTGGCGGCATGTGGACCGCGACGGGAACAAGTGCGGCGTCCTCGGCCTGCTCGGGAACGTAGAGCGCAATGCTGCCGTCGTTCTCAGCGATGGGGCGGCTGTCGAAGACGCCGGCTTGGATGTCGGGCCATGGGTCGTCCCCGGCACTCGCCGGCGCAAGCCAGTGCAACACGATGAACGCCACGCCGATCGGCAGAGAGAGCAGCGAGGAGATGCGCATGGTCGTGGTCCTCCGCGAGGACTAATCTGTGCACCGAATTGTACGGACTGTCGCGGGAGTTTTTCCCGCTTTACCCTCACAGTTTCGGCGGCTCGATCTTCAGGCCCTCGCGCAGGGTGAAGGTGCCGTCGAACAGTCTCTTGCTCGGGTCGGTTTCGGAGGTGACGATGTTGCGGACCGGGACGCCGAGCGCCTTGTCGACATAGACGGTCTGCACGGTGGGACCTGAATCGCCAGCATCCGTTGCCGCGGCGCGCTTGGTCCGGTAGGCCACGTACTTCTTGCCCTCGAAGTCGACGTCACCGAGGCACTCGAACTTCGACTCGTCCTTCGGCGCCTCGGCGACCGTCTCCTTCATCTGCTGAGCTATCTTGGCCGCAAAGTCGGACGGGACCTCCGCCCAACCTGCGTTGCCCTGGTTGCTCCAGGCCTTGCCGGAAATGAGGATCATTTCCATCGCGCCCTTGGCGCCGGACTCCATTGAGACCGACTGGTGCATGCGGTCGGGCAGAACGTAATCGTTGCTCATGGTGAGCGCGCCCGCCGGATTGAAGATCTTGGTCTCCATGCGGAAGGCACCAGATTTGCGCAGCTTGGCAAACGCGTCGTTGACCTCGGACGTGCAATCGGCGACCGCGGAGGTGCTTACGAGGGCGAGCGCGGCGAGCGCTAAGGCTATGTTACGCATCTGTAATTTCTTTGTTTCCAGGGGTTTCCTCTGGCGCGCACGCTGGCACATGACGGCGTGGGCAGTCGTGGCAAAACGAACAGGCAGGATCGCCCAGCCGAGACCTGCGGTCAGCGCAGGAATTGGCCGAACGCGCGTGGTCCATCGCTGACGGAGGCTTTGCCGGTGACCGTCAACGTCCCGGCGTCGATCCGCACGAGCTCGTTGTCAGACCAACAGGCAACGTAAACGGCGCTTCCGTCGGGCGTCGCCTCGATGCCTTCGGGATAATCGCCGACGGGGATCGTTGTCACTTGCTTCAGATCGGTGAGGTCGATGACGCTGACCGACCGGGCCGCTTGATTGCTGACGAACGCCTTGCCGTCTGCAAAGGCGACGCCGTAGGGGCGTGCGCCGACCTTTACCGTCGTTGTGGTCCGCCGTGCCTGAAGATCAATGACAGAGACGTCATTGCTGACGACGTTGGCGACGAAGGCGCGCCTGCCCCCGGGCTCGACCGACACGCCGAACGGATGAGTGCCGACCTTGATCTCGGCGATGCGGGTGAAGGTGGCGGCATCGATGACGCTGATGGCGTCGCTCTCTCGGTCGGCGGACAAGAGCGTCGCGCCGTCGGGCGTCACGGCGAGTCCCGAAGGTGCGCGACCGACCGCAACACGGCTGACAATGGTGCGGGTTTCCGGGTCGACGGCGACGATCTCGTCGCCGTACCAGTTGGCGACGTACACCAGCCCGCTCTTGGGGTTGACCGCTATGCCGAGGGGTCCCTTGCCGACCTGCAGCTTCCACGAAGTCGTCCGCGTGGCGGCATCTATCGCGATCAGCTCGTTGCCCTCGGGGGCGGTCACATAGGCGACGTCGCGGTTGGGCGAGAGCGCGATGCCTGCGGGGCGCCCGGCGACGGCAACGGCCGCAATCTGCTTCATCGACGCCAGATCGACGACGTCGACGGTATTGGCAAGCTGGCTGGTTACGAACGCCTCACGCGGCTCAGCACGCGCCGGTAACGCGGCTGCAAAGGCCATAGTAATCAGCCATGTAATGGCCTTCGCACGCATCAAGCGTCTACTTTCCGCCTTCGAGCTTGGCCTTGAGGCTCTCCAGTCCCTCCTTCTGGAAGGCAGCGATGGCCTTCTGCGCGGCTTCATCCGAAAGCTCCGGCGGAGGATCGTTGTTCATGTAGCCGCGGTAGAAGGCGCCTTTCCACTCGACCTTGGCCTTGCCGGCATCGTCGGCCACCGAGATGGCCGACGAGTAGCCTTCGACGGGGAGCGCCTTGTGGTCCTCCTCATTGGTCAGGAAGGCGATGGTGCGCGCGGCCGGATCGTAGCGCGTCAGCGTATCGGTGAAGACGGCGCCGGACTTGAACGTGAGCTTGCGCTTGGAGACCTCTTTCTTCAGTTCGCCTGGATCGGCTTCCGTGGTGGCGATGGCGGGGTGCCAGCTCATGTCGCGGTAGTTGCCGACGACCTCCCACACCTTTTCGGCCGGCGCGTTGATCTCAATGGTCGTGACTTCCTTCTTGCGGCTCGGGCCATGGGCAAGCGCCATAACTGGGACGAGCGCGATCAGCAGCGCAGCGGCGTAGATGCGATTCACGGAGTGTCCTCGTTGGTGTCTGGGGCGGATATTCAAGGTGCGCGGGCCGCGTAGCATTCGTGGCGGATGTTCAGCAATCGTGGCGCATGCGCTCGGGAATGATTCCGCGCCATTCTTCCAAAGAGTCACGGTTGCCGATGGTGGAGGCTAGGGGCGGCTCAAGTGGAGGTCGGGTTCGGAACTTATGGAACGAATGCGGGAATTGCTCCCGTGCAAACCGGGCGGCACTTCACATAACCTGCCGCCTACCGCCGCTGTAGCGCCGGTGCGATGCTAAAGTGGAGCTCCTCTCGATGCGGCGGTCTTATCTGTTGCTGCTTGTCGCAGCATCAATGCCTTGCAGTACTGCCACCTTCGCCGTCGAGGAGGTGCTCGATTTTCCGTTGCGCAAGGCGGGCCTTTGGGAGGTGCGCACCGAGACAGACGAGGGCTCCGGGCCACGTAAGGAAGACCTCAAGATCTGCATCGGCGATGAAATGGAGCGAAATACCGTGCTTACGAGCGGCCGGGAGAACCGTGCCAATTGCTCGAAGTACGACGTGAAGAAGACGGACGAGGGAACGGTCGTCGATGCGCTGTGCGCCTACGATGACCGCAAGGTCGCGACACACACCGAGCTGCTTGGCGACTTCGCCACCGTGTTCAGGGTGAAGATGGAAAGCGCTACGTCCGGTACGGCGCCGCGGGCGCTGGGCGGTCAGCCCGTCAACGTGCATCGGACGATCCTGCAGGAAGGAAAGTACCTGGGGGAGAGCTGCGGGGATCTGAAGGCCGGGGAGGCGAAGACGGTCGACGGGCGCACGGTCACGGTTCAATAGCGGTCAGGCGGACGGCCTTTGGTCAGGTACTCTCATCAAGGATTGCGGTCATGACTTCCAGCATTCTACGCACGGTCGACATGGCATTCTTGGTCGTTTGCGCGGCCGTTGCCGGAACGCCGACTTTGGCTGAGGTTCGCCTGGCTCCTGCCCGCCATCCTGGCGGAATCTGGAAGGCGGCAGTGCCCCCGGCGGGGATGCGCGCCGAGTTCGACGGGTATGATCCGATCGGTCTTGCCTCCGGGGCCATGATCAGGGCCGACTGCTCATTGAATTGGGTCGATCCCGATAGCGGCAAACTCTATTGCTTCTCCAGCGCGACCTCGCAGAGCTACTTTCAGGATTGGCCGAAAAAGAACGTTGAGCGCGCGGCGCGCACGTGGCGGCTGCGCGCCAACGGCGGGTCGTGATCGCGGCGCGCTTTAGGGGCAGCCTTTGAACC
>JAEXXM010000067.1 GCA_023405815.1 Pseudomonadota bacterium | reverse complement strand
TCTCGACGGTTCCGGTGGCCGTCGCCAAAGCCGCGATGGACTCCGGCGTCGCCCGCAAGCCGATCGTCGATATCGATGCCTACGTCGCGCACCTCGAGGGACGCCTCGACCCCATCGCCGGCTGGCTGCAATCGACGTTCAGCGCCGTGCGCGAGGACCCAAAGCGCATGGTCTTTGCCGAAGGCGAGGAGCCGGCGGCCATCCGCGCCGCACATAGCTATTTCTCGCAAGGGTTCGGCGTTCCGATCCTCATCGGCGCCACCGATGCCGTCCGCGAGCAATTCCGCGCCCTCGGCATGTCGCTGCGGCCCGAGTACGAGATCATCGACACGCGCAAGAGCCCGCATGTCGAGGAGTTCACCAACTACCTCTACGCGCGCCTCCAGCGACGCGGATATCTGAGGCGCGACTGCCTGCGGCTTGTCGCCAACGACCGCAACATCTTCGGCGCGCTCATGGTGGCGCACGGCCTCGCCGACGGCCTGGTCACCGGCGTCACGCGCAACTGGAGGAACGTCTTTGACGATGTCCAGCGCGTGCTCGATCCCGAGCCTGGCCGCAACGTGATCGGCGTTTCGCTCACCATCGTGCGCGGTCGTGCCGTGCTCGTCGCCGACGCAAGCGTCCACGAGGTGCCGACCGCCGCCCAGCTCGCCGACATTGCCGTGGAAGCCGCGCATGCCGCCCGCAACTTCGGCATCGAGCCCCGCGTCGCCCTCCTCGCCTACTCGACGTTCGGCCAGCCGCGCGGAGAGCGCTCCGATACCATCCGCGAGGCGCTGGCGCTGCTCGACGAGCGTCAGGTCGACTTCGAGTACGACGGCGACATGGCAGCCGATGTCGCCCTCAACCGCGACTTGATGCGCCACTATCCGTTCTGCCGCCTGTCCGACACCGCCAACGTGCTCGTGATGCCGGCGTTCCACGCCGCGTCGATTGCCACCAACATGCTGAAAGAGCTCGGTGGCGCCACAGTCATCGGCCCGATCCTCGTCGGTCTCTCGCGGCCGGTGCAGATCTGTGGCTTCGGCGCCAAGGACAGCGACATCGTCAACATGGCCGCCATCGCCGCCTACGACGCCGGCCGCTGACCTGCACGCGATGCTGGGAAGGGGTATACTTCAGCATGGCGAGCGGAGCGCGCCATGCTCAGGCGCCAAAGGCGCCAGGCGCGAGCGCCGGCCATCAGATCGCGCAACGACCGCCGCTTACAAAGCTTCCTTCAGCTCGTGTCAGTCCATAGACAGAATCATATTTCGGACGAGGGGATAGATCTGCCCCTCCCACTTGCGGCCCGAGAACACCCCGTAGTGGCCGACGCCAACCTGCATGTGGTGGCGCTTTAAGTGCGGGCGCAGCCCCGTGCACAGGTCATGCGCCGCCGCTGTCTGCCCGAGCCCGCAGATATCGTCTCGCTCGCCCTCGACCGTGAGCAGCGCCGTCTTGCGAATGGCCTTCAGCTCCACCGGCTGCCCCCTGAAGGTCAGCTCGCCCTTCGGCAGCCGCACCTCCTGAAATACCCACTTCACCGTCTCGAGGTAGAACTCGGCCGACAGATCGAGAACGGCGAAGTACTCGTCATAGAACGTCTTGATGACCTGCGCCTTCTCGTGATCGCCGTTGCGCAGATGCTCGTAGAGCTCCTGGTGCGCCGTGTAGTGCCGGTTGATGTTCATCGACATGAACGCGAGCAACTGCACGAAGCCTGGATAGACTTGCCGGCGCGCGCCGGGATACCGCCACGGCACGCGGGCGATCAGATTGCGCTCGAACCAGTCGATCGACTTGCTCTGCGCCAGGCCATTGACCTTGGTCGGATTGACCCGGACGTCGACCGGACCTGCCATCAGCGTCATGCTTGACGGCTGCGCGGGATTGCCGTCCGCGGCCATGACCGCGGCCGCGACGAGCGCTTGCACGCACGGCTGGCATACCGCGACCACGTGCGATCCGGGCCCCATCGTCTCGAGAAACTTGATCACGTAGGCGACGTAATCGTCGAAGCCGAAGTTGCCGGCCTCCAGGCTAACGTCGCGGGCGTTGTGCCAGTCGGTGATGTAGACATCGTGGTCAGGCAGCAGCGTGCGCACCGTGTTGCGCAGCAGCGTTGCGAAATGCCCCGACAGTGGCGCCACCACCAGCACGCGGGGCTGCTCGATCTCGATGTCCTTCTTGAACCGCAACAGAGTGCCGAACGGCAGCGTCAACACTGCTTCTTCGGTAACCTCCGTTTCGCGATTGCCGACATTGACGGCTGGAATGCGGTAATCTGGCCGCGTGTGTGTCAGGCCGGCGCGCGCGACGAGCTCGTAGGTTGCCGAGAGATTCCGCACCACGGGCGCACTGGCGTGCTGGCCCCAGGCGCCCAGAAGTTCCAGCGATTGGCGGGCGATGGATTTCGCCGGCTCGACGAGGTCGGAGTGGGCTTGATAGGCGAGATAGAGCATCTACTCTCATTCTTCGGGCGGCCACAGTCGGCTGAATCTTGTCATCAGCCTATTGTGCGGCGCACAAACGCTAGTGCATCCTGGGGCCCGGTGCGAGCGTTTTTTTGCAACACGGCCGCGATCCGGCACGTCCGGACTGGCGCTTAAGGATTATGCAGAATGGCAACAGCGGTGCTCACAATCAGCAGCAAGAACTACTCCTCGTGGTCGCTGCGTGGCTGGCTCCTCTGCAAAATGGCCGGCCTGGAGTTCCACGAGGAGGTGATGTCCACCGATGATCCCTCCACGCGGGCCGAATTGCTGCTCCTCTCGCCCTCGTTCCTGGTCCCTTGCCTCGTGCACAACAACGTCAAGGTATGGGACACGCTCGCCATCGCCGAATACCTGGCCGAGATCCGCCCCGAGGCGGGGTTGCTGCCCAAGGATATCGCCGCCCGCGCCCACTGCCGCGCCGTCTCCGGCGAGATGCACTCCGGCTTCCATAACCTGCGCTCCGCCCTCCCGATGAACCTCAAGGCGCATTTCCCGGGGTTCAAGGTATGGACCGGAGCCCAGGGCGATATCGAGCGGGTCCGCTCGATCTGGCACGAGTGCCTCGATACCTACGGCGGCCCCTACCTGTTCGGCAGTCTCACTCTGGCCGACGCCATGTATGCGCCCGTATGCACCCGCTTCCTCACCTACGACGTGAAGCTGGATAGCGACTGCGCCGGATATTGCGAAACAATCTCCAATTGGGCCCCGATGGTCGAATGGACCGAGGCCGCCAAGCTCGAGCCCGAAGAGCTCGAGGAGCTCGACGTCGAGTTTTGAGCCGGGAAATACCGGCAACCTAAATAACCCGACCACCCGTGCGCTGACGCGCCCGGCCGTATTCGGCCGCGGCGCGTTGTTTTTTGCGCTGGCGAGGCCCTGCGCCCGGCCGCCCGCCTGGACTTTTCGCCGCGGGCAGCCCGCCGGGTCATTGCCACGTCGCATTCGTTAATTATGTATTAATCACCGATCCAATTCGGCCCCAAAATTGTGCGATGATGCAAATACAAGCGGAACGAAACCAGGCATTCGGGTTAATTCCGCTGCTCGTCAGCTGATTTGGATTGAAGTTAACGAACTTTTTTCGTTAGTTAAGAACTCATTAACAGTGAGGGTGGGCAGTGTTGTTTAAAGTTGCCGACAAGCGAGCAAATAAGGTCCATGCCGCGGTAGGAAGCCCGAAAGAGCCGGAATTTCTATCGGCACGCGTCGACGACTATCACGTGCGGCGGAAGGTCGATCTCTGGCAGGGCCGCCACCCCCTTCAAGGCCGCGCACCGCGCCCCGGCGATATCAAAGTCCGCAGCAACGACTATCTCTGCCTCGCCGGCCATCCCCACGTCATAGAGAGCGAGATCGCTGCCCTTCGCGCCGGCGGCCACGGCGATGCCGTCTCGCGCGTCTGGATCCATCACGAGCGCGACGTCATCCGCGCGTTCGAGCAGCGCGTCGCCGCGCTGATGCAGGCGGAAGACTGCGTCCTCTGCTCCTCCGGCTACACCGCCAACGTCGGGCTCATTCAGTCGTTCGCGACCAGGGGCGCTCCCGTCTACCTCGACATGAAGGCGCATATCTCGCTTCATGAAGGCGTCGTCAGCGCGGGCGCGCAGCCCGTTCTCTTCCGGCACAACGACGCCCAGTCCCTCGACAAGGCGTTGGCTCAGGGTGGCCCCGGCCTCGTCTGCGTCGACGCGCTCTATAGCACCGACGGCAATATCGCCC
Organism: Pseudomonadota bacterium; assembly: GCA_023405815.1. GTDB lineage: Bacteria > Pseudomonadota > Alphaproteobacteria > Rhizobiales > Hyphomicrobiaceae > Hyphomicrobium_A. The sequence continues at coordinate 51,781 of JAEXXM010000067.1, read as the reverse complement.
CCCTCGCCGAGCTTGTGGAAGTCTGCGAGCGCCACGGCGCCGCCCTCGTCGTCGACGAGACGCACTCCTTCGGCGCCCAGGGCCCCGACGGAGCCGGCCTCGTCGTGGCCGCCGGCCTGAGCGACCGGGTTCATTTCCGCACCGTCGGCCTGTCGAAGGCCGTGGCGAGCCGCGGTGGCCTGGTCGTCTCCTCGCGGCGGAACATCGAGTACTTCCGCTACGAGGCGCTGCCGGCGATCTTCAGCACCTCGGTCATGCAGCACGAGGTGGCCGGCTTCGACGCCGTGCTCGACATCTTCGAGAATGAGGACTGGCGCCGCGACAAGCTGCACGCCAACCATGCCTACCTCAAGCAGGGCCTCGACGCCCTCGGCTATAACGTTTCCGCTTCGAAGGCACAGATCATCGCGCTGGAGCCGGGCGATATCCGCCAGACGACGGCCCTGCGCGACGCGCTCGAGAAGCGGGGCGTCTTCGGCGCCATCTTCTTCCCGCCCGCAACTCCGGAGAAGCGCTGTCTTATCCGCTTCACCGTCAACTGCGGCCTCTCGCGCCGCGAGCTCGACCGCATCATCGAGGTCTGCGACGAGATACGCGGCGAGGTCGGGATGGCCGAGTGGCGCTCGACGAAGCGCAAGGCGGCTGCGCCCGCAGCAGCCGCTTCTAGTTCGACGAGCGAGTGGAAGGCACGCCTAGGCCGCAGCCGTATCCTCAGCGATTGGATGCACAACCGGCAGTTCGATCGTGAAGGTCGTGCCGACGTTGACCGTCGACCGGCACGTGATCTCGCCGCCGGCGCCTTCCACAATCATCCGGCAGAATGACAGCCCGAGCCCGGTGCCGACACCAGGCCGCTGCGCCGACACGAAGGGGATGAACAGATAGTTGAGCAGGTCCGGAGGAATTCCCTCTCCGCTATCCGAGACAACGATCTGGTTCATCGCTGCACCTCGGCGCAGCTCTATCGACAGGAAGTTGTCGTTGCCTCCGCGTGCCTCGATGGCGCGCAGGCCGTTCTTCAGCAAGTTGAACAACACATGCGTCATGAGCAAGTCTGAACCGCGGAATTGGAAATCCTCCGCGATGTCGATACGCACCAGCTCGCGCTGATTGGGCTTGAAGCTGTAACGATCTATCGCCTGCGATACGATGCCGCTCATCCTATGCAGCTCGGCCGTCGGCGCCCCGCGATGGTGCTGCGCGACGTTCGAGAGCAGCAGATCGATCACCGAGTTCGCCGAGGTGATATGCTGGCGCACACGCTGGTGCGACGCCGCCAGCTTGTCGCGGACCGATGATGCCGGCAGTCGCGCGATCAATCGCTCGCAGCCGTCCGCCTCGAAGCGAATGCCAGTCAACGGCGTGCGGCACTCGTGCGCCACCTGACTCGCCAGCGAAGCAGCTGCCTTCAGCTTCTCGCGCGCGATCAGGTTGTCGCTGTAAGCGAGTCCGAAGAACGCCGTAAGCGCGAACAACAGTATCGGCAGCGTCATCCAATAGCCGGCAGGAATGGGCGCACCCCCGGACACGAGCCAATAGGTCCCGATCGCCGCCAGAGACCCGACCACGAGCACAACGATTGCATTCACGAGATCGTAGAGCAGCACGACGTAGATTAGCGCTGCGAGCGTCGACATCTGCCACGCCGCGTTGCTGTGGTTGAAAAGCAGCATCAGCGTGAAGAAGAACGGCAGGCTGTAGAGGAAGGTGAAGTAGGAGAACGGCACGACGTAGTGACGCCAGTTCTTCGGCCACCACGGCGACAATGCCATCGCCAGGCACAGCAACGTGCCTATGCCGCGCAGCAGCGTGCTCTCATACGGCTGCGGCAGCAGATACGCCCAGGTCAGATAGAAGACCGGGAACCCGAATACGCCGATGAGGGCGGCCGCCCTGATCTTGCGCTGAGCGTGCGCGTGGTACTCGACATATCGGCGCGCGAGCTCATGCACCAGCCGCGTGACTGCGAAAGGACGCGCACTGCCGGCGGCGCGCGCACTCAAGGCGCCCGACCAAGGCCTCAGTAAATTGCGTTCCGACAATTGTAACATTTAAACTTTTAGCCGTCGGTGTACCGGATACGATACGAAAACGTAGTACCAAACACCCTTACGGAAAGTGCATCGTCGCAAGGGTGCGGCGCATAGGCTGCGGGTACAATGACGCCATTCTACCATCCGACCTCTATTCTAATGCTGGATGATGATCCGCTTTTTCTGGAAAGCCTGGATTTCCAGTTTAGCGAAGAGGTGTCTTGCCAGACTTTCACGCGTCCCGACGCGGCCCTGGAGCATCTGCGTGCGCAGGCCTCCCAGCATCCGAACTTCGCCCGCTACTTTCGCGACGTCTCCGAGATGAAGCCGGAGTCGGATCTGCGCTTCGGAGACCTCCTGCTGCGCCTGCAACTCTCAGAGCTCCGCTCGATCATCGACGATCGAGCCCGTGAGCAACGCGTTTCCGTGGCCATTGTCGATTACGACATGCCCAAGATGTCGGGGGTAGAGTTCTCCCGCGCCATCCGCGATCTGCCGGTGAAGATCATCCTGCTAACCGGCAAGGCTGGCCTCGAAACCGCTATCAGCGCCTTCAACGAGGGCGTGATCGATTGCTTCCTGCAGAAGCAGGATTCGAGTGTCACCTATGCGCTCCGCCGAGAGATCAAGCGCCTGCAGGACGAGTATTTCGAGGAAGTCTCCGTCCCGATCAAGAGCGCGCTGGCTCTGCAAAAGCCGTCGTTTCTGGAGGATCCGACATTTCTGGAGCTCTTCCGCGAGGTGTCTGAGAAGAACGCCATTGTCGAGCACTACATCTGCGCTGCTCCGCCCGGCGTGATTATGCGCGACGCCGAAGGCAATGAGTCATTCCTCTATATCTCCGACGCGGAGAATGCCGACAGCCAGTGCGAGGCAGCCGAGACCTACGGCGCCCCCGACGACATGGTGCAGCTCCTGCGCGCGCGCAAGGCGCACGCTTGGTTCCCCACCCAAAGCGGCCTCTACCATCCGGACTATCGGGCAAACTGGACGCGCTTCATCTGGCCGGCCCAGACGATGCCGGGCTCGAGCCGGTGGAGCTACAGCTTCATCCGTCGCGAAACGCCGACCGGCGAGCCCCTGCGCAGCCAGAGCGCCTGAACCCGTCACGCTGTCGAGCCACGGCGCGCAATCAGCGCGGACACACGATGTCGCGGCCTCGTCGGAGGCCCATCGGCGTTAACCAGGGGTTTGGGCTACCACTCTGAAGTTGTCGCGTCGATCGACCGCAATCGACGAACGCATAGTTTAACTCGCTGCTAAACTCTTTATCGACCTTACGGTTCTCGATTAGCAATGTAGAGACTATCCGTCCGTTAGAGTTGCTTCGACGCTACGGTGACTCCAGGGAAGGCCACACGTGAGCCAGAGTGTGCTCAAGCTCGCCCAAGGTACTGGGCGGCCGAAAGACTTGCGCGACGAGGCGGCTTCCTCGCCTGTGACAGGCGAGGAGATCGTCCGGCTGCAGTCGACACTCGAGCAACAGCTCGGCACCCTCCTGCGGCGCAACGAGAAGCTCGAGCAGCTGAATTCCTGCTTCGAGGCCGCCCTCAACCACATGGGACGCGGGCTGTCGATGTTCGACGGCGAACAGCGCCTCGTCATGTGCAACAAGGCCTATGCCGACATCTACGTGCTGCCCGAGGCGCTGGCCCGGCCGGGAACGCCGCTGATCGACATCCTCTGCTTCCACATGCACCGCCTCAAGGGCGAGGAGATTTCGAAGGAAGCGGCTGCCGAATGGGTGCGCGAGCACGTGCAGCGCCTGCAGCAGATCGGGCAGCGCGAGGACATCCAGAACCTTCCCGATGGACGCATCATCCGCGTCACCTATCAGCCGCTGGGCGATGGTGGCTGGGTCGATATGCAGGAGGACATCACCGCTCAGCGTCAATCGGACGAGAAGATCGAATGGCTCGCGCGCCACGACACGCTCACCGAGATTCCCAACCGCTTCCATTTCCGCGAGCGACTCGAGCACCAGTTCGAAACATACGATCCGCGCCAGGGCTTCGCCCTCCTGTGGATCGACCTCGACCGCTTCAAGGAGATCAACGATCGGCTTGGCCACCTCGTCGGCGATGGTCTCTTGAAGAGCGTTGCCGAGCGCCTCAAGAGCAGCTTGCGCGCCGGTGACGTGGTGGGACGTCTGGGAGGCGACGAGTTCGCCATCCTTCAAGTGGGCGTCGATCGTGAGGATCTGGCCGACAATCTTGCGCGGCGCATTCTGCAGTACATTCGCCGCACGCACGAGGTCCATGGTCATCGCCTGCACATCGACGCCAGCATCGGCATCGCCCTGGCGCCGCACCATGGCCAGGACCCCGAGCAGCTGTTCGCCTGCGCCGACATGGCCCTCTATCAGGCCAAGTCCATGGGCCGCGGCATCCACGCGATCTATGCACCCGGCACCGCCGCCGAGACTTCGACGCCAAACCCGCTGCGGGCGGAGCTGCACGAGGCGGTCGAGCGCGACGAGCTTGTGCTCCACTACCAGCCGATCGTCGACCTGCAGGAAGGCCGCGTATCGAGCTTCGAGGCGCTGATGCGCTGGAAGCATCCGAGCCGCGGCATGATTCCGCCTTCTGAGTTCATCCCTATCGCGGAAGAGACCCGCCTCATTGTGCGCATGGGAGCCTGGGCACTACGTCAGGCCTGCTTGGATGCCAAGGAGTGGCCCGAGTGGACGAAGGTCGCCGTGAACCTTTCTGCGGTGCAGATCGAGTGCTGCAATGTCTACGACACCGTGATCGAGGCATTGGAGGAAACAGGGCTGCCCCCGCATCGCCTGCAGCTCGAGATCACCGAGACTGTTTTGATGCGCGACCAGGCGCGCACTCAAGAGGTCCTGCGCAAGCTGCACGACCTTGGCGTTCTGATCTCACTCGATGACTTCGGCACGTGCTTTGCCACGCTCAACTATCTGCGCAGCTTCCCGTTCAAGAAGCTCAAGATCGATCGTAGCTTCGTGCGCGACATCCCCGAGCACCACGACTGCGTCGCCATCGTGAAGTCGGTGGCCGATCTGGCGCGAGAGCTGAACATGCGCTCTGTGGCTGAGGGTGTAGAGACCGCGGCCAGCCTGGCAGCGGTGCGCGCGGCCGGATACAACGAGGCGCAGGGCTTCTATTTCAGCCCGCCAGTGCATGCGAGCGGCGTCAAGCGGGCGCTCAAGCAGTGCGCGCTGCGCCTTGCCGCCCTCGACGCAACCGTGGCGAGCGGCAAGGCCGCCGCCAAGCGCGATCAGCATCGGTCCAAATAGACGGACGACGACGCCTCAGGCGTCGACGGCCACCCGGCTCTTCACCTCGGTCGGTGCACCGAAGTGCTCGAAGTAGCGCGGATCGATTTTCTCGACCGGCAGGATGATCAGCACGTCCGTCGTTCCGAACTGACGATCGATGACGGCACCATCGCCGACATAGGCACCGAGCCGCAGGTACCCCTTGACCAGGGGCGGTAGCGCCTTCAGCGCCGCCTTTGCATCCACCTTCTCGCGCGGCAGGCGGTCCATGTTGACGTAGAGCGTCTCGTGCGCGCGGCAACGCCATTCCGCCGGCGCCAGGGCGTTGTGATGCAGGAAGCTCAGCGCCATCGCGTGCTGGTCGGGGTCGGTCCCGGGCAGGCTCGCGCACCCGACCATGACGTCCACCTTGTGCTCGCGCACATACGTCCACAGCCCGTGCCACAGCAGCTCGACGGTTCGCTTGTTCCGGTAGGGCTCGAGCACGCACGAGCGGCCGAGCTCCATGAAGCTGTGGTGCGGCCTCGAGGCGATGAGCGGAGCGATGTCGTATTCGCTCTGCGTGTAGAAACCTAAGGTGCTCTCGGCGATTTCCTGGCGTAGCACGCGGTACGTGCCGACGACCTTTTGCCGGCGCAGACCGCCCCACGATTCGCTAACGGCGGGCGCAGCCTCGTCGACGACCAGCAGATGATCGCAGACGGCGTCGTATGGATCCTCGTCCCTGCGGCGAAGCTCCGCGCGCAAGGAAGGAACAGCCGACATCTCCTCGTAGAAGACCTTGTAGCGCAGCCGCTGGGCGAGCTTGATGTCCCGCCACTTGCGCGTAAGCCGCACTTCGAGATTTCCGATTTTCCCGTAGACCTTGTCGGGCTTGCGGAGCGGAAAGCCCTCGGCGCCGGCATCCCGTAGTGCACGTAGAGCCAGAAGGCCGCCCGGAACCGCTTGCCACTTGGGGCTGCGTGCCAGTCGGCTGGCCATCCGGCGCGCCGCTTGCTTCATTGTATGGTCTCTCCCCTGCCAGTGCCCGCTATCATACGGCTCCCCAAGCCGGCCTTGAAGCGGCCCGCGCGACTTGGTCAAGCGGCGTTCCTGGCGTTTTCCCCCACCAGCCGCGCGGGATAACACGCTTCCATGACAGACTTTTTACTGGCTGCCCAGAGCTGTTAGCGGCTTTCCGACAGACACAACACGAAATTGCGGGCGGCGTAAGGCGAGAGGTTCACGCGGCGTCCGCACCGCCGCCGGGAAGCGACCCGAACCAGCGACGCAGTATCGCTTCGAGCCCGGCCCTGTCGAAGGGCTTGGCGAGGTAGTCGTCCATCCCGGCCTCGAGGTAGCGTTGTCTGTCCTCGGCAAACGCATTGGCGGTCAGCGCCACGATCGGCGGCGCAGATAGGGATTGGGGGCCCGCCGCGTAGAGATCCTTGATCGCTCGCGCGGCCCGCACTCCGTCGAGCCGCGGCATGAAGATGTCCATAAGGATGAGATCGACAGGATGCTCCTCGCCTGCAAGCGATCGCCGCACCAGCTCGACGGCCTCTGCGCCGTTCGCCACCGCGACGTAGTCGCAGCCGCATTTCTCCAGGACCCGCTTGGCAAGCAGCGAGTTGATGTCGTTGTCCTCGGCCAGCAGCACGCGGCGCACCGAGCTCGTCGCGACCCCGACCGGCGCTTCGTCCTCGGCCTCGCGCAACTGCTCGGTAGCGGCCGGCTCCAGATGCGGAAGGCCGAGCTGCATTAGCATCGAGGCCGGGCGCACTGGGCGCACGAGATAGGCGTCGAACCCGGCCGCGCGGAACTCCGACAAGCGGGCTCGCGCCAGCACATTGACCAGCACGATGCCGCGCACGCCCGATTGGGTATTGAGATCTCGCGCCTTGCTCAGAAGGGCGCCCGTCGCCGTCACGCCTTCTGCACCGTCGATGACGACGCGGTCGAACGGCATTCCCGCGCATGCAGCCGATTCCAGTAGATCCAAGGCCGAGGCAAATTCGCATTCGGTGGCCGAAACCCCAACAGCGGCCAGGGCTTCGCACAACGCGCGGCGCTCGAGTCTGCGATCGAATGCAAGCAGAACGCGGGCCCCGTCGATGGACACCGCCTGCTCACCCCTATCGATGGTTGGTCCTGCACGCTCGAGAGCGAGCACGGCGGTGAATGTCGAGCCACTGCCGGCTCGGCTCGCGACCCTGATCTCCCCGCCCATGGCGCGCGCAAGCTGCATGGAGATGGCCAGCCCGAGGCCGGTCCCGCCGCTGCGACGGCTGATCGCTGCCTCCGTCTGCTCGAACTCGGTGAAAAGGTTGCGCATGTCCTCGGCCGACAGGCCGATGCCGGTGTCCTCCACCGCCATCTCGATGGTCACGCGTTCCGACCCCGGCTCGGCGCCTCCGCCGACGCGCACGCTGACGCCGCCGTCGTCCGTGAACTTGACCGCGTTCGATAACAGGTTGAGCAATATCTGGCGCACGCGGGGCTCATCGCCGACGACAAGACGCGGCAGCTGCGAGCTCACCGACCAGGCGATCTCGAGACCCTTCTCGTGTGCGCGCGGCGCCAGCAGCTCCACCGCGCCCTGGACGCACGCATCGAGCGCGAACGGCGCCTCGCTCAGCTCCAGTTTACCCGCCTCGATCTTCGAAAAGTCGAGGATTTCGTCGATCAGCGCCAACAGCGTTCGCGCCGACTGGTCTATCGCGCGGACGTAGGTTTGCTGCTCGGGTGTCTGCGCCGTGTCCTGCAGCAGGCTCGCCATCCCGAGGATGCCGTTCATCGGCGTCCTGATCTCGTGGCTCATCGTTGCGAGGAACCGGCCCTTGGCGCGGTTCGCAGCTTCCGCCTGATCGCGAGCTTCCGCGAGCTGCAGTTCCGCGCGACGCTGCTCGGTGACATCGCGGCCGACGCTCTGGACTTCGAATCGGTTGCCTGCGGGCGCCGCAACAAGCTGCTCCTCCCACTCGATCCAGCGCGGTCCGCGGGCTGTCACGACATGCTGCGCGAAGCGCTGCTGCCGCAAGCCGTCAAACACCGAAAGCGGCTTGGTGCTGCTCTCCTCGCACAGCGTGGCGGCGAACGGCTTGCCGATGGCGTTCTCCGCCGACTCGGCGAACATCTTGAAGAACGCCTTGTTGGCAAACGTCAGCCGGCCCTCCTCGTCGCGGCGAATGATGACGGCCTCTTGCGAATCGAGCAGCGCGCGATATCGAGCCTCGTTCTCGCTCAGCTCCCATTGCGCGTCCTGCAGCCGTTCGAGCCGTCGCTCAAGGCGTGCTCCGACCCGCTCCATCTGCGTGGCGCCTGCGCCGGCCCGCGCATTGAAGGCGAGGTAGATGGAGATGAACGTCAGCCCGAGACCGAGTGCCACAAAGATCTGCAGCGCCGTAAGCGGACCGGGCAGAAGCACGAACGCGACGATCAGGCAGGCGAGACCCGCGAGCAGCATCATCAGCGACACGAGCGTCTGCGTGTTCGACGAAAGATCACGGTTGTCGCCGAGGCTCGATTTTATGCCCGTGAGGCTCTCAGCCGCGAGCGGCACGCGCTCGTGCGAAATGACGCGACGGCCCCGTGCCGCGCCTGGCGCGACCGTGGGATACAAACGCTCGTCGCTCACGCCGACCAAACCCGTTACTCAATACTGAATCGAGACGTGAGAAAGCAATCATACGTATCTTTCCAAACGCTGAATTTAGTTGGTTAATCGCGAAATGCGGACCTTATCGGCGTCCTGGCCCATCATCGAGCGGACGCGCGTCGGATAGGCGCATGCGCGGAATGCCGTCCAGTATCGGAAAGGCGACGCCGGCGGCACGGCTGATCAGCTCTTGCGCCGCAGCGTCGTATTCGAGCCGCGTCTTTGTCAGCGGGCAGACGAGCACCTCGAGCAGCTTCGGATCGACGTTCTGACCAGGCGACTGGGGCATCCCGAACCTCGAGCTCTATTGAAGCGTGTTCCCGCTATTGCCGCTGGACGCGAGCTCCATCTCCGCGAGGGCGACGAGGACGTCTGCGCGGCGCTTCAGATCCTGTGCCTCGAGCAGCGCCTGCTTCTCCTCCGGCCCATAAGGACTCATCACACACAGCGCATTGATGAGGAACTCGCTCGAAGCGCGTTGGATTGCAGCCCAATCGGCTTCGAGCTTGTTGGCGTCGAGATAGGAGCGAAGCACCCGCAGAAGATTTGCCCGGTCGACCTGCTCCTCGCCGAGGCCCTCGCTGAGGTCGCTCGCATAGCGGTCGTAGCTGACGCTCATCACCCGATAGGGAAGATCGGTCACGGCCTCGTCGAGCACGTCGTAACGCATGATGCCTGTAAGCGTGATCATGCGGCGTGCATGATCGACCTCTTGATAGCTGGTGACGCGCCCGACACAGCCCACGTTGCGCAGCACTACAGGAGCGCGGGGACTCTCCTCGTATTCGCCCGCGTCATCCGCCGCCGGCTGAATAATGCCGATCAACCGATCGCCCGCCATCACGGCATCGAGCATCTCGAGGTACCGCGGCTCGAACACGTTGAGCGGCAACGTCGCCCGCGGCAGCAGGATTGCACCACGCAGCGGGAACACGGGAATGCGTGGGGGAAGGTCTGCCGGACGCCGGTAACGATCGGTCGGTGACACGGGCCAAAAATCCTTCCGCCTCGATGAAGCTCTGCGCGATTCCGAATGCTACGAAAAAAGCAGCGACGACAGACGCCGCCTGCCTTCGATCGCGGCCGGATCCTTGAAACCCCAAGCCTCGAAAAACTGCACGAGCTGCTTGCGGGCCGCTTCATCGTTCCACTTGCGATCCCGCCGGACAAGCTCCAGCAGGTGATCGACCGCTTCCTTTTTCGCGCCTCGCGCCGCCAGCGCAACGGCAAGGTCGAAACGCGCCTGCAGATCGGCCGGATTCGTCTCAAGGCGCTTTTCCAGCTCGCCTCGCTTGTCCTCGCCGCCGGCCTTGCGCGCAAGCTCGAGCGCCGCGCGCACTTGCTCCACCGCAGCCACCTTCTTTTCTTCCGGTGGCACCAGGGCGATCATCTGCTCGGCGCGCGCCAAGTCGCCGGTTTGCAGATAGCACCGTGCCAGCCCCGCAAGCGCCACGGGATTGTGCTTGTGCTCCTGCAGCACCGCCGCGAAGATTTCCGCTGCCGCCTGCACGTCTCCCTCTTCGAGCGCCTGCTCGGCGGTCTCGAGCAAAGTCGCAACGTCTGCCTCGGCGTCTGCGCCGACGAGCCGATCGACGAATGCGCGCACTGCACTCTCCGGCTGCGCACCCATGAACCCGTCGAGCGGACGCCCGTCACGGAATGCGTAGACCGTCGGGAGAGACTGGACGCGCAACTGCCCTGCGATGGCCGGGTGCTCGTCGACATTGACCTTGACGAGACGCACCTTGCCGCCGTGGCTCTTGACGACCTTCTCCAGCACCGGCGTCAGCTGCTTGCAGGGGCCGCACCAGCCGGCCCAGAAGTCTACGATCACCGGGACCGAGCGCGACGCCTCGAGCACATCCTTGGCGAAGCTCGCGGTCGTCGAATCCTTGATGATGCTGGCATCGTCCGCACCGGCCGGCGACGCCTTCAACCCGAATTCCATCTTCCTCTCCTAGCGGCGAGGAAGGGGCCCTCGCCGACGGTAACTCAATAGCAGAAAACGCGGGCAGGCGACCTAATTTAAGGCCCGCCCCGGAAGCTCCGATAAGCGCTACGACATGCCACATCGCGATGCGGAGCTTGAACTGCAAGTCGCTGCGACAGCGATGGATTCTCCGATCAAGCGCCCGATCAACCGCCCGGCGCCGCGGCGCCCTCGAGAATGACAACGCGAACCTCGTGATCGCAAGCCCGAATGAACCGCAGCAAGTCCTCGCGCGCAATGTTGGTTGTCGCCGTGTTTTCGAGCGGATGGCAATTGATCGTCTCGTGCTTCATCAACTCGGCATCGATCACCACGCTGACGCGTCCCGATGTGTCGTTGATGACCGAGAATGCGGTGACCGAGCCGGGCGGCACGCCAAGGACGTCCATGAGAAGCTCCGGCTTTCCGAAGCTGAACCGTCCTGCTGCCAGCGTCCGCGCCAAAGCCTTGAGGTCGACACGCGTCGACGACATGGCGACGACGAGGAACAGGGCACCCTTCTCGTCCTTGAGAAAAAGGTTCTTCGTGTGCGCCCCGGGCAGCCTGCGCTCCAGCTCTCCGCTTTCGGCCACGGTGAACACTGGATCATGCTCCACGGTCGTCGTTTCGATCCCTAGCTCGGACAGCCGGCCGAATAGGTCCTTCCGGGATGCGGGCATGAGGTCTCTTCATCGGTGTTGATTCGTCCGCCCCTACTTAAGCGGCCGCCGCGCTACAGCCAATCGGCTATCCCGCACAGTCCTGCCGCCTTGGTGCTCCGGAGCTTGAAGGGCCAATGGGCCGGCGCTAGCATCCGCCGGCCATCATCTCAGGAGGCCCGATGCCCGCCAAAGCTTTCGCCCGCCGCGCGACCTTCGCCTTGGCCTTGGGGCTGCCCTGGCTGGCTCTCGCCGCCTCGCCCGCCGCCGCCCAGGAGCGGTGGGCGGCCATCGCCCCCAATCTTGAGAACTCCTCGACCGTGGTTTGGGCGACGACCAAAGACCAGGCGAAAAAGCTCGCCGTGCTGGCCTGCAAGCAGGTATCGTCCACGTGCGCCGACCAGCCGGCAAGCACCAACGGCATGGACCATATCTTCGCAGTCATGTGTTGCACGGACCCGAAATCGGGCTGTGCGGCCGCCGTGGGCGCGACCAAGGAGGTCGCCCTGAAAGAGGTCAAACGGCTATTCTCGGAGGGCGGGTTCTCGCAGTGCTCTCTGAAGAGCTACTTCAAGGCCGGAACGGGCGAGAAGGGCTGACCTGGCTCCGTACCGAGGCAAATTTGCGGACCTCGCGCAGGGTACCTTGCCAAGCCGGCGCAGTTGCGCCATAAGGCGGGTCCGCCGCGCATCCCGCGGCGCTTACCCAATGGATGCGGGCGTAGCTCAGGGGTAGAGCATTACCTTGCCAAGGTAAGGGTCGTGAGTTCGAATCTCATCGCCCGCTCCAATAAATCTCAACGAATGCACAAACTTCGGCGGAACATACCGGGACTCTAGGTAAGGGTCTTAGGTCGCGCCGAACCATGTCCTTGCATGGGGCGCCGGCGTCCGGCTGGCTAGCCGGGTGCTACCTATCCGTCGCCGCGCGTCAGGCTCACTCGATGCTGACAAGGTCGCGGAACGCATGCCACGTCGCGTGGCCCAGCAGCGGGAAGATGACGAGGAGGCCGACGAACACCGTCGCCAGCCCGAGCGCCATGTGCCCGGCGATGATGGCCGCCCACAGCAGCATGGGGCCGCGATTGACGTTCGTCGCGCGTGCGCTCGTCACCATCGCCGTTACCGCATCGACGTCCCTGGCGAGCAGAAGCGGCACCGCAACGCTGGAGATGCTGAACACCAGCGCCGCCAGGACACCACCCGTGATCACCGACGCAAACAGAAGTGCAAGCCCGGCATTCGTGAAAATGAGGCTCTGCATGAACTGGCTCGCCTCGGGAACCTCAGAGCCGTCGAGAAACAGGCTGAGTAACAGGAACGACAGCTCAACCCAGAGGAAGTACGCAAAGAACAGGACGATGCCGAAGAAGCTGAGCCGCCCGATTGCGCCCGTGCAGGATCGAAAGACGTCGGGCAGAGTGACGGGCTCGCCCTTCTCCAGCCGCCGGCTCATCTCGTAGAATCCCGCCGCGAAAAGCGGCGCCACGAGCAGGAAGCCCCCCGCCAAAACGGGAATGAGTGAACTCAGCTCCATCTGGTTGAGCGCGTAGAACGTCACCCATCCGCCAACGCAGAAGAAGGCGGAGTATGCCAGGCTTGGGACCGGTACCGCGCACAAGTCGCGCCAGCCTCGTGCCAGCCAGTTCCATGGAGCATCGAGGGGTACGCGCCGAACGGCATACCCTACGCGCCCCGTGACTTCTCCGATGTTCAGAGAAGCACTTTCCGTCACCATGCGGTCCTCCCGAGCGTCGCCCATTCGCGGCTCCGCGCCACACCAAGCTGCGGCAGCCTGGCGCGGCAAATTTGATCCCACTCAAGTTTGCCAGTGCAGCGTGGAGCAGGCAACGCATCATTGCGTGCCCTGATCGTTTTGCCCGCTTATGCGCTTGGTCTTTGGTCTAAGCGGCCCCCTCGGCCAGTGGCAGCTCGATGACCTGGATCAGTCCGCGCCCGACCGCATTCTGGATGCGGATGGCTCCGCCGGCCCGCTGGACGATTTCGCGTGCGATGGTGAGCCCGAGACCCGCACCCGGAATGCTCTGGCGCCGCGCGGGATCGGCTCGGAAGAACGGCTCGAAAACGCGCCCAATCATGCTCTCGGGGATTCCGGGCCCCTCGTCTGTGATGACGACCTGCGCCAGCCCGTCGCTTTCCTTGACGGACACGCGCGCCCGAGATCCATGCGTTGCCGCATTGATCAGCAGATTACGCAGCGCGCGACTGAGCGCCAGCCGGCCCGTCCTCACTTTCACCGGCTCCGCATCGGCGACCTCGACATCGAAACCCTGGCCACGCAGGTCTTCTGCCGTGTCACGAACGAAGGCATCGAGGTCGATATCCTGCGGCGGCGCCTTGTCTGATTCTTCGCGCACGAGCTGGATCGCGCTCTCGGCAATCCGCTCCAGCTCGTCGAGGTCGCGCAGCCACGCCTCCTTCTCCTCCTGATTGGAGACGAACTCGGCGCGCAGGCGCAGACGCGTGATCGGCGTGCGCATGTCGTGCCCCGCGGCCGCGACGAGACGCATTCGGCTCTCGACCGCCGCTTTCAGTCGCGCCGAAAGCGTGTTGAGCGCCCTTGCCGTCGCGCGCACCTCGGCCGGACCTTGCTCGGGAAGCACCGGCAGTATGGCGTCACTGCCGACCGCCTCGACGGCATTCTCCAGCAACACCAGCGGACGCACCATCCGGTTGGCAACGAACAGCGCGATCGCCGCGGCGCCGAAGGTAAGCAACGAGAGCCACTTGAAGACGACGCTCCAACCCGGATCTGGCGGCGGCAGGTCGGGAATCGGCATCGTCAGCCACCCGCGCCCTTCGATCCGCGCAGCGACAATGTTCGGCTGGTTGCGCGCGACGCGATAGACGGCGACGTCGATCGACGCCCCCCGGCGTTTCAGCTCCGCGCGCAACCTGTCGGTCAGAAACGGATTGAGGCGCCCTTCGGGAAGGCTGCGCGCCAGCGGCACCGCTCCCGGTGACGCTGCAGCCCTCGTCAGCGTCTCCACCACTTCGGCAATCGGCCCGACGGACTGTCGCGGCCCTGGCGGCGCAAGAAAGTAGAGCAGCACCGCCGTTAGGAGCCCGACGACCGAGACGATGACGACGACGAGGAGAATGGCGAGCTTGGCGCGCAGCGAGCTCATCGCGATGCGTCCGACACTTCTACCTTGGCCGCGAGCTGATAGCCGCCGTTGCGAACGGTCTTGAAGAGTTGATTTGCGCCACCGTCGCCCAGCTTCTTCCTGAGGCGGCTCATCAGCACGTCGATCGAGCGGTCGAGAGCGTTGCCGTCGCGCCCGCGCGTCAGATCGAGAAGCTGATCGCGCGAAAGCACGCGCCCTGGCCGCTGCAGGAACGTATGCAGGAGGTCGAACTCCGCCCCCGTCAGCTCGATATCGCCGCCATCGGGATCGATGACGCGCCGCAAATGCGAATCGGCGACGAAGCCGTCGAAGCGATAAACTCGGCTCTCCGCAACGGACTCGCTGCCGGTCTGCCGGCGCAGCACGGCGCGTATGCGAGCGCTAAGCTCGCGCGGATTGAACGGCTTGCCGAGATAGTCGTCGGCACCGATCTCCAATCCGATGATGCGATCGACATCTTCCTTCAAGGCGGTGAGCAGGATGATCGGCACGCTCGATCGCTGTGCGCGCAGGTCCCGACAGAAGTCGAGCCCCGACCCGTCTGGCAACATCACGTCGAGCACGACGAGATCGATCTGGCAGTTGGCCAGCCGCTCACCCATCTCGTGGCGGCTCGCAGCCAACTGCACGCGGAAGCCCTGTCCCTCGAGATACCGCGCCAGAAGCTTGCGGATCTCCGAATCGTCGTCGACGACGAGGATCTGATGGGTACTCGAATTCATTGGCGGAACGCGCTTTCTCGACGCCCCTATTAGCGGCAGCCGATGTGTCGGGCGAGCGGCATTTTGTAACGAACCGTGTGGGGCGCCGCGCCAGAAACGTTTCGAAACAAATCTGTCTCTGCGGGAAATCTCCGGACACACCGAGACCAACCGCAGAAAGATTCGCCGACTAGGTAGTGGGCTGTGCCAACGCGTTAAGGAAGTTCACACATGCACAGCACACCACTTCTGGCCCGCCTGCTCCTCATAGCGAGCGTACCTCTCGCAGCGCCGCCCGCCTGGGGGCAGACGCTGGCGGCTCGTGGAACCGACACGACGCCCGCTGCAGCGACCGCAATCGCCAAGGGCACCGGGCCCCAGCTGCTCGCCGAAGGCCCGCCTCCTCCACCGTACGCCGCGCCGCCATCTGCAAAGATTGACGGTCGCCCGGCGCACGGTCCCGGACCTGGTCCACTCGCATCAAAGGTACCTCCCCCGCATGGGCCCGGTCCGCATCAGGGGCCTCGCCCGGACATCGCCGAGCAGCTCTCGCGCCTCGAGGTCGAGGTCGGCATCCGCACAGCCCAGCTCGACGCCTGGCGCGACTTCACCGATGCAATGATCGCGGTGCTGAAACCGCCACACGCCCCCGAGCCCGACCGCGCCGGCGAGTCCGCGGACGAATCCAAGCGCCCCCGCGCGCCATTCGATCTGCCGCAGCGTATCGCCGCCGATGCTGTCTCTCGTGGACGCAGTGGCGAGGCACTGCAGCGGGCAATCGACAATCTCCGCACCAAGCTGACGCCGGAGCAGTTGGAGAGGGTCGCGCTTTTCGAGGCCCGCATCGCGCCCCCACCCCATCCGGCTCCGCCTCCGGCGTTTCACGGCGGTGATGGCCCCCCGTCGCCGCCACCTGGGCGCTAGTGCCCGGGACGGGGCGGCGGCGTTTTGCGCCGCCCCGGCAATTCACGCTGCACCTGAGCAAACCAACCTACAGGCGATGTCATGGGCTACGGCATACCCGAGCGTCTTGCTATCCTCATCGATGGCCCGAACTTGCAGCGGGCATCCAAGGCACTGAGGCTCGATATCGACTACAAGCGTCTGCTGATGATGTTCCAGCAGAGAGGATATCTGGCACGCGCCCACTATTACGCGGCCCTGGCGCCCGATCGCTCCGACTGCACGCTGCGTCCGCTGCTCGACTGGCTGAGCTACAACGGCTTCACCGTCGTGACCAAAATCGCCAGAGACTTTGCTGCGACGGGCGGCGAGAACGCGCTGGCGGTCGAGATTGCCGTCGACGCGATGCAGATTGCCGACCACATCGAGCACTTCATCGTCTTTTCTGGCTCCAGCGAATTCGTCCGTTTGGTCGAGGCGCTGCAGCAGAAGGGCAGGCTGGTGACGGTCGTGTCTACCCTCCGCGCCGAGGCTCCAGTTGCCGATGAGCTGCGCCGCCGCGCCGATCACTTCCTGGAGCTCGATGACTTGCGTCCGATCCTCAGCCGCGAACCGAAAGCGATGAATGGCAGCGCCAGCCGCATTGCATCCCCCGGCGCGAGCCCCAGCCCCGGCTGAGAAGGCGCGCCCGATCTGCTACCGCGCGCAACAACAGCGCTTCGACGAGCCTCAGGCGCACACTTGGCATAGATCGGGAGCATGGCTAGTCAGCCGCGTCCACGCTTTCACTCCAGCGCGACGGTGCCCTTCTCGGCATTGACGCGCAGCCGGATGGGCTCGCCCGGCGCGGAATCTGCTGCTTCGTTGAAGACGCGCGTCGGGATGGTGAGCAAGAGCCCCTTGGACGCGTCGTCCTCAGTCGTTGCCTCGTCGAGCTGCACCGATGCGACTCCGACTACCGCGAGGCATTGGTTGCCGCCGAGCTCGTCCGACAAATCGGGAAGCACCACCGCTACTCCCGCCGCGCAGCATACCGGCTCCACCGTGTCGACGACGTAGAGGCTGACCTTGTCGTCCTTGTATGTGCGGCTGTTCTTGCCGACGGGAGCGATGAGCTCTGTCAGCCCGACGTTGGCCTCGTCGCAGCTCTTGATTTCGAGGGCGCTCGCCGGAACCGCGAGGACAAGGAGCGACGACAGGACGGACAGTGCGCGTATCATGCCGCTGCTCTTAGCATTCGGGCGTCCAGCCGTCTTGCGTCAGGCCCCGACCGCTGCCGCCGGCTGCTTGTCCTCAGCCTTGGCCGGGTTTCCCGATTCGAGCCGCGCCATCACCTCATCGGTGAGCGCGCGGACCGCGGCGCCAACTTGGCCTGGATACTTGGCGAGATAGCTGCGCTCGTAGGTCTGGAAGTTGGCGGCGTCCTGCAGCGCCGGCATACGCGGAATTGCCTGGCTGAAGCAGGCATTCTCGGGATTCCCCTGCAGCCAGCGATGGTATTCCTCGTCGGAGACCGAGTTCGTCTCCTTCATGTTGACGATCACACCGAGGTTCTGGGCGAAGCCCATCTCGGGGTTGAGACCCTTGAAACGGCGGAACACCTCGAGCCCGCACACCGAGACATAGTCGGCCTTGGTTGGCGAGATGTGGAAGTCTGCCTCGCGCAGCCAGCACTCCGTAAGCACCGACAGGCCCGGCGGGCAATCGATGAGAACGATATCGAACACCCGGCGCACGCCGTTGAGCAGCTCGCCGATCACCTCGCGCAGGCGCCCGTGCAGGTTCTCCTTCGAGACCTCGCGCTCGAGCAGGGTGAGTTGCATATCGCTCGGCAGCAGGAAGACCGAGCGCGCGTCGTCGACGTCGGAGACGTTGCGCACGATGAACTTCGGCCAATCGATGACTTGGTTCTTGAGCACGCGGCCGTGCAGATAATCGACGATCGTCGCCCCTTCGCTCTGCAGCTTGTAGAGGCTCGACACGGACATCAGCATGCTCGACACGCTGGCCTGCGCGTCGCTGTCGATGACCAGCACGTTCTTCTTGTGATAGGCCGAGATCGTCTCGGCGAGCGCCAGCACCAGCGTCGATTTGCCGACACCGCCCTTGGTGTTCATAATCGCGATCGAATTGCGCATGCTGTCTGGACTTCCCCACCCGCCCATTGATGGCCCCCTGATTCCACCCGGGACCGCTTTGCCTTGCATGGCGCGGGAATATGGCAACCATGGGAACGTGCCACAATCTCGCTCGGCGACGCACGCAAATTGCCGCCTGGAAATAGCTCCGCGTAAACCTCGCCCTCAAGGCACGGCGACCATTGTGCGGTCTTTAACCCAGACTAGAGGTAAGGTCGCTGGCTTGATTCCCCTGGAGGCCCACGTCATGGCTCACGCGCAGGCGCTCAGATTCGCCCGCCCCATCGCGGCAATTCTCTTTGCCGCCCTGTCCCTCACCCTCGCCGGGTGCGGGATCAACACCATCCCCACCTACGAGCAGGACGCAAAGGCCGCTTGGTCGGAGGTCCTCAACCAGTACAAGCGCCGTGCCGACCTCATTCCCAACTTGGTCGAGACCGTCAAAGGCTTCGCCGACCAGGAGCGCACCGTCCTGACCGATGTCGTCGAGGCGCGCGCCAAGGCGACGCAGGCGCAGGCCAATATTCCGGCCGACATCCTGACCAACCCTGAGGCGATGCAAAAATTCCAGGAAGCGCAGAGTCAGCTCGGCGGCGCACTGGGACGCCTGCTCGCGGTCGTCGAGCGCTATCCTGACATCAAGTCGGGGCAGAACTTCCTCGCCCTGCAGAGCCAGATCGAAGGCACCGAGAACCGTATCGCCATTGCCCGACGCGACTACATCCAGGCCGTACGCGCCTACAACACCGAGATCACCACCTTCCCCGGCCGCATCTGGCGCGCCGTGATGTACCCCTCCGCCAAGGAGATGGCGACCTTCGACATCACCCAAGAGGAGATGAAGGTGCCCAAGGTGGACTTCGGAACCAAAAACTAGGACTCTGCCTGCTCGCCGATCGGAGGAGTCGGATGTCTGCCGCGCGGAGCGCTTTGCTGTGGAGCCGGGCGTACCGCGCTGCGGGCATCTGGCTCGCATTGCTACTGTGGAGCGCAGTGCCGGTGGCGCATGCCGCCGAGCCCGTATTCCCGGCGCTGACTGGACGCATTGTCGATGAGGCGGGCCTGCTGACGCCCGAGGCCCGCGCCGCCATCGAGGCGAAGCTCGCAGCCCTCGAGCAGAAGTCGACCGATCAGCTCGCCGTCGTCACCTTGAAGTCGCTGCAGGGCTACCCGATCGAGGAATTCGGCTACCAGCTCGGGCGCAAGTGGGGCATCGGCCAGCAGGGCAAGGACAACGGCGTCCTGCTTATCGTCGCCCCTAACGAGCGCAAGGTGCGCATCGAGGTCGGCCGCGGCCTCGAGCCCACGCTCACCGATGCCATGTCCAAGCTTATCGTCGAGAACGCAATTTTGCCCGAGTTCCGGCGCGGCGACTTTGCCGCCGGCATCGCCGCCGGCGTGCGTGATATCAACGACGTGCTGCTCGGCGACGCCGAGGAGGTCAAGGAGCGGGCGCGCGTTTCGCGCAACGCCGACACGCTCGACTTCTGGTCGATTGTCTTGATCATCTTCTGGATTTGCGTCGTCCTATTCGTGCTCTACGCCATCGCGCAGTCGATCCGCAATGCACCGCAGGGGATTGCCGGGCAGCGTCGGCGTGGCCCGGGCGGGCCGGTCGTCATCCCCGGCGACTATGGCGGATGGAGCGATGGATGGTCCGGCGGGGGCGGTGGCGGCGGATGGTCCGGTGGCGGCGGAGACTTCGGCGGTGGCGGATCTTCAGGGAGCTGGTGATGCCGGGCATGGGCGCTGACGCACAGGAGATGATCCGATGAGCCTGTTCTCGCCCGAGGACGAGCAGCGCATTTCCGCAGCCATCGCCGACGCAGAGCGGCGAACGTCCGGCGAAATCGTCGTCGTGGTCGCCGCCCAAAGCGACGGCTACCACTACGTCCCGCCGCTCGTCGGTGCCATCGTCGCCTTGCTGGTCCCGTGGGCGCTCATCTTTTTCACCCAGCTCCACCTCGTGCCGATTTATCTCATCCAGCTGGCGGTGTTTCTTGCCGTGACGCTCGCGCTGATGCCGGCCCGGGTCCGCACCGCTCTGGTGCCGGCAAGTATCAAGCGGCTGCACGCCCACCGCCGCGCAGTCGAGCAGTTCCTCGCCCAGAGCCTGCATACCACCGAGAGCAGGACGGGCGTTCTGCTCTTCGTGTCGGTCGCCGAGCACTACGCCGAGATCATTGCCGACCGCGCCATCGACGCCAAGGTTGCGCCCGGCACCTGGAAGCACATCCTCGACGGGCTGACCCACGCGATCGGCCAGGGGCACCCCACGGAGGGCTTCGTTGCCGCCATCGGCGCCATCGGGACCGCCCTCGCCGCCCACTTCCCGCCCGGAGCGTACGACCCCAACGAGCTTCCCGACCACCTCATCATCCTGCAATAGGCCACTTATCCCCGCGCTCGCGCGTGCGCTTAGACTTTTGTCAGCCCACCCGACGACGCGGGGTGCAGACGTGCGCTGGCGGATTGCACGGGATGGGCCGGCAGGACGATGCGCCGGGGCCCATAAGCTGGCTCCAGGACCTATCTGTCGCCGACGCGAAAATGTCGGTGGGCCCTGGGCAGGGATGCAATCCAGGGAAGACGGTCGGTCGGCATGCCTGCCGAGTGGGGCGGCGATGGCTGCATCCATACAAACGAGTATGAGGGCCAGGACCGCCCCGCTCCCGCGTTTCTCATCGCCTCGCGCTCAATGCCTGGGGCCAAAGCCGGTTGCGACCTGGCAAATTGCGGGCGGCTGTGCGTGCGGCAGACACACAGAGCGCCGCCATCTTTCCGTGCTATAGGGCTGCGGCCAGGGATCGATGACGGGGAAAATATCGTGGATATGGCTGCTACGTCCGCTCAATACGCCGAAACCACCGAGCGCGCGCCGCTTTCGGCCCGCATCTCCTGGATGCTCTTCGACTGGTCGGTGCAGCCCTTCTATACGCTGATCCTGACCTTTCTCTTCGCCCCCTACTTCGCCAACGTCGTGGTCGGCGACGGCCCCCAGGGACAGGCCTTGTGGGGCTACGGCGCCGCCGTGGCCGGCGTGCTGATAGCCGTCGGCAGCCCGTTCCTCGGCGCATTCGCCGATGGTCGCGGGCACCGCAAGCCTTGGATTGCCCTGTTCTCGCTGATCCTCGCCACCGCCATGGCATCGCTTTGGATCGCGGTGCCATCGGCGCCGACCTCCACGATCTATCTCATTCTCTTTGCCTTCGTCTGCGCCACGGTTTGCGCCGAGTACACCGCCGTCTTCACCAATGCCTTCATGCCGAGCCTCGTGCCTCAGGGCGAGCTCGGACGCCTTTCCGGCGCCGGTTGGGCCTGCGGTTACTTCGGCGGCCTCGCCAGCTTGTTCCTTGTCGCCGGGCTGATCGTACCCGTCGACGGCACCGACAAGACCCTGCTCGGCCTCTCCCCACTCTTCCCCCTCGACGCTGCAACGCGCGAGGGTGACCGCATCGTCGGGCCTCTATCGGCGGTCTGGTACCTCGTCTTCATGATCCCGTTCTTCGTGTTCGTTCCGGACGTGAAGCAGAAGCGCGTCGATGACGGCCGCCACGCAACGGCAGAGCTGTGGGACACCGTTCGGGCCCTCCCGCACAACCGCGACATGCTGCTGTTTCTCATCGCCCGCATGATCTACACGGACGGCCTCACGGCGATCTTCACCTTCGGCGGCATCTACGGCGCCGGAGTGTTCGGCTGGGGCCCGCTGGAGCTCGGCCTCTTCGGCATCATCCTGACGCTCGTCGGTGCTTTCGGCGCCCTCATCGGCGGCGTGCTCGATGATCGCATCAGCGCCAAGTTCGTCATCGTCTCGGCGTTGTTCATCCTCCTTATCGGCGCCTTCGGCATCCTGTCGGTCGATGCCAGCCACGTCCTCTTCTTCTTCGACGTGGATCCCAAGGCGCCGGGTTCCGCTCCCTTCTCCTCCACCGGTGAGCGCGTATTCCTTGCCTTCGCTGTCGTCGTCGGTCTCGTCTCCGCGCCCGTGCAGTCGTCCAGCCGCTCGCTGCTCGCCCGCCTCGCTCCGCGCGATAAGATCACCCAGTATTTTGGCCTGTTTGCCTTCTCGGGGAAGGTTACCGCCTTCCTGGCGCCGTTGCTGGTCGCGCTCGTCACCACGCTGACGCACAGCCAGCGGCTCGGCATGTCGGCCATCACTCTCTTCCTGATGGCCGGCATCGTCCTCATGCTGCCAGTCAGGGCCCCCACCCGGCAGGCCTAGTCCGCAAGGCGGCTCCTCCCCATGTCTCACGCAACGTGCATTCGGATCACGAAAAGGAGTGATTGCCGATGAACCGGGTTTTTGTGCTGCTGGCCGCGATGCTCGTGGTGCCGGCTACCGCCATCGCCGCCGAGGACTCCACGGCAGCCAACGCCCCGCCGAAGGTCGAGGACGCTGAGCCGGCGCCGCCCCCGCGCTCGGCCGGCGAGGTCATCGACGATGCGAAGGACGCCACTAACGCCGCCATCGATGCCGCGAAACAGGCGATCCTGGACGCCATCGAGCGCGCCAAGGAGCATGCGGGCACCGGCATCGAGAAGGGTAAAGAAGAGAGCGAGAAGGCGCTCGACAAGGCGAAGGAGTCGACGAAGCTCCTCGACAAGGCCGCCGAGGCCGCACGCGAGGTGCTCGAGAAGGCCAAGCGCGCAACGTCCGAAGTGCTCGACAAGGCCAAAGAGGCTGCTGACGAGCTGAGCAAGGACGCGCAGAAATCGACCGAAGCCGCCCCCGCGCCAAAGGATGAGGGCCCGCGCGATCCGCACGAGCCCTCACCAGAGTCACAGAAGTGGCATTGATGGCCTAGGCCACAACTGCCATCACGGCGACGGTGCGGGCGCCGACGGCTCGCTCGGAGCCGGAGCAGCAGGCTCGGCCGGAGCAGCAGGGGCCGGCTCGGCCGCAGGCGCGGCGGGTTCGGCGGCAGGCGGCGTCTCGGCCGCAGGGGCCGGAGCAGGCTCAGCCGGAGCAGGAGCTGGCTCTGCGGCAGGCGCCGGAGCAGCCGGTTCGGCCGGTGCAGCCGCAGGAGCCGGTGCGGCTTCCTGAGGCGCCGGCAGTGGCGTGTAGACGTACACGATCCCTGCCACTATGGCGGCGATTAGAACGATGAAAACGATCACGCGGACGACGGTGTTCACGGCAGTGTCCCCAACTCTGAAAATGGACGATCGGCGGCTAACCTTAGGGCTATTATTGGTAAACGACAACAAACTGTGACAATCGCGCCGGCTAGCGTGCCGGCCGCTCAGCCACCATGAACCAGGATGGCCCCATGTGCGGGTCGTTCCATATCCGCTTCCAGCGAAAGCCCGCCTTCTCATAGGCCCGCACCGCGCGCTCGTTGCGAATCGAGGGGAAGACGCACACTGCCGAGGCGAGCGTGGTGCTGAATACCTCGTCCTTGAGCTGGGCGAGCGCCGCCTGGCCGACGCCCCTGCCGCGGTGCTCCTCTGACGCGATGAATAGGTCGAGATCCCAGGTACCTGGCGCCAAGTCCTCTGGTAGCTCGTCCCCCCAGGCCATCGCATCGATGGCGTGCGCATAGCCGACGGCGACCCCATTGGCCTCGATGATGCGGCACAAGGCATGCCCGGCATTGAGAGCGATTGTGACCTCAGCCTCGGTTGCCGAGCGCGGCCCCCACCAGGCCTCGATGTCCGGCATCGCCAGCCAGCCGCGGATCATGTCCCAATCCGCACGCAACGCCCGGCGCAGCCTTACGCCGTCGCCAGCCGCGCCCATCTCAGTGCCGGAAGTGGCGCATGCCGGTAAACACCATGGCCAGCCCCTTCTCGTCCGCCGCGGCAATCACTTCCTCGTCGCGCATCGAGCCGCCCGGCTGGATGACCGCCGTGGCTCCCGCCTCAGCAGCGGTGAGGAGCCCATCTGCGAACGGGAAGAAAGCATCCGAGGCGACGACGGACCCGCGCGTCAGCGGTTCTTTCAAGCCCGCGGCCGCGGCCGCATCTGCAGCCTTGAGCGCTGCGATGCGCGAGGAATCGACGCGGCTCATCTGACCGGCGCCGATGCCGACCGTCGCCCCGTCCTTGACGTAGACGATGGCGTTCGACTTCACGTGCTTCGCCACCTTGAAGGCGAACAGCAGGTCGGAGAGCTCCTGTGCGCTCGGCGCACGCTTGGTGACGACCTTCAGATCGGCCGCGGTGACGATGCCGTCGTCGCGCGACTGAACGAGCAGCCCGCCCGCCAGCGAGCGCACGGCAATGCCCGGCGCGCGCGGATCCGGTAAGCCTCCGGTCGTCAGCAGCCGCAGGTTCTTCTTCGCAGCGAAAATCGCTTTCGCCTCGTCCGTCGCATCCTGCGCGATGACCACCTCGGTGAAGATCTTGGTGATCTCCTCCGCTGCCGGCCCATCGATGGTTCCGTTGAGCGCAATGATGCCGCCGAAAGCGCTGACGGAATCGCAGCGCAGCGCCTTCAAATAGGCTTCCTTGAGGTCCGCGCCCGTTGCAACACCGCATGGATTGGCATGCTTGATGATGGCCACCGCCGGCTTTTCAGCTCCGAGCTCACCAATGAGCTCGAACGCCGCATCGGTGTCGTTGAGATTGTTGTAGGACAGCTCCTTGCCTTGGTGCTGCACGGCTGTCGCGACGCCCGGACGCGCATCGCCGGATGCATAGAACGCCGCCTTCTGATGCGGGTTCTCGCCATAGCGCAGCGGCAGCTTCAGCCGACCGGCGAACGTGCGCCACTCCGGCGCATCCTCGCCGATCGTGTTCGCGAACCACTGGCTGATTGCCGCATCATAAGCCGCCGTGCGCGCATAGGCCTTTGAGGCGAGCCGTTGGCGCAGCTCCAACGTCGTCGCGCCGTCATTGGCGCGCATCGCCGCAAGAACGCCCTCGTAGTCCGCTGGCTCCACGACCACTGTCACACCAGCATGGTTCTTCGCCGCGCCGCGGATCAGTGCCGGCCCGCCGATATCGATGTTCTCGATACAATCGTCGTAGTCCGCGCCCCTGGCGACGGTCGCCTCGAACGGATAGAGATTGACGACGAGAAGATCGATCGGCGCGATGTCGTGCTTCGCCGCCTGCTCCTCGTGGTGCGCATTGCCACGAATAGCAAGAAGGCCCCCGTGCACCTTGGGATGCAGCGTCTTCACGCGTCCGTCGAGCATCTCGGGGAACCCGGTCAGCTCGGCAACGTCTTTGACCGCCAGACCCGCCTCGCGCAGCGCCGCTGAAGTCCCGCCCGTGGAGATCAGCTCTACGCCCATGTCGGCGAGCGCGCGCGCAAATAGAACGAGGCCCGACTTGTCAGATACTGAAATAAGCGCGCGGCGGATGCGCGGGGCACTTGTCATTCCAAATTCCCTTCCGGCAGTCGCTCGGCGACCCAGTTCACTTCCGTCTCCCCGTAGGTGACGCCGCGCAGCACGATCTGCTGCGTCGGACGAGGACCGGCGTTCTCGGCGAAGTAGGCGCTCTCCTCGATGCTGAGAGCAGCACCTTCGGCACCGAACTGCCAGCGCTCGCCGTTGGCCAGCGTTATAACCGCAGTATTGTGTTCGTCGCCGTGGCCGCAGCGCGCACCCGGCGCCAGATGGAAATGGATGGCGAAAGGAAGGTCTGTCCGCAGGCGGATCTTACCGCCTAGGCCGTCGAGCCGGTCGCGGCCATCGAGCCGCAGTCCGTCCGCAGAAAGCTGCAGGCGGCGGCCGTGGATCAGCTCATGGCGGCGGTAGTAGCCATCATGGCTGGCTTCCAGCACGGCGGCATCGCCCTGCTCCAGGCGCCAGTCAACCCGCTCGGGATACCGGATCGGAAGCACCCCCGCCAGCGCCTCGATCTTCCGATGCGTGATGAGACGCGAGGACGACGTCTCTGCCAGCACTAGCGTGTTGTGGCTCGCCGTGGCACGCGCTGCTGGAACCCAGTCGCCGGCAGCCGCACTGGGCAACCCTCCGTTGACGAAAACCAGCTCCTTGCCGTGGCTCATCTCGAACGACAGGCAGCCGGCCTGTGCATCTGTAGAGAAGGCGAGCGCAGGAGGCCTCCCGACGTCTGCAACGACTACGGCGCTCCCGCGCGCTAGCCTTGCGTAGCCGGAAGCGCGGGCGTCGCTGACGGCGGCGAGCGAGCCGTCATCGTAGGCGGCCACAGTCGCAAGCCCAGCGACCTCGGGGCACGACACGCCGTTGAAGCGCGCCAGCCTGCCGTCGCCGAGCCGGAGGTAATGCAGCATCGGCAGCATGTGCTCGAGAGATTCGCTGAAACGCTCGGGGATTTTGCGGTCCCTCGCCGTGAAGCATTGGCTGAGGGGCAGGAGGTCCAGCAGCAGCTCGACCAGCAGCGCCGGATTGCGCGTTACGTGCCCGCCGTCGGAGAGCACCTGCCAAGACAGCTCGGCGACGAGATTTGCTTCGACATCGCGCACCTGCCGGTCGTGCCCGGCCAGCGAAAGCGTCGCAAATCCCAGCGCGATGAGCGCGAGCAGTCGTTGATATCCTGGCGGCGCATCGCGCCAGCACGCCCAAAGATGCGAAAGCTGCCGCCCCAAGCTGGATGTTATGGCGCCGTATGTCTCGGGATCGGCGTCCTCGAGAAGCAGGTTCGCGTGCGACAGCCATGAGATCATGCGACGCGCCGCAACCGCGGGCTCCGCCGCGACGCCTATCCGCTCGCCTCCGAACCGCAGCGACCACTCGAGCGCCAGGCAGCGCGCCGTTGCACGCGCCTCCTCATCGTTCGCCGCGTCAAGGTTGCGCAGCCAGCCGAACCCGTGCAGCTCGCGCGCCCACGCCGTGCTCGGCGCCTGGACCGAGAACGGCGAGCGTCCGCGCAGGTGAACGATGTTGCCCGCGAGTCCGAACTGGCCGTGCTGCAGCTCGGTCCAGAAGCTGGGATCGGCAGTGCGCAGATCCTGCGGCACGATGAGCAGGTGATCGACGGGCGTCTGCGGCTCCGTCCAGCGTTTCAGCGGCGTCGCGATCGCGCTGATGATGGCTGACCGCTTGCCCGGCTCGTCCACCGTCAGTGCGGCCTTGCGCAACCGCTCCTTGAGAGTCAGTTCAGCCATGGATGCCCCGCAGCAGCGCCCGGCCGCCGCCAGGCTGACCTCGATGTGTCTACCACCATGGGTCCGGACTAGCGCCGCGCGCCGGTCAAGACAAGGCGCGGTGAGCGCGTGCCTGTGCGCAGTTCCGGCGTTGACAGCGAATCAGGCGCTGAGAACGAGCCGCGTGGCATAGAAACCATCTAGGCCCGACAGCTCCGGACGCTCGCCGGCAAGGTGGAACGGCAGCGTTCGCAGGTCGCCCGATGGGGTGAGCCAATCGGCTGCGATACCCGATTCGCCAGCGACGATCGGACGACGCTGCAGCCGCGGCTCACGTTCGAGGAAGCGCTCGACCTGCCCCAGCCCTTCCTCCGTCTCGAGCGAGCACGTGCAGTAGATGAGCACGCCGCCCGGCGCCAGCAGCTTCACCGCGTTGTCGAGCAGGCGCCGCTGGATCTCGCTCAGCGCCGCGACATCCTCCCGGCGCTTCAGCCGCAGAATGTCCGGGTGCCGGCGTATCGTTCCCGTCGCCGTGCATGGAGCATCGAGAAGTACGGCATCGAACGTCTGCCCCGGAGACCATGTCGCTGCATCCGCCTCGATGAGCTCTGCAGAAAGCTGCAAGCGTTCGAGATTGGCTTTCAGCCGTTGCAGCCGCGCGCCCGATAGGTCGACCGCCGTCACCTTCGCACCCGCCGCGGCAAGCTGCGCCGTCTTTCCGCCTGGCGCTGCGCAGACGTCGACGACTGACTTTCCCGACACATCGCCGAGCAGCCGCGCAGGAATCGCGGCAGCGGCATCCTGCACCCACCACGCGCCTTCGGCGAAGCCGGGCAGCGCATCTATGCGGCCGCCGGCAGCAAGACGGACGCTGCCCGTCGGCAGCACGGCCCCGCCCAGTCGCTCGGCCCAGGCCTGCGGGTCGGATTTCACGCTGATATCGAGCGCAGCTTCACTGAGAGAAGCGACGGCTATGCGCCGGGCAGTTTCCTCGCCGTAGGCGGCGACCCAGCGCTGCAGCAGCCATTGGGGCACGTTGAGCGCCACGGCATCCTGCTGCTCTATCACCGCACGCCCCTCGCGCGACACACGGCGCAGTAGAGCGTTGACCAGCTTGTCGTAGCGCGCGGCATGTCGGTCGCGGCGCGCCTGATCGACGGCCAGGCCGACGGCAGCGTGCGGTGGCGTTTCGAGGAACAGAAGCTGCGCTGCGCCCGAAAGCAGGATCGGCCACAGCGCCCCCTGCTTCTTGGGCAGCGGCTTTTCGAGGTAGCTGTTGAGCAGCGCCTCGAGCTGACCGAGCCGCCGCAACACGGTTGTTGCGATAAGTCGCGCAAGTCCCCGGTCGCGCGGCTCGAGCGCACTGTGCTGAAACTCCTTCGTCAGTGCCCCGTCCAGCGAATGGCCTTCGCTCAGTACTGCTGTCACTAGGCGCACTGCTGCTTCGCGCGCCTCGAGCCCCGCCGGGGCAGGCTCACTCCTGCTATCCTTGTGAGACGGCGAATGTGCGCGCCGTGGCTTGAACGTCGTTGACGCGCCTTCCTTGCTCACCGCACATCAACCCCACGGACCACGCGGGGCGCTGCGTGGACCCGACCACGGCCCGTCGAATGAATCGTCCGGCGGTGTTTCGCCGCGTGGGCGCGCCGTCTGCCCCATCTGCCGCGCCAGCGCCTCGAGCGCCGCGATGCGGTTCTCGGTGTTGGGATGCGTCGAGAACAGGTTGTCCATTCCGCGTCCCAGCAGCGGATTGATGATGAACATGTGCGCCGTGGCCGGCGCCGCCTCCGCTTCCTCGTTGGGAATGCGGTGCGCATAGTTCTGTATCTTCGCCAGCGCTGAGGCAAGCGACAGCGGGCTGCCCGAGATCTCGGCGCCGTTGTGGTCGGCCACATACTCGCGCGAGCGGCTGATCGCCATCTGCACTAGCATGGCGGCGAGCGGCGCGATGAAGATGGCGACGATGGACCCGATGACGCCCGGCCCGGAGTTGCCGTCGCGGTTGCCGCCGAACAGCATGCCGAATTGCATGTACTGCGCCAGCATCGAGATGGCGCCGCCGATTGCAGCGGCGATCGTCATAGTGAGCGTATCGTGGTTCTTGATGTGGGCGAGCTCGTGCGCCATGACGCCGGCGATCTCGTCCTTGCTCAGCGCCTGCAATAGGCCGGTCGAGGCGCACACGGCCGCATTCGCAGGATTGCGCCCTGTGGCGAACGCATTCGGCTGCGGGCTGTCCATGATGTAGACCTTCGGCATCGGCAGGCCGGCGCGCCGCGCCAGATCGCGCACGATCCCGTAATACTCCGGCGCCGACCGCTCATCGACCTGGTGCGCGCCATACATGCGCAGCACCATCTTGTCGGAGTTCCAGTAGCTGAAGAAGTTCATGCCGAGCGCGAAAATGAAGGCGACCACCATGCCGGTCTGGCCACCAACCAATGCGCCGAGCGCCACGAAGATCGCGGTCAGCACCGCGAGAAGCATGGCCGTCTTGACGTAGTTCATCGTTGTCGCAGCTCCGCCTTCAGCATTCGTGAGATGCTATATGGAGAACAAGCTTGGCGTTCACCAGCCCCAGATTGAGCCATGAACCCTAAGGACATGAGCCCTAAGGAAGAGAAACGTCCCCTTTCCCCGGCCGCCGCGCGCGCCCTTGCCGAGGCCGAGGAGCGCCGCCGCGCCCGCGATGCTGCGCAGGGAAAGCCGGCGCCCGAGGTCGGTGGCCGGGATGGCCCGGACCCGGCGCGATACGGCGACTGGGAGAAGGGCGGCATCGCTTCCGACTTCTAGCGGCCGAGGTGACGGCCGCGCCACTGTCGGCCTGAATAGTCGCACGAGCCTCTCCGGCTATCCTTGGCGCCTGGCACGCAAGGCTGTACTCAATCGTTAACAGCCTTCAGGATCCTTCATGCGCCGCCCCGGCCGAAACTTCCTGCGCATTCTTCTCGCTCTGCTTCTCGCCGTGGTCCTTTTCGGTGCCTTCTGGCTTGGGCTCGTTCCGCAGCGCTATTCGCCGTTCGCCGCGATCTCCCTGGATGACCCGCCGCACTGGTTCGTCGATTTCCGCCTCGCCGCCCTTCGCCGCGACCCTCAGCAGTGCCGATCCGCCCTGAAGCCGCCGCACATCGTGGCAACGCCCATCGCCGACAAGGTCCAGCCCAACGGCTGCGGTTGGACTAACGCCGTCCGTATCGCTCAGGTCGGCGGCGCCGACATCGGCCTCGAGCAGCTCACCTGCGAGGCGGCGACTGCGCTGGCACTATGGATGGAGTACGGCGTGCAACCGCTGGCGATGCAGATGTTCGGCAGCAGGGTTGCCTGGATGCAGGACATGGGCACCTACTCCTGTCGCAACATCATCGGCAATGAGCGCTGGATCAAGACCCGCAGCCAGCACTCGCTCGCCAACGCCGTCGACATCGGCGCCTTCCGGCTCGAGAACGGCAAGCAGATGAGCATCACTGCGGACTACAAGGCCGACACGCCCGAGGGGCGCTTTCTGCGCGAGGCGCACCGCCGCGCATGTTACTATTTCCGTGTGGCGATCGGGCCGGAGTTCAACAAGGCGCACCGCGACCACTTGCACTTCGATCGCGGCCCTCTGCTCCGCTGCAAGTAGCTAAGCGCGGTCGCTCTGGCCGCACCTGGTGAACTCTTCGAGCGTCGTTGTCGGCTTCCCGAGCTCCGCCCACGTAGTCGCCGCCTTGAACTCCTCGGGATAGCCGAGAACCGCCTGCATGATCCGGGTACTGAAATCGATCTCGCCCGAGAGCACTC
The DNA here is from genome assembly GCA_023405815.1 of Pseudomonadota bacterium. Lineage (GTDB taxonomy): Bacteria > Pseudomonadota > Alphaproteobacteria > Rhizobiales > Hyphomicrobiaceae > Hyphomicrobium_A. The sequence goes on along the minus strand of JAEXXM010000067.1, from coordinate 20,544 downwards.
CGGCAAGACGCGCAAGCCAAAACGGCACTCGAATGACGCGGTGCGGCTCCGGCAGTGACTTCGCGTATCGCACGGCGGCCTCGTCGTATGTCATCGGCTCCGGCCCTTGGATGACATACTCGCGGCTGCCGGCCATCGGCAACGCGAACGCCTTGGCGACCTGCTCGCCGAAATCGCGGCCGGCGATCCAATAGTTGCGGTACTGCGCGCGACCCAGCATCACGAAAAACCGCCCGGCCGTATGCCGCTGCGCCAGCGTTTCCATGAAGTTGCTCGGGTAGAAGATCGTGTAGGGAATGCCCGAGCGCTTTATGCGCGCCAGCGCCTGCCGCCAGACGTCGATGACCCACCAGCGGCTTCTGTCGGTGTCCTGGATGAGCGCCGAGACGTAGGCAAGGCGCGCGAGCTTAGCGTCGCGCGCCGCGCCGATGATGTGCTGCAGGCCCTGCGCCTCGGTGTGGAAGTCGCCGCGTCGCGCCCCCGGCACCACCGCGAGATTGAGATAAACTGCATCCTGGCCCGCGAGCCCGGAGCGCAGGCTCTCCTCGTCTCGGACATCCGCTTGCACGATCGAAATCGCGGCGGGCAATGCGCGCCGCGCCAGCTCCGGATTGCGCACGAGCGCCGTCACCTCGAACCCTGCTTCCATGAGCGCGATCGCCACAGGAATGCCGAGCATGCCCGTGGCGCCGATCATGGCGACCCTCTTGATCCGCCTCATGCCGGCTTGGCTCCTCGGTCGCACCACCAATCGTCGAGCGCCATCGCCGCCGTAACCGCCTTCGCGCCGATCGAGCTGAACGGCTCTGGTGGCAGCGGCAGCGCGCGCCGATTGACGAACCACAGATCGGTGAGGTCGCTGGAGCGCCCGAGCACGAGGTCACGCAGGATGCGCCCGTTCATGTGCGTCATGGCAACGCCATGCCCCGTGCAGCCGACCGAGTAGACCGCCGCGCCGCCGTGCATCGTTCCGATCAGCGGCGTCGAATCGGCGGTGACGGAGAATGCCCCGCCCCAGCGGTGCGAGATCGCGATGCCACGCAGCGCCGGAAATGTCGTGCCGATGTGCTCTTCCAGATGCCGCCACGCCGCGGGATACGCATCGTGATTCATGCGTCCGCCCAACGGCACGAACCCGGGGCCGCCACCCATCAGCAGGCGATTGTCCGGTGTCAGGCGGTAGAAATGCATGAAGTTTCGCCCGTCCTCGATGCCCTCGCGCCCCGCCCAGACGATCGAGGCGAGCTGGGCCTCGCTCAGCGGCTCGGTGACGACGATGAATACAAAGGCCGGAAGCTGCTTTGAGCGCATCCCCGGGATGAGGTGCGTATAGCCGTTGCTGGCGAACACGACGTTGTCGGCTGTGAGCGTCGCGCCGTTGCTCGACAGCAGAAACCTTCCGGATTCCCGCCGCACCGTGTCGACGCGCGAATTCTCGTAGATATGCGCTCCGCTTTTCACCGCCAGCCCCGCCAGCGCATCGACCCACTTGCGCGGATTGATCAGCCCGCAGCCCGGCTCGAGAAGCGCGCCGAGAAATGTCGGCGAGCGCACGCGCTCATCGAGCTCGGCGCGCTCCAGCCAGCGATGGCCATGAATGCCGAGCTTATCCAGCGTTTCGATCTCGTCGCGTATGCGACCCGCATAGCGCGGCGAGGTCGCCACCTTGAGGAAGCCGACGCGCTCGAAATCGCAATCGAGCTTGTGCGCGCCGATCATCTCTTCGAGGCTGTCGATCGATCGCTCCATGTAGCGGTGCGCCTCGCGCACCTTGTCGGCGCCGTGCAGCGCCTTCATCAGTCCGAGCGAAGCGCCGAACAGCGTCATCACGAACCCGGCATTCCGGCCGCTGGCGCCAAAGCCCACAGTCTCGCTTTCGAGCACCGCAACGTCGAGCGACGGCTCCGCCGCCTTGAGATGATATGCGGTCGACAGTCCCGTATATCCGGCGCCGATGATCGCCACATCGACGGCAGCGGCACTCGTCAGCGGCGCCGATACCTCGCGCGGCCTCTTGCTGGCATCCCAATAGTTGTTGGCAACGCGGCCGGCGGTTCCAGCGGTCATGCCCGTGCTCGCAAGTTCTGTTGCTGAGGGATGGTGAAATCTGTTCGGCGCACTGACTACTAGCACATCGCGCCCGGCGAGCATCGGACCGGGTTTCAGCGCCCGGGCGGTTCTCAATTAGGCCGCAACCGGCATCGCCGGGGTGGCGATGTTGCGGACTTCCTCGACGATGCGGGCGACGAAGGCGCGGGTGCTGTCGACCACCACCTGACGCTGCTTGTCGAGGGTAACCATGTGATAGCTATCGTTCAGCACCACCATGTCGACCTCGCCGGCCAACTCCCCCTTGAGATACGTGGCGTTGTTGAGCGCCGCGTAGTCGTCCTCCTGCGAGTGGACGATGAGGGTCGGCTGCTTCACCCGGTGCAGCAGCTTCATCGCTGCATCGACCATACGGCGATGCTCGAGAACCATCGTTGCCGGCACGCCGGCGCGACCGTACTCCGAGCCTTCGCCGGAGAGTGCCTGCTGCACGAACTGGCGTACGCGCGGGCACTTGATGCCGAGCGACTCCGCGTCGGGGAAGGTCATCAGGCCGGCGATCCAGCGCGAGCGCACCAGGTTGAAGAGGCGCATCGTCCACGGCATCGCCCATCCGTTGATCCACAGCGTCGGGGAGAACAGCGACACGCCCTGCACCTTACCCGGGTTGCGGGCGGCGAGATGCAGGCCGAGGATGGCGCCCATGCACAGACCGCCGACGATCACTGTGTCGCACTCGCGGCGCAGCTCGACCAGCGCCTCGCGGGCCGACAGGTACCAGTCCTGCCAGTGGCCCGAATTCTTCTCTCCGTGGCCGGCGAGCTGGGGAACGTGAACCGTGTAGCCGGCGCGGGCGAGGCCCATCGCGACGAAGCGCATCTCGGCGGGCGTGCCGCACAGGCCGTGCAGGAGCAGGATGCCGACCTTGCCACCGGCAAAGCGGAGACCTTCGGTCTTGGCGGGCGTCTGAGTGGTGGCGGTCATGGCGCTGTCTCCTCGTTGATGAAGACAGGCTAGGGGCTGATCGCCGGGGCCGCTGTTCCGCTTGGGACAACGTTCAAATCGAGGGTGAAAAAGCGAAAAGGCGCCCCCGGAGGAGCGCCTTTCATGACCTTCTGGATGCCTTGTTCGCTCAGCCGGCCGCGGCCTGCTTCTCGGCAATCTTCGAGTGCGCCTCCCAGATGAGGCGGCGGATGACCTCGACGCGAGAGGGCACATTGGGGTGCGCCCGGCGCAGATTATCGAGCTGCTTCAAGGTGTCGACATCCATGCCGACGCTGACGATGTGTTCCATTGCGACTGCTCCTGGCTCTGGCTGAATACGAATTGCAGCTCGGCCATAGAGTAGTCGCATCGGCGGGGCTGTTCCCCGCGTGACCTTGCCTCAGCTCGCCGCATCGCGGCGGTTCTGCCGGTTTTCGATCAGATCCTGCACCACCGCCGGGTCGGCGAGGGTCGAGATATCTCCCAAGTTGGAGAACTCGTCCTCGGCGATCTTGCGCAGAATGCGGCGCATGATCTTGCCCGAGCGCGTCTTCGGCAGGCCTGGGGCGAACTGAATGAGATCTGGCGATGCGATCGGCCCGATCTCCTTCCTCACGTGCGCCGTCAGCTCCTTGACGAGCTCCGGGCTCCACGGTTCGCCCGCGACCAGCGTCACATAGCAGTAGATGCCCTGGCCCTTGAGGTTGTGCGGGTAGCCGACCACGGCCGCCTCGGCGACCTTCGGATGCGAGACCAGGGCGCTTTCGACCTCTGCCGTGCCGAGCCGGTGGCCGGACACGTTGATCACGTCGTCGACGCGACCGGTGATCCAATAGTAGCCGTCCTCGTCCCGGCGGCAGCCGTCCCCGGTGAAGTAGGTGCCCGGATACGTCGAGAAGTACGTCTGCACGAAGCGCTCGTGGTCACCGTAGACGGTGCGCGCCTGCCCGGGCCAGCTATCGAGAATGACGAGGTTGCCGGTCGCCGCGCCTTCCAGCGTCACGCCCTTGTCGTCGACGAGCGCCGGCTGCACGCCGAAGAACGGCCGCGTGGCCGAGCCTGGCTTCAACGCCGTGGCACCAGGCAGCGGTGTGATGAGGATGCCACCGGTCTCCGTCTGCCACCACGTATCGACGATGGGGCAGCGCTCCTCGCCGACCACGTGATAGTACCACTCCCACGCTTCCGGGTTGATTGGCTCGCCGACGCTGCCCAGGAGGCGCAGCGACGAGCGGTCGGACGCCTTCACGAAGTCATCGCCCGCACCCATCAGCGCGCGGATCGCCGTCGGCGCCGTGTAGAAGATGTTGACCTTCCACTTGTCGATGACGTTCCAGAACCGCGAGTTGTTCGGATAGTTCGGTATGCCCTCGAACATCAGCGTCGTCCCGCCGTTGGCGAGCGGCCCGTAGACGATGTAGCTGTGCCCGGTCACCCAGCCGACGTCGGCCGTGCACCAGTAGATGTCGCCGTCGTGATAGTCGAACACGTACTGATGCGTCACCGACGTATAGACGAGATAGCCGCCCGACGTATGCACCACGCCCTTCGGCTTGCCGGTCGAGCCCGACGTGTAGAGGATGAACAGCGGGTCCTCGGCACTGACCTCGGTTGGCGGGCAGTCGGCGGAGACCTTCTCCATTTCCTCGTGCAGCCACAGGTCGCGGCTGGCGGTCCATGCGACGGGGCGCCCGGTGCGGCGCACGACGAGCACTTTCTCGTCGCCCTTGCCCGCCTTCGCCAGCGCATCGTCCGTATTTTTCTTCAGCGGTACGAACTTGCCGCCACGCACCCCCTCGTCGGCGGTGATGATGAACTTTGATTCCGCATCCTCGATGCGGCCGGCGAGACTCTCCGGCGAGAAGCCGCCGAACACCACCGAATGAGTGGCGCCGATGCGTGCGCAGGCGAGCATGGCATACGCCGCCTCGGGGATCATCGGCAGATATATGGTCACCCGGTCGCCCTTCTTGACGCCATGCGCCTTGAGGACGTTGGCGAGCTTCGAGACTCTCTCGTGCAACTGCCGGTAGGTGATCTGCTCTTCCTGGGTCGGGTCGTCGCCCTCCCAGATGATGGCGACCTGGTCGCCTCGCGTCGCGAGGTGCCGGTCGATGCAGTTGGCCGAGACGTTGAGCGTGCCGTCCTCGAACCACTTGATGGAGACGCGGTGTGGATCGAACGAGGTGTTCTTAACCTTTGTGTACGGCTTGATCCAATCTATGCGGCGCCCGACCTCGCCCCAGAAGCCCTCCGGATCCGCGACTGACCTCTGATAGAGGGTCTTGTAGGCGTCCTCGTCGATGAAGGCGCGCTCGCGCCATTCGCCACCCGGCACCGGATAGACTTTCCCCGACATGGGCGATCTCCCAATAAGTTTTTCATCGTTGGCGCCCATTATGAAGGCGCCGGTTTGTGAGAGCAATTTGTCAGTTGGGCGGAGACTGGCCTGCGCACAGCGGACCCGTCTCGAAGGCAAATTTGCAGTTGAAGGGCCCCCTCCCAATGACCTTTGTCAAAGGCGGAGGTTATCAAAAAGTCGAATGCGTCACGCGGCCAGGACGCTCTTGATGACCGGCATCTCAGCCAAGTCGCCACACCGAGGTCCGCTTGATTTCCGCATCTTCGAGCTCCCGCGTTACAGGAACTCTATACTCGGCGGCGGCGCAAAAACGGCCCTTGGGGAAGTAGTTGCGCTGCGGATCGCCGATCAGCACCAGCGCGCCCGCTGCCGCCGCTTCATCGATGAACCGCGACACGAGGTCGGCCAGGGCGCGCTCGTAGAACAGGTCGCCGACCAGCACGACACCGAACGCCCCCGGCTGCTTTCCGAGCAGGTTGTCGGCGGTCGTCTGCACCTCGACGCCGTTGAGCGACGCGTTGAGATGCACTGCGGCAAGCGCGATGTGATCGAGATCGGACGCGAGCACGCTTTCCGCACCAGCCTTCATCGCCGCGATCGCCGTCAAGCCGGAGCCCGCCCCGAGATCGAGCACGCGCTTGCCTTGCAGCAGCGCCGGGTTGTCAAGGATGTAGCGCGCCAGCGCCTGCCCACCCGCCCACGCGAACGCCCAGTAGGGGGGCGCCACGTTCAACTCGCCCAGCTCTTCCTCGGTCTTCTGCCAGATGGGCAGGGACTCCTCGGCGAGATACAGCTTGATCTCCGGCACGAGTGGTGGCGCCAGCTGACGTGTGTTGGCGACGATGAACGCTTCGGCCGATGCGCGACGTTGTGGATCCAGACGACCGGGCGCGGCACTCATTTCTTGCCCTTCTTGGGCGCCGGCCGCTTCAACCCGCCCATGCGGCAGACCTCGGCCCACTCGGCCGTCGTTACAGGCTGAACGGACAGCCGGAACGATTTCACCAGCGACATGCCTGCAAGCTTCGGATTCGTCTTCACAGCCTCGAGGGTCACGGGCTGCGGCATAGGCTCGACCGCCCTCACGTCGACGCACTTCCATTTGCCTGTATCGTCGGTCGGATCAGGATGGGCGAGGGCAATTACCTCGCAGATCCCGACGACCTCCTTGCCGATGTTGGAGTGATAGAAGAAGCAGAGGTCCCCGAGCTGCATGTCCTTCATGTTGTTGCGCGCGGTGAAATTGCGCACGCCGGACCACGGCTCGCCCTTGGCGCCCTTGGCGACGAGGTCGTCCCAGGAGAAAGCGTCGGGTTCGGATTTCATCAGCCAATATGCAGGCATCTCTCACCTCGAAAATCGCTTCTTCCGGCCTCGCCCGGCAGGCGTCGGCTGTCAAGCCAAGACGGAAACGCTTAGTCTTCCGCCTTGATCGGCCGATGCATCAATTGCCCGATCGCCTCGTCGACCGTGTAGCGCCCTTCCACCACGTCGCACACCGCGGCGCAGATCGGCATGTCGACCCCCTTTTCGTCGGCGATGCGGCGCACGGCGGTCGCCGTGTAAACGCCCTCCGACACGGACAGTTTGCCGGCCAGCGCTTGATCCAGTGTCTCGCCGCGCCCCAATGCACGACCGAGGGACATGTTGCGCGACTGCGGACTTCCGCAGGTGAGGATCAGGTCGCCCAATCCGGAAAGACCGATCAGCGTCTCGGGACGCGCACCGAGCGCTGCCCCGAGCCGGCGCATCTCGGCGAAGCCGCGCGTCACCAACGCCGCGTGCGCGCTCGCGCCGAGGCCCTTGCCGTCGACGATGCCGGCCGCGATTGCCAGCACGTTCTTCAACGCTCCGCCAAGCTCGACGCCAATGAGATCGTTCGTCCAGTAGAGGCGGAATGCCGGACCGCCGAGGCGCTCCGCGAGTGCGCGGCCGGCGACCTCGTCGGCGCAAGCGACCGTCAGCGCAGCAGGTAATCCGCGCGCGACGTCTGCGGCGAAGCTCGGCCCCGACAGCACGGCGTGTGTAATGGCCGGCAGCTCGTCGGCGAGCACCTCGCCCATCATCTTGCCGGTTCCCTGCTCGATGCCCTTGGCACACATGACGACCGGCTGTCCGGCACGTAGCGACGGGCGCAGCTCCTTTGCAACGGCGCGCACGTGTTGTGCCGGCGCGACGAGCAACAGCGCATCACATTTGGCCGCATCGGCAAGAATTTCCGTCGCGCGAATGCCCGGATCGAGTGCCACCCCCGGCAGGAACTTCTCGTTGACATGGCGGGCATTGATGGCCTCCACCACGTCCGCCTCGCGCGCCCATAGGACGACCTCGCGTCCGACGCGCCGCATCGCCTGGGCAAGGGCCGTGCCCCACGCGCCGCCGCCCACGATTCCGACAGTGTCGATCCTCACGCCCGCCCCTCGCGATCCGCTCTTTCGCAGATGTCTAGCATGACCGCGATCCTCATGCCTTGACGCCAGCGCCGATGGCCGGCGCCGCGTGTTGATCGAGCGGCCAGCGCGGCCGCACCGGCGCATCGAGCGGATCGACGAGGCCGCGCGCCAGCCGCTCGGCGCCGGCCCATGCAATCATCGCCGCGTTGTCGCCGCACAGCGCGGGCGGCGGAGCATGAAACGTGAACCCCTTCGCTTCGCAGAGCGTCGTCAAATTCGACCGCAGCCTCTCGTTGGCGGCGACGCCCCCCGCGACGACGAAGCGCAGCGGCGCGGCCGTCCCGAGACGCTCCTTCGCCACATCCATCGCCCGACCACAGCGATCCGCAACCGATGCCGCGACGGCGGCCTCGAACGCGGCGGCAATATCGGCGACATCCTGCTCCGTCAGAGGGGCAAGCTTCTCGGCCGTGCGCCGCACCGCCGTCTTCAACCCCGCGAACGAAAAATGCAGCTCCTCCCGCCCGACCATCGGTCTTGGCAGCTCGAAGCGATCGCCGCGTCCTTGACGAGCCGCCCTCTCTACCGCCGGGCCGCCGGGAAAGCCGAGCCCCAGCAGCTTTGCCGTCTTGTCGAAGGCTTCGCCCAGCGCGTCGTCGATTGTCGTGCCAAGGCGCTCGTAGTGCCCGACACCGCGCACGATGAGGAGCTGCGTGTGCCCTCCCGACACGAGCAGCAGGAGATACGGCGGCGCGATCCCTTCGGTCAGTCCGACGGTCAGCGCATGCGCTTCGAGGTGATGCACGGCAATGAACGGGATGCCCCGCGCGAGCGCCAGCGCCTTGCCGCTGATGGCGCCGACGATCAGGCCGCCGATCAGGCCCGGCCCGGTCGTCGCGGCGACCGCGGAAAGATCGCCCAGCTCGACGCCTGCCGAGCACAAGGCTTCCCGCACCAGGAGGTCAAGGCACTCGACGTGTGCCCGCGCGGCGATCTCTGGCACGACGCCCCCGAACGGCCGATGCCTCTCCCACTGGGTTCGCACGATGTTGGACAGCGTCCGGCCGCTGCCGTCCGCCTCGCGCAGCACGACCGCGGCGGCGGTCTCGTCGCAGCTCGTCTCGATGCCCAGCACGAGGCTGGATCGGGCGCTTGTCGGCTCTGGTCGTTGCATCTCGGGCAGGGGCGATACCGCGTTTGCGTTCGCGGGCCGGCAGGGGCATAGATGGCGCCGCCCGGGTCCGCGCCCGGGCCGGTCACCTGTTATGCGATCGCCTAGCACCCGGAGAGACGAGCTTGCAAGCTGAAGAGGCCAAAGTCCGCATCGGCACGCGCGGCTCGCCCCTGGCGCTCGCGCAGGCTCGCCAGGTCGCCGCACGCCTCGCCGCCGCGCACAGCCTCCCTGAGGATCGGTGCGAGCTCGTCATCATCAAGACGACAGGCGACAGGATCACCGATCGGCCGCTGATCGAGGCCGGCGGCAAGGGCCTGTTCACCAAGGAGCTGGAAGAGGCGCTGTACTCAGGCGCCATCGACCTCGCCGTCCATTCCATGAAGGACGTTCCCGCCGTCCTGCCCCCGGGCTTGGCCATCGTCGCGACACTGGAGCGCGAGGACCCGCGCGACGCCTTCGTCAGCCTCAAGTACGCTTCGCTCGCGGACCTGCCGGCCGGCGCCGTCGTCGGCACGTCATCCCCGCGTCGCCGCGCCCAGGCGCTGCGCGCTCGTCCCGACCTCAAAGTCGTCGAGTTCCGCGGCAACGTCGAGACCCGGCTGCGCAAGCTCGAGGAAGGCATTGCGGATGCCACGTTCCTCGCCTGCGCCGGCCTCAACCGGCTGGGCTTGTCGCGCCATATCACGGCCGCGATGAATACCGACGTGATGCTGCCCGCGGTCGCGCAGGGGGCGATCGGCATCGAGATACGCGCCGACGATGCGCGCACCGCACGCCTCGTCGCGCCGCTCAACGACCCCGACACGTCCCTCTGCATCGCCGCCGAGCGCGCTTACCTCAGCAAGCTTGAAGGCTCCTGCCGCACGCCCATCGCCGGCCATGCTGTGCTCGAGGATGGGAAGCTGCACATGCGCGGCGAAATCCTCTCCACCGACGGCCAGCACACGCATGCAGCCGAGATCGTCTGCGAGGCCGACCCGCGTGCAGCGGCGGCAGCTGGCGAGCACGTCGCCCGCGACATCCTGAAAGCCGCCGGCCCCACCTTCTTCGCGACCGCCTGATGCACCTGCTCGTCACGAGGCCGGAAGCCGAGGCGCAAGCCCTCCGTGCGCAACTTCAGGCCCTGGGCCAGACGGTGACGGTCGACCCGCTGATGCGGATCGAAACCATCCCCATTCCCGCCGATGCTCTCCAAGGATGCGTCGGTACCATCGCCACCAGTCGCAACGGCCTCCGGGCGCTCGCAGCCAGCCCCGCCATCAGCGCGGCACGAGGACTACCACTCCTCGCGGTCGGCCCCGGCACCGCCGCGCTGGCCCGCGACCTCGGATTTGCCGACGTCACGGCGGGAAAGGGGACCGGGGCTGAGCTTGTGCCGCTAATTGTCGAAAGGGCGCGAATGCTGAGCGGGCCGCTCGCCCATGTGCGCGGCGAGGAAGTGGCATTCAACCTCAAGGAAGCACTCTCCGGCCACGGCATCGAGCTTCTCGAGCTGATTGCTTACCGCAGCATCCCTGCCGACGCCTTGAGGACTGAGACCCAGAAATTGCTGGCCGAGGGAAAGATCGACGGCGTCATCTTGATGTCGCCGCGAACGGCGACGATCTTCGCCGGCCTCATCAGGGCTGCCGGTCTCGAAAAGCCAGCCCGCGGCCTGGTGTTGCTCTGCCTTTCCAAGGCCGTAGCCGCGGCCGCTGAACCGATTGCCTCGGCGCGAGTTGAGGTAGCCGAGACCCCCGATATGGAGGGAATGCTGTCCGCCGTTACCCGAGTAGCAACGCTATGGTCAGGAGTGTAGGCTAGCGTCCAGACCCGCGTGCTAGAGCTTCCTGCCCCTAAGGGCCGAAGCGGACGTGTCCGCAGCGAGGTATTTCACACATGACGGCGAACAAGAACGAGCCCGATAAGAAGCCGGCGGGTTCCACCTCCGCTCAGCCGGGCGCCCGCCCACATGCAACTCTCGACCTGAAGGCGACCGAGGTGACGCCTCCCCCCGCGGAAAAAGCGGGTAAGGACAAGCCCGAGGTTGCCGACGCATCCAAGTCGCCCCCTTCCAGCGCCGCCGGAGCCGCCGCCGCTGCGTCGACGTCTTCAACGAAGCCCGCAACTGCAACGGGAGCCAAGGCCGACAAGCCGGGCTCGACCGCGTCTCCTGCCGCTACAACTCCGCGCCCGGCACCGCGCGGCTACGGCGGCTTCTTCACCCACGTCGCTGCCGGCCTCGTCGGTGGCGTCATCGCACTGCTGGCCGCTGACATGCTCGCCGGCCAGCTCGGCTTCGAGACCGGCGATCAGCCCGACAAGGCCTCCGCACTCGAGCAGCGCCTCGCTGCGCTCGAATCTGGCCGCAGCCAGCGCTCACTCTCTCCCGATGTCGCCGCCCGCCTCGCCGCGGCCGAGACCAAGCTCGGCCAGCTTGAGCAGCTCGATGCCAACCTCGACGGCGTGAGCAAGAAGCAGGCGGACTTCGATAAGAACCTCAATGAGCTAAACGAGAAGCTCGGAGCGCAAGGCGGCGACGCCGAGACCACCGCGCGCATCGCCAAGCTCGAAGAGCAGCTCTCATTGATGCAGACCGCCGCCTCGAACGATCCGCAGAGCGGGCGCCTCCCGCAGCTCGCCGCCATCACCGGCAAGCTCGCTGACCTTGAGTCGACGCTGTCCACCCAGCTCGACGCCCTGCGCAAGAACGTCGCGCAGGATGTCGATGCACGCCTTGCATCGGCGACCGAGGCCGGTCAGGCCGCACGCTCCGGAACGCAGCGCATTGACCGCGAGGTCGCGACCCTCAAGGCCGAGACGGCAGAAATTTCCACGGGTCTCACGGCTCTGAAGACCGACAGCGACCGCGCCACGGCCGCGCTTCGCACGACCCAGGAGGACTTAAAGCGCCTCAAGGCCGACATCGACACGCGCTTTGCCTCCGTCGCCAAGGCCGAGGACGTCTCCTCGGCGGTATCGCCGCTGAGCGACAAGCTCGCCACCCTGCAGCAGGACGTCCAGGGTGTCATCAAGAGCGAAGGCGATCGTCGCACCACCGCCGAGCGCATCGTGCTCTCGCTCGAGCTCGCCAACCTGAAGCGCGCCATCGATCGCGGCAAGCCTTACGCGCCGGAGCTGGCGCAGACGCGCAAGGTCGCCGGCAACATCGTCGATCTCGCCCCGCTCGACCGCTTCGCCCTCGACGGCGTGCCGACGGCCACCGAGCTGCGCCAGGAGTTCAAGCCGGTCGCCTTCAAGATCATCGACGCCGAGCAGCAGCCTCAGGACGGCTCTATCGTCGACCGCCTCTTGGCCGGCGCGAAGTCCGTTGTCCGCGTACGCAAGACCAGCCACAGCCCGGACGACAAGAGCGTCGAAGCTGTGGTCGGCCGCATGGAGGAGGCGCTGACCGAGGATCGTCTGGCAGACGTGCTCTCCGAGGCGAAGTCGCTCCCGGCCCCCGCGCAGGACGCCGCCCGCGACTTCCTCGCCAAGGTCGAGGCGCGCGAAGCTGTCGACCGCGCCCTCGCCTCCGTCGAGACCCAGCTCAAGGCATCGCTCGCCGCAGCGCCCGCGGACACCGACGGCAAGTCCGCCCAGTAGAGATCGCGTCGCATGCTTCGCCTCATCGCATTCCTTGTAGGCATCGCACTTCTCGCCGCCGGCCTGGCATGGCTCGCCGACCGCCCGGGTGAGCTAGCGATCGAATGGCAGGGCTACCACATCGAGACGAGCGTCTTCCGCGCCATCGTCCTCTTGGTGGCGCTCGTCGCGCTCGCTCTCACCTGCTGGTCGATCCTGCGCAGCATGTGGAACAGCCCGGCCCACGTCGGCAACGTGCTGAACAGGCGTCGCCAGAAACTCGGCCTCGACGCCCTTTCGAGCGGCATGATCGCACTCGGCGCCGGCGACAAGGCCGCCGCCATGCGCGCCGCCATCCAGGCCCGCAAGTCGCTGCCCAACGAGCCGCTGACCCACCTTCTGCGCGCCCAGGCCGCGCAGCTGACTGGCGACCGCACCACCGCGCGCCGCATCTTCGAGGCCATGCTGGCCTCACCCGACACCGAGCAGCTCGGTCTGCGCGGCCTGTTCCTTGAGGCGCAGCGCGAACGCGAGACCGAGGCCGCCCGCCACTTCGCCGAGCGCGCCGTCTCGCTCAATCCCAAGCTCGGCTGGGCCGTCGACGCACTGCTCGACCTGCAGTGTCGCGAGGGCGACTGGCAGGGCGCATTGGACACTCTCGCCACCGCGCGCAAGAACGGCCACATCGAGCGCGCGCAGGCCGACCGCAAGCGCGCTGTGCTGCTCACCGCCCAGGCGCAGGCCGCCGAGGAGGCCGACCCCGAGCGCGCGCTCAATCTCGCGCTCGAGGCGCATGGCCTCGCGTCCGATCTCGTGCCTGCGGCTGCGATCGCCGGGCGTCTCCTCGCCTCGCGAGGCAACACGCCCCGCGCCGCCAAGATCCTGCAGCGCACGTGGAGTCGCGCGCCGCACCCAGATCTTGCCACCGCCTACGCCTACGCCCGCATCGGCGACAGCCCGCGCGATCGTCTCGACCGCGTGCGCCAGCTCGCGGCGTTGAGCCCCAACTCGCTCGAGAGCCCCATCGCCGTAGCGACCGCGGCCATCGAGGCGCACCAGTTCGACGAAGCCCGCGCTGCCCTCGAGCCACTCATCCCCTCGCGCATGACGCAGCGCGTCGCCACGCTCATGGCCCGCATCGAAGGCGAGCAGCACGCCGACAAAGGCCGCGTGCGCGAATGGCTCGCCCGCGCCGTCAACGCCCCGCGCGACCCTGCATGGACCGCCGACGGCTTCGTCGCCGACCGCTGGATGCCGGTCTCGCCTGTCTCCGGCATGCTCGACGCATTCCAGTGGCGCGTATCCGTCGAGGCGGTCGAAAAGAGCGAGGGCGACGTGCTCGCCAGCAAGATCGAGGAGCTCGTCGCTCTCGGCATGCGCCCCGCCGGCGAGAGCGACCGCGATGACGACGAGCCGACGGACATTCCGCCCAAGACGGCCGGCAAGTCCTCTGTGCCGGACACGGCTCAGACTGCCAAACCCTCAAGGCCCGAGGCCGCACGCGAAGCGGCAAGGGCAAGCGCCGAGGACATCACGGCTGCCCCGGCGTCACGGCCCTCCTCGGCTGAGAAGCGCCCGGCAGAGCCGACGAGGCCGACGCAAGCTCGTCACAAGCCCGAGAGCGCCACGACGCGCATCTTCGTGGCGCCGCCCGCCCCCGACGACCCCGGCGCCGACGCGAGCGACAACGACGTAGACCTGCCGCTCCGCCCGCAGCGCGCTTGACCTGTAACCGTCTGAATGTGCCGGACGCCCGGCCGGCATCTCCAGCATCCGCGGGCAGTTGCGACCGTCCACAACCATCGCGCTCGCCCCCACTGACGTTGCAGCTACGCCAAGCGTAGCTTGCGCGCCGCCCGCGTCCTGCGGCTGAGCTATCGGAGAACATTGATGCTGAAGCAGTCCCTCGCCTGGATGATCGCTGCCGCCGCGCTTCTGGCGAGCCCCGGCGCATTCGCCGACACGACCGAGGACGACGTCACCTGGATCAACCAGTGCATCGCGGACAACAAGAAGGAAGGCGCCGCGGAGGACGTGGTCCGCAAGTACTGTGTCTGCATGAACAACGCCATGGCCGCCGATGAATCGAAGTCGGTCAGCGAGTGGGAGAAGACCCACCCCGACGAGGTCAAGGCCTGCGACAAGGAGGCCGGCTGGAAGTAGCTCCACGCGACGTAAGGGCGGTCTCGCAATCTCGTCCCGTCGGGATGGCTGCGGGACCGCTGCCTTGCCGGAGCGGCCGGATATGGCACGCATTGCCCCGGCCGCGCCCCTTCCGGAGCCCCACAGGCCGCTACGCGCCTGGACACAGGGCCAAATCCCGGCTTGGAAGGCGCCTCGCATCTTGAACCCGGGGCCGGTTTGGTCTATTCGGCTGGCTTCTGACGCTGCCCCGGCAGCTCGCGCCGGGACAGTCGGGCTTCGCCCACCCAGCGCGTGCGCTGAGGCCTTTGATCGAGCAGCAGAAAGCCGCAATAGCTCAGTCGGTAGAGCACGTCATTCGTAATGACGGGGTCGGGGGTTCGAATCCCTCTTGCGGCACCACCCCTTAGCGCCTTGGATTTTGATTCCTGAGCCGGGGCCCGCACCCATTTCCCCACAGATCATACCGCGAACATACAGGCGCCGATCGGCCGCCGGTGGATATGCCCGAGTTGCAACTACGGGTCACGAGCGCAGCCGCGCTACCAAATCCCCGACGCAACGCGAGGGGGGATTTCGCATGACGTCTCAAACCAACGTTGCCTTCGGCGACAACTCGTCGGGGCGCGCTGTGGTGGTGCGTGCCGCCAATGATCTTAACGCACAACGCACGACCGGTTCCCGCAAGCACTTCCTCGAATCCTATGCGGAGCACCTTGCCGCGCAGAGGAGCAGCCGTCCCTCGAAGTAGGGCGGTCATCAAAGAAAGCGGGGCGGCCCGGTCGGGGCGCCCCGTTTGCCGTCGGCCAGCCGCCTCGAAGAACCTACGCTTCGGAGAGCGCCGGGTCGTCCTCGGCCAGCGGCTCGGCAAAGGCGATGCCGCAGAAGCCCGCCACCGTCCAGTCGACCGTCCCGCTCACCGTCTTCTCCGACGGCAGCCTCACCGTGACGGCTTCGCCGGCGCAGAGCCCGAACGCCCCGTCGAGCCTGATGCCGCTGCGTGTGACGCTGCGGATGCTCGGGCACTGAACCTTGCCGTGCGCCTGCAGCAGCGCATAGCGTGTCGGCGCATGGAATGGCGGACGGTGAGGGAGTGCCCGTCGCGGAATTGTCTGCAAGCGTGCTGCCGAAATTTCCATGACAACCCGATCCCAGATGCTCTGATCCCGACACGATCCTCACATGGCGAGGCTTGCAGCCGCCTTGCGCGCCGACCTCGCGCTTGAATTGAACTTTTCACACCGTCTTAAGTTTCCGGTTAGCGCCTCCCGGCCGCGAATAATTGTCCGCGCTCGCATCCGCCGCCAGCGCCTGCTATGACGACCGCTCGAGCTACAGGGGCCGCCGCTTGATTTCTCGCTTGATCGACCTCTGGATCGGCCGCCGCGCCGAGCCGAACGCGGGCGCCCTGCAAGCGGTCGAGGGCCTAAAGCCCATCACCCTCGTGACCGGGGGCTCGCGCGGCATAGGACTGGCGCTCGCCCAGCGCTTCGCCAAGGCGGGGAACGACGTCGCCCTCGTTGCCCGGCATGCCGACGCCTTGGCGCTTGCCGCGGAAGGCATCGCACGCGATCGCAACGTCGAGGCACTGAGCATCCCCGTCGACGTCACCAACGCCGATGCCATGCAGCGCATCGGTGCTCGGCTTCGCGCTGGCGGCTTCTATCTCGATACGCTCGTCAACTGCGCCGGCATTGGCCTCGCCGGCCCCTTCGTCGATCACACGCCTGACGAGATCGACCGGCTCATCGACGTCAACGTCACGGCCTTGACGCGCCTCACGCGGCAAGCGCTCCCCGCCATGCTCGAACGCGGCCGCGGCGGCATTATCAACGTCGCCTCGCTCGGCGGCCTAATTCCGGGACCGAACCAGGCGGCGTACTACGCCAGCAAGGCCTACGTCGTCTCGCTCACCCGCGCCATTGCCACCGAGAACGCCGGACGCGGCGTGAGGATCATGGCACTGGCGCCGGGCCCCGTGAATACCGGCTTCCACCAGGCAATGGGCGCCGAGCTGTCGTTCTACCGCCAGCTCATGGTTGCGCTGAGCCCCGGCCATGTGGCGTTCGAGGGCTATCTCGCTTACCGGCTCGGCCGCCGCCACTACGTGCCAGGCATTACCGGCAAATTGCTGCAGATTGCAGTGTGGATCATTCCACACGCACTGCTCCTGCCGATCATGGGCTGGCTGCTGCAGCGCCGCGTGGAGCGGCCGTGGTTCGACCCCGACGATCGCAATGCGTGAATGCCGCACCGCGCCGGCATTTGCTTTGTCGCAATACATTTTGGATTTAGTGTCGGCGAGCGCCGAGAGTCATGTCTTGCGTATCACGGCGCGGTCGGCGCGGTGGCGCGCCGGCGAGTAAGTAAACTCGCTCAGTGCGCGCTGCCGCGTCGGCTCCGCTACCACATGCCGCGCAACGCAACATACGGCCGGCTCTGCCGTTATCGAGAAAGCGGCTCTTCACCATCGTCCGATCATTGTTGGACAGCCGCACATCGACGTCCTAAACGCCGATACTCGTGCATGTGAGTTCAAGATGCCCGGCCGCAGCTCCTCGCCCAATGCTAATCTCGATCTCGCGCCTATCGGCAACGGCCGCACTGCCGCGCTCGTCGACACCAAGGGGCGCATCGTCTGGTGGTGCTTTCCTCGCCTCGATTCAGATCCCGTCTTCTCGCGCCTCCTTTCCGGCGAGGAGGAAAAGGGATTCTGCGATGTCGTCCTGCAGGGTCAGGAGACGTCGAGCGCGCAATACGTGCGCAACACCGCCATCGTCGAGACGATATTGGAGGACGGCAACGGCAACGCCGTGCGCATCCTCGATTTCGCACCACGCTTCCTTCTCTATGAGCGCGCCTTCCATCCCGCGCAGATCATCCGCCGCATCGAGCCGCTCCGCGGCCTGCCGCACGTCACCATCCGGCTGCGCCCGACCTTCAACTACGGGCAGCCGGCCGAGCGGCTCGCCATCGGCTCGAACCACATGCGCTACGGTGGCGGAGCTGACGTGCTTCGCGTGACGACCGACGCGCCGCTCTCCTACATCGCCCACGAGACACCGTTTGCACTCACCCATCCGCTGACGATGGTGCTCGGCGCCGACGAGCCGCTGCAGGCCTCGGTGGACAGCGTCGGCCGCGAGTTCCTCGAGCGCACCCGCGGCTACTGGATGGGGTGGGTGCGTGGCCTCGGCATCCCGCTCGATTGGCAGGCGGCGATCATCCGTGCCGCGATCACGCTCAAGCTCTGCCACTTCGAGGAGACCGGCGCCATCATCGCCGCCCATACGACCTCGATCCCCGAGGCGCCGGGCACGCCCCGCACCTGGGACTACCGCTTCTGCTGGCTGCGCGACGCCTACTTCGTCATCAACGCCCTGAACCGTCTCGGCGCCACGCAGACCATGGAGGGCTATCTCAACTACATCACCACCATCGCCGTCGAGAACGAGACGACCCTGAAGCCGGTCTACGGCATCATCCACAATCAGCCGCTCACCGAGCGCATTGCCGCCGACCTCGCCGGTTTCCGCGGCATGGGACCGGTGCGTGTCGGCAACCAGGCTTGGGAGCAGAGGCAGCACGACTCCTACGGCAGCGTTATCCTCGGCGTTTCGCACATGTTCATCGACGAGCGCCTGCCCGGCATGGGAGATGCCGCCCTGTTCCGCCGCCTCGAGCCGCTGGGTCATCAGGCGCAGGCGCTGTATCTCGAGCCTGATGCCGGCCCCTGGGAGTATCGCGGCCGCACGCGCATTCATACGCATTCTGCCACCATGTGCTGGGTCGCCTGCGATCGCCTCGCGCGCCTTGCCGGCCTCTTGTCGCTGAACGAGCGCGCCGGATATTGGCGCGAGCAGGCCGACAAGATCCGCGATGATATCTTGAAGCGCGCCTGGAGCGAGAAGTGGGGCGCGCTCGCCGGCGCATTCGAACACGACGATCTCGATGCCAGCGTTTTGCTGGCCGCGGAGTTGGGGCTTCTGCGCGCCGACGATGAGCGCTATCGCAGCACCGTCGCAGTCCTCGGCCGCGAGCTGAACCGCAACGGCTTTATGATGCGCTACGTCGCCGAGGACGATTTTGGCGCGCCCGAGACGGCGTTCCTCACCTGCCAGTTCTGGTACGCCGACGCGCTTTGCTCCATCGGGGAGATGCAGAAGGCACGCGATATCTTCACCGACGTGCTTTCACGCGCCAACTCGTTCGGCATCCTCAGCGAGGACATCCACCCGGCTTCGGGCCAGCTCTGGGGCAACATCCCGCAGACCTACTGCATGGCCGGTATCATTAACACCGGCATGAAATTGTCACGCAGCTGGGAAGACGCCTGGGCCGCCGTCTAAGGCGGCAGAAGTACTCATCCGGAACCAAAACCGCTTCTAAACGATTGTGGCTGTACGCAAACTAATTCTCTGACGCCACGGCGGGAGACTATGAGCCGCCTCGTACTCGTGTCCAACCGGGTCGCCAACCTCTCCAAGGCTTCGCAGGCCGGCGGGGTGGCGGTCGCCATCGCCGACACCCTGCGCACGCGCGGGGGCCTCTGGCTCGGGTGGGATGGCAAGATCGGCGACAGCGACGCGGAGCTTTGCACTGATCCCTGCCTCACCAAATTTGGCAACGCCATGGTGGCAACGCTCCCCTTGAGCGAGCGCGAGCACCGTGACTACTACATCGGCTATTCCAACAACGTGCTGTGGCCGGTGTTTCATTCCCGGCTCGACATCGCGCAGTTCGAAGCCGGCTACTATCAGCGCTATCTCGAGGTGAACAGGCGCTTCGCGCACGCGCTGAGCCCGCTACTGCGCCCTGACGACGCCATCTGGGTGCACGACTACCACATGATCCCGCTCGGCCTGGAGCTTCGCGGGCTCGGCGTCACCAACCCCATCGGCTTCTTCCTGCACATCCCGGTCCCCCCGGCACAGACGTTCCTCGCCATCCCCGAGCATCGCGAGCTTGCGCGCGGCCTCGCCTCCTATGATCTCATCGGCCTGCAGACCAAGGTCGATGTCGGCAATCTCATCGACTACCTTCAGGACGGCGTATTCGGACGCATCCTCCAGGACGGCCGCATTCGTGCCTTCGACCGCGAGCTCTCGATCGCAGCCTTCCCCGTCGGCATCGACGTCGACGCATTCATCGACCTTCGCCCGAAACGCGGCACGGACAAAGCACCCTCGACCATTCGTCTGCTGGGCGTCGACCGGCTCGACTACACTAAGGGGCTGCCGCAGAAATTTCGCGCCTTTGGCCGCTTTCTCGAGAAGTACCCCGACTACCGCCGCAAGGTCATCCTGTCCCAGATCGCGCCCCCCACGCGCGAGACGGTCACCGCCTACGCCGACATCCGTCACGAGCTCGAAACGCTGTCCGGACGCATCAATGGCCGCTTCGGCGAACTGGACTGGGTGCCGATCCAGTACATCCATCGCTCGACTCCGCGCAAAATGCTGGTCGACATCTACCGCAACTCGCGCGTCGGCTTCGTCACGCCGCTGCGCGACGGAATGAACCTTGTCGCCAAGGAGTATGTCGCAGCCCAGGACCGCGAAGATCCCGGCGTCCTCGTCTTGTCGCGCTTTGCCGGCGCCGCCGAGCAGATGAAGGAGGCGTTGATTGTCAATCCATATGACGTTGAGGAAATGGCAGGCGCCATCAAGGTGGCGCTCGAAATGGGCCTGACCGAACGACGTGAGCGCCATGAGACGCTCTTGGCTGGCAT
Organism: Pseudomonadota bacterium; assembly: GCA_023405815.1. Classification (GTDB taxonomy): domain Bacteria; phylum Pseudomonadota; class Alphaproteobacteria; order Rhizobiales; family Hyphomicrobiaceae; genus Hyphomicrobium_A. The sequence continues at coordinate 145 of JAEXXM010000067.1, read as the reverse complement.
ACGACGCCACGACACGTTTGCCTGGTGCCGCTCATTCCTCGCCGCGCTTGAAGGCGTGAGCCGGCGTGCATCGTTGGCCATTCCCACCTCGCCCTCCGAGGCAGCGCGCCGGGCGTTGCAGGAGATCGAGATGGCGCGCGTTGCT
>JAEXXM010000050.1 GCA_023405815.1 Pseudomonadota bacterium | reverse complement strand
GCCTGGCTCAGATCGAACTTGGGGAGAAATCCTACTCCCGCAACCAACCTTTCCACTTCGTTCAGTGATCCAGATCGTCGGCAGCGTCGTCCGCATCGGGCGCCGGTGAAACGTGGTCACCGCCTTTCCCCCGGCGCTGCGCATAGTCGTATTGCGCCGTCAGGATGCGCTGCAGGTTCTCCTCGATCCAGTCGGCGAGCGTCTCGACCTTTGGAGCCAGCTCGCGCCCCAGCGGCGTCAGGCTGTATTCGACGTGCGGCGGAACGACGGGATGCGAGACGCGCAGCACCAGCCCGTCCGCCTCGAGCCGTTGCAGCGTCTGCGCCAGCATGCGCTCGCTGGCGCCTTTCTTCCGGCGCAGCTCGCTGAAGCGGTGCTCACCCCGGGCGAGCGCAACGAGCGCCAGAACGCCCCATCGGCTGGTGACATGCTGCAGGATCGCACGCGACGGGCAGTCGCTGGAGAACACCTCCCCGCGCACGAGCCGCTCAGAGAGTGTGGCCGCGATCTCGCCGTCAGGCTGATGCCTGTCGCCCTGGTCCATACTTACATCCGTGTGCGTACTTCACGATGGTGAGCCCCTCTCCTAGGTACCAGTCGCCGATCAACAAGGGGAGAGGTCAATGATCGCCGTCACTGGAGCTACCGGCGCCCTCGGGCGCCTCGTCATCGCCGGTCTTTCCGCCAAGCTGCCGCCTGACCGCATCGCCGCGTTGGCGCGCGATCCGCAGAAAGCCGCTCAGTTGATTGCGGGCATCGATGCGCGCCATGCCGACTACGATCGGCCCGAGACGCTTCCGCCGGCACTTGCCGGAGTCGAAACGCTCCTGCTCATCTCCTCGAGCGAGGTCGGCCGCCGCTCCGCGCAGCACAAGGCCGTGATCGATGCGGCCAAGGAAGCCGGCGTCCAGCTCATCGTTTACACCAGCGTGCTGCATGCCGACGGCTCAAAGCTGCAGCTCGCCGAGGAGCACCGGCAGACGGAAGCGATGATTGCCGCATCCGGCATTCGCTACATCCTGTTGCGCAATGGCTGGTACACCGAGAACTACACCGCCTCCATTCCCGCAGCGCTGCAGCACGGCGTCTTGCTCGGCAGTGCCGGTGACGGCCGCATCTCTTCGGCAGCACGAGCGGACTACGCGGCGGCCGCGGTGGAAGTGCTGACCGGGAGCGACAGTGCGACCAGCATCTACGAGCTTGCCGGCGATGACGCGTACACATTGAGCGCATTCGCCGCCGAGCTCTCGCGCCAGACCGGAAAGGACATCCCCTACCGCGACTTGCCTGAGGCGGAGTACCGGGCTGTGCTCGAAGGCGCGGGACTGCCGCCGCCGTTCGCTGCACTGCTCGCACAGTCCGATGCCGCGGCAGCCGAAGGCGCACTGTTCGACGATAGCCGCGCTCTGAGTAAGCTCATCGGCCGACCGACGACACCGTTGCAGAACGTCATCGCCGCGGCTCTGAAAGGCTGAGCGCTACTTCGTCGGCGGCGGGAGAGGCTCGGGGTCGTCGTCGAGCAGGCCGTTGCGCTGGAAGGCATCGCGGCATGCCGGCGACAACGCCGGCACCTGATCGAGCAGGCATACGATGGCGCGGTCGCGGTCGAGCGGTCCTCCCGGACAGAGACGCTCGTAGTCGCGGCCGCAGATGCGCAGCGCGCCGGCTGTCGCAAGGCCGCGCAGCGCCAGCGCCTCAAAGCACGGCTGGCTGAGCTGATCGACGTGCCCGTTGAGGCAGCGCAGCACGCGCCCGCCTCCGAGCGGAACCCCGCGGCAGTAGCGCATGTAGTCGGGAAGGCACGCCTGCCGCAGTGGCGGGGGTGCCTGCACGTGCATCACCCCTTGGGCCGACGCGCCGTCACCGGCGCTCGATATCGAGGCCGCCGTCGCGAGTACGGCGAGCACGCGGATCAAGGGTTGTATGGGACCGGGCTTGGGCATCGACTGCCTTTTAGGTGCGGCGCTCGTCACCGTCGAGCGGATGTTCGCAACATGGAGCTTCGAAATGAAGGCGAGGCGCTTTTTGCGCCTCGCCGGGGCCGGTCCTTACCAGCGGCAATGGCGCACGCCCCAGCCGTCGACCCAGCAGCGGCCGGGATAGACGGCGCGTGGCCGGCAAAGGATAGGACGGCAGTAGGGGCCGACGTGGCGGTGGAAGCCGCGGCCGGGACCCCATTCGCACGAGCGGTGGCAGCCATGGGCTTCGGCCGGCACCGCCTGCACCAGTGCGGCGAGGGCAAGTACCGGAACGGCGAGATACTTGAGACGTGACATGGGCAATTCTCCGATGGTGTTGAAACTAGGATCGTCAGGAGGAAATCTCGTCAGTCGGCGCTGGACGTGCCGCTGTAGGTGGCGGTGCCGCCGTAAGGGCCAGTGATCGTGCCGCCGAATGTGCAGTCGCCGCCGGCGCAGGTGCCGTAGCCATCGCGCGACCACGTTCTGCCATAGGGTCCGACCACGTCGACGCTGCGGCTCCAGCTTCCGCCGTCACGGGTGACGGTTGCATCGCGCGTCGCCGTCCCACCGTTGGGACCGGTGACATCGCCGTGCGACGAGCAGGTGCCGCCGGCACATGAGCGATTTCTGCTGTAAGTCGCCGTGCCGCCGTTCGGTCCAGTGATGGTCCCCTCGGCGTGCGCATTGCCGCCGCCGTACGTCGCCGTCCCCGAGCGTGTGACGGTCCCGCCGTTCGGCCCCGTGTATGACCCGCTGCCGGTGCACGATCCGCCCGAGCAGTCGCGCGAGGATTCCCACGACCGGGTACGGCCGGCGGGGCCCGTTGCCGAGCCGCTGCGCTCGCAGCTGCCGCCCGAGCAGCTTCCCGAGCGCTGCCACGAGGACGTGCCTCCGTGCGGGCCGGTGACGCTCCCCGACCGACTCCACGAGCGGTCGCGGGCGTCGGCCCCCGTGGCCATCAGGACGGCGGTCAGAAAGGCCGCCAACGTGGCGGCGAAGACGATGTAGGCGATGAACATGGTGCGTACGCGCATGGCACTCTCCCTGCATTGATGCTGCATAGTTGCGGCGGTGAACGCTTTTGGGCGCCCCCTGGGAGATGACGTTAAGGGCGTCGCATCGCTGCCTTTTGCCTGCGCGGAAACGCTTGTTATCGTCGGCTTTCAGCCATGTAACGGCGTGTAACACGCCCTTCGAAAGCCCCGATTTTGGTGCCAACCTGCCCGCCGCATGTCCGCAGATAACAGCGCACTCATCGTATTGGTGGAGGACGACGAGGAGATCCGGCGCCTCGTCGCCGACATGCTTTCGCGCGAGGGGTTCACCGTCGAACCAGCCAGCAGCGGCGAGGCGCTCGATCAGGTCCTCGCCCGCCAGGTCCCCGACCTCGTCATCCTCGACCTTATGCTGCCGGGCGAGGACGGCCTCGCCATCTGCCGGCGCCTGCGCTCGGGTGGCGGCGTCCCCATTCTGATGCTGACGGCCAAGGCCGACCCCATCGACCGCGTCGTCGGCCTCGAGATGGGCGCCGACGACTACCTCGCCAAGCCGTTCAATCCGCGCGAGCTGCTGGCACGCGTGCGCGCGCTCCTGCGCCGCTCGCGCGGGCAGCTCGAGGTCGAGACCAACCGGCGTCGCAGCTTTGCCGGCATGATCATCGACCTCGACGCCCGCCGGCTCTCGACCGAGGACGGCGAACCCGTCGCGCTGACCCAGTCGGAGTTCGACCTGCTCGTCTGCTTCGTGCAGCGCCCGCGGCGCGTGCTGACGCGCGACCAGCTCCTCGACTGGACGCGCGGGCGCACAGCCGAGCCCTACGACCGCTCGATCGACGTGACCATCTCGCGCCTGCGCAGAAAGATCGACGCCGTGGCCCCTGGGCAGGAGGTCATCACCACGGTGCGCAACAACGGCTATCTGTTCGTCCCGGCCGTGAAGCAGATCAGCTCATGATCCGCCCATGATCCGACTTGGCTTCGGCACGCGCCTCCTGCTCATCGTCGTCACCGCGCTCGTGGCGCTGCAGATCCTCGTCGTCGCCGTCTATTTCCTGCAGCGCAGCCGCGACACCGACACCGGCTTCCGCCTGCCGCTCCCCGACCAGACCGCGGCGCTCGTCGAGCTTCTGGACAAGACGCCGAGGGAGCAGTGGCCGCTCGTGCTCCGCGCCGCCAACAGCACCGATCTGCGCGTGCGGTTGGAGGACGGCCCCCCGCGCGGGCCCGAGGCCTCGTGGTACGAGGCGCCCGTCATAGAGCTGATCATGCGCCGCTACCTCGCCGCGCTCGGAAACCGTTCGGTCAGCGTCTCGGTCGAGCCTTCATCCGAGCTGCTCGAAGGCCCGATGAAGATGTTCGCCTGGGCCTCCCGCGGCGCCGTCGAGATGCGCATCGGCCTCAACAGCGGCGAGACGCTCGTCGTCACCACCGGCGGCGTGCTCAGCCTGTCGATGCTCGGTGTGCCGCCCGGCTTCTGGGCCGGCGTGCTCGGCTTCGCCATCGCCATCATCACGATTCTCATGCTGCGGCGGGAGGCGCGGCCCTTGCGCGACCTCGCCGTCGCCGTTGACAGCATCGAAGTCGCCGAGAACGCCGCGCCGATCCCCAGCGCCCCGCACAGCGCGCCTGAGATTCGCGCGCTCATCTCCGCCTTCAATCGCTTGATCGAGCGCGTGGCCACCCTGTTGCGGGGACGCATGGTGATCATGGGTGGCATCTCGCACGACTTGCGCACCTACGCTGCCCGGCTGCGCCTGCGTGCCGAGATGATTGCCGACGCGGAGGAGCGCGCGAAGGCCGTGCGCGACCTCGACGAGATGAACCGCTTGCTCGACGACTCTCTCATGGCTCTCGACGCCGCGCCTCAGGAGCGCGCGCTGGAGCTGTTCGACGTAGCCCCCATCCTCGAGCGCGAGGTAGAGGACCGCAAGCTGGCCGGCGCCCCGGTAGCGCTGCAGATGTCGCCGCGCGCTGCCGCTGCTCAGGTTCTCGGCGAGCCGCTCGCAATCCGTCGCCTCATCGCCAACCTCACCGATAACGCCATTGCCTACGGCCAGAAGGCCTCGATCGCCGCCGACACCGACGGCGACGACATCGTCATCACCATCGACGACGCGGGCCCCGGCATTCCCGAATCCGAGCGCAGCCGCGTGCTGGAGCCTTTCGTGCGCCTCGAGACTTCGCGCAATCGCCGCACCGGCGGGGCCGGACTGGGGCTCACGATCGCGAACAAGGCGGCGGAGCTGCACGGTGGATCGCTGCAGCTCGCCGAGGCTCCGGGTGGCGGCGCGCGCGCCATTGTCAGGATTCCGACATTCGAGGCGCCGTCCACCTGAGCGCGAATGGCCGCGAGAGCACACGCTGACAAGCGTCAGGCAAGCATCGCGGATTAGTCTCGCTCGGAACCTAACTTCGTTGCCGGCGCAGCGGTGATGTCCTGCGAATTAGCACTGCATGACTTTTGGCCAGCAATAACAGCCACAAAGACCTCGACCTCGCCGGTGCAACGGTTGCGTTGGATTGATTCCGCACAGGACACTTTGGTGCAGATATCAGCATTGGATCATTGCCATGACCAAGCCCCCGGCGTCTCATGACGCCAACCTGTCCCGCCGTCTTGAGTTCATGCAACTCGACGCCAAAAGCAGCGAGCTCATCCGCAGCCTGAAGCCGATCCTCGACCGCGAGTTGCCCAATGGCCTCGACAAGTTTTATCAGCGCCTGCGGGCCACGCCGGAGGTCCGCAGCTTCTTCCCCTCCGATGCGATGATGGCGCGGGCCAAGAGCGCCCAGGTGGGCCACTGGCGCGCCATAAGCTCAGGCGAGTTCGACGAGCAATATGTCGGCAAGGTCCGCACCATCGGCCTTACGCATGCGCGGATCGGCCTCGACACGCGATGGTACATCGGCGGCTATGCGCTCATCCTCGAGCACCTGGCCAAGAGCATCATCGCCGAGCTCTGGCCCAAGGGAATGATGCTGCGCAAGCCGCAGACCTCGGGCGAAGACGTCGGCGCCGCGCTAGGCGCGCTCTTGAAGGCGGTGCTTCTCGACATGGACTTTGCCATCTCGGTCTACGCCGAGGCCGCCGAGGAGGCACGCATCAAGGCGGAAGCCGAAGCGCAGGCCAAGGAGCGGGAGATCGTCGCTTCTTCGCTCGGCAAGGCACTTGCCCACATGGCGAGGAAGGATCTGACCTTCCGTCTGAACCAGGATATGCCCGAGGCCTACAGGCAGCTCCAGCACGACTTCAACGAGGCGCTCGATCAGCTCCAGTCGGCGTTGAAGTCCGTTCGCGAGAGCACGCACGGAATCACCACCGGGACCCAGGAGATCGCCACCTCTGCCGAGGAGCTGTCGCGCCGTACCGAGCAGCAGGCGGCGAGCCTCGAGGAGACGGCGGCGACGCTCGATGAGATCACCACCACCGTCAACAAGACTGCCGAGAGCGCCAAGAGCGCGCGCCAGGCCGTTTCCGCCGCCAAGACGGACGCCGAGCAGGGCGGTGAGGTGGTTCGCCGCGCTGTCGACGCCATGAGCCGGATCGAGAAGTCGTCCGAGCAGATCAGCCAGATCATCGGCGTCATCGACGAGATCGCCTTCCAGACCAATCTCCTGGCGCTGAATGCCGGCGTCGAGGCCGCACGCGCCGGCGAAGCCGGACGCGGCTTCGCGGTCGTCGCCTCGGAGGTACGCGCGCTCGCCCAGCGCTCTGCCGGAGCCGCAAAGGAGATCAAAAGTCTCATCTCCACCTCGACGTCCGAGGTGAGCGACGGCGTGCGGCTGGTGGGCGAGACCGGCGAGGCGCTGGCCCGCATCGTCGGCAAGGTCGCCGAGATCAACAACGTGGTGGCCGACATCGCCTCCGGCGCGAACGAGCAGGCCATGGGCCTGAAACAGATCAACGGCGTCATCAACGACATGGACCAGGCCACCCAGCGCAATGCTGCGATGGCCGAGGAAGCGACGGCTGCTAGTCAGTCCCTCGCGCGGGAAAGCGAGTTGCTCAAGGAGCTGGTCGAGCAGTTCGATGTCGGCGGCTCTGGCGCACACGCGCGTGTGCGCCAAGGGCTCCGCGTCATCGCCTGAGCTCAGATCGCGGTCGGGACCTGGCCCCGACCGCGATGCGTCGCGCTAGCGGCCAGGATGAAACAGGCCGCGCAGCCTCTCGACCCACGCCACGACCGCAAATGCGAGCACGCCGAGGACGAGGCAGCCCAGCGCCAGCGGCAGCACGGTGCCGTTAAAGAGGTGTCCGATGAGGCCCCCCGTCAGCGCCCCGAGCCCGGTCGACACGAAGCCGACGACCGAGGACGCCATGCCCGCGTTGTCGCCCTGCGGCTCCATCGCCAGCGCATTGAAGTTCGGCGCGATGAGGCCGAACAGCAGGAACAGCGGCATCATCAAACAGATGAACACCCAGAATCCGGCGACCCCCGCGAGGATCAAGGCCACCAACAGCGCCGACACCGCGATGAACGCCGCCAGCGAGGTGTGCGACAGCCGGCGCATGCCGAGGCGCTCGACCATCATCGCGTTCGTGAGCGAGGCAACCGCGATCATCACGGCCGTCGCCGCGAACGCGAGCGGGAATCGCTCGCCCAGCCCAAACACGTCGACGAACACCTGCTGCGCGCTGCTGACGTAGCTGAGCACGGTGCCGAACACGAGTCCGCCGGCAATCGCATAGCCGATGGTCTGCGGTGTCTCGAGCGCATATCGCGTCGCCTCGCCCAGCGGCAGCGGCTTGCCCATGCGCGATGGACACGTCTCCGGCAGCCGCAACCCCGACCACAGCGCCACGATCACGCCGACGACCAAGAGAAGATCGAACACCAGCCGCCACGAGCCGACCTGCAGCAGCCCCTGGCCAACGAACGGCGCCAGCACCGGAATGATGATGAACACCGCCATCGCGAACGACATCACGCGCGCCATCTCGCGCCCGACGTAGCGGTCGCGCACCAGCGCGATGGCGATGACGCGCGGTGCCGCAGCGCCGAGCCCTTGCACGGCGCGCGCGATGAGCATCGTGGTGAAATCGGAGGCCAGCGACGCGACCAGCGATCCGCCGATGAATATCGCCATGCCGACGAGCAGCACCGGCTTGCGCCCATAGTCGTCCGATAGGCGCCCGTAGGCGAGCTGCCCTACGGAGAACCCCAGCATGTAGCTGACGATCACGATCTGCCGGTCGTTCGCATTGGCCAGACCCAGCGCCCCGCCGATCTGGGGCAGCGCCGGAAGCATGATGTCGACCGCGAGCGCCGTCAGCGCCATCATCGTCGCGATGAGGACGATGAACTCTCCGCGCGACATCCTCTGCTCGGCCAGTTTCGCTGAATCTGAAGCAGCGAAATGTCTGTCGCGTCCAGGTGCGTTCATCTCTCACACTCTTTTCGATTGGGAGGCCGCGGAAGCGCCCTCGGCGGGGCGCCTTTAGAGACTTGGAGCCCGGCGAATTCGTGGCCCCCCGTGCGATAAAATGGCTGTGTCTGCAACGGCTTCGAATATCCGGCTGCTCATCAACCGCATTAACGGTGATGCACGCGCAATGCGAGGCGACCGGGAAGCAACACGTATTGGGATATGCCTCACCGAAGCCAAATCATCCGCGCACGCTGCTCCCCGCTGCGCTATAGCTTGAGCATTGCGATTTCATAAAGATTCGGAGCCAACCGGCCGTGCCAAGATCCTTTCCTTGCGTCACCTCCGCCCTCCGCCGCCCGGCCCAAAAGCCGATGGCATTCACCACCGCCGCAACTCTGATCGCGCTGCTCGCAGCCGATGCGATCATCACCGCCCAGCCGGCAATGGCGCAGCAGGGTTTCGGCAACTTCTACACCTATCAGGGACCGAGACCCCGACGCACCATCAAGAGGAAGCGCGTCGAGCAGCCCGAGACCGCGCAGAAGAACGACGCCAAGCCCGACGCAGCCAAGAAGGAAGCCGAGAAAAAGTCGGGCCCGACCCATCCGGTCTACGTCGTCGTCTCGCTCGGCGACCAGCATGCCTCGGTCTACGATCCAAATGGCTTTGTGACCCGCACCCGCGTCTCGACTGGGCAGGCCGGACATCGCACGCCGACGGGCGTGTTCAGCGTCATCGGCAAGTCGCGCTGGCATCGCTCCAACATCTACAGCGGCGCACCGATGCCATATATGCAGCGCATCACCTGGTCGGGGGTCGCCATGCATGCCGGCGTCGTGCCGGGCTATCCCGCTTCGCACGGCTGCATCCGCCTCCCCGCCGGCTTCGCGCCTCAGCTCTTCGGCATGACGCGGATGGGCGCGCGCGTCGTCGTATCCCCCACCGACATTCGCCCGGTGGAATTCTCCCATCCGCTGTTGCCGCTGCCCAAGATGCACGAGGCCCCGACGATCCCGGCCTCACCCACGCAGCAAGCGGCGGGCAGCCCGCCGGTCGAGCTCGCCAGCATGGACACCGCCGCGGTCGAGGGCGGCTCCGCTGCCGCGGCGACTCCTAAGCTGCTCAATCCGATCGATTACGCCAAGGCCCTGAAGCAGCGCGCACTCGCCGATAGGTCCGCCGCCGATCTCGCTGCCAAGAACGCTCTCGCCGCGGCGCAGGCTGCCGGTGGGGAAGCGCGCCAGGCGGTGGATAACGTGCGCAAGGCGGAAGCCGATCTCAAGAGTGCCGAGGCGAGACTCGCCGTTATCGAGGCCCGCGCCGCGGCGCCGGCTCCTCCCGCGGCAGCGCCTGAGGCTGCTCCTTCGGCGACGCCCGCCCAGTCGATCGAATCCGAGAAGACGGCCGCGCAAGCGGATGTCGCTCGGGCGCAGGCAGCGCTGGCGGACGCACGCGCACGCGAGGAGACGAAATCGCAGGCCGCCTTTGCCGCGGTCGAGGCCTACAAGAGCGCCACCCAGCGCGCCACGGCGGCCGCCAAGCTCGTCGACGAGGCCGACCGTCGCGGCGAGCAGGTGTCGGTGTTCGTCAGCCGCAAGGAGGGCCGCGTCTTCATCCGCCAGAACTGGACCGAGGTCTGGGAGGCGCCGGTCACCATCCGCGATCCCGACCGCCCGCTCGGGACGCATGTCTACACGGCAGTCGAGGCGGCGCCCGACGGCTCGTCGATGCGCTGGACGGCGCTCTCCATGCCGCCCGAATCTGCCGCGCCGCCTTCCCGCCGTGGACGCGACAAGGACAAGCAGGAAGCACCGCAGCCGGCGGCGGCGCCGGAGACGGCTGCAGGTGCCCTCGCTCGCATCGAGCTCCCAGAGGGCGCGCGTGAGAGAATTGCCGAGTTGCTGTGGACCGGTGGCTCTCTGATCGTCTCCGATCACCCGCGCAGCTTGGAGATGAGCGAGAACGCCACCGACTTCATCGTTCTCACGCGTTAGCGGGTTCCGCGTTGGGTGCCCACTGCAATGCCGGCTGCACTTCGACCGCGTTTACCTTACCGTAACGATGCGATTTCCGTCGCTTGAGGATAACCACACGTTAGAGCTTGGGTGGCTAGTCTAAGGCATTCGTTAACAGCGCCGAGAGCTGACCGTGCCGCCATTTGGCAGACTGAGCCGCGCGGGATCCGCCGCGGGGCTCCGCAGAGAGCAGGAGAGCAGCCCGAAATACCCTGACGCCAGCATGCCCATGCTGGAGGCTCTGGTGTGCGAGGTGCATTCCGCAGCGCTCCTCACGGCAACCATCGCCAGCGCCATCAACGCGTTTAAGCGCGAAGGCTCCGCGCGCGGCGAGGCGGGACTGAAGCCCTATGTGCCGAACGAGCCAGCCATCGTCTCCGTTCTGCGTAACGGCATGCTCGAGACCGACCTCGACGATAACACCGTTCGCCTCGTCACCCAGTTCTTCGACGACCTGGCACCGGCGCGCATCGCCCTCGACCGCTATTTCGCCGATGCCAACCACATCGGCGAGGAACGCGCCACTGCGCTCCATCTCCTGAACCTGTCGAGTGTCTGGCGCCGTGCCTGCCAGGACGCCCTGCTCGCCGTCCGCCAGCTTCATGCCGAGCTGCAGCATCTCCCCGCGCAGTACACGAGCAACTCCAAGCTGCTCAACAATCTGCTTCAGGACGTCATCATCGGCGGCTCACCGTGCGTCAATGCAGCGGGCGAGATCGAGCTGCCGGAGCTTCCCCAGCGCCGCCAGTCCGCCCGCCGGACCGTCTGCCAGCCCTGCCAGCTCACGTATAACCGCATCACCGCCCAGGCTTTCGTGCGCGACGTCTCGCCCGGCGGCTTCGGCCTCGAGCGTGTGCCCCAGCTCGTGCCCAAAACCGTGGTGCAAATCGAGCTGCCGAGCGGACGCCGATTCACCGGGGTCGTTGCCTGGTGCAGTGGCTCGTCCGCCGGTGTCCGCTTCACGCGCCAGCTGCTCCCCAACGACCCGCTGCTGGTTGGCTGAGCACCGGCCGGCGCCCCAGAACCCCAGGATTTGCCGCGCCTTTCGCGCTGTGGCACCCTTCTGTCGTGCGGCGCCCGGAAAGAAGGCGCGGCGGAGGAAACCATAGTGCTGAGGGCTAACACGTCGCTAAGTAGCTGCGGCATTCGCGTTGCGGCAAGCTCGCTGCCGTCGACGCGCGAGGCGGTCTACGACGCCAAGGCCGCCTTCGATGGCAGCGACTTCCGGCACATGATCGTCTTTTTCGGCATCGATCACGATGCCGAGGTGCTCGCGCAAACCCTCGGCGAGGCATTTCCCGGAGTGCCGGTGTCCGGCTGCTCGACGGCGGGCGAGATCGGCCCGGCGGGCATGATGCAGGGCGGCCTGCTGCTGATTGCGTTTCCGCGCGACGGCTTTCGCGTGCACAGCGAGCTCATCACCGGCATCGACCAGTTCGGCGTCGAGCGCGCCACCGGGGCCGTGCGCCGCCTCAAATCGCAGATCTGCGGACCGTCCGCGCGATTGCCCAAGAACAACGTGTTCGCCCTGCTGCTGGTCGACGGCCTCTCGAATGCCGAGGAGAACATCGTCGCCGCGATCCACTGGGAGCTCGACGACATCGAGCTGATCGGCGGATCGGCCGGTGACGGCATCTGCTTCAACCGCACGGTGATGATCCACAATGGCCGCGTCGCCCAACGCGCCGCCATCCTCATGATGATCGAGAGCGATTATCCGTTCCGCGTCTTCAAGACGCAGAACTTCGAGCCCACCGACATCAAGCTCGTCGTCACCGCCGCCGACACAGAGAATCGCATCGTGCACGAGCTCAACGCCGAGCCGGCCGCACGCGAGTATGCCGCTGCCATCGGGCTTCAGCCGGACGAGCTCGGCCCGTTCAGCTTCGCCTCCTATCCCCTCGTCGTGAAGGTTGGCGGCGACTACTACTGCCGCTCCATCCGCAACATGAATCCGGACGGGAGCCTGTCGTTCTTTTGCGCCATAGACGAAGGTCTGGTGTTCACCGTCGCCCGGCCGCGCGATATTTTGAATTCTACCGAGGTGGCGTTGCACGAGCTCGACACTGCGCTTGGCGGCGTCGATATCGTAATCGGGTTCGACTGCATGCTGCGACGGCTCGACGCCGAGTCGCGGCAGATCCGGCATCAAATGGACGAGCTCTACAAGAGATATTCGGTTGCCGGCTTCCACACCTACGGCGAGCAGTACAACGCCATGCACTTGAACCAGACTCTGACAGGTATTGCCTTCGGGCGCCGGGAGGCCTGAATCGTGGAACGGCTGTTCGATCAGCAGAGGGCCGACGCGAGCCTGGAGGAGCTGGAGCGGCGCATCCTCAAGCTGGAGAAGATAAACGCTGCCCTGATGCAGCGCGTCGAGCGCTCCATGGACCAGCAGGCCAACGCCTATTCGCTGTTCCAGACCGCGATCACCCTCGAAAGCCAGGTGCGTTTGCGCACCGAGGAGCTCACTCAAGCGCTCGCACGCATCGAGCGCACCAACGACGAGCTGCTCGCCGCCCGTGATGCCTCCGAGCGCGCCAACCGCTTCAAGACACGCTTCTTCACGGCCGTCGGACACGACCTCTTGCAGCCGCTGCACGCCGCGCGACTTTCGGCGAGCGCACTCGCCGAATCCGATGAGGCCGGACCGCAACGCGTCGTCGCACAAAGGATCGAGCACGCCCTGACCACCATCGAGGAGCTTCTGAAGTCGATCCTCGACATCTCCAAGCTGGAAGCCGGCGTCGTCACCCCAACGCTGCGTACGGTGGCGCTGGACGACCTCTTCGCCTCTCTCGCCCTCGACATCGAGCCGCAGGCGAAAACAAAAGGCCTGTCGCTGAAATGGGCCGGCAACGGACTCGGCGTCGTCTCCGATCCCCTCATGCTCCGCCGCATCCTCCAGAACCTCCTCGCCAACGCGGTCCAATACACCGAGAAAGGCGGTATTCTCCTTCTCGCCCGCCGCCGCGGCGATACCGTGCGCATGGAAGTGTGGGACACGGGGCCTGGCATCGACGAAGCCGACCGAGCCATGATCTTCGAGGAGTTCCAGCGCGGAGGCGCGACCGACCGCCCGGCGATCGGCGGCTTCGGCCTCGGCCTCTCCATCGTGCAGCGCATGGCCGAGGCGCTCGGACATCCGCTGGAGCTGTGCTCGCGCAGCGGCCAGGGCACGAGGTTCTCGGTGTACGCGCCACGCTGGGCGAAGTTCTCGACCGCCGACGCGCCCGCGACGCCGGCAACGCTCAAATCGAGCGCGCTCGGCCTCGCCGCCGCCAAGGTCGTGGTGATCGACAACGATCCGAGCGTCCTCGAGGCGATGCAGACCCTGCTCGAACGCTGGGACTGCAAGGTGCTCCCGGCCCGAGGCATCGCCGGACTGACGTCCGCCGGCGCGACATCCTTCGCACCCGACATCATTCTCGCCGATTATCATCTCGACAACGGCGCTAACGGCATCGACGCCGTCCGCGCCATCCGCAGCCGGGCAGGCGCCGCCATACCCGCCATCATCATCACCGCCGACCGCGCCGCATCGATTGCCGACACGGCCCGCGCACAGGGGTGCGAGTTGCTGCTGAAGCCCGTCAAGCCGGCCGAGCTGCGCGCGCTGATGCTGCACCTCTTCGCCCGCGCTTCGGCAGCATCACGCTAGCACGCGCAGCCGCCCTGTCATCCCGGAAGCGGCGAGCGAAGCGAGGCGCTGTCCGGGACCCAGCGCAAAGTGCGGCGAAGCCCCTTTAGTGCCTTCGGCATTTCTTGTGCTGGGTCCCGGGTCTCTCTCGCGGTGCTCGCTTCGCCCGGGATGACAGCTGGCATCTAATCGTCGCGGCGATCGCCGAGGATCGAATCGAAGTCGATCTTCGCGGCCTCGATCACCGCCTGCGTGCGCGAGGCGACCTTCAGCTTGCGCAGGATCTCCGATACGTGCGCCTTGACCGTCGTCTCGCCGACGCCGAGATCGTAGGCAATCTGCTTGTTGAGCAGCCCCTGCCGCAGCATGTGCAGCACCCGCACCTGCTGCGGCGTCAGCGTCGCGATGCGCACTGCGAGATCGGATGCGTCCGAGGCCCCCGATGCAGTCGGCGGCTGATAGTCCTTGGGAACCACCACCGTGCCGTCCATCACGTCCTTCAAGGCCCGCCCCAGGTCGCCGCCCCGCGTCGACTTGGAGATGTAGCCGGCAACGCCGCACTGCATCACCTCATGGATGATGCGCGCATCCTCCAGCGCCGAGATGACGACGATTGGCAGCTTGGGATAGCGCGTCCTCAGCTCGATCACGCCCTCCAGCCCGCGCGTTCCCGGCATCGACAGGTCGAGCAGCACGAGATCGAAGGGGCCCCCGCTGTCCAGTGCGCCGCGCGCCGTCTCGATGGACGTCGCTTTCGTCACGGCAGCGTCGGCGAACGTGGCCTGGATCACCTGCTCGAGGGCCTCCACGAACAGCGGGTGGTCGTCGACGATCAGGATGCAGGTCGGCAAGGAAGGATGCCTCCTCATGATGGGCATAGCCACGCGTCACCGCGGCACATTCGCGCGCCATGATAAGCGAAGTAAGTCCTTTAGACTGGCTAAAAAATCGCTGCCTGGGCCATGAGTTCCACTGCGCCGCGATTTGAGTTGTATCTCCCGCGGCGAGGCGCGGCACGGCATCGAAACCGTTGCCGCATATGATCCTTGACCCGATCCGGGTTAGGGGCAATCTGCCGCCAGCCTGTCGGCGAACCGAAGCGAAGGACGAAGCCGCGCCGATGGCCGGAGCGATCACCAACTCTCTGCGGCTGGCGAGGGCCGGCCTCGTGCTCGCGCAGCACGGCGTCCGCTTCGTGCCGCCGGGCACGCCGGTACCGCCGCCCTTGCGCCTCGCGCGCACGTTGACCGCTCCCATACGCTGGCTGTCGGCGCCCTTGCGTGCCGGCGAGCCCCGCGACAAGCGCCTCACCAATGCCATCACCAGCCTCGGCCCCAGCTACATCAAGCTCGGCCAGTTCCTGGCGACCCGCGCCGACGTCATCGGCCCCGAGCTCGCCGGCGAGCTTTCATCGCTGCAGGATAACCTGCCGCCCTTCTCCATGGCCGAGGCGCGAAAGGCAGTGGAGGAGGCGCTCGGCGGGCGCCTTGAGGACCACTACGCCGAGTTCGGCCCGCCGGTCGCCGCCGCTTCGATCGCCCAGGTGCACCGGGCGGCCGTGATCGATCCCGACGGAGCGCGCCGTGAGGTGGCGGTGAAGATCCTGCGCCCCGGCATCGAGCGCCAGTTCCGCCGCGATCTCGATAGCTACTATTTCGCCGCGCGCCAGATCGAGCGCTGGCATCCCCCCTCGCGCCGTCTGAAGCCGACCGCCGTCGTCGACACTTTGAAGCGCTCGACCGAGCTGGAGATGGACCTGCGCCTAGAGGCGGCAGCCATCTCGGAGATGGCCGACAACACCGCGGGCGACGAGGATTTCCGCGTCCCCGAGGTCGACTGGAAACGCACGGCAAAACGCGTACTCACCGTCGAATGGATCGACGGCATCAAGCTGGCGGACAAGGCCGCCCTGGCCGAAGCCGGCATAGATCGCAAGGCGCTCGGCCTCACCGTCATGCGCTCGTTCCTGAAGCAGGCGATGCGCGACGGCTTCTTCCACGCCGACATGCATCAGGGCAACCTGTTCGTCGACCGCGGCGGTCGCCTCGTCGCCGTAGATTTCGGCATCATGGGGCGCCTCGGGCACAAGGAGCGCCGCTTCCTCGCCGAGATCCTGCACGGCCTCATCACGCGCGACTATAAGCGCGCGGCCGAGGTGCACTTCTGGGCCGGCTACGTCCCCCCACATCACCCCGTTGAGGTGTTCGCGCAGGCGCTGCGCGCCATCGGCGAGCCGATCCACGGGCGCACGGCCGAGGAAATCTCCATGGCCGATCTCCTCGGCCAGCTCTTCGCCTATACCGAAGTCTTCGACATGCAGACGCGGCCGGAGCTAATCCTGCTGCAAAAGACGATGGTGGTCGTCGAGGGTGTGGCACGCAGCCTCGACCCCGAGCTCAACATGTGGGTCGCCGCCGAGCCTGTCGCCAAGAAATGGATCGAGGACAACCTCGGCCCCGTCGGCCGCCTGCGCGAAGCAGGCGAGGGCGCCTCGGCCATTGGCAAGATCTTTGCCGATCTTCCGGCCCTTCTCGCCCAGGGCCAGCAGACCGCAATCGCCCTCAATGACATGGCCCGCGACGGCCTGCGCCTCGACGAGGAGACCGTGCGCCAGATTGCCCTGGAAGATGCGCGTCAGGCCCGCTGGAGCCGGGTGGCCCTTTGGATTGGCGCCCTCTCGCTGGCCGTGCTTGCGCTTTATCAGCTCGGGAGCTAGCAGACTACGCCATCACTTCGACCCAGCCGTGCTATGTCATCGCGGGGCTTGTCCCCGGGATCCAGTCATCCCGCCCTCCACGCCAGTCGCATGCTAGGTCCCGGAAACGACCGCCGGGATGACCTCTGGATAGCCTCCCAATGACGTCCAAGTTCAAGGTAGACCCCAAGAAGTTCACCACGGTCCTGACCAGCTGCGGTCGCTTCGACCTGCTCGGCGAGACCATCACCTCCCTCCAGCGCTATTTCGACGTCGACCGCATCATCGTTTCGGAGGATTCGGAGAACAGCGCCGCGGCCGCCGACTTCGCGCGCGCATTCCCTACCGTCGACATGCGCGTCAATCTTCCCAAGCTCGGCCAGATGCGCGCCATCGATGCGCATTACGCGACGCTCGCGACGCCTTACGTCCTGCACCTGGAGGACGACTGGGGCTTCACGCGCGGCATCGACATCGAGAAGGTAACGAAATTTCTCGAAGCGCGCCCCGACATCGCCGTCGTCTGCATCGCCCATCGCGTCTACGATCCGCGCTTCCAGAAGAGCGCAAAAAAAGAAACGCACGACGGCATCGACTATCTCGTCTGGGATCTCGACGCCCATCCCAAGTGGTTCTCCTATTCCTTCAATCCCTCGATCGCACGCATGTCGCTCTGGCGCGAGGTCGGACCGTTCGCCAAGTTCGTGACCGAGGAGAACCTGAGCAAGTTCCTGAAAGATCGCGGCATGCGTATTGCCCTGGTCGTGCCCGGCGTCGCCGACCACATCGGCGACGATCGCCACGCGCACGATCCCTTCCAGCCCAAGCGCGCGACGACCTTCCTTCAGCGCATGAAGCGCTCGATCGCCAAACGCCTGCCGAGCTTCGGCGGGCAGCGCAGTTGAGCGGTTAGATCCATGGGGCTGAGCTGCTGCATCATCGCCCACAATGAAGGCGACCGCATCGAGCGCTGCATTCGCGCGGTTCAAGGCATCGTCGATGAGATCGTCGTCGTCGATTCCGGCTCGACCGACGACACGGTTTCAAAGTCTGAAGCGCTTGGCGCCAAGACTTTTTTCCACGCCTGGGACGGCTACGGTCCGCAAAAGCGCTTCGCCGAGGACTGTGCCTCGAACGATTGGATCCTCAATCTCGATGCCGACGAGGTGGTGACCCCCGAGCTCGCGCGCGAGATCGCGGCGTTGATGCGGGCACCCGCCGGGCTCCTACCCGCCTATCGCTTCAGGCAGGTGACGGTCTATCCCGGCAAGGAGCGCCCGCGGCTTTGGGCCGACTATCACAACTACGTGCGGCTATATGACCGTCGGCGCGTACGCTTCCGCGAGAGCCGCGTGCACGACACCGTCGATACGAAGGACTTCCCTGTCGGCCAGTTGCACGGTGTTGCCTTTCACTACTCGTGGCGATCGATCGCTCATGTGCGCCGCAAGCTCGAGAGCTACACCGACCTGCAGGCGAAGGAATTGAAGAAGTCGCGCCTGTCGGTGCTGGCGCGGCTGCCGATCGAGTACCCGGTGCTCTTCTTCCGCTATTACATCCTGCGGCGTAACATCACCGGCGGTCTCACGGGTATTCGCGTGACGCACGAGATCGCCCGCGCGCGCACGCGGCGCCTGTTGAAAATCGCCCGCGCCCAGGCCTCGACTATCGATCGAGGTTGACGACTAATTCAGGTTCATCAGCATCGCAGGACGCGGCCGGAAGACTGTTCGGCTCGGGAAGCGCGTCATCGGACTCCCATGGAAGATAGATGTCCGCGTCACGCGACTCGGCTTTCGGCTTACCTATCGATTTTTCGATTTCCTTCAATCGGCGTTCCGCGGCCCGGAACTTTGGCGATCGGGGAATAGACATCGCTTAGCTCCCGCGAGGAGGTTGCTGATAGTAAGCTTCCGTCCGGCTTTCTACAGCCTTGCGAGCGTAAGTTGACACATAACGGTTGGTACGTGAATAAAGTTCGTAGATGGGCCTCCAAGTTGGCGAATTAACGTCCAGAGGCTCGACCTTCAAACCACATTCAACCGCTTCCTGCGAATATATGGGTCGGCCATGAACAACCGTCCCAGCATCCGGTTGGATGAACATCCTTATCTTCTTGCTAATATCCGCAACGCTTCTTCCCTTGCACATCCCAGTTGACAGAATTTTCACTGCTAGGCTTTCAGACAAGGCGATAGAAGACTTGTAGTTCTGAATCTCCCTATGATCGTATTTTTGAAGTTGCATTATGAATGGCTCTAGATTACCCTTGGTCTTCACAGCATCCGAGAATATTTTATCGTACCCCTGCACCAAACTGTGTGCTGAATATACTCTGTACCCATCACCTTCCTTTCTGATGATCTGGGGATCTACAGGACCAAGTTCGGAGGACGGTGCCATAAATATCTTGCTTGCGCCCATGCAGATAATTGTGGCTGCTGATTTTGCCCTTCCGGGAACTAGCGCCCAGTAGTCACCGGTCCCGCTGTAAGCCCGGCAGATATTTACTATTCTCTCTGCCGCAAGCCCATCGCCGCCAGGCGAGCTAATCATGAGGACTAGGCCTTTTGATAAGTCGATGGCCTGCAAGACGCTCTGCAGCATTTCACAATCATCATCCGAAATCGGGGCCGGGTACGTGAAGCTCGTGAAGTATGTCACAAGCGTGCGGCCCCCGAATTCCTTTTCAACCCTTCGAAACAGTGGCAGCCGCGACTCGTGCCCCTGACGCATCTCGGCCTGCATCTTCTTATTGATGTTTGCTGGAGCCATCCCCGCAGCGCCGTGCCGGTTGAGCAACGGCGTCCCTCACAACCTAAAGAAGGCGAGACTAGCCCAACGTGCTAGTGATTGCGAAGTGACTTTCGCAACTCCCCCGGCGCACAAACGAAAACCGCCCGAGCGGCGAGCCCGGGCGGTTTTTGTCGATCGATGAAAGAGGGGATATTTGAATAACTTTGTTCTTCGAAGCGTCTCACTTCTCTGCAGACCTGGCGACGACCTACTCTCCCACGTCTTAAGACGCAGTACCATTGGCGCTGGAGCGTTTCACGGCCGAGTTCGGGATGGGATCGGGTGCAGCCACTCCGCCATTATCACCAGGTCGGCGGAAAAGTGAGATGACTTCTGTTCTGGTCTTCCTTGCGTTCCTACGCTCATCGAGGCAGCACACGCAGTGCCTAAGCGCCGCCAGGCGCTGAGCGGCCATCCTTGCGGAGGCCGCCGGCACAAGTGCCACCCTGCCGTTGCCGCGGCGCGAACAGAGCGCGCCGTAGCGGCAAGACATTACGATGAGCATTGCATAATGAGAGCAATCAAGTCTATCGAGCTATTAGTACCGGTAAGCTGCATGCATTGCTGCACTTCCACACCCGGCCTATCAACGTGGTGGTCTTCCACGACTCTCGAGGGAGAACTAATCTCGAGGTGAGTTTCCCGCTTAGATGCCTTCAGCGGTTATCTCGTCCGTACATAGCTACCCTGCTGTGCCACTGGCGTGACAACAGGTCCACCAGAGGTACGTCCACCCCGGTCCTCTCGTACTAGGGGCAGCTCCTCTCAATTCTCCGACGCCTACGGCAGATAGGGACCGAACTGTCTCGCGACGTTCTGAACCCAGCTCACGTACCTCTTT
Source organism: Pseudomonadota bacterium (assembly GCA_023405815.1). GTDB lineage: Bacteria > Pseudomonadota > Alphaproteobacteria > Rhizobiales > Hyphomicrobiaceae > Hyphomicrobium_A. The sequence goes on along the minus strand of JAEXXM010000050.1, from coordinate 104 downwards.
AAATGGCGAACAGCCATACCCTTGGGACCTGCTCCAGCCCCAGGATGAGATGAGCCGACATCGAGGTGCCAAACGATTCCGTCGATATGGACTCTTGGGAATCA
>JAEXXM010000048.1 GCA_023405815.1 Pseudomonadota bacterium | reverse complement strand
CCACTATACCGTCCCGCGTAATTCAACGATCCGTCGTAGTAGGGCACGGTAGGTCGTTTCATCCCGTCATGCCGGCGAAGGCCGGCATCCACGCAAGTTTCCGCACCCGCTTTTCGAGGTGTCGTGGATCCCGGCCTCCGCCGGGATGACGTTCAAAGCCCGCATCGTCAGTGAGCAGAGGCCGACGTGTTCGACATCAAGTGGATCCGAGAGAACCCGGAAGCATTCGACGCCGGCTTGAAGAAGCGCGGTCTTGCTCCGCAGTCGGCGGAGCTGATCGCGCTCGATGAGGCGCGGCGCGCACATGTGACGAAGCTGCAGGAAGCGCAGGCGCGCCGCAACGCCGCCTCGAAGGAGATCGGCAAGGCCAAGGCGGCAAAAGACGAGGCGCTGGCCGAGAAGCTGATGGCCGAGGTGGCGGCGCTGAAGGATGAGCTGGCGAAGGGCGAGGAAGCCGAGCGCGCGCTCGATGCCAAGCTGCGCGACGCGCTGTCGGTCATCCCGAACCTGCCGCTTAGCGACGTACCGCTCGGCAAGGACGAGAAGGACAACGTCGAGGTGCGCAAGGTCGGTGCACCGCCGAAGCTCGACTTTCAGCCGAAGCAGCACTTCGACATCGGCGAAGGCCTCGGCTTAATGGACTTCGCCACGGCGGCGAAGATCTCGGGCGCTCGGTTCGTCGTCTTGAAGGGTGCGCTGGCGCGGCTCGAGCGTGCCATCGGCGCATTCATGCTCGACCTGCATACGACCGAGTTCGGCTACACCGAGAACATCGTGCCGCTCTTGGTGAAGGATCACGCGGCCTACGGCACCGGCAACCTGCCAAAGTTCGCCGAGGACCTGTTCCAGACCGTCAACGGGTTCTGGCTCATTCCGACGGCCGAGGTGTCGCTGACCAACTTCGTGCGCGAGGAAATCCTCGACGAGGCGAAGCTGCCGATGCGCTTGACGGCGCAGACGCCGTGCTTCCGCTCCGAAGCGGGCGCTGCCGGCAAAGACACGCGCGGCATGATCCGCCAGCACCAGTTCACCAAGGTCGAGCTCGTCTCGATCACGACGCCGGAGGAGAGCCTCGCCGAGCACGAGCGGATGACGTCGTGCGCGGAGGAAGTCTTGAAGCGGCTCGGGCTGCCGTTCCGCACCATCCTGCTTTGCACCGGCGACATGGGCTTTGCGTCGCAGAAGACCTACGACATCGAGGTGTGGCTGCCGGGCGAGAACACGTATCGCGAGATTTCCTCGTGCTCGGTGTGCGGCGACTTCCAGGCGCGGCGCATGAACGCGCGCTACAAGCCGAAGGGCGGCAAGGAGACGCGTTTCGTGCACACGCTGAACGGCTCGGGCCTCGCGGTCGGGCGCACGCTCATTGCGGTGCTGGAGAATTACCAGCAGGCGGATGGCTCGGTCATCGTGCCGGAGGCGCTGCGTCCGTACATGGGCGGCCTCGCCGTCATCGAGAAGGCCGCGTGATGATTGGATGCGGGCCCGCGTTGAGGCGATCTTCCTCTCTTTCCCTCCCCCCTTGCGGGGGAGGGTCAGGGTGGGGGGTGTCCACGACATCGAGGGCGCTGCACCACCCCCTCCCCAGCCCTCCCCCATCAAGGGGGAGGGAGAGCGTTGGTAGCCGAGGAGAGCTGTAAGAACATGCGTATTCTCGTCACCAACGACGACGGCATCGGCGCGGAGGGCATGGAGCACCTCAAGCGCATCGCGGAGGAAATTTCCTCCGATGTGTGGATCGTCGCGCCGGAGAAGAACCAGTCCGGCGCCTCGCACTCGATGACGCTGCATGAGCCGCTACGCGTGCGCCAGACGGATGCGCGCACGTTCGTTCTGCGCGGCACGCCGACGGACTGCGTGATCATGGCGGTGCGCCATTTCCTCATCGATCATCCTCCGGACCTCGTGCTGTCGGGTATCAACCACGGCTCCAACCTCGCCGAGGACGTGACCTACTCGGGCACCATCGCCGCCGCCATCGAGGGCTCGCTGCTCGGCGTGCGCTCGATCGCCATGAGCCAGGTCGGCGGCTCGCTCGAGGAAGGCAAGATCCATTGGGAGACGCCGCTGACGCACGGTCCTGGGCTCATCGCGCGCCTGCTGGAATCCGACTGGCCGAAGGACATCGTGCTCAACGTCAACTATCCGGCCTGCCCGCCCGACGCGGTGACGGGCATCGAGGTAACGCGGCAGGGGAGGCGCGATCAGGCCTCGCTGCGCATCGACGAGCGTAGCGATCCGTGGGGCATGCCGTACTTCTGGTTCAACTTCGAGCGCCCGCCGTCGACGCTGGTGCAGGGAACAGACCTTGCGGCCATCGATGCGCGGCGCATCTCGGTGACGCCGCTGTGCCTCGACCTCACCGATCCGTCGACGCGCCAGCAGCTCGAGCGTGCCTTCGACAAGGATTTCCCCCGCAAGCGGGCGGCCGGCGGCGATCTTTAGGGCAGAGTTCCCTGGCTCTACTGTCATCGTCGGGCTTGTCCCGAGGATCCAGGCTCTACTCGCGAGCGCCGGAGCGAGCGGTGAGATGGGTCCTCGGCATAAAGCCGAGGATGACCGTTGTGGGTGGGCCGGCGGTCCTTGGTGACCTCGCCTAACCGGCGGGCGATTGCCATGGCGCTGCCGCGAAGTCGTCGCGGCGTAGTCGTTAACTAAGCACAATGCATGCGTAGATTTTCTGCCTACTCAGGGCACGAAGGGCGATCATGCCCGCTCGTGTCTGCCAGGAAATTCAGCAGCCCTGCTGCCTCCGTTAAGGGTCCATTAACTCCTTAAGGATTAATGGAAGGTTGGCAGTAAAGGTGCGTATCATGATGCGTTTTATGCGTTTCAATCGCCGCGGATTCACGCTCATCCAGCCATCGGCCCGCGCCGCCGCCATCCTCGTTGCGGCCCTCGGGGGGGGATGCTCCGCCTCCCTTTCAGGCCCCAGCTTCAGCTTCGCTGACGACAAGCCGCAGCAGCAGACGGCCTCGGGCTACGGCCGCAGCAACCTGGGCAACGACAGCTACGGGGGCGGTGGTGCTCCCTACAACGCGCCGCGCTCGTATGGCCAAAACAGCGTCGCCAGCCAGAACCTGCCCGATGCCACGCCCTCGGCCTATTCGGGCGGCCGCACGGGTACGAACTACGCTTCCAACTCGCGCAACGATGCGGCGAGCTACAACAATTCATACGGCTCGAACTCGTACGGCTCGTCGAGGCCGAACACGTCCTCGAACTACAACTCGTACACGGCCAACGGGCGCTACGGCACCGTGCCACCGGCGTCAACCGCTTCGACGAATCGCTACGATCCTCAGCCGACGCCGTCGCTCGCCAACCCTGGCGATGCGATCGAAGTGCAGTCGGGCGATACGCTGTATGGCATCGCGCGCCGGCACAACGTGTCGGTCGCCGAGCTCATGCAGCTCAACAACATGTCGAGCCCCGACCTGAAGCTGGGGCAGAGGCTGTATCTGCCGCAGGGCGTTGCCGCGCAGCGCGCGTCGGTTGCACCTGTGACGCAGACGGCGAGCATCCAGCCGCGGCCGGTGCCGGCCGACCTCGATGGCAAATATCGCGGCTCGCACACGGTACGCCCGGGGGAATCGATCTACGCGATCTCGCGTGCGCATGGTGTGTCGGTGGCCGAGCTGCAGCAGGCCAACGGCATCACGGATGCACGCAGCGTGAAGGCCGGTGCCGTGTTGCGCGTTCCGGGCTCGGGCGGTGGGGCGAGCCAGCCGATGCAGCAGGTGGCAGTCGCGCCGCCCGCGTCCAATTCCCCGTCGTACGACAGCGGCGGCATTGCTCCGTCCAATCAGCCGACGATCATCAACGGGTCGCAGCCGAGCGGCAGCAACTACACGCAAGTTGCGACGCGCAACGTCAACAATGACGTGGCGACCGTTATGCCGCCGCGCCAGTCGGTTGCCAGCGACAAGCTGCGCTGGCCGGTAAGCGGGCGCATCATCAGCGGCTTCGGGCAGCGGTCGGACGGCACGCACAACGACGGCATCAACATGTCGGTGCCGCTCGGCACGTCGGTGCACGCTGCCGAAGGCGGAACGGTCGCGTATGCGGGCTCGGAGCTGAAGGGCTACGGCAATCTGATCCTTTTGCGCCATGATAACGGCTGGGTCACGGCCTACGCGCACAACGACCAGCTCATGGTCAAGCGCGGCGACAAGGTGCAGCGCGGGCAAGTGATCGCGACGGCTGGGCGCAGCGGTTCCGTCGACCAGCCGCAGGTGCACTTCGAGCTGCGACAGGGCTCCAAGCCCGTCGATCCCGTACCGTTCCTCGAACGGCTTTGATTTTTCGCGCGGTGTGAGGGAAGTGAGAATGGTGTCAGACCACGAAGGTCTGACACCGTTTGCGGCGCTTGTGGCCGTCTGACCGGCTGGGCCGGTGCAATCCTTAGATCAGAGTCGCGTTGCCGAAAGAAGAGTCATTTGTGCAACGCGCGTGTGACGATCGCGCAGTGTTCGCTCAGCTCTCCCGACCGAACGCTTTGCGCAGCTCGTCTTTCGCTTGCTCGAGGATACGCTTGCGGGCGGCGGGAAGCTTTCTGCCGGCGCGATTGACGTAGAACGTCAGCATCGACATCGCCGAGCGATAGGGCTCGGATTTGCGGCGCCTGCTGCGTTCGGCGGAACGCTTTAGCGATGCAGCGATCTCTTTGGGATCATCGAGCGTGAAGACGTCGGGCTCGAGCGTCATGGCGTTGCTGTGAAGTGCGACTGCCTGCGACCACTTCTTCGTGGGCTGCTGCGAAGTAGTCTTTCGGCGCGCGGACGTCTTGGCTATCGATGTGCTGCGTGCCTTGGACTTGGGCTTGGCTCTCGATGCCATGGCAGGCCTCCATCTCTGCTCCGCGGTCAATCCAGAGTAACGATCTGAAGGGTAACAGGTTCTCAACCGTCGACGCGCTGCATCAGGGCCATGGCGGCATGAGGCGCACGCACCTTGCCCTCGTGAATGAAGTAGACGTAGGCGTCGCGGGGCTTCTTGTCAGGCTTGTGCTTCGTGTCGATGAGGGGGAGGTCAGCCGGGATGCCCCCCTCGGTCCAGGTCTGGAAGCGCTCGGCCCAGGCATCGAGCGCTTTCGGCGGGTAGCCTGTTTTCACATCGTCGCTGCCCTTTTGCAGGCGGGCATAGATGAAGTCGCCGGTGACATCGGCAATGGCAGGATAGGTCTCGTGCTCGGCGAAGACGATCGGCACGTTGTGCTCGCGTGCCAGGCCGACAAATTCCGGCGTGCAGAAGCTGTCGTGCCGAACCTCGACCACGTGGCGGAGGGCTTTGTCGCCGACCTTGGGTGGCAGCAGCTCGAGGAAGGCACCGAAGTCCTCCGCGTCGAATTTCTTGGTCGGAGCGAACTGCCACAGCATCGGGCCGAGCTTGTCGCCGAGCTCCAGGGGGCCTGAATCGATGAAGCGCTTGATGCTGTCCCCGGCCTCGGCAAGTACGCGGCGATTGACGGCGTAGCGCGGGCCCTTGAGCGAAAAGACAAAGCCAGCGGGCGTTTCGCTCGCCCACTTGGCGAACGTCGCGGGTGTCTGCGTCCGGTAAAACGTGCCATTCACCTCGATGGTGGGCACGTGCTCGGCCGCATAGGTGAGCTCCTTGGAGTGCGGGAGCTTGTCCGGATAGAACGTGCCGCGCCAGGGCTCGAAGGTCCATCCGCCCATGCCGGCCCGGATCTTTCCGCGCTTCGCCCCTTGCTTCGCCATTTGCTCCTCCCTCTCGTGGTCGGAGGGTGGCGGTCGCCCAAGCGGCGGTCAAGTCGCCATGATCATTGGTCTGAATTCAGCATTTCGAGGCGAATGCGCCGAGGCGAGGCAAGGTGGCCCAAACCACATCCTCCGTGCGGCGTTGATGCGGGCCGGAAGAACCATAGTCTGGCTGCAGGATTGCGGATGGAGGCGAGCACATGATTCCGACACCACATACTGCTGGAAAATCGGGCGCGACTAAGCGTTCATCGAAGCCGAAGCGCGCCGATGGGCCACCGGTGATCGACAGCAATAAGCTCGAGCGCATCAAAGTCAGCAGCGTCGATGATCCGGCGGTCAACTGGAGGGCGTCGTTCGCGACCTGCGGCGGCAACCATGCGGATCAGTCGTCGACTATCGTCTACGAGATCGCTCCGGGCGGCCACCTCGGCTGGCATACCGATGCGACCGAGGAGACGCAGTACATCATCGCCGGCTCGGGCGAGCTGCAGATGGAGGATGGGAAGTTCGAGGTCGGGCCGGGAAGCGTCTTCGTGCTGCCGACGAACGTTCGCCATGACCTCGTCAACACGGGCAAGGAGCCGCTCCGGGCCGTGGCGTTCTTTGCGGCGGCGATGTTCACGCAGGATTTCGACAGCGTGATGCTGCCGCCGAAATCGCATATCCTCGGAACGCCAAACCGCGAAGGCTAGGGTTTCACGGGGCGGGCTGGTTGCCGGCTACGCCCCGCCAGATGGTGCCGTCGATTGCCTCGAGAAGCAGCACGCGCGTGCTGCTTTCAGTGGGCTTTACGGTTGTCGGTGCCGGCAACGTGATCGTTGCCCGTGCTCCTGTCTGGCCACTGAAGCCGATGCGCTCGGTCTTGAACTGCGACGCCCAGACATAAGGATAGACGTTGTGGATGGCGGCCTCGGGTAGAGCGGCGAGCGCCTCACCGCTCCACTCCGCGAGCAGCTCGCCCGATCCGTCGAGAAGCTTTGCCGCAACGATGTAGGCTGCACCTGTGTCGGGTCCGGCATCGACATAGGCGTCGAACTTCACGCTGCCGTCAGGTGCCACTACGGGCGCCGAGACGGCAATGTCGTGGCGGTGGAAGTTGACGCGGGAGTGCAGTGGCGAGACGACCGCTCCGAACAGGATCTGATAGGTGATGACCGTAAACAGCGCGCTGGCGAAGCCGAGACGCAGTGCGAGCTTGCGCAGGGTCGCGTCGGGGAGCGGTCCGCTGAAAATCCAAGGCATCCAAGCCCTGGTGTGCGCAAAGTCCGAGCCGGTCACATAGCGATTGTCGAGCGAGTAGGAGCCGGCACCGGCGAGGAATACTGCCGAGCTCATGGCGACGCCGGAGACGGCCATCGTCCATTCGTCGAGACAGGTCGAGCCCATCCATCCGAAGATGACCATGAGGACGACGTTGAGCCAGATGCTAACGAGCGCGCTGGCGCGGGTGGCGATACCGAGCATCAGGCCGAGACCAACGGCGAGCTCGGCGAAGGTCCAGAGCCAGACGGAGGCGACAATGAGATCCGGCTGGCGTAGCGTCCATTCGATCGGCGCCTGCACCCAAAGGGCGCCCGGCAGGGCATGGGTCAGCTTGGCGGCGACAAACCCGGGCAGGTCGAAGTCGAGCTTGACCGCGTGCTCGACGCCGGCGACGTCGTGGATATCATAGATGAGCCGCCGGGTGGCCCCGCCCCAGAAGATGAAGCCTTGGACGAAGCGCGTGCCAAGCAGGATGAGTGCGGCAAGCGATAGGTCGGCGCCCATCGGCGCCGCGATCGGTGCGGTTCGTTCCACGTGTGCCATGCAACTGCTCCCCTGTCGGCGGCGCGACGTTAACCGGGGATACGCTAAAACCTGCTTACGGGCATGGAAGAAGAGTCGGGGTTGCAGAGATGGGCGAGAAAAATGCGCCGGCCATGGGCCGGTTCGACATCGCAGCGATCGCCGCCGCCTTGCCGGCGAGCGCGGACACACTGCTGGTAGACCGGTACCTTACCGACCGCCCATCGGCGAGTGCGCGCGTGTTCCGCGTCTACAAGCCGACGCCGCCGCATTATCATTCCCAGTGCGACGAGTATCTCTACGTCTTCTCGGGGCGCGGGACGTTCTGGATGGGCGACCCTGCGACGAAAGCCGAGTTCAGTCCGGGCGAGCTTTTGCACTTCGAGCGGGGCGTGGTGCACGCGCTTCCCGATATCATCGAGGAGCCGCTGGTTTTTCTCTCTATCGACAGCCCGCGCCGCGACCCGAAAGATGTCATCTTCGTAAACCCGGAGGACGGGACGCCCGAAAGCTTCATTCGGCAGAGCGGATACTGAGGCAAGCGAGGGGCGACGTGAGGTTTCTCATCCGGACGCTGCAGCGCCTCGCCATAGTCGCCATCGGCGCGATCAGCATTTGGCTGATCGTGTTCGTCGTGTGGGACTTTGCCGACCAGACGCTCCCGATGACGCTGGCGCTCGCCATCACGTACGCCGCCGGGGCCTACATCATCCTGCCCTATGCCGTGCGCATGGGACTGAAAGTGCTGCAGCGGCGCCGCGTTCCGAGCTTCAGCGTTTCCGCGGACGGGCTGCCCGCCGACCCGGTCAATGTTGCGCTTTACGGCACTCTCGATGAGCTGCGGGCTGCGTTCGCCACCATCGGCTGGACCGAGGCCGACAAGCTCACGCTGTCGAGCTCGTGGCGGATGGTGAAGGCGTTCGTGCTGAACCGGCCGTACCCCGCTGCACCATTCTCGACGCTCTATCTGTTCGGGCGGGGCCAGGATATCGGCTTCCAGAAGCCAATCGGGGACAGTCCGCGCAAGCGCCATCATGTGCGCTTCTGGGGGCGCAGGATCGAGGACATCCAGGACATCGACACCGCGAGCTTCTGGCTCAACACGGATACGCCGGCTCCGGGGGCGCGCGTGCCGTGGGTCGGTGCGGGGACGCGCGATACCGGGTTCGGGCTGACCACGCTCACGTTCCAGATCACGCACGCGACGGATTCCGATACAAATGCGGAGCGAGATTTCATCATCGGCGAATTGCAGGGTGCAAAGGCTATTGGACCGGTGCTTTGGGAGCAAGCGGGTGCGCCGATCGGCAAGCAGATCAATCACTACGTGACGGACGGAGACGTCGCGGTGGCGGCGCTGGGCAGAGGGGCGGAACTGCCCGCTGTTCGTGACCCGAGCTAATCAGGTGCGCGGTTACGGGGCGAGCCGATACATGGCGTGGCAGGACGTGCAGTTGGCGAGGATATGGCCGAGATCCTCGAGCAGTTTCGCCTTTGGCGCGCCAGATGAAGCGGATGCCGCCAAGTCGTCGAACTTCTGATGCGTGTCGATGCTGACGGCGACGAACTGCGGAGGGAGCTTGAGCGCTGTCTCAGTAGCGGTTGCGTCCATCATGCTCCACCCCGACCTCTTGGCGCTCCTGGCGATAGCAGAGCGCTTGTTCTCAGCGATTCCCCGCGTGACGCCCTCGATGCTTTCGAGAAACGCGCGCATGCCGGCGCGCATGTGCTCGCTCTCGTGCGCAGACAGGTGCAGAGGCTGTTGAACTGGGGCATGTCCCGACGAGACGAGCTGCGCGCCGGCGCATCCGGCAAGCAGGGCGGAGAGGAAGCTCGCCACCACAATGGCGCGCCCCTGGAGGACGCTCTTTGATTTGCCTCTTGCCAGCGCCATGGCGTGCTCGTGCGGGATTGCGGGCAGTCGGCCAAGAGGCCGCAACCCAGTCCGCCAGATTCACGCGGTCGTCTCGGTGACGTAGATCAAATTGGACGCGGTTGTGCCGGCGCTGAGGCACGGAAGCCGCACCGGCAAGCCAAGCTAGCCGTGTCCTTCGACCACTGGAGCCGGTGCAGGAAGTGCTTCGCTCGATGGCTGCGTGCTGGCGTCGGCGAGGTCCTCAGCGGTGAGGCGCTTGCGCTGGAACAGGCGCGTCACCACCACGAAGAAGACGGGCACGAAGAAGATGGCCAGCACCGTTGCGGTGATCATGCCGCCCATGACGCCGGTGCCGATCGCCTGCTGGCTGCGCGATGCGGCGCCGACCGCGATCGCCAACGGTATGACCCCGAAGATGAAGGCGAGCGAGGTCATGACGATTGGGCGAAACCGCTGCTGCGCAGCCATAACAGTCGCTGCCTTGAGGGACGTCCCCGGCTTCCACATCTCCTTGGCGAACTCGATGATCAGGATGGCGTTCTTTGCCGACAGGCCGACGATCGTGATGAGGGCGATCTTGAAGTAAACGTCGTTGGGCATGTCGCGCAGGTAGACGGCGAGAAGCGCGCCGACGACACCCAAGGGGATGACGAGCAGCACCGAGAACGGGATCGACCAGCTCTCATAGAGCGCGGCGAGGCAAAGGAAGACAACGAGGATTGAGAGCGCCAACAACAGGCTCGCCTGCGAGCCGGCGGCCTTCTCCTGCTCCGACTGGCCAGTCCATGTGTAGCCGAAGCCCTTGGGGAGCTGCTGCATCAGCCGCTCCATCTCGGCGATGGCGTCGCCCGTGGTGTAGCCGGGTGCCGGCTCGCCGGTGAAACGGACCGACTGATAGCCGTTGAAGCCGACGATCTGCGCCGGGCCGATGCTCCACTTCAGCTCGGCGAAAGAGGACATCGGCACCATGGTGCCCTGCGCGTTCTTGACGGCGTAGTTGAGAAGGTCGGCGGCGTTGAGACGCTGGAGATCGTCGGCTTGAACGATGACGCGCTGCATCTTGCCGCGATTGGGGAAATCGTTGGCGTAGACTGACCCAAGGTTTACCTGAATGGTCTTGTTGATGTCCTCGAAGTCGACGCCGTGCGCCATCGCCTTCTCGCGGTCGATGACGAGCTCGGCCTGCGGAACGGGTGGCAGTCCCTCGACATAGACGTTCTGTACGATGGGGCTTTGTGCGGCGAGCTTCAGCAGCTGTTCCTGTGCTGCCATCAGCGCCGAATAGCCCATCTGCGCGCGGTCCTGCAGCCGGAGGCTGAAGCCCGAGGCATTGCCGAGATTGTCGATCGGCGGGGGCTCCAGCGCCTGGATGACGGCGTCGCGGTAGCTCGCCATCGCGGCATTGGTGCCGTTGACCAGCTTGGCAGCGGAGTTGGCCTCGTCGCGCTCATCCCACGGCTTCAAAGTGACGAACGCTTGGGAGGCCATCTGGCCCTGGCCGGAGTAGGAATAGCCGTTGATCATCGTGACCGTGGCGACTCCAGGCTGCGCCATCAGGTGCTCCTCGACCTTCTTCACGGCCGCAAGCGTGCGGTTGAAAGATGATCCGGGCGGGGTCTGAATGTCGACGGTGAAGAAGCCCTGGTCCTCGAGCGGCAGGAAGCCCTCCGGCAAGCGCACGTAGGCGTAGCCGAGACCGATGAGCAGCGCAACGTAGACCATCATCACGCGTCCGGAGCGGGCGATGAACGCGGACACGCCGCGTCCATAGCGGGCGGTCTCGCGGGCGACGAAGCGGTTAAACCAGCCGAACATGCCGCCTTGCGCGTGGGCGTGGCCCTTCTCGATCGGCTTCAGAAGCGTCGTGCACAGCGCCGGTGTGAGCGAGAGCGCGAGGAAGGCCGAGAAGGCGATCGACGTCACCATGGCGATGGAGAACTGCCGGTAGATGATGCCGACCGAGCCGGGGAAGAAGGCCATGGGGATGAATACGGCGACGAGCACCAGCGTGATGCCGATGATGGCGCCGGTGATCTGGCTCATCGCCTTGCGGGTGGCTTCCTTGGGCGGCAGGCCCTCCTTAGCCATGATGCGCTCGACGTTCTCGACGACGACGATGGCGTCGTCGACAAGGATGCCGATGGCGAGCACCATGCCGAACATCGTCAGCACGTTGATGGAAAAGCCGGCGAGCATCATGACCATGCAGGTGCCGAGGAGTGCGATCGGCACGACGATGGTGGGGACGAGCGTATAGCGGAGGTTCTGCAGGAAGAGGAACATGACGAGGAAGACGAGCACCACCGCTTCGATGAGCGTGTGCAGCACCTTCTCGATCGAGGCTTCGACCGCAGGCGTGATGTCGTAGGGTATGTCCCACTTCAAGTTTGGCGGGAAGAACTGCGACAGCTCCTCCATCTTGGCGCGGATGGCCTTGGCAGTCTCGAGCGTTGCCGTCTGGTGCCAGGGTGACGGAGATGCCGGCAGCCTCGCCGCCATTGAGGCGCGTCGAGAACTTGTAGTCGTCGCCGCCGAGCTCGATGCGGGCGACGTCGCGCAGGCGCACGGTCGAGCCGTCGGGGTTGGCGCGCAGGACGATCGAGCCGAACTCCTCCGGCGCACGCATCTGTCCCTTGACGATGATGGGGAAGTTCACGGCGTGATGCGACGGGCTCGGCTGGGCGCCGACCGCGCCGGAAGCGATCTGCGCATTCTGCTTCAGAATGGCATCGGACACGTCGGAGGCGTTGAGCGACAAGCCGCGCAGCTTGTCGGGATCGATCCAGATGCGCAGTGCGCGCTCGGTCGAGTAGAGCGTAGCGCGACCGACGCCGGGGATGCGCCGGATCTCGTTGATGACATTGCGGATGAGGAAATCGCCGAGGCCGACCTCGTCGACAGAGCCGTCGGTCGAAACGAGGGTGATGATCTGCAGTGTCGCCGCCGAGGCTTCCTCGACGAGCATGCCCTGCTGACGCACTTCGGCAGGCAGGCGTGCCTCGACGCGCTTCAAGCGGTTCTGTACCTCGACGGCGGCGTAGCCGGGATCGGTGCCGGGCTGGAAGTTGGCGACGATCTCGATGACGCCGAACGAGTCCGACGCCGATTCATAGCTGAGGATGTTGGCCGCACCGTTGAGCTCATCCTCGATGAGCCGCGTCGTTCCCGTATAGAGATCCTCGACGGACGCTCCGGGAAACTGCGTCGACAGGGAGATCGAAGGCGGCGCGATGATTGGGTATTGCGCAACGGGAAGGCTCGGGATGGCGAGAATGCCTCCCAAGCAGATGAAGAGCGCAACGACCCAGGCGAAGATGGGCCGGTCAATGAAGAAGCTAGCCATGGCGGCGTCAGCGGGTGCGTTGGGTCAGTGTACGCGTGCCTCCTTGATGGCGGTCGCGGCGGACCCAAGGATGCTCGCCTGCTGCTCGATGCCCTGATGATCGACCGGCGTCACGACCATGCCGGCTGAAATCTTCTGAAAGCCTTCGACGATAACGCGCTCGCCTTCCTTCAGGCCGTCGCGAATGAGCCAGCTCTGATCGACGACGGGGCCCACCTCGACGGGCTGCAGAGCGACCTTGTTGTCTTCCTTGATGACCCAGACCTCGGCCTTGCCGTCGTTGGTGCGCTGGATGGCTTGCTGCGGCAGCGCGATGGCGTCGGCATCGACCGCTTGGGTGATGCGGGCTCGCACGTACATGCCGGGCAGAAGCTCGTTCTGCGGATTGGGGATCTGCACGCGCAGCGTCACCTGCCCGGTGCTGGGGTCGGCGGAAACCTCGGAGAACAGCAAGCGACCGGCGTGAGGATAGCTGGTCCCGTCCTCCATGATGAGCTGCACGTTGGCGGCCTTGTCATCGGTGCGAGAGAGCTCGCCGCTGGCGAGGTCACGGCGCAGCTTGTTCAACTCGCCGACCGATTGGGTGATGTCGATGTAGATCGGGTCGAGCTGCTGGATGGTTGCGAGCACGCCGCTGGCGGTCGAATCGAGAAGCGTACCTTCCGTCAGGATGGCGCGTCCGATGCGGCCGCTGATGGGGGCCCGGACGTTGGTATAGTCGAGATTGAGCCGAGCGCGGTCACGCGCGGCCTTGGCGCCAGCGACCTCGGCCAGCGCCTGTTGGCGGGCGGCTGCCGCGACATCGTACTGCGCCTGGCTGGCGGCTTGTTTCGCGAGGAGGGCCTTCAAGCGCTCTTCCTGCTGTCCGGTAAGCACGAGATTGGCTTCCGCGCGTGCGAGGGCCGCCTCTGCCGTGGCCAACTCGACTTGGTAAAGTGCCGGGTCGATGGTGTAGAGGACGCTGCCTTCCTCGACCTTGCTGCCCTGCTCGAACGTGCGTTTGGTGACGAGGCCACTGACGCGGGCGCGGACCTCGGCCATGCGCATCGGGGCAACGCGGCCGGGCAGATCGCGCGTGTAAGGAATGGGCTGCGGACGCACGGTGACGTAAGCCACCTCGGGCGGCGGTGTCTGTTGTTGAGCTTTGGCTGTCGGCTCATCGCAACCGCTCAGCGCGAACGGGGATAGCCACACAAGCGCAGAGGCGCTGCGATTCAGTAGGGAAGCTCGGGGGGAGCCAGTGAACATGGTGACCTCGTCATGTCGTTGGACCTGGTATGGCGCGACTGCGCCAGAACCGATGGTCAGCGACGAAATTCGAGCGATGATGGGGGAGATTGGCGCGCGCAAACCCGCGCCGCGTGACTTAAGCGGCGAGGCTGATCGGAGGCCGCTCTTCCGGCGGCAGGTCGCGCGATGTGAAGCCGTCGGAGATGCGGCGCGTGGGCAGTGACTCGCTCTTCGACGTCGGCTCCGGCGCTGCGACGACCAAGGTAAAGTCCGTCAGATCGATACCGGCGGAGGCAGCGTAGCGATCGCTCTTGCTGGTCTGCTTGTTTGGCTGGGCGTGCTTGTCGGGGGCAGCCGTGTCGCCGTTCGATGCGACGCCGATGAGGCTACCGATGCCGCCGAGGTGGGACACCTGATACTCTGTCACGGGGAGGAAGATTCCGATCCAGAGCAGCAGAAGAAGGCCGATCGATTTGGTCGAGCTTCTACACATATGCGCAGGCTAGGTCGTACGTCGCTGCAGAGCAATATAAGGAGCGCTCGACGCGTCACTCTGTCGCCAAGTCAATGTATTAACAGCAAATTCTGGCTCAAACATTTGGCGGCTTGCACAATGATCGAGCCATGATTGCGCACGGCGAAGTCATTTGCCGAACGTGCGGAACACGCGTTTACGGAGCGTAAACACTCGTTGCCGCGATAAGCGCTGCGAAGATCGCGACGGTGCTCATCCAGATGCGCGAAGGCCGGCGCAGATTGTGATCTCAGCGCCGGCCCAGCCGGTGGCAACGATGGTGACTCTCACTAACCTCTGAGGCGTTGGTTGATTTCCTGCTGAGTCGGAATGCGACCGTCGTGAGTCAGCTTGTCGATGATTCCCGGCAATGCCTTCGACAGTTGCGTGAGGAGATCGTTCGGGCTGCATCCTGCCTGGTCGGCCATTTGCGTCACGGTCTTCTTGCCGAGCGCATCCCCGAGATCGTCGGGCTGCACGGGCTTGTTCTCGCCGGTGCCGACCCAAGAGCGCACGATGTCATCGAGGCCAGCCTGCTGAAGCTGGGCGAGGAGCCCACCGAGGCCGCCGAGAGAGGCCGCGCCGCCTTGTCCCTGCTGACCCTGAGGAATGCTGCCTTGCGGTGCTTCAGCCTGCTGCTGCCGCGGGGCGGGCTGTGCGCCGCCCTGTTGCATGCCGGTCAGCAACTCCTGGAAGATGGTCACCAAAGGCGAGGAGCCGTCTCCTCCTGTCGAGGGGGCTGCTCCCTTTCCCTGCTGCTGCGAAAGCTGCTTCAGGACGTCATCGAGTATTCCCATTGCCTTCTCCTCTTGCTGACAGCCGGATGCGGCTCACTGCGGGCTCAGCCGCTTGTTGCACTCGCTGTAGTAGCCGCCGCCCTCCTCGGTCCATTTCGGCTCGGTGATGCCGGCGGCTTTGTTCGCCTCGTACTGGTCGCGGCAGGTGAGCAGGCGCGCGCGTCCAGGCGATTGATCGGCGTACTTCCTTGAGATCGCGGCGGGGAACATCGATGCCGCGGTCGGAGTCATGGTGCCGCTGCGCTTGGCGATGCTCTGCGGACAGCCCGCCGAACGAAACTCGTTCCATGTCATTCCGAGCGTGCCCGCGGCCTTTGCCGCCTGATAGCGCGCGCTGCACTCCTTCTCGCTGACCTTCGTCCTTTCGGTGGTCGGAGCTGCTGCGGATCTTTCCGCGGGCGCTTTCTTGGTGGCGGGGGCAGCTGCGGTCTTGGTGACGCAGCCGGCGGAGCGGAACTCGTTCCAGCTCATGCCGCCGAGCGTTCCGTCATTCTTGGCGGTCTTATAGCGCGCGCTGCATTCCTCGACGCTCGGGCCGGTGCCGGCTGTCGAAGGGGTCTTGACCGTCTTCACCGCCATGGTGGCGCCGGGGCCGCATTCCGCCTTGCGGAACTCGTTCCAGCTCATGGTGCCGACGGCGCCCGCATCGCTCGCGGTCTTATACTTCTCACTGCACTGCTTCATCGTCAGTGCGTTTGCAGGCTCAATGAAACAGAATGCCGACAGGGCCGTGACTCCCGCGAGCATTCCATGCGCACACTTCGACATCGCGTCCTCACTCGACAAACAACGACTGCTTCTTGCAGGCATCTCACTCATCACGGGTGCGGCGACACAATCAACGAAAGCTGCAAGAGAGACTTTATCTTTGGCGAATGCAGCGCCGACTTTTTGTATTGCTTGCGACGATCACTCGTTCGCGATGCGTGCAGCCGACAACAACACGCGGCCGGCTGCGTTGCTCCCTCTCTCTCTCTAAGCGATCGCGGTTAGTTGCCGAAGCTCCGGCGGAAGATATCGTTCGCCGATGAGCCGCTACTGCTGATGCGGGTGGGAGAGCTGCCTCCAAAGCCGCCACCTCCACCATAGCTACGTGTGGCGTATCGCCTTCCACCCGCCGAACGGCGCGCCGTCTTGCGCCGCTTGGCGTTGTCGGCATCGTCGAGGCGCTTTGCCAGCTCCACCTGAGCAAGGTGGTCGGAACCTTTGTCGATGTCCTCCCAGTTGCCTTCGATGGCTTGGGTAATCCGCTTTTCGTGGCCGTAGACGTCTTTGGCGGTGGTGATGTCACCGTCGTCATCGACCCGGGCCGTGAAGTAGGTGATGTGAACCGGGATGTGCTTATCCAGCACGACGGCGTTTTCTTCCGGCTCTCCCTTGACCTTGATGAGCTTGGCGACCTCGTCGGGCGTCCAGCCCTTGTCGATGCCGAGCAGCAGCTCGGCGAGGCGCTGGGGATTTCTTACGCGCACGCAGCCGTGGCTGAAGGTTCTTTGCGTCGAGTCGAACAGGCCCTTGCTCTGTGTATCGTGGAGATAGACCATATGCTTGTTGGGGAACGTGAACTTCATCTGTCCGAGCGCGTTGCCGGGGCCTGACGGCTGGTAGATGTCATAGGTGCGAATGTCCGCCTTGTACCAGTTGACGGTGCTCGGCTTGATCACCTTGCCATTGCGCATCACGACCATGTCGCGGCGCCGTCCGCGTGCAAGACCAGGTCCGATCTCCTTGATCTTGATGCTGTCGGGAACGATCCAACGCGGGTGGAAGTAGATCGTCTTGAGGTCCTCCGAAAAGATCGGAGTCTGCATGTCGACCTCGCCGGTGATGACGCGCTCGGAGAGCTGCTCCTTGCCATCTTTCATGACGCGCACCGTGAACTCAGGGACATTGACCCACACATACGCTTCGCCGAGGTCGTCCGGCATCCAGCGCCATTGCTCCATGTTGGCGAGCAGCGTGCTCAGAGCCACCTTCTGTCCTTCATTGAGGGCGCGACGGGTCTTGGCATTGATGACGCCGTTTGCTGGCTCGATTCCCCGTTTCGCTTGAAAGCGCTTTACGACTTCCGCCAGACGGTCGTCATAGAGTGTGCTGTCGGCTCCAGCGGCGGGGACGCGCAGGCGCTCGCGCACCAGGGCAATGTCGGGGTGCGAGGCGCCCGGCTTGAGCTTGGTTCCGGAGGAGGGAATATCGACGGCCGTGTGGCTGCCCGTATCGCGACGCGCCAGATACTCCTCGCGCAGCCTGGCGAACTGCTCGTGCTGAGGATGCAGCTTGCGTAGGAGGTCGTCGGGAGCGTCGGCATTGGCGAGCTCGGTCATGACGAGGAACGGCGGACGGACTTGCGGCTTGCGATCGAGGTAGGAGCTGAGTTGAGTGGCCGGATCGGCAATGCGTCCGCCGCGCGCGTAACGCGCATATTTCAGTGCGACGAGCGACAGTCCTGTTTCGGCGTCGGCACGTTGTTGCTCCGTGATCAGCGCGTCGTCTGCAGCATCCGGTAGAGATGGAATGTCGAAGTCGGCTGCGCTGAGACCCCAGTCGTCGGCACGCTTGATCTCCTCGATCAACGATCGAGCACCGTGGGTCCATCCCGTCTTTGAAACCCAAACCGGCTCGGTGCGCGCGGCGTAGAACATCCACAGGGCATCGCGGTCATCCTGATGCGTGCCCTGCGGCTGCGGTCGCAGGAGGTTACGGCGCACATCAAGCACGACCTGCTCGTTAGAACCCAGAAAATGCGGGCGCGGCGGTTCCATGGGGGCGGCCGCAGCTGAGCCGGCGACGATATTCATGCCGAGTGTGAGGCCGGCGAAGAGGCTGGCGGTTTGTATGACAGGAGGCTTGGGGACGGGATTTGGGGGCATCGTCGAGCTCTCTGATGTCAGGGGTTCAAGTTTCGCGAGTTCGGCTTCGGCGGGAGTGAGGACGCCTGCTGCGGCGACCGTATCGAGGACGAAATTGCGCGCGCGGCGCGCGGCGTTGGCGTTGCGGTCGAGGCGGCGCGCCTCGGGTGCCTGCGGGAGGGCGACGAGCAGCGCGGCCTCGGCGAGCGAGAGTTGTCGGGGGTCTTTGCCGAAATACTTATGGGACGCTGCGCGCACGCCCTTGGTTCGGCCGCCGAACGGGGCGAGCGCGAGATAGAGGCCAAGGATCTGCCTTTTGGTGAGACTCCGCTCGAGCTGCATGGCGCGCACGATCTGGTGCAGCTTCACGGCAGGGGAGCGGTCGTACTGATTGTCGATGAGGCGTGCCACCTGCATGGTGAGAGTTGAACCGCCGGTGACGATGCGGCCGTTGACGACGAGGTCGCGCGCGGCGCGGACGATCCCGATGGGGTCGACACCGAAGTGCGAATAGAAGCGCCGGTCCTCGAAGGCGAAGAGCATCGCCAGATAGCGGGGATCGACTGCGTCGGGATCGAGTGTCGTAGCTACGGCCGGTCGGTGTGCGTGGTCGGCCGCGGCCGGTGATGCCGAGGTGCCGGCGACATTGATCGGCGGCGGACCGAGGTGGTGCATGGCGAGCTGCAACGCGCCGTAGCCGGCGGCCGCTATCGTCAGAGTTGCGATTGTTGCCCCTGCTAGGTAGCGACTGATGCGGTGCCGCGAGACGTGCCCGTCCCAATTGTCCGGCCGGGCACCTGGACCTACTGCGCATCTGGAGGCCGTAGCATGTTGACCTCCGCCCTCAGGACTTCCCATCGCGCCCTCGCCGTGGACCCTACGTTCTGTCCCTTTGCGGGATCTTCTGCCGCTGCACCTCTCGCGGGTTGCGCATCAGTGTTCAATTAGGCGGCGACCACAACTGAAAGTGGCGAACCGCGTTTACGTGCGCCAAATCGGATTGGCGCGATTTGAAAATTCACGAATTCAAAGTGTTTTTCCGCGAATTGCCGATGCACCGGCAGAGGCGCCGTCGGAGGTCATCCAATCGAGGATGCTTCTCAGGAATGATCGCTGGTGCTGCCGAGCGCGGGTGTGCGCACCTTGGCGAGATGATCGAGCGCGGCACGAAGGCGTCCGCCGACATGCTCGAGCACGGCTTCAGCCTCGCTCAACTCGTAGCCCTGCAGGAGCAGCACAGCGAGCTTGACACTGCCATCTGCGCGCTCCAGCGCTTCACGGACGGGCTCTCCGCTCTGGCCCGTCAGATGGGCGACCATGCGCTCGCGGCGCTTGGCGAGCTTGGCATTGCAGGCCTGCACCTCGACCATCATGCCGCGATAGATGCGTCCAAGGCGGATCATGACGAGGGTAGACAAGAGGTTCAGCGTGATGCGCTGCGCAGTGCCTGCATTCATGCGCGTCGAGCCAGCGATGGGCTCCGGACCGGTTGCGAGCAGGATTGCGCATTCTGCATCGACGAGCAAAGGGGTGCCGGGATTGTTGGCGATGCCGACGGTGAGCGCGCCTCGGCGCCCCGCCTCGCGCAGGCAAGCGACCGTGAATGGCGTCGTTCCACTCGCGGCAACGGCAATGAGGACGTCTGCGGGGCCGATATCGTGCTCAGCGATGAGCTCGGCGGCGCGGAGCGTATCGTCCTCGGCGCCCTCAACCGCCTGCGTCATGGCGGCGTCGCCACCGGCAAGCAGCAACAAGAGGCGCTCCTGGGGCCAGCTGAACGTCGGCATCAGCTCGGCGCCGTCTTGAACCGCAAGCCTGCCGGACGTACCTGCTCCGGCATAGATGAGCCGTCCGTGCTTGCGCAGCCGCGCTTCCATAGCGAGTGCAGCCTGCTCGATGCTCGGCCGAGCGGCCCTCACCGCTGCGACCGAAGCGAGCTGACCTTCGATCATCGCATCGAGGATATCGGCCGGTTGCCAGAGGTCGATATCGGCGTAGCGCGGACTTAACTCTTCCGTATTCATGCGGGAAGCGTGCACTCTCGGCGGCTTTCGCCACGTTATATAGGTGGCGCCATTGTCATAGCGTAGATGTTGGGAAACGTGCATCCCATGGCCGGAACGGCGTTACTTCTTGGTGTTGACGGCGGCGGGACCGGTTGCCGCGCGCGTCTGACCGACGTTAACGGCCAGGTGTTGGGTGAGGGGACGGGTGGTCCCGCCAACATCCGCTTCGGCATCAAAGAGAGCTTCTCCGCGGTTCTTCAGGCGACCGACATGTGCCTCGATCAGGCGGGCCTGTCGCTGCAGGGCAGCGAAATCGTGGCGTGCCTGGCATTGGCGGGGGCCAGCGAGCCGACCCATCTTGCTGCGGCGCGCACATACAACCTTCCGTTTGCGCATACTCTGCTCACTACGGATGCGCATGCCGCGTGCGTCGGTGCGCATGGCGGCAAGAACGGCGGCATCATCGTCGTCGGCACGGGCAGCGTCGCATGGGGGATCGTCGGCAACCGCGAGCATCGCGTCGGCGGCTGGGGATTTCCGGTCTCGGACGAGGGCAGCGGCGCGTGGCTCGGGTGCGAAGCGGCGCGCCGGGTACTGTGGGCCTACGATGGCCGCATTGCATGGACCGACCTGACGAAGAGCCTATTGGAGCGCTTCGAGGGAGATCCGCACGCCATCGTGCGCTGGATGGGACAGGCGCGGCCGCGCGACTTCGGCTCGCTGGCGCCGGTCATTATCGCGTATGCTGGGCGCGGCGACCCGGTTGGGCGCGAGCTGATGCAGGATGCAGCGCGCCACGTCGATGTGATGGCGCAACGGTTGGCGACGCTGGGCGTTCCCCGGCTGGCGCTCTCCGGTGGCTTGGCGGCCAGCATCGAGCCGTGGCTGGCGCCGAGCACGCGCGAACTCCTTGTGGCGCCTTTGGGCGATGCGCTGAGCGGCGCGCTGCTGCTGGCGCGGCTCGAGGCCGAGACGTTGGCGCTGTCGCAACCATTGGCGAGGCGCAGGTGAAACTGGTTACTGCGGGCATGAGCGGCGCGAAGGCCAAGATGGCGGAGGAGCTGGCGGAGGCTCCGATGGTGGTGCTTCGTCAGGAGGAAGCGCTCGCGAGGCCGCTTGCGGAACTCGTCGATCGGCTGAAGCGGCGCCCGCCACACGTCGTGGTGACGTGCGCTCGCGGCAGCTCCGCTCATGCGGCGGCGTTCGGCAAGCACCTTATCGAGCGGTACATCGGTGTACCGGTTGCGCCTGCCGCGCCCAGCATCTCGAGCATCTATGGCGGCGAGCTGCGTCTCAAGAACGAGCTCGTGCTGGCGATCTCGCAGTCGGGTCGCAGCGAGGATATCCTTGCTATGACGGAAAGCGCCAAAAGATCTGGTGCGCTTATCGTCGCCGTTACCAACGCGGACGATTCCCCCTTGGCTCAGTCCAGCGATATCGTGCTGCCGATCTGCGCCGGCCCCGAGCTGAGCGTTGCAGCCACCAAGACGTTTATCGGCACTGCGGCTGCGCTGGCGCGCCTTGCAGCGCGCTGGTCCGGCAACGACTACATGGACCGCGCCATCGGCCGGCTGCCGGAGCGCCTCGCCTCTGCAGCGGCGCTCGACTGGAGCGGCGTGTTGCCGGCGCTCGCGGATGCCGCCAGCCTCGTCATCATCGGGCGCGGCTCGACACTCGCCATCGCCCGTGAGGCTGCGCTGAAGCTGAAGGAGACCTGCCATCGCCACGCGGAAGCCTTCAGCGGTGCCGAGTTCATGCATGGCCCGATCTCGCTCGTGTCGCGGCGGTATCCGATCATGATGCTGACGCCGACCGATGAGGCGGCGCCGGGCATGCGCGATCTCGCCGACGAGTTGCGCCGGCTGGGCTCGGACCTTTACGCTACCGAGCCGGGCGCGGCTTCGGCTGGAAGGTTGCCCGCGCTGGCGGCGGATCAGCCGGAGGCCGATGCCATCTGTCTCATCCAGAGCTTCTATGCAATGGCCGTGCAGCTTGCCCAGCGGCTCAAGGTTGACGTCGACCGGCCCCGGCATCTCAAGAAGGTCACCAATACACGATGAGCGCAACGAGAACGCACGCCGTGGCAGCAAGCCATGTGTTCGACGGCATCGCCGTCCTCGACGACAGTGCGGTGATCATCGAGGGTGCGCACATCGTCGAGGTGCGGTCGCGGCGCGAGCTGCCGGCATCGCTGCCGGTGGTGCATCTGCCGGGGGATGCCTGGCTGGCGCCGGGATTCATCGACGTGCAGGTGAACGGCGGCGGGGATGTCTTGTTCAACGACGATCCGACGGAGAGCGGGATCGACACCATCGTTGCTGCGCATCGCCGTTTCGGCACTACCGGGCTGCTGCCGACGCTGATCAGCGACACGCCGGAGAAGATGCGCGTGGCGCTCGCCGCTGCGCGCGCCGCGGCGGCGCGCAATCCGAGTGTGCTCGGCATCCACTTCGAGGGGCCGTTCCTGTCGCCTCAGAAACCGGGGGTACACGACAAGAATATGTTCCGTGCACCGGATGCCCGTGATCTGGAACTGCTGACCTCCTGGCACGAGGGAGCCGTTCTGGTGACGCTGGCGCCCGAGCGCGTCCCTGCAGATTTCATAAGAGCTCTCGCCGACGCGGGTGTGCGGGTATCGCTCGGCCATTCCATGGCGACGTACGAGGAGACGCAGGCGGCGCTCGCGCACGGTCTCACCGGTTTTACGCATCTGTTCAACGCTATGCCTCAGCTCAGCAGCCGGGACCCCGGTCCCATCGCCGCGGCCCTCGACTGCTCCAGCGCCTGGTTCGGCATCATCGCCGACGGCGTGCACGTCGCTCCGGCCACAATACGATTGGCCCTTCGAGGCAGGGCACGGCCGATGCTCATCACCGACGCCATGCCGCCGGTGGGCGGGAGCAAAGACACCTTCTTCCTTTATGGGGACGAGATCAGCGTTCAGGGCGGGCGGTGCACACGTGCTGATGGAACGCTCGCCGGGGCAGCGATCGATATGGCGGCCTCGGTGCACAATGTCGTGCATGACCTCGGCGTGCCGCTGCCGACAGCGCTTCAGTACGCTTCAACGGAACCGGCCGATTTCTTGGGGCTCGGCACGGTCCTCGGGCGCCTCGCGCCTGCATTTCGCGCGGACATGGTCGCGTTCGAGCCGGACAGCATCGATGTTCTGGAGACGTGGGTTGCGGGCGAGCCGGCGAGCGGCAAGCTGCGGCATTGAACGGCCGGGCCGGTCGCGACCACTTTTTCCGAAGTCGAGTTCTCGTGGCTTGAAGCATGACGTATCGCGTCGTGCGCAAACGCCCGCAAAAAGCTTCTCTGGCGAGGACGTCTCTGCGCGATCCGCGTTCGCGCATCCGAAGACATCAGATTTCCGAATAAGCTCAGAATTTCTTCTTGGTTGAGCGGCAGGTTGGGTTCGCGTTCCGGCACTATGCGCTCCTCCTGCACATGACCGTGTTCGACAACGTCGCCCTCGGATTGCGCGTCTAACCGCGGCGGCAGCGGCTGCGCGAGAAGGAGATCAGCGGCAGGTGAAAGGGCTGCTCGAGCTGGTGCAGCTTGACTGGCTCGCCGACAGGTACCCCTCGCAGCTTTCTGGCGGTCAGCGCCAGCGCATTGCGCTCGCTCGCGCGCTCGCGGTGCGTCCCTAGGGAGCGGGCAAGAGCCGGCCCGGGTTCAGGCCGTGCGCGATTTGTCGTGCGCGGCGACGTCCTTCTCCCAGCCGAATACGGAGCGGCCGTCGAGGTCGGGTGAGGCGGCGCGCTCGCCGGCGATCACGGTTTCGAGCGAGGGACCAGACGCCGTTCGCTCGAGGCGGCGGGACTGGGCATCCAACCGCTTCAAGGCATCGAGCCTCTCGTCGCGTCCGAGCCTGGCATTCTCGACCGCGGATTTGAGGACGCTGATGGTCTCGTCGTAGACCTTGATTGGAACGGGGTACGGGTGCCGATCCTTGCCGCCGTGGGCGAGCGAGAACCGCGCAGGATCCGCAAACCGATAGGGTGCGCCGTGCACGACCTCGGCGACCATGGCGAGCGATCGCACGGTACGCGCTCCGACGCCCGTCGTCAGCAATAGCTCGGGAAAGTCGATCGGACCAAGCTCGGCAGCCGCGGCAAGCGTGCCGTGCAGGCGGCGGACGAAGACGTCCGAGGAGCGCACGTCGTGGTGCGCCGGCATGACAAGATGCGGGAGCGTCGGCTGAGCGGCCGGTGCCTCGATCAGCGCGGCATACTCGTCGGCGATGCGGTCGGGGCCAAAGTGGGCGAGCAGCTCGAGCTGGGCCGAGCGCGACGGCGCGGCGCGCTTGTCGGTCAAGTTGACGATGTCGCCCTGGCGCGGTCCCTCGATCGCGCTGTGCGGCGTATCGACGAAATCGCTAACGTCGCCCGAGTGCCAATGATAGCGACGGGCCTGGCGGGAGCTGCCGTTCATGCCCTGCTGGACGACCGTCCACTTGCCGTCGTCGGTGACGAAGAAGCCGTGCAGATAGAGATCGAAGCCGTCCTGGACGGCGGCACTATCGACCTTGGCGACGAGGCGGCTGGCGCGCGTCAGCGCCGGTGCATCAAAGCCAACCCGCTCGCCGATGGCCGTCAGCTCGTCCGGCGTCTTGCGCGAGTGCTTTCCGCGGCCGCCGCAGACATGGATGCCTAGCTCGGCGCCGAGCGGGGCGAGCCCGCGCTTCATCGCACCGATGACGCTGGTCGTGATGCCCGAGGAATGCCAGTCCATGCCCATGACGGCGCCGAACGACTGGAACCAGAACGGATGCGACAGGCGGCGCAAAAACTCGTCTCGCCCATAATGGAGGATGATCGCCTGTGCGATGACGGCGCCAAGCGAGGTCATGCGTTGGGCCAGCCATGCGGGGACGCGCCCGCTGTGGAGGGGGAGATCCGCGCTGCCTGATCGTCGTGCCATTTGGTTTCCTTCGACTCAGCGAAGTCTACCAGACGGCCGGCTCTCGCCGCGGTTGCGGGTCAGGGCGCCCGTCGGATAAAGGGATGTCAGGGCGCCCCGGGAGAAGAACATGGCAGAGCCTCTTGTCGTCTCTATTCCGCATTCGCTCGGCAAAGGCGAGGCGCTGCGCCGGCTGCAGTCGGGCTTGCAGGGGTTGCCGACGACTAGTCTTTTGACGCTCGAGCAACAGCCGTGGATCGACAACAGGATGCCGTTTGTCGTCCGTGCGCTCGGGCAGGCGATTCCCGGCTCGCTCGAGGTCGAGGAGAACGTCGTGCGGCTCGAGGTCGTGCTTCCGGCGCTGCTACGCAAGCTGTGGGAGCCGCTGAAGACGCAGTTGCTCGGCCGTGCCAAGCTGCTGCTGGAGAAGAAGTAGCGGCCGGCAACTAGCGGATGTTGCCGCCGCCATAGGTGCCAGTCTTGCCGCCGCTGTCGTGGCCGCCCGGGCGTCGACCAAAGCCGCCGATTCCGATGCCGCCCCTGATGATGATGTCGACGGCGCGCGCGCCGCCTCCGTAGTCATCGTCGTTGCTCTCGTACTTCGGCCTGCGCTTCTTGGCCGGTGGTGTGTAGTCGTCCTTCGAAGCCTGGCGCTTTTTCTTCTTCTTGGCAGGCTTGTCGTCGTCGTCGGCCTTGATTGTCTTCTTCGGCTTCGAGTTAGTGTTCAGGCACTTCTTGTCCTCTGCCGGAGGGAAGGACGCCTCGACGACGCCGGCACGCGAAGTAGGCGGCAGCGGCTCGATCTGCGGTGCTGCGGCGACGAAGGGAAACGCAACGTCAAAATCGGCCGCATCGCGCCCTGGCATGTCCTTCCAGTTGAGTGGCTTGCTGACATTGGCATCGCTGTCGATGCGGATAAGCTGGCCCGGGCGATCGAGCACGCGGCAGACTTTCTTCTGCGACATCACCTCGATGGCGCCTTCGTGCAGCAGCAGCCAGGAGCTTAGATCGGGCAGGACATAAACGTCGAAGATGGTGCCGCGCACCGTGATCGATGCGTTCGGTGTGCGGATCTCGTAGGTCTTCTTGGAAGCGACGCCGGTGATGAAGCGGAAGGCGCCCTTGGTCATGTCGAGGATGATGGAGCCGGATTTCTTGTCGCTGTCGTAGACGAACTTGTCGAGCACCATGCGCGCGCCGGGTCCGAGGGCGAGCTTGGTATCATCGTTGAGGCGGAATTCGCCGCGGCCGTCGTTGCTGACCTCTATGACCTCGTCCTGGCGCACGAAGTCCCCGACGACCAGCTCGCGCTCTTCCTTGGCGAAGTCGGCCTTGACGAGGCTTATGATGGTGCGGGCATCGCCGATTTCTTCGCCGGATTCGGCTCGGGCAGCGACGGGGGCGAGAAGGGCTGCTCCGACGAGAAAAGCAAACAACTGGCGCAGCGGCACGGGGGCCATTGCAGTCTCCATTATCAAGCCCCGCATTCTAGCCCACGGGGCCTAAATCCTCCAACAATCCCCCTAACTTGGTTTGCGATGGTGACAGGGCGATGGCCCAGGGCTCTCGAAGAGCGGGAATTGCGTCGGAACCGTCAGCCATTCGGTTAATATCTCGCGTCCCGGATACGTGATCGGCGCGGGCTCGCAATCCTTTCCGCAGCTGATGCGATCAAGATCGGGGCGACTTGTCTGTTCCCTAGGTTACAGGGTGTCAGGTTGAATATCGATCAGTGGACGGCCCGTCCGGACACGCTTCCCGGCCGGTGGCTCGCGGCTAGCTGCTAGCGGGCGGGCAGGAGGGGCGAGCGAATGTCGATCTGGACGGTGTCGCCCACGAGGAACCCGTAGGC
>JAEXXM010000001.1 GCA_023405815.1 Pseudomonadota bacterium | reverse complement strand
GTGCGGATCGAGCCGCTGATCGCGGCGGCGGCGCCGGCGCGGGTCGCGGCGGCGAGCGTGACGTTCGCGGCGGGCGCGCGCACCGCGTGGCATACGCACCCGCTCGGGCAGACGCTGATCGTGACGGAGGGGCGCGGGCGCGCCCAGCGCGAGGGCGGTCCGGTCGAGGAGATCCGGCCCGGCGACGTCGTCTGGTTCCCGCCGGGGGAAAAGCACTGGCACGGGGCGGCGCCGGACAGCGCCATGGCGCACATTGCCATCCAGGAGGCGCTGGACGGCAAGACGGTCGAATGGCTCGAGCAGGTCAGCGACGAGGCGTATGGCGGCTGATCGGAGCGATGGCATTCACGGGCGCTAAACAATTTGTCTGTTTGCTGTCCGGGCTCACTTCGAGGACAAGGCCCATGGCGCGCAAATCCGATGCCTCCCTGATCGATCGCCGGGGGCTGCTCGCTCTCGGCGCCGGCTCGCTCGCTGCAACGATGGCCGGGGCGCACGCGCGCGCCGAGGAGCACGGGCCAGCGCCGGGCGAAGCTGCAAAGTCGCCCCAGCAGGCGCTCGACGGTCTCATCGAGGGCAACAACCGTTTCATCTCGCAGCCGCAGCTGTGCGAGAGCGATCTCGCCAAGCAGCGAGCCAACGTCGCCTCCGGACAGGCGCCGTGGGCGACGATCCTCAGTTGCGCGGACAGCCGCGTGCCACCCGAGCTCATCTTCGGCGGGCGCGGCCTCGGCGAGCTATTCGTTGCCCGCAACGCCGGCAACCTCGCCGACACGGCGACCATCGGCACGCTCGAATACGGCGCGGCGGTGCTCGGCTCGCCGCTCATCGTCGTGCTGGGGCATACGCATTGCGGCGCGGTGAAAGCGGCGTGCGAGGTCGTCACCAAGAACGCGACGTTCCCCGGCTCCATCGGGCCGATGATCGATCCGATCATTCCTTCGGCGCTGGCGGTGCGCGAGGCGGCGGGAGATTTCGCCGCCAATGCCACGCGCGAGAGCGCGCGACGCACCGCGCTGCGCCTCGCCTCGGCCAGCTCCATCCTCGGCGATCTCGTCGCGGCGGGAAAGCTGCAGATCCTCGCCGCTGTCTACGATCTCGATACGGGGAAGGTCGAATACCTGAAATAGCCGCGGCCGAGATGCCGCGCCGTCAATACGGATAGGCGCGATAGTAATACACGGGGCCGTAGTCGTAGTCATAATAGCGGCGATCATGGCGGCTGTAGCCGTAGTAATAGCGGCCGTAGTCGTCGTTGCCACCCCAGCGGCGCAGGCTGTCGCGATCCCGGCGGTCGAGCCAGCGGCCCTGGCGCTCCTTGGCGCGGGCGCCCTCGATGGATTCGACCGTGTCGGCCCAGCTTGTCGCGGGGGCCAAGGCAAACAGCAGGACGGCGCTCGCCGCAGCACATTTCCACATCATGGCTCAACTCCTCCGTTACCGGGGCCCTCGCAGGCTCGCTCCATCGTAAACGTCGCGCGAGCGCGCGTGTTCCCGGCGTCGGCGCGCAGTCGAGCGAGGGTGCCGGAACATTTGGGGGAATTGTCAGAGCGAGCGCTGGTTGACGCGCTTGGACAGCTCCTCGGCGCTTTCCTTGCGCTCGCTGTAGCGATCGACGAGGTCGTCGGCGCGGCCACGCAGAAGCAGCGTGAACTTCACCAGCTCCTCCATGACGTCGACGAGCCGGTCGTAATACGACGATGGCTTCATGCGGCCGGCTTCGTCGAACTCGAGAAACGCCTTGGCGACCGAGGACTGATTGGGAATCGTGAACATGCGCATCCAGCGGCCGAGCACGCGCATCTGATTGACGGCGTTGAACGACTGGGAACCGCCGCTCACCTGCATAACCGCGAGCGTCTTGCCCTGCGTCGGGCGCACAGCACCGATGGACAAAGGGATCCAGTCGATCTGCGCCTTCATGATGCCCGACATCGCACCGTGCCGCTCCGGCGAGGACCAGACCTGGCCCTCGGACCAGGTGACGAGGTTGCGCAGCTCCTGAACCTTCTCGTGCGTCTCGTGCGCGCCGTCGGGCAGCGGCAGTCCGTCAGGATGGAATATGCGTGTGTCGCAGCCGAAGACCTCCAGCAGGCGCTGCGCCTCGAGGGCGAGGAAGCGGCTGTAGGAGCGTTGGCGCACGGAGCCATAGAGGAGAAGGATGCGCGGCTTGTGAGGGAACGCCTTTGCGTCCTCCAGCGCGGCCACATCGGGAATGCGAAAGGCGGACGGCAATATATTCGGCAGCTCGGCCGCGCCGTTGTTCTTCGTGCCCATCTAGCCGCGCCCTTTTGCCGGGACGACTTCGCCGTCCTCCTTGGTGAAGGCGCCGATTTGCGGGTTCGGCAGGATGTCCAGCACCATCTCCGAGGGCCGGCACAGCCGCGTTCCGAGCGGCGTCACCACGATCGGCCGGTTGATGAGGATCGGATGCTGCAGCATGAAATCGATGATCTCGTCGTCGCTCCATTTGGGATCGGCAAGGTTCAGCTCGGCGTAGGGCGTGCCCTTCTCGCGCAGAAGCGCGCGGGGCGGAATTCCCATGGCCTGCAGCAGCGCGACGAGCTCCTGCCTCGTGGGCGGGGTCTTCAGGTACTCGATGACGCGGGGCTCCTCACCGCTCTGCCGGATCATGGCGAGGGTGTTGCGCGAGGTGCCGCACGCGGGGTTGTGGTAGATGGTTATGGTCATGTTCAGAGGCCGACCTTCGAGGCTTCCGTGCGTCCGCGAACGGCGTCGGCCGACTGGTACCAGTCTCGCGACGCATTGACTATCTTCACCACCGACAACATCACCGGCACCTCGATCAGCACGCCGACCACCGTCGCCAAGGCCGCACCGGAATCAAAGCCGAAGAGACTGATCGCGGCGGCCACGGCAAGCTCGAAGAAGTTGCTGGCTCCTATAAGCGCCGACGGGGCGGCGACGCAGTGCGCCTCGCCGGCGGCCCTGTTGAGCACGTAAGCGAGACCGGCGTTGAAATAGACCTGGATCAGAATAGGCACGGCAAGCATGGCGATGATGAGCGGCTGACCGAGTATCTGCTCCCCCTGGAAGCCGAAGAGCAGCACCAGCGTCGTCAACAGTGCCAGTAGCGAGAGCGGTTGCAGGCGCCCGAGCATGCTCGCCAACGCAGCCTGACCTCCCTGCGCCATTACCGCCTTCCGCAGCAACTGGGCGACGACGACAGGCACGACGATGTAAAGTGCCACGGAAAGGGCCAGCGTCTCCCACGGCACGACGATGGCCGACAATCCGAGCAACAGCCCGACGATGGGTGCGAACGCGAACACCATGATCACGTCGTTGAGGGCGACCTGGCTAAGCGTGAAATGCGGCTCGCCGTTCGACAGATTGCTCCAGACGAAGACCATGGCCGTGCAGGGGGCGGCGGCGAGCAGGATCAGCCCTGCGATGTAGCTCTCGAGCTGGTCGGCGGGCAGGTAGGGTCTGAACACCCAGCCTATGAACACCCAGCCCAGCAGGGCCATCGAGAATGGCTTCACCGCCCAGTTGATGAAGAGCGTTACGCCGATCCCCCGCCAATGCTCCTTGACCTGGCCGAGGGCTGCGAAGTCGATCTTCATCAGCATCGGAATGATCATCAGCCAGATGAGCACGGCAACCGGCAGGTTGACCTTGGCGATCTCGGCGTTGCCCACGGCCTGAAAGAAGGCGGGGAAGAAATGGCCGAGTGCGATGCCGAGGACGATGCACAGACCGACCCAGACGGTCAGGTAGCGTTCAAATTTCGACATTGTGGCTACCCCCTATGCCCGCTGGCGAGAAGCACGTCGTTACAATTCACGACTGCTGCTCCTCCATGGCCGAGGCTTTGGTGCGGCCGATGTCATCGAGGCGCCGCTGCAGTGACAGCTTGTCGAGCGAAGCAAGCGGCAGGCTCGTGAAGATGCTGATGCGCTGATAAAGCATGCGATGCGTGTCGGCGAAGGCGTAACGCTGCTCGCTCTCGGTGCCATCAACTGCGGAAGGGTCGGGGAGGCCCCAGTGCGCGCTCATGGGCTGTCCTGGCCAGATGGGACAGACCTCGTTTGCGGCGTTGTCGCAAACGGTGAACACGAAATCGAGCTCGGGCGCGCCTGGCACAGCAAACTCGTCCCAGGGCTTTGAGCGAAGATTGGATGTATCGTAGTTGAGCTGGCGCAGCAGATCCAAAGCGTATGGATGCACGCGCCCGCTCGGCTGGCTGCCGGCGCTGTAGCCCTTGAACCTTCCCTGCCCGAGGCGATTCATCACGCACTCGGCGATGATGGAGCGGGCCGAGTTATGCGTGCAAAGAAACAGCACGTTCAGCGGTCTGTCACTCATCTGCAACCTCCCTTACTCTTGCACGGCGTGCGCACTTTCTTGATCGATGACCCGCACAGCTCCGGCTGGCCGCGGCAGCAATCCTCAGTGAGATAGGCGAGGAGCTGGCGCATCCCCTCGACGTGGATGGCGTAGCGGATATAGCGTCCATCCCGCGTGCCGCGGATGAGGCCCGCTCTCTCCAACTCCTTCAGGTGGAACGATGCGGCCGTCGGGGCCGCTCCCACGGCCTCGGCAATCTCGGACGCGGGCAGCCCGTTCGTCCCCTCCACCACGAGAAGGCGGAAGATCGCAAGGCGCTGCGAATGCGCCAATGCTGCGAGCGATGTGACGGCTTGCGCTTCGTTCATGCTTTCTATTATCCAATGTTTCTT
Source organism: Pseudomonadota bacterium (assembly GCA_023405815.1). Lineage (GTDB taxonomy): Bacteria > Pseudomonadota > Alphaproteobacteria > Rhizobiales > Hyphomicrobiaceae > Hyphomicrobium_A. The sequence continues at coordinate 55,145 of JAEXXM010000001.1, read as the reverse complement.
GAATTGTTCAAGCGTTAAATCTGCGGCTGCCGCTGGCCGGTCAGCAAAAAAGGCCACCCGCGCGAAACGGATGGCCATGAAGTCTGAGTGTGGCGAGGGAGGTTTTTTATTGCGCGGGAGGCGACGGCTTCGCGTCGGTCGAAGGTAGCGTCTTCGCTTCTGCCTCCGTGAGCTTCAGGATGATGCGGTCCGGCTCGACTGTGCCAAGCTTGCCGTTGTCGAGAAGCACGCGGGACTCGCCGATGCCGAGGAAACCGCCCATGTCGACATAGATGCTATCGCTGGCGATGGCGACCACCTCGCCGAGGTGCTTGCCATCGGTTGAATAGACGGCGCGGCCGACCCAGGCCTCGGTCGGCTTCATCGGTGAGGCAACGTCGATATTGAGCTCGACCGGGCCGGCGGGCGTGTCGACTTTTGCGCCCGGGGTGTTGACCTTGACGTCCGCGAGCGCGGCGCCAGCGGTACCTGCGGCGAGGGCGGCCGCGAGAATTGTGCGGGTGATCATGCTTAGACCTCCGTATGTTGCGGCTTGAAAACGCCGGTCAGCGGCAGTCGTTCCATGCGCGACCCGGGGTGCGGCGCCTATGCGCAGGATTCTGCGAATGTGCTAAGCCTCGGCCAAAGATCGTCGGGCAATGCGGCGGGCGGGAAAGGCACAGCGGGGCAGCTTGGAAGAGTTCAGCAGATTTTCACGGCGGTGCGCAGCGTGTAACGCCAAGTCACCATTCGTGATCGGCATTTCGCTGGCGCTCGCCGTCATGGCGGGCTGCTCGGGCGTCGGTACGCAGAACGGAGCCGCGCCGCTACCTAGTGACACTCTGACGCCAACAACCGACGCTGCTGTCCGCAATACGCCGGTGGTTCCCGGCCGCGCGGCGCGCGTGTTCGTCTTCGCCGGCTTCGGCGACAAGTGCGAGCCGCTCGCCGCGCCGCAGATCACCGTCACGCATCCCCCGGCAAAGGGGGACCTATCGTTCGTGCCCGGCCAGGACACGACGTTCCAGGCGTCGGCGCAGGGCACATGCATCGGGCAGAAGACGAAGGGCACGGGCGTCTACTACACGGCGCGTTCGGGCGCCAAGGGCTCCGACCGCTTTGCGGTGACGGCGAAACTCGCAACGGGCGAGACGGCGACGCGCACGTTCGAGGTGAAGATCGCCGAGTAGCTTTCCGGCGGAGCGTGCGTTACTCGATCTTCTGATAGGTGTTCTCCAGGTCGTCCTGGATGACCGTGGCCTCCCCCTTGGCGCCGAGCACGATGTCAGTCCTGGGCGTCATCACCTCGTAGCGCCAGTCGTGCGGAAGCTTCAGGCGCTCGCCGAGCTTCGGCAGCTCGTCATAGTCAAGCGTCTTGTCGACGATCTGGGCGTAGGCCTGCATGGCATAACGCTCGCCGCGCGGCGCGACGAGAGTGAATACAGGCTTGTCTGCTTCATAGACGTATCGCGTATCTCGCAGGATGGTGCGCTCGTAGTACGGCTCGCGGCGCAGGTCGAAGAGCCCGATGTCGATCGAAGCGCGCTCGGTGAGCCTCAACCCTCCGGCCTCGATGGTCTTGCCCTCGGCGGTCGATCCCGAAGCGATGATCTTGTCCATGACGAAGTGGCGCGGGCCGTTCATCACCACCTGGAACGCGTCGAAGCGCTTCTTCAACTGGGTTTCGGTGATCTTGTGCCAGATATCCGGCGGGCAGTCGTTCTGGCCCAGCGTGTTGTAGACGGTGGCGACGAAGTGGAAGCCCTCGCGCTTGACGGGAATGATCTCGCAATAGCGTGCGTTGCGTATGCCGGAGATCGCGTGCGCCTCGCGGTCGATGGTCAAAGCGTCGAGATGGACCGGGGCAATCCCCGCCGCGACGAGCGCCAGGACCAAACTGCGGGGCACACGCATACTCCCATTCCTCCGAATTGGCCTCCCGGCATAGCAGGCGAACCCTTAGGGCATGCTTGAACCATGCGGCGAAGTTTGACTGATGCCGTGCTTTGCGCCAATTGGGGTTTAGCAATGATTATGGTTGCTGAGGACCACGTGTTGCGGACGCGCAATATTCACGGCAACGCGCGTGACATCCCCTAAACAGCAGCGAGCAGAAGCGACGCATGCGAGCGAATTCGACGATCTTTTCGATATGGACATTCTTGTCGGCGATAATGGTGTCCTTCGCCGCGCTCAATGGCGTCGGCGCCGAGACGGCAGCGCTCACCAAGGAGCAGACCGAGGCGCAGGCCGCGTACGATCAGGCGCTGGCCGATTTCAAAAAGGTGCTGGCCGAACGGCGCGCGCAGATAGACGGCAAGAAGAAGCTGCCGAACCTGCCCGGCCAGGCGCTCTACCTCGCGCGCACCAAGGTGATGTCGACCTACAAGGACCTCACCGACGCGATCCCTGAGCGCATCGGAGCGCCGAACAAGTTCAACGTGCCGCCCGCCTATTTCGACGTCGCCATCGAGCCGCTGATCACCGAGTACGCGGAGCTATTCCGCATCATGCAGACGCCGCCGGCGAACGCGCAGGCCTCGGAGACGCCGTTCAAGGACGTGATCGACATCGGCACGGTGATCGCGCGCGCCGAAGGCCTCGACGAAAAGGATGCCGAGAAGGTGGGCGAGATCAGCCTAGGTCTTTTCTATGCCGAGACGAACGGGCGGCAGAACATCGGCAACGCGCGCTCCAACACCTACAAAGGCAGCTATCAGACGGGCCCATCGGAAAACGCGAAGGGCCGCAAGAAGTGGGGGGCAATCAAGGACAAGGTCCGCAAGCTCGATCCGGAGCTCGCGGCACGCGATGATGCGGAGGAGAAACGCGCGCGCGGCATAGACGAGCGCTACAATCACTGGATCGCGGTGCGCAATGGCCTGATGAACGCGCATGCCGACCTGTTCGCGCGCATTCCGGAGATTGTGAAGATGGTGCCGGACGACATCGACCAGATGAAAGTGTTCGAGCTGATCCAGATCATCCCCTCGCCGACGCGCGCGGCGCTCGCCTCGGGCGACTTCATGAACTACCGCATCTCAGACGCTAAGATCATGGGGTACCTGCGCAACAACGCCGTGTTCACGTTCGGCAAGAAGGACAGGTCGAAGAAGTCGGCGACGTACCGTGAGATCCTGGACGGGATGTGGCTGTTCGACGACAAGTTCAAGCGAGCGCAGGCGAAGTTCCAGGACGTGAAGGCGGGGAAGGCAGGCTAGTGCGACTTCGGGGTACTCGGCACGTTGATGTCGAAATGGTGCGCCGTTTCTTGTCTGCCGAGCGAACGATAGAGCGCAATCGCTGGTCCGTCTTCGAGGTCGGCCTGCACAAAGATGACGTAGGCGTCGATCGAGGCAGCGATCAACCGCAAGGCTTCAATCAAACCCGTCGCAATGCCGCGCCTGCGGTGGGTTTCGAGCACGCCAAGGTCGTAGATATAGACCTCCCGGCGATCCTGCTCGAATTTGTCGAGCACGTAGGCCGCGAGGCCGCCGACGACCTCATCGCGATCGAGTGCGGCAATGGCGATGAAGGTGTCCTTGGCGAGAAGACGGGCGAGATAGTCGTCCCCCGGGATAGCGCGCCCGTAGGTTTCCCTCTCGTCGAACACCTCGCCGAACACGCGCAGCAGCGTTTTGAGCACCGGCGCGTCCGCAGGTGCAAGCCTTACGTACGAGCACTGCGCCGAAGTCGACATTCGGGCGCTGCCGCTGCTAGTACGACCAGCGCTCGACGGCGTCCTGCGGGAGCTCGCGCGAGCGCATCTCGCGCAGCCGTGTCTGGTAGGCCCGGCGCGAGGATCGTGGCTCGTCCGAGTAGGCGTAGCCGCCGCCCTCGAACCGCTCCCACGTCACCGTGACCTTGGTGCCGACAGGCACGCGCGGATAGAGATCGAGGACGTCACGGTTGTACATGCGGATGCAGCCCTTCGAGGCCTCGGTGCCGATGGTCCAGGGCGCATCCGTGCCATGAATGCGATAGGTGCTCGAGCCGAGGTAGAGCGCGCGCACGCCGAGCGGGTTCATCGGGTGGCCGCCGGGCACCCAGCTCGGCAGGCGCGGGTTCTCGCGCAGCATGTCGGGTGTCGGACGCCATGCGGGGTTCACGCGCTTGTCGGAGACCTTGGTGACGCCTTGCCAGCGGTCCTGCTCGCGCGGGATGGCGATGGGGTAGCTGACGGCCTCGCCTGGGCGCGTGATGTAATAGAGCTTGCGGTCGCCGAAGCTGACGATGATCTGCCGCGCCGTATACTTCGGATCGAAGCCCACGACCTCGCGGCCGCTGCCGTCGCGGTCCTGACCGCCGTCCCAATCCCAGAAGAGCTGCGCGGATGCCGGCGACGCAAGGGCGGCGAGGCAGGCGAGCACTGCTGCCGTTTTAAGCAATGGGCTAGTTAAAGAGCGCTGCATCGGGTCTGACCGCTTTCGGAATATCCGCCGTCGCTCGTGCGACAACAGTGTGGCAGGAAGGCGGTCAGCAAGCACAAAACGCCGTATCGAGGGGTAGCGGCGGCGCGATAGAGGCCCTTTGCCGAGCCGGACGGCGGCTTGCGCGGCCCGCACCAACTCTAGTATGCAGCCGGCTCGAACCTGATCCACCAAGGAGCCGACTATGCCGACGCTGTCCGACTCGCGCCGCAAGAAGATCCAGGCCCGCCAGCGCAAGGCCGAGAACGCCAAGAAGCGCGAGGCCAAGATCGCCAAGAAGGCACGCAATGCAAAGGCCGCGAACGGCTGATCCGGCGCTCATGGCGGCGCAGCGGCTCCCATCGGGCCCGATGCCCTACAAGCTCGTGATCTTCGATCTCGACGGCACGCTGGCAGACAGCTTCGCGTGGTTTCTCGCCAACGTGAATTCCGTCGCCGACAAGTTCGGCTTTCGCCGCGTCGCGGACGAGGAGATCGAGGTGCTGCGGCATGCCGGGCCGCGCGAGCTGCTCGCGCACCTCAAAGTGCCGCGCTGGAAGCTGCCGCGCATTTCGCGGCACATGCGGAAGCTGAAGGCAGAGCATACCGGCATCGCGCTGTTTCCCGGCGTCGACGACATGCTGCAGGAGCTCGTCGCGAGGGGCATCGCGGTGGCGATGGTGTCGTCGGACCACGAGACGAACGTGCGCCGGACGCTGGGGCCAACGAACGCTGCGCGCATCGGACATTTTGCGTGCGGTGCATCGGCATTCGGCAAGGCGGCGAAGTTCAAGCGGGTGATGCGCCGGGCCGGCGTCAGCGCCGCCGACACGCTCGCTATCGGAGACGAGGTGCGCGACCTGGAAGCCGCGCGCAAGGCCGGCATCGCATTCGGTGCCGTCGCATGGGGCTTCGCCGACCCAAGGGCACTCATCGCGCGCGGGACGGACGAGTTCTTCGCCGCCGTGCACGACATTCCGGCGCGCCTTTTCGCGTGCGGCAAACACGCATAGCCGTTCGGAATAATATCGCCGTCACGACGCAGGTCTGCGGGGTACGACAAGCTTGGATGTGAGCACCTGCACCACCTCGCCGCGCTGATTGCGCGTCTCGGAGCATACCGTGACGATGCCGCGGTCGGGCTTCGACCGCGACGGCTTGATATCCGTCACCTCGCTGAACACCTGCAGCTCGTCGCCCGGTCGGGTCGGCCGCGGCCACGCAATCTCGCCGCCGGCGCCGATGACCCCACCGGCAATCGGCGCGCCCCCCTCGACCAGCAGCCGCATGGTGGCGGCGGCGGTGTGCCAGCCGCTGGCGGCGAGAGAACCGAAAATCGATTCCTTCGCCGCCGCCTCGTCGAGATGGAACGGCTGCGGGTCATAGGCACCCGCAAAGCGCTTGATCTCCTCGGTCGTCATGAGGTGCTTGGCGCTCTCGAAGCGCTGCCCGACGGAGAGGTCCTCGAGATAGAGCCGGCTCGTCATGTCAGGATCAGGTCGGCAGCACCGAGCGTAGCTGATCCTCGTATTGCTTCACGGCGGCGAGCGCGCGCTCCTTCATGACACTGGCGAGGGGTCCGCCCTGCTCGGGACGGAAGGCCTCGATTGCCTTCTGGGCGTTGGTCACGATGCGGGTGGCCCCCGCCTGCGGGTTGAGCTCGCGCAGGGTGTTGGCCTGCAGGAGCTGGGTGAGAAGCACGCCGGTCGCCAGAATGAGGCCGTTCAGCTCGGCGTTCTCGCGCTGCAGCTTCTCGATGGCGGCTTGGACGTCTTTGGTGTCGGACATGCTGGGCTCCGTGCGCGAAGGTTTGGCGGTTCGGCCCCCGCTATAGCAACGGTTCGGCCGTCCCGCAGCGGCCATTCTTGCGACACATGGCCCACTAATTCCTTACGCCTTCCATCCTCCGACACCAGGGGACCCACCTCAATGGCGCATTCAGCCTTTCTCTTGCCCCGACTCCTGCGCTAGACCTGCCGCAATGCTCCGAGCGGCCCACAGGCAAGGATTGGCGAGGGCGTGTCTGGCCTTGGCGGCATCCCTTTGCCTGGTATCTCCCACTCCCCTCCTCGCCCAAGGCTCCGCCAAGAAGGCCGGCCCGTCGGAGGCCGCGGCCCAGCTCGCCGACATCTTCAGCCAGATCGGCGACCAGATCTACGAGGAGTGCATCTTCGAGCTGTCGCCGGAGCAGGTCGAGGTGCAGCACGCGCTGATCCAGGCCTATGTCGCCCAGGGCGCGACCAGCGCCATGGCGCGGCAGCTCGCGGTGAAGCAGATCCAGCCGCCCAAGCTTTCCGACAAGTGTGAGGCCATCCGCAGCCAGCCGGCGCCGGAGCCGACGCCCTGGGAGACGACGCTCGCCATCGAGAAGAAGCCGAAGCTCAAGGCGCCGCCGAAGGTCGTCACCGAGCCAGCTCTGCCCGAGACACCGGCATCGCCGACCGCGCTCGCCACACTCGCCAGCATGAAGATGCCGCAGCGGTGGGACTGCGGCCCCAATGTCGACTACGTCACCATCAGCCTCAACGGCTTCAAGCGGAAGCTCACCGGTGGCGAGATCTGCAATCCGTTCCAGGACGTCGTGTACGAGGCGCCGGCGGCGCTGCCCGAGTTCCGGCTCGGCTATGCGATCACGACCGGGCGGCTGTTCATCGTGTCGGATGATCCGCGCTATGCAGGCAAGACCATCGCCTGGGCGCTGTCGGGGCGCGACGTGTGCCGCAACAATCCCGATCCCGCATGCTTTGCGGCGCGCGCGATCGGCCCGCTGCCGCCGGGCGAATACTCGTTCGCGGCGGAAAAGGACCGGCGCGTGAGCTGGGGGCCGAAAACCAAGCGCAACGTCGCGGGCGTTTGGCTGCGCAAGCTGTGGAACAAGGAGCGGTTCACGCCGCAGCAGCGGGCGGCGATCCTGCAACGGGGCAACATCGCCATCCACGTGCGGCTCAAGGGCGAGATGTCGGAGGCGTGCATCGGCATGGAGCCGAAGGGGTGGGCGCACATCGCGACGCTGATCAAGGAAGGCCGCGCGACCGGGCTCAACGCCTATATCGAAGACCCCTATCCGCAGGTTGCCGGCACGCCGCCGATCATCGAAGGCTCATCGTTCTCACTGACGTCGCTGTTCAAGTAGCAGCGCTTGTGGGCACAAAGAAAGCGCCCGGCAGCATGGCTTGCCGGGCGCTCTGCACTTCGATCAGGCACGGCTCACTCGCAAGGCACGGTGAGCGTCATGCCGACCGAAGCGAAGAACTTCTTGCAGTCCGTCGGCTTGCCGGTGACGGCAGCGGCGGCGTCCTTGGCAACCTTCGCAACCTCTGCAGCGGCGACAGTGATCGACGAGCTCTCGCTATCGGCGTTGTTCGTTGCAGCCTTCTTCTCGACCGGCTCCGACTTGGCGACCGTCACCGGCTCAGCCGCATCAGGCTTTGAAACCTTGGCTAGCTTGGCCGGCTTCTCCAACCGCTCGATCTTGGCGACCTTCTTCGGCTTCGGTGCATACTCGCTTTTGGCGATGCGCTTCTTGACGGAGTAACCGACGGCGGGGCCGTGGCTGACGCTACCGTCACCTCGGCCATAGGCCAACGGCGACGTCGCGTGGTTGCGCACCACCTCGGGAACGTACTCACACGAGATGCAGGCCTCGGCGGCGGTGCTCATCAGCATGCCGGCGGTCAGAAGCGCGGCGGAAGCGGCAAGAACGGTGCGGGTCATAGGTGCTCTCCATAGTCGGGTGCTCGTTGATCTCTGGAGGGAAGATGCAACGGGATGGCGCGGCCCCGCTGTTCCGCGCGAGACAGGGCGCTTTCCATGCGAGATAGCCGGCAAATGGCGGGGCTCCGGGATGCCCGCCCCCGCATCCCGAGGCGGCAGGCTCCTGATGCAGATCAAGGCCCCGCATTCAACAAGCGTTAGACGATCATGTCCTAGTCTTTCCGGTCTCTCGCCTTGGTCCGCAGGTCGTCCGCCATGCTCAAACCGTCCTTCTCTTCCCTTGCCGCACTCGTGGCTCTCGGGTGCATCGCTTTGACGGCTCCAGCGCTTGCCGCAGAGGATGAGGATGCCAATGCGGCGAGCCTTGCGCTCGGCGAAGCGCTGTTCATGGAACGCTGCGCTTCATGCCATGGGTCCGATGCCCGCGGGAACGGGCCGGCGGCGGGGGCGCTGAAGGTGACGCCTCCCGACCTCACGGAAATCGCAAAGCGCTCGGGAGGAGAATACCCGGCGGCGCATGTCGTCGAGATCATCACCTACGGCGGCAACATCGCCGCCCATGGCAGCGGGCCGATGCCGGTCTGGGGCCGCGTCTTCAGCGACGAAGGCGGCCGCGGCAAGGTCGGCGCTGCACGATCGCGCCAGGCGATCATCGCCCTCAAACGCTATCTGGAGTCGATCCAGAAGTAGAGGGTCCCTCCAGGACCATGGAATTGCCTGCTAAAGCGCAGGCTCCATGAAAGTTATTCATCTGCTGTTTAAAAACTAGGCGCCTGTGTGCACAACCGCGCCCCCGCAACAATCGCTCCGCGTTGAGCCGTGGTAGCCGTCGCTCGTCCGCGTATCCCGCGTAATGAGGGAAGCAATAATCGAGCGAGGGAGTACGTAGCTTGAAACAGGTTTATCTCGCGATCGTGGCGATCGTCGCCGCTGTCGCTACTCTGACACCGGCGCAAGCACAGGTCGAAAATCCATGGCGGGGCTTTTATGCCGGCCTCAACGGCGGCTACGCGTGGAACAGCGCCAACGGCCACTTCAACGCCGCCACCGATCTTTCAGGGCTGACGCTCAACGGCGCCATCGTCGGCGGCCAGCTCGGCTATAACTGGCAGGCCAACCAGTTCCTGTTCGGCATCGAGCTCGATGCCTCGACGCGTGCCGGCGGAGAGGACACCATCATCGCCAATCCGGGCACGGCGAACGCCGCCAGCCTCAGCGCCGACCTCAACTATCTTTCGAGCGTGCGCGCACGCCTCGGCTGGGCGATCAACAACTGGCTGATCTTCGGCACCGTCGGCTGGGGCTTCGGCGAGTTCACCTTCAAGGAGGAGATGCCGCAGCAGCCGTTCAGCGGCAAGATCCGCTTCAACGACAACGGCATCGTCTTCGGCGGCGGCGTCGAGTGGATGGTCGCCTATGGCGTGTCGCTGCGCGCCGAATATCTGCGCTACGATCTCTCCGCGGGCTCGACGATCTCGACGAACTTCCCGACGGCCGACGTCAACGCGAACATCGGCTTCGACAATGTCGACGTGGCCCGGGCCGCGCTCAACATCAAGCTGAGCAACTGACTTTGGCGCCCCCCGTGGCGGAGGCATTCGGGGATGCCTCCGCCGCACCGGGCGGCCATCGAACGTCGTTGACGGCAATAAGCCTCTCAGTTGGCGCGAATTCTACCAGCCCGGACAAAGCTCCGGCAATCGAGGTGCTCTACTCCGTGGGCTGCGCATAGCTCAAGGAGTGACGCCAATGAGAAAGCTTCTCGCCTGCTTCGCAGCCGCCGCCATGGCCGCTGCGATCGTTCCCGCGTCCGCCGGCGACACTACTGCCGGCGAGCGCATGCTGAAGGCTCCCGAAAAAAGCTTGGGTGACGAGGGCAAGCTTCCCCCCACCGAGCAGATGAGCACCTCGGTGCCGGAAATGGGCACGGCCGAGCCGGGTGATGAGAGCACCGGCCCGTCGGGACCCAAGGGGCCGCCCAAGCGCATGGGCGATGAGGGCAAGCTTCCCGCAACGAATAACATGAGCGGGAACGTCCCGCCGATGACTCCCGATTCCAAATGACCGACCGCCGTTGACTTCCTCTGGGATTGCCGTCGGTGACCTGGCACCGGCGGCATTCTTTTGCCCGTCGCACAGGATTGTCGGCGGCGGGGCCAGCGTCCGGATTGCCAAAAGTTCCAAGCGGCTTGCCACGTTGTCCGCTTGTCCGGCTGCACTGCGGGCTAGCATGGTGCGGCTCCATTCGAACCCGGAGCCGCCCGCGAATGTCGAAGCTTGCCGTCCTTATTGCAGCCGCCACCCTGCTCGTCGCTGAGCCTGCCCTCGCCTCGGACTACAAGTGCGCCGATAAGGACACGAGCACCAAGCTCAACGACTACGACATCGAGATCAAGGATCGCGCGGATGTCGTCGCGGAGATAAGGGCGGAGATCCAGGAGAGCGGCGGGTCGACCGAGCAGCACAAGCAGGCGCTGCAAACGTTCGAGGACAAGCTCGCCAAGGCGACGGCCGACCGCGCGGCGCTGCTGAAGGAATGCGGCGCCGAATCAACACCTTAGAACTCTTACTGAGCCGGCGAGGTTGCCCAGCGGCAAGGCCGGCAATCGACCTCTCAGCCGAACGGTGGTAAGGGGCTGCGCCAGAACCCTTGCGCGTGAGAGAACGCGCCACCAGATCAGGCACTATCAGCAGAATGCCGAACGACATCGCGCCCTCGACATCCGCGCCGGCCACAGGCGGCGCGCCGGGAAAGCTTGCCGCCGAGATCAACCGGCGACGCACGTTCGCGATCATCTCGCACCCGGACGCCGGTAAGACGACGCTCACCGAGAAGCTGCTCCTGTTCGGCGGCGCGATCCAGCTCGCCGGACAGGTGAAGGCGAAGAAGGACGGCCGCAACACGCGTTCCGACTGGATGGCGATCGAGAAAGCGCGCGGCATCTCCGTCGTCACCTCGGTGATGACGTTCGAGTACGAGGGCGCGGTGTTCAACCTGCTCGACACCCCGGGCCACGAGGACTTCTCCGACCACACCTATAGAACGCTCACCGCCGTCGACTCGGCGATCATGGTGATCGACGCCGCGAAGGGCATCGAGGCGCGCACGCGCAAGCTGTTCGAGGTGTGCCGGCTGCGCGACATCCCCATCATTACCTTCATCAACAAGCTCGACCGGGAATCGCGCGAGCCCTTAGAGCTGCTCGACGAGATCGAGAAGGTGCTGGCGCTAGACACGGCGCCGATGGTGTGGCCGATCGGCATGGGCCGCACGTTCCGCGGCACGTACGATCTGGCGAAGCCGCGCATCCGCCGCGTCGACGAGGCGCACGAGGGTACGCCCGTCTCGGGACCCGATGATCCCGTGTTCGAAACGCTGCTCGAGCCGGACGACCTTGCGAAGTGGCGCGAGGAGATCGAGCTCGTCCGCGACGCCTGCGGCGCGTTCGATTTGAAAGCGTTTCGCGAGGGCACGCTGTCGCCGGTCTACTTCGGCAGCGCGCTCAGAAACTTCGGCGTGCGCGATCTGCTCGACGCGCTCATCGCCTATGCGCCGCCGCCGCTGAGCCGCAAGGCGGCAACGCGCACCATCGAGGCGACCGAGCCGGCGATGACCGGCATCATCTTCAAGATCCAGGCGAACATGGACCCCAACCACCGCGACCGCATGGCGTTCATGCGGCTGTGCTCGGGGCGGCTGACGCGGGGCATGAAGGTGAAGCACGTACGCTCCGACAAGACGATGGCGCTGACGGCGCCGCAGTTCTTCTTCGCGCAGGACCGCTCGCTGGCGGAGGAGGCGTTTGCCGGCGACGTCGTAGGCATCCCGAACCGCGGCACGCTCAGGATCGGCGATGCGCTGACCGAGGGCGAGGACGTGACGTTCCTCGGCATCCCATCGTTCGCGCCGGAGATCCTGCGCCGCATCCGGCTCGGAGACGCGATCAAGGCGAAGAAGCTGAAGGACGCGTTGAAAGAGATGGCCGAGGAAGGCGTGGTGCAGCTGTTCTCGCCGCTCGATGGCATGCAGCCCATCGTCGGCGTCATCGGTGCGCTGCAGCTCGACGTGCTGGGCGACCGGCTGACGCATGAGTACGGGTTGTCGACGGGCTTCGAGTCGGCCCCGTGCGAGGTGATGCGCTGGATCGAGGCGACGGACAAGGCCAAGCTCGACAAGTTCATCGAGCAGAACCGATCGGCCATCGCGGTCGATTCCGACGGCGATTACGTCTACATGGCGCCGTCGGTGTTCAGCCTCAACTGGGTCGCCGAGCGCAACCCCGACATCACCTTCAAGGACGTGAAGGCCGTCACGCAGGGCTAACGGGGCGGTGTAAGAGAGCTTCAATCTGCGTTGGCTAAGCTGGCAGAATGTCGTCAGCCGCCTCGATCGTTCCCGTCATCACCCGTTCCGTCGCCGTGCTCGGCGGCCTCATCGGCGCCTGCGTCGTGCTCGGCGAAGGCGACACGTCGAACGTCCTGCTCGTCATCGTCGGCATGATGTTCGCCGGATGGGCGATGGCGCCGTTCGCGCTGGCATGGGTCGCGGCAGCGAAGGTCAAGACGATCCTCGCCGCGCAACTCATCGTCCTCGCAGCCGCCGTCGCCGCGGTGGGATTGTCTGTCGCGGTGTACTGGCCGACGTTCGTCGACAACGCCAAGCCGGACGCGCAGGACGGATTGGTGCTGCTGTTCGTCCCCATCTATCAACTCGCAGGAATCGCGCTGGCGGTCGTGGCGGCAAACTTCGTCGCCCGCCGCTTCGCCAAGACCTGAGCCGGCTAAGCCGAGGAAACAGGCGCGGGCCAGTAGTAGGTATCGGGCAGCGGACGCTCACCGAATACAGCCTGCCCGACGCGCACCATCGTCGCCCCTTCGGCGACGGCCGCCGCGAAGTCGCCCGACATGCCCATCGACAGCTCGCGCAGGGCAGCGCCCTGCGGCGCTTGCTGACGAGCCTCCTCGCGAACGGCATGCAGCACGCGAAAGCAGCGGCGCACCTCGTCGATATCGGACGTGAAGCGCGCCAAGGTCATGAAGCCGCGCACGCGCAAGGACGCGAAGGCGCGCAGCTCACGCAGGAACGGCAGCACGTCCTCTGGCGGGAGGCCGTACTTGGTAGCCTCGCCGGAGGTGTTCACCTGCACCAGCACGTCGAGCGGGCGAGCGAGACGCTGGAGTGCGCGATCGAGCGTCTCGGCCAACGTCAGCCGGTCGAGCGACTGCACCTCGGCAGCAAAGCGCAGCACGTCCCTCACCTTGTTGGTCTGCAGGTGGCCGATCATGCTCCAACGGATTGGATGGCCAGCGAGCGCGACAGCCTTGACGCGGCCCTCCTGCACGCGGTTCTCGGCGAGGTGCGTCTCGCCGGCCTCGACCGCCTCAAGGATGCGCTCGGGCGCCACGGTCTTGGTCGCGAGGATAAGACGCACGTCCTCCGGCTTGCGGCCGCCTTCGATCGCGGCGCGTGCGATACGCGCACGCACGGCGGCGAGATTGCCGGCGACGCTGCCGCGTGCAGCAGCCGGATCAGCCTGCAAGTCCATCGAGCCAGGCCTTCAGCATCCTGCTCCCCGCCTCGCGCAATCTCGGTACTGCATCCATGGCGGCCTTGCGCATTTCCGGGACGGAGAGCTTTGCCGACGCGAGGTCGCCGCCGTAGGCGACGAACCAGTCCTCGAGCGCGGGAAGGTCGCCCTCGGGGTGGCACTGCAGGCCGAGCGCGTGGCGGCCGATGGCGAACGCCTGGTTGCGGCAGATGTCGGTCGAGGCGAGCAGCTCGGCGCCGGCGGGAATGTCGAACGTGTCGCCGTGCCAGTGCAGCACCGGCACGCCTTCGAGATGCTTCAGCGGGCTGTTCGCGCCGGCGTCGGTCAGCGTCAAGGTCGAGAAGCCCAGCTCCTTGGTGCCGGGCTTCACGCTGGCGCCCAGCGCGGCGGCCATCATCTGTCCGCCGAGGCAGATGCCGAGCGTCGGCCGACCGGCAGCAAGACGCTCGGCGATGAGGCGCTTCTCCTCCTTGATGAAGGGGTAGGCTTCCTCCTCGTAGACGCCGATCGGGCCGCCGCAGATGACGAGCAGATCGGGACCTTTGGGATCGACCCTCGCGAGGTCGTGCACGGCGCTGGCGTAGGCGATCTCATAGCCCGCCTCGCGCAGCACGGGCGCAAACGATCCCAAGTCCTCGAACGCCAGGTGGTAGATCGCCACTGCCTTTTTCATGCCGGTCCTCGCCGCGAATTGTCCTTTGCCGAGCCTGATGCGATATATACGAACCGGCCCACTCACTAGTGCCGGATTAAGCAAAGTCACTAGGCCGGTCGATGACGCGACAAATCGTGCTGCAGCTGGAGCGGGATTCGGCCAAGCCGATCTTCCTCAACCTCGCCTCGGTGATCATCCGCGAGATCGAGCGCGGGCGGCTGAAGCCCGGCGCCGCCCTCCCCGGCACGCGCGCCCTCGCTAAGACGCTCGGCATCCACCGCAACACCGTCGATGCCGCGTACCAGGAGCTGATCCAGCAGGGCTGGGCCATCGCACGCGCATCCCGAGGAACCTTCATCGCCGACGACCTGCCCGACGTTCCAGCGCCGCGCAGCCGCGAACGGATACCTCGCGCCGCCGCGGCTCCCGCAGCGAAGCGTATCGACATCGCCTTCTCCGACGGCGCGCCTGACGCGCGCATGTCGCCACGTGCCGAGCTAGTGCGGGCATTCCGGCGTGCGGTGTGGGCGCCGCCGGCGCCGCGCCAACTTCCCTTCGGTGAGGCGCGCGGCAGCCTGCGCCTGCGCGAGGCACTGTGCGACTATCTCGGCAGCGAGCGCGGCCTCGTGGCCGAACCCTCGGGCGTCATCATCACGCGCGGCAGCCAGATGGCGCTCTTTCTCGCCGCGCGGGCCGTTCTGCGCCCCGGGGACGTCATAGCCGCAGAGGACCCGGGATATCCGCTCGCGTGGGCGGCCTTCCGGGCTGCCGGCGCCAACGTCGTCGGCATTGCGGTCGACAAGCACGGGGCCGCAATCGAGCAGCTCGAAAGGATCGCGGCGCGCGAGCCCAACCTGCGGGCGGTGTATCTGACGCCGCATCACCAGTATCCCACCACCGTGACCTTGAGCGCGGCGCGGCGGCTCGCCCTGCTGGAGCTGATGCACCGGCGCAATCTCATCCTCATCGAGGACGACTACGATCACGAGTTCCGCTTCGACGGTCATCCGGTGCTGCCGCTGGCAGCCGGCACGCAGTCGGCGCACATCGTCTATGTCGGGTCGCTGTCGAAGCTGCTCATTCCCGAATTGCGCATCGGATACGCCATTGCCGCGCCGAAGATCATCGAGCAGATGGCGGGCGTGCGGCACGCGATCGATCGTCAGGGTGACGCGCTGCTGGAGCAGGCGGTCGCGACGTTGATCTCAGACGGCGAGATCAGGCGCCATGCACGCAAATCACGGCAGGTGTACGAAGCGCGCCGCGACAAGCTGGCGGAGCTACTGCGACGCCATCTCGACGATGTCGCCAGGTTCGACGTGCCGAGCGGCGGCCTCGCCATCTGGCTGCGCATCGCGGAGGGTGTCGATGCCGCGCAGTGGGCCGACGCTGCCGAAAGCAAAGGTCTTTCCGTGTTGGCGGGGCCGATGTTCGCATTGAAGCCGAAGCAGGCACCCAATGCGCTGCGTCTCGGCTTCGGCGACCTTTCCGAGCGGGAGCTGACGCGCGCCGTGGCGATCCTCGACCGCAGCATTTCGCGCAGCCCCACTCGCTGATGCACTCGCGATTCTGGACGTCGAAACCATGATCGTCGTGCGCCGGCGGCGGTTTGCCAATCGAACCGAAACAGCATAGGTTGGCGGCATCGTAGGTACGTGGCCTGCAGGCGCCTACGACCGAGAGATGCGTGTGCTCCCGCCTGACTGGCACAAGGGAGAGCGCATATGCGGTTGCCAAAGCACTCCAATCGTAAGCTTGTCGGCGCTTCCTGGGACGCATCCGGGGGGATGCGCAGGGGCACACAGCACGCGCGCGGTCCTCATGAGTCAACAAGATCCTGGCGCCCAAATCGCGGCTCGCAGGCAGCGGCCGCTGTGGGTCGTACCGTTGGTGACCGCGTTGGTCTTCGTGGCGGTGATCCTCGTGCTCTATCCCTCGACGCCCGGATAGGAGAGACCGGCATGTCGTCGGTGAACATAACCGTCGCCGACGTCGGCTCCGGCGCGCCAAATCTGAGCTGGCGGTGGTCCGTCAGCCTCGACGGAAAGGAAGTCGAATCCGGACTGGCGGAAAACGAAGACGCCGCTTTCGAGGCTGCAAAGCCGCTTTTCGACAGACTGAGGGCGGAGATGGCCGACCACGCCCGTCGCTGAATCTCCTGGTCCAATGCCCAGGACGAGCTCTCAAATGCCGTCACCACAAAAGCCGCGGGGAAGCGCCTGCGATGCGCTCCGCAGAAGTACACAACAGGCCCGATCCGGAGAGCGGCAGATGGAAACAGGAACACACATACAGCATCCGGGCTTCTTTGAGAGGGCTGGACCGTTTTCGCTGCAGATCATCGCAGCAAAGCTCGGCGCAGAGCTCGAGCAAGTGTCGGCCGAACCCGCCGAAATCGAGGACGTCAAACCACTTCGGAGCGCAGGTCCGCAGCACCTCGCCTTCTTCGACAATCCAAAGTACCTCGATCAGCTCACCAAGACGCGGGCCGGGGGCTGTCTCGTATCGCCGTCGTTTGCCGGCCGCGTTCCGACTGAGACCGCGGTCCTCAAGACCAAGGTGCCATACAGCGCCTTTGCGTTTGCCCTGCGGCTCTTCTACGCCGACGCGCTGCATCCTATTGCCGCCGGATGGGAGAACAAGCGTGGCTGGGGCACGCTGCTTCACCCTTCGGCTCGCATTGATGAAGGCGTGAAGATCGAGCCTGGCGCCGTCGTCGGCGCAGAGGCGAGCATTGCCCGCGGCACTACCGTCGCCGCAGGTGCCGTCGTCGGCTATCGCGTCGTCGTTGGCTCCGACTGCTACGTCGGGCCTGGCGCCACGCTCACGCATTGCCTTGTCGGCGAGCGCGTCATCATTCACGCAGGTGTTCGGATCGGGCAGGATGGGTTCGGCTTCGCCATGAGCGCCAAAGGGCATCTTAAGGTGCCGCAGGTGGGGCGCGTGATCGTCGGCGATGATGTCGAGATCGGCGCAAACTCCACCGTCGATCGCGGCGCGCTCAGCGATACGGTCATCGGGGAAGGCACCAAGATCGACAATCTCGTGCAGGTGGGTCACAACGCCGTAATCGGCCGCCATTGCGTCATCGTGGCCCAGACCGGCATCGCCGGCTCGGCGCAGCTGGGCGATTTCGTCGTCATGGGCGGCCACTCCGGTGTCGTCGGCCACGTCAAGATCGGCGATGGGGCTCAGATCGCCGGCATGGCGCACGTTAAGGAGGACGTGCCTCCCGGGGCGCGCATGGGCGGCACGCCTGCCGTGCCGTTCAATGACTGGGCGCGCGAGGTGGCGACGCTCAAGCGCCTCGCCGCTCGAAACGCGACGGGGAGAGCATAGGTCTTGGGAAGTAACCTCAGCACCGGGCAGGCATAAAGCCGTGGCGAAGAAAACTCTATTCAGCTTGGACGGGCCGCGGCAGCCTTCAGGTCCGCGTATTCCTCCCGAGCAAGATCTTCTACGAATGCCTTGATCTCCGCCTCCGCCATCGCGCGGACGTCGTGGTAGCGATCACCCCGCGCGACGATGACAACGTCCGACAGGGCGCTCGTGCGCGTGCTGGTGATCTCTTGGGCTTGATGCAAGCTCACCTCGACGGCCTTGTGATAGCGCATCAGCTCGCTCCCGATCGAGGCTAGTCCGGGCTGTCGGTCTCGTCATTGGTGGCGCGTGGCAAGGGATAGTCCTCGCTATCATAGAGCGCACGGATATCGGCGAACTCGAACCGGTCGTCCCCGACCTCCATGACCGTGCCGCGCTGCATGATCTGCGGCAGCTCTTCGACGGCGAAGCGGATGGCTTCAGCGCTGCTAGGAAACCGTCGGTAGCTCACCGGGCCTTTGCGCGTTCGGGTGCCCCCGCTCGAATAGATCTCAGCCGGCGCCTCGAACGTAAACTTATCGACCAGCGCCATCATCAGCCTCCGCGCCTGTAGCCAATAGGACGAGGGCGCGCGGACGTGCTCGCGCGCGCCGCATGCGTTGCGCAGTAAGGTTGCCCGTCCTCCTTCAGCTCGCCGCAGAAATGAAATCCGGGCAATTGGGGATCGCCGATCGGCCAGCGGCATTCGTTAGGCTGCAGCGTTGCCAACGTCTTGCGCTTCGCGGCTTGCGGGGCATTCTTCATCTACGGGGCTTTCCATTTGAGACTTGGTCTTCACGGCGCGTCAAAGAGGCGACGACGTGTGCAGAAGCTCGCTTTCACGCGCGACACGCTCGAATGCCTCACTGATCGTCTTGATGCGGTAGAGCTGCTCGCCGCCCTCGTTGGGAAGCACACGCAGGACCTTGTACGATCGCACCGAGGCCGGCACTGCACGGCTTACCGGCATGAAATCGACCATCTGGCCGACCTTGAACTTGGCCACGATGTGCCTCCGCATCATTGCTGCCCGGCGGGCCATTCGGTGACGTAGCTGGCGGCGTAGCCGCTTCCAGTCCACGCTGTTTGAGATTTCCTGCATGCCGCGAAAGCGGGCGCAGCGGAGCTAAGCCTTGCGGTCCAAACTCGCAGGGACGCCCGTTGCAGCAACGGAATGGCCAAGGGTTCGCTGCAAATGCGCAGTGGCAAGAAAAGACATGACGCTGATCGCATGAAGTCTCCTCGCTCTTGAAGGCGGGAGCGCGCACAGCTCTCAGCACGGAGGCCTGAACGAATTGTCCGTGATCAGCAAAATATAGTGACTGGACCGAAGAATGTCCATGGAACGGGCCTTTTTCGGCTCCTGCGGCCGCTCAGCAAGGAATATGACGGCTATGACGCTTGCGTTAGCTGCCGCAATCGGTCATGCATTCACCTCGACTTATGGCCGGATGACCGAGCCGTGGCGTCCGATGCAAAGCACAGCGCCTCGCTTCTTTTAACCTACCATTCTTCGAAACACAGGGCCGGCCGCGGCACGATGTGCCGTGCCGGTCCGTTAGCATCGATTATCATCGAGGACGTCATGGATAACGGAACAGTAAAATTCTACAACGCGCAGAAGGGCTATGGCTTCATTGCGCCTAACAACGGCAGCAAGGACGTGTTTGTTCACGCGACTGCGCTCGAGCGCGCTGGCATCAGCGGCCTTGCCGAAGGGCAGAAGGTTGTTTTCGACACGGCAGAGGACCGCAAGACGGGCAAGGTGTCGGTACAGAACATCGAGCTCGCGTAGCGGTATCGGAGCGCAAGCGGCGCCTATCGGCTTCGCTCGCGACTGCTGCTTCGCCACCAGGCTAGATCACTGCGCGGGCTAGGAGCCGTTCCGGCGTCTCCTGTCCGACGGCAGTGACTAGTCCATGCGCGACCAATGTATCGAACGCCTGCCGTCCCTGGTCGACAGTCAAGCCGGTCTCCTCGGCCAGTGACGACCAGGAGTGCTCATCGAGCTCGATGCCTGTTCCATCGCTTGCCGCGTGCGCCGCAATCCATGCCATGAGGGCAAGCGCATCCTTCTTGTCTCGGCCAAGCTCGCGGCCGCAAGCGAACCACTTGGACCATCGCTCGAAGTCGGACATACCTTACCTCAGGTCATCGCGGATTGCCCTTGACGTCTGTTGGACGTGCAAATCATAGCTGGGGCAAACGAAGAGAGCGACAATGGCGCGAAATAGATCGAAGACCCCAGCTGAGTTCGTTCTGTTCGATGTCCTCTACGAGGACGGGACGCGCACGTCCAATCGCAAGGTTCCCGGTGATGCAATCGGCGGCCTCGAAGGCGATGAGCCGGCTCGTGCCATCATCGAAGCGCAGGACGCCGAGATCGCCGAGCGCTCGGGCCGCAGCCGCGGGCCGATCAAGCATATTGCGAGAGCGGGAGCGAAGACGACGTCAAAATGACGCCGGCGGCCGCTATCAATGACGGGTGCTCATCTGCGCCCTATTCCGGGCGGTTTCTTTGCGGGCATGGGGAGCAGGCCTTCGCGCTGAGCTTGCTTGCGCGCTGCCTTCTTGGCCCTGCGGATCGATTCTGCCTTTTCCCTTACACGTCTCTCTGACGGCTTCTCGAAAGACCGACGCCGCTTCATCTCGCGAAAGACCCCTTCGCGCTGAAGCTTCTTCTTCAGGATCCTGAGAGCCTGATCGACATTGTTTTCGCGCACGAGAACTTGCAGGGTGTTTCCTTTCAGAGGATGGCATAGCCGGCAAATCGCAGGGGCAATCGAGCCATGCAAGCCCGACCGAAGTGATCGGTAAGGATCTTTACGTCTAAGAGGAACTGCGGTGTGCAATGGGCAACTGCTCAGCCGCCGTCTGCGAGCTGCCCGCCAGCTCCAATCTGTGACGATCGCGCTCGCCGGCACGTGCGGCGCTGACGATCCGCCGTGCTATCGCAAAGCGGGCGGCGGGATTGTCGGCGCACGGAGGGACGCTCTGCGACGTGGCTGCCTCGAAGGCAGCTGCCATATTGCCGATGAGCACGGGATCGAGGTCGTCCGCCGAGCCGTCCATTGAGCCTCCTGCTTTTAGGCAAGAGCACCCAGCTCCTAGTCACCGGCGCCCGAGCATCGTAGCCGATGATGCGACCTTCATAGAGCCTTGCTCACGCGAAGTCGAATCTTCAGTCGACAGCGATACTGTTGGCGGGACTATTGAAATTTCTGGCGGTCCCTACGGGAGTCGAACCCGTCTTTCAAGATTGAAAATCTCGCGTCCTAACCGATAGACGAAGGGACCGGCAGGGGGACCCGTATAGGGGGGTTTTCCGCCCCGTGCAAGCGAGGCGGGCTGTCTCATCGGGTACAGCCCGGCGGGGCGGAGAATGGGACCCTCAAAGGGCGATTTTGCGCGTTTACACGCCAGCAGGAGATCTCCATGCAGCCCATCGTCAGAATTGTCCTCGGCCTTATCGCCGGCCTCTTCACCGTCTTCCTCATCGACCACTTCCTGTGGCCGGGCACCCTGGTGCCCGGCGCCGTCGGCGTCGCCGTCGCGGTCGTGGTGCTGGGCCTCTTTGGACGGCGCGACAGCGCCACCTAAGGCAGCCTAGCGCGCGGCCACCCCTATTTGCGCGGGTCGGCCGCATCCTCGATGTGCACCTCGATGCGCTCGCGACCATTGAACGCCGAGCGCTTGACGCTGCCGGCAATGTGCAGCGGTAGTCCGCCCGCGGCGAGCAGCATGTCTCCGAGCGGCGTGCCGGCGGCTCGAAAGGCGATGCCCTCGAGCCGCGCGCCGTCGGCCGACTGCAGCACGCAGCGCACGTGCGCCTCGCCGACGACCTTGGCGAACTTCACGTGCGTCGCCGGGAAGGCGAAACGCGGCGTGGGGTTTCCCTGGCCGTAAGGGCCGACGCGGCCGATGAGATCGATCAGCTCGTCGGTGACGCCCGCAGCCGTCAACGCGCCGTCGATCTCGAGCGCGTGACGCTCGCGCGCCTGGCCCAAGCTGTCCTTCAGCGCACCGTGCAGGAACTCCTCGAGCGCGGCGATCTTGTCGCGCGTGACAGTGAGGCCGGCCGCCATCGCGTGGCCGCCGCCCTTGACGAGATGTCCCGCGGCAACCGCCGCACGCACGGCACCGCCGATGTCGGCGCCGGCGACGGAGCGCAGCGATCCGGTGCCCTCCCCTCCGGTCTCCTCGCTCCAGGCGATGACGCACGAGGGGAGACGGAAGCGCTCGGTCAGACGGCTGGCGACGAGACCGACGACGCCCTTATGCCAGGTGTGCGAGCCGAGCAGCAGCACGGCGGTGTCGGGGCGCTCGGCGAGGCGGATCTCGGCCAGGGCCAGCGCCTCGTCGAGCATCTGCTTCTCGAGCGCGCGGCGCTCCTTGTTCAACCGGTCGAGCAACGCGGCGATGCGCGCGGCCTCCACCTCGTCCTCGCCGGCGAGCAGGCGCGAGCCCAGCGCCGCATCGCCGATGCGGCCGCCGGCGTTAATGCGCGGTCCTAGGATGAAGCCCAGGTGATAGGGCGTCGGCGGCTCGTTGAGGCCGGCGGCGTCGGTAAGCGCCTTGAGGCCCTTGTTGCGGCGCCAGCGCATGACCTGCAGGCCCTGGGTGACAAAGGCGCGGTTGAGGCCGGTCAGCGGCACTACGTCGGCGACGGTCGCCAGCGCCACGAGATCGAGCTCGGCCATGAGGTCGGGCTCGGCGGTGCCGCGGGCGTAGAAGCCGCGGCGGCGCAACTCGCGCGTCGTCGCGACGAGGACGAGAAAGCTGACGCCGGCTGCACAAAGATGACCGAGGCCGGAGACGTCGTCCTGGCGGTTGGGATTGACGACGGCGCGCGCGGGCGGCAGCAACTCGTCGGCCTGGTGGTGATCGATGACTATGACATCGCAGGAAAGCGCGCGTGCCGCCACCAGCGGCTCGCGGCTGGTGGTGCCGCAATCTACGGTGACGATGAGCTGCGCGCCCTCCTTCACCAATCCCTCGATGGCGGCGACGTTGGGGCCATATCCTTCGAACAGCCGGTCGGGAATGTAGATACGCGCGCCGATGCCGTGGTGAGCGAGATAGCGCGCCATGAGCGCCGCCGAGGACGCGCCGTCGACATCGTAATCGCCGAACACGGCGACCTGCTCGCGCTTCTCGATGGCGTCGGCGAGGCGGGAGGCGGCGGCGTCCATGTCGCGCACGGCGCTCGGGTCGGGCATCAACGCCTTGAGCGTCGGATTGAGGACCACGGGGACGTCGTCGACGGCGATGCCGCGCGCCGCGAGCACACGGCCGAGCAACTCGGGCAATCCGTGGCGCTGGCTGATGGCGCCGGCGCGCAACTGAACCTCGCCCGCGAGCCGCTCGCGCCACATGAGGCCGCGCGCCGAGGACGCAACGCCGAGGAAAGGTGCGGCGCCCGCCGCATCGTCCCGTCGCTTGCGCGCTGCGCCCGCCATGCTGCCCCCGGATTGATTCGCCTCGGGCGAAGTTCAGCATTGCCCGGTCGAGTTGGCGATACTGCCGGGCGATTTATCCACAGGTGCAGCTAGCTGCGGTAGTGGCGCCAGAGGCGCTGCAGCGTGCGGTGAATCTCCCCCGGCTCTTGGTTGAACGGCTCGAGGTTGACGCCGATCACGTTGGAGCGTGCCATCGACCACGGAAGGCGCATGAGCGAGCGCCAGAACGACTGCTTGCGCCAATCGGCCACCAACGCGCTCGACAGCCGCGTCTTGAGGCCGATCTGCAGCTCGTGGATGGTGCTGGCACGAACCGCGAGCTCGACCAGCTCGATGCTGTCGATGGCGCTCCAGCGGATGAGTCCGAGCCCCTGGATGAATATGCCGTACTGGTTTGCGCCGACGATAGGCCGGCGCTCGATGAGGGGCACGTTGTAATAGGCGATGCCTGCCGAGGCGACGCCCAGCACCAGCCACAGCGTGCTGCCGGTGACGATCGCCGCGGCCAGAAACGCCGCGGACAGCAGCGCAACGACGTAGACCGGCGCCTGTATCTCCTCGCGGCCGTAGGTGACCGAGTAGCCGCCGACGTTGCGCTCGTCCACGCTCGCTCCCCCTTGGCAGCCGCGCCCTTCAAAGAGAGGCCATTGTCGAGGAAGGATGGCACTCGTTCAAGGCAGCTTTTACCAGGCGCGCGATCAAGCGCCGTAGCGGGCCGCCACGTCGCGGATGATCGAGGTGATGCGCCGCACGGTGCCGGTCTTTGAGCGCATGGTCACCGATTCCACCTCGGCGCAGTCGCCGCGGAAGCGCACGCCGTCGAGCAGCGATCCGCCCGTCACGCCGGCAGCGGAGAAGATCACGTCGCCGGAGGCCATGTCCTCGAGCATGAACTTGCGATTGATGTCCTTGATGCCCATGGCGGCGGCGCGGGCGCGCTCCTCGTCGTTGGCCGGCATCAGCCGGCCCTGTATCTGGCCGCCGATGCAGCGCAGCGCAGCAGCGGCGAGCACGCCTTCCGGCGCGCCTCCGGAGCCGAGGTAGATGTCGATGCCGGTCTCCTCGGGATCGGTAGTCCAGATGACGCCGGCGATGTCGCCGTCAGGGATGAGCTGGACACCGGCGCCGGCGGCGCGCACCGCGGCGATGAGCTCGGCATGACGCGGGCGATCGAGGATGCAGGCGCAGATCCCCGAGACGGGTACGCCCTTCGCCTTGGCGAGAGCGTTGATGTTGTCGGCGGGCGAAGCATCGAGATCGACGAGGCCGGGCGCGTAGCCGGGGCCGATGGCGATCTTGTTCATGTACATGTCGGGCGCGTGCAGGAGGCCGCCGCGCTCGGACATCGCAAGCACGGCAAGCGCGTTCGGCATCGCCTTGGCGCAAATGGTCGTGCCCTCGAGCGGATCAACGGCGATATCGACCTCTGGGCCCTCGCCCGAGCCGACCTTCTCGCCGATGTAGAGCATCGGCGCCTCGTCCATCTCGCCCTCGCCGATGACCACGGTGCCGCGGATCGGCAGGTTGGCGAGCTCTCTGCGCATGGCGTCGACGGCGGCCTTGTCGGCGGCCTTTTCGGCGCCGCGTCCGCGCAAGCGCGCCGCGGCGATGGCCGCCGCCTCGGTGACGCGCGTCACCTCGAGGACGAGCGTCCGGTCGAGACCCGTCTTGCTGTCGCCTGCCATGGTCCCATCCTCCCCCGGCTAGTTGCCTTCGCCTTCGTCAAGCTTCTCGATGCGGATCACCTGAGGCCGCTCGGAAACCTTGCCGTCCTTCTCGATGGCCTCGACGGCCTCGCGGATCGCTTCCTCGGTCGTCTCATGCGTGATGATCACGACGACCGCGGGTGCGCCAGGCTTATGCCGCGTCGCCATGCCCGGAGGCGCCGAGCGCGGGCGACGCTGCACGATGCTCTCGATCGACACGTTGCGATCGCCGATGCGCTTGGCGATGGCGGCCATGGCGCCCGGCTGATCATATACGGAAAGGCGCACGTAGTAGGCGCCGTGATGGGCGCTCAGCTTCGACTTGACGTAGGGCTTCAGGCGCTTTGACGGGGTGATAAGCGGCGGCATAACCACGCCGCGTGCAATGTCGAGGATGTCGGCGGCGACGGACGAGGCGGTGGCGCGTCCGCCGGCGCCAGGGCCGATGAGCAGCAGGCTCGAGCAGAAGTCGGCGTCGATCGCCACGGCGTTGGTGGCGCCCCAGACCTCGGCGATGGCGGATTCCTCCGGCACCATCGCCGGGTGGACGCGCGCCTCGATGCCGGTCTCGGTGCGTGCGGCAACGCCCAGGAGCTTGATGCAATAGCCCATGTCGTTGGCCGCATCGATGTCGGCCTCGGTGATCGACTGGATGCCCTCGACGTAGATCTGCTCGAAGTTGATCTCGGTGCCGAAGGCAAGGCTGGCGAGGATGGCGAGCTTGTGCGCCGTATCGAAGCCGCCAATGTCGAAGGTGGGGTCTGCCTCGGCATAGCCCAGCTCCTGGGCCTCCATCAGTGCCGCGGAGAAGGAGCGATCCTGGTCCGTCATGGACGAGAGGATGTAATTGCAGGTGCCGTTCAAGATGCCATAGACGCGGCGGACCTCGTTGACGGCGAGAGATTCACGCAGCGTCTTGATGACAGGGATGCCGCCGGCGACTGCGGCCTCGAAATTCAGGGCGACGCCCTTCTCCTCGGCGAGCTTGGCGAGCTTGACGCCGTGATTGGCGAGCAGCGCCTTGTTGGCGGTGACGACGTGCTTGCCGGCGTCAAGCGCAGACTCGACCGCCTCCTTGGCGATGCCGTCGGAGCCACCGATCAGCTCAACGAAGACGTCGACAGAGGGATCCTTGGCGAGGGCGACGGGATCGTCGAACCACTTGAGGCCGCACGTATCGACGCCGCGGCTCTTCTGGCGCGATCGGGCCGACACGCCGACGATCTCGACGGGGCGCCCAGCGCGCTCGGTGAATCTGTCCTTGTGCACCCGGAGCAGCTCGATCAGGCCAGCACCGACGTTGCCAAGGCCGGCAATGCCCAGGGTCAGAGGTTTTTGCATTGGAACGCGGAGGGTTAGCGGCTGGCTTTTTGCTGAATCGGGATCACGTTATGCATCGTTTCCGGAGCCTGGGCGAGGAACTTTTTGATATTCCTCGCCGCTTGCCGAATGCGGTGCTCGTTCTCCACCAAGGCGATGCGGATAAAGCCCTCGCCGTACTCGCCGAAGCCGACGCCCGGGGAGACGGCGACGCTCGCCTTCTCGATCAACAGCTTGGCGAACTCGACAGAACCGATCTGTTTGAAGGGCTCGGGCACCGGCGCCCAGGCGAACATGGTCGCAGGCGGCGGGGGGATGGGGAAGCCGGCGCGGCCGAACGATTCAACGAGGCAGTCGCGGCGCGCCTTGTAGGTGGCGCGAATCTCGTCGACGCAGTCCTGCGGGCCATTGAGCGCGGCAGACGCAGCGACCTGGATCGGCGTGAAGGCGCCATAGTCGAGGTAAGACTTCACACGCGCGAGCGCCGCAATCAGCCGCTCGTTGCCGACGGCAAAGCCCATCCGCCAGCCGGGCATGTTGTAGGTCTTTGACAGCGAGGTGAACTCCACCGCGACATCGATGGCGCCTGGAACCTGTAGAATGGACGGCGGCGGATCGTCGTCGAAGTAGATCTCGGCGTAGGCGATGTCGGACAACAGGATCAGATCGAGCTTCTTCGCCAGCGCCACGGCATCCTTGTAGAATTCGAGATCGGCGACCATGGCGGTCGGGTTCGACGGATACGACAGCACCAGAGCCAGGGGCTTCGGAATCGAGTGCCGGCAGGCGTGCTCGACGAGGCGCAGGAACTCGGCGCCCGTGGAAGCCGGCAGATGGCGGATGGCAGCGCCCGACAACAGGAAGCCGAACTCGTGGATCGGGTAGGTCGGGTTCGGCACCAGGATGACGTCGCCCGGAGCGGTGATCGCCTGCGCCATGTTGGCGAAGCCTTCCTTCGAGCCCAAAGTGGCGACGATCTGGGTCTCGGGGTCGAGCTTCACGCCGAAGCGGCGCTCGTAGTAGGCGGCCTGGGCGCGGCGCAGTCCGGGGATGCCCTTCGACGCCGAATATCGGTGGGTGCGGGGCTTCGAGACCGTCTCGACCAGCTTGTCGACGATGTGCTGCGGAGTCGGCAGGTCGGGATTGCCCATGCCGAGATCGATGATGTCGGCGCCGCGGGCGCGTGCCGCTGCCTTGAGCCGGTTGACCTCGGCAAAGACATAGGGGGGCAAACGCTTGATACGGTGGAAGTCCTCGTGCACGGGACGCCTCTTTCTCGACGTGGTGGTGGGCTCGACGTGATACCGGGTTGGACGGGTCAATGGGCGCGGACGGCGGGCAGAATGCTCGGCGCTGCGCGCCTCGCCCGTCCGGGTCCCCGTGTTTACGCCCTGGCGACACCCCCCGTCCAGCCCGCTACCGGGAGCAAGTCGCTTATCAGCGTGAACTTTCGATCTGTTTCTCCGCTGCTTCCTCGTGCGTGCGGCCAGCTTGCTCCAGCTCATCCACCGCCTTCTGTCGGTCCTGCTGCGACATCGATGACGAGATGGGCGTCGTCGGCAGATCCGGCAGCGGGGTCTGGATGCCGGAGGCGCAGCCACCGAGGGTGACCAGAACAGCGAGGGTTGCCACGCGCACGCCGACAAGCCGGCGGCTGTTGCCGCCCTTCTGCACTGGCATAGAATGCATGCCGCTACCCCACTGCACCGGACCCGAACTTGGCACTTGCACTGCACTCCCGCGCGTCTTCGGGGAGTATATTGTCCACACGATCAGGTGACACTGCCCGCGCAATGTCGCAAAACCTTGGCATACAATGGATACTCGGCCGCCATAGGCCGCAAACCGTTTAAGGTTACGATGTCCAAGCCTAAGCCAGAAGCCGACGCCGACCAGCTTCCGTTCCAGACCGTCAATGCGGAGGAGCTGGCGCGCAACCTTTTGCGCCTGTTCGAACAGGGTGGCAACGTGCTCACCGAGTTCATCGAGCGCAACGACGCGAAGATGGGCCCCTACTCGGCCGCGACCGAGGTCACCGAGGCGACGAACACGATGTCGGACCTCGCCCGGCAGTGGCTCGCGGATCCGGCGCGCTTCGCCGAGGCACAGGGCACGCTGCTGCGCTCCTACGCGGAGCTGTGGAATAACACCGTGCGGCGCATGTTCGGCGAGGAGGTGGCGCCGGTCGCCGAGCCGGAGCCGGGCGACAACCGCTTCAAGGACCCGGAGTGGACGGCGAACCCTTATTTCGATTTCTGGAAGCAGGCCTACCTCCTCACCTCGAGATGGGCCGAGGACATGCTGGAGAAGACCGAGGGCCTCGAGGGCAAGACGCGCCAGCGCGCAGAGTTCTACCTGCGGCAGGTGGCGAGCGCGCTGTCGCCGTCGAACTTCCCGCTGACGAATCCGGAAGTGCTGCGCGAGACGCTGGCGACGAATGCGGAAAACCTCGTGCAAGGCATGTCGCTGCTCGCCGAGGACATGAAGAAATCGGGCGATCTATTGAAGATCAGCCAGACCGACGCCACGGCATTCGAGGTGGGGCGCAACCTCGCCACGACGCCGGGCAAGGTCGTCTATCAGAACGACATCTTCCAGCTCATCCAATACGCGCCGTCGACCGACAAGGTGCGCGAGATCCCGCTGCTGATCGTGCCGCCGTGGATCAACAAGTTCTACATCCTCGACCTGACGCCGGCGAAGAGCCTCATCAAGTTCCTCGTCGACCAGGGCCTCACGGTCTACATCATCTCGTGGGTGAACCCGGACGCTAACCTCTCGCACAAGTCCTTCGAGGACTACATGCAGGAGGGCATCCTCACCGCCGCGGATGCGGTGAAGCGCGAGACAGGCGTCGATAAGATCAACGTCACCGGCTACTGCGTCGGCGGCACGCTCTTGGCCACGACGCTCGCCTATCTCGCCGCGCGCGGGGAGGAGCTGGTCAACTCGGCGAGCTTCCTTGCGACGCAGATCGACTTCACCTACGCGGGCGACCTTTTGCTGTTCACCGACGAGGAGCAGCTCGAGGCGCTGAATGAGCTGATGAGCGAGCGCGGCTATCTCGACGGCTCGCGCATGGCGAACGTGTTCAACATGCTGCGCCCGCGCGACCTCATCTGGCCGTACATCGTCAACAACTATCTTCTGGGCAAGAAGCCGTTCCCGTTCGACCTGCTCTACTGGAACCAGGACTCGACGCGCATGGCGGCGGCGAACCACAACTATTATCTGCGCGAGTTCTACAACGCCAACCGGCTTGCCAAGGGCGAGCTCACCATCGCAGGAACGCGGCTCGACATGCGCAAGGTGAAGGTACCGGTGTTCGAGCTCGCCACCAAGGAGGACCACATCGCGCCGGCGAAGTCGGTCTACGAAGGCGCGCAAAAGTTCGGCGGCGACGTCGAGTTCGTGCTGTCGGGCTCGGGGCACATCGCCGGCGTCGTCAACCCGCCGGAGAAGGTCAAGTACCAGTACTGGACGGGCGGAAAGCGCGGCGCCAAGACGCTGGAAGCATGGCTCGCGACGGCGAAGGAGCATCCCGGCTCGTGGTGGCCGCTGTGGGCCGAGTGGCTGCACGAGCATTCAGGCGAATGGACCGTACCGCGTGATCCGGGCGAGCATCTGGGCACCGTCGAGGACGCGCCCGGCAGTTACGTGAAGGTGAAGAGCTAGAGCCACCTACACGCGCAAGGCACATTCTGTCTCCGCTAACGAGCATCAGCCATGAGCCGTCTGCCGAAACATGACGAGCATCATCTGGTCGGCCGCATCGGCTGGCTGCGCGCGGCCGTGCTCGGCGCCAATGACGGCATCCTTTCGACGGCGAGCCTCATCTCAGGTGTCGCAGCGGCGGACGGCTCGCACCAGAACGTGCTCATCGCCGGCATCGCAGGGCTTGTCGCCGGCGCGATGTCGATGGCGGCAGGGGAGTACGTGTCGGTCAGCTCGCAGGCGGATACCGAGAACGCCGAGCTCGGGCGCGAGCGCCAGGAGCTCAAGGACGATCCGACGGCAGAGCGCGAGGAGCTGGCGCAGATCTACGCCAAACGCGGCGTCGAGATCGGGCTGGCGCGGCAGGTGGCCGATCAGCTCATGGCGAAGGATGCACTCGGGGCGCACGCGCGCGATGAGCTCGGCATCTCGGAGATAACCACGGCGCGTCCGATCCAGGCGGCGCTCACATCGGCAGCGACGTTTGCTGCTGGCGCCGCCATGCCGCTCTTAGCGACGCTGCTCGCTCCGGCCGGCGCGATCATACCCGTCGTCACAGTCGCCTCGCTCTTATTCCTTACGGCGCTCGGCGCCATCGGGGCGAAGGCGGGCGGCGCCAACATCTGGCGCGCGGGCCTGCGCGTCGTGTTCTGGGGAGCCTTCGCCATGGCGCTCACCGCCGGCATCGGCAAGCTCGTGGGGGCGAGTTTATAGGGCAAGCGATGCGCTTCACTGCGACCCACCGGAGACGTATCAGGCCCCGCCGAACACGAGGCGGACAAAGTCGCGATAGAGCAGAATCTGGCGCGGCAGTGCATCTTTGTCCTTCAGCACCTTCGACAGGATGATGCCGCCATCGGTGACGGCCGAAAGCATGTCGGCGAGCGCATCGAGATCGACCGGAACGCGCGGCGGATAGCGCGCCGCGATGAGCTCGAGCCGCGTGTGGAAGCGCCGGCGCCAGGCAAGCACCGCCTGGGCGTTGAGGTCACGCACTTGCTGATCGAAGAGTCTGTCTTGATAACAGTAAGCGGCGATGAGGCACCCGGGGTGTCCGGTCGGCAACTCGCTCACCAGCTCCGCGAGCAGCTTCAAGCCGACGAGAAATCCGTGCAGTGGATCTTCGTTGAGGGCATCGGCCCGGGCAAAGAGATCGTCGAACAGCGCCGTCTCGCGCTCGATGTAGCGGACGAGCAAGACACGGGCGAGCTCCGTCTTGTCTTTGAAGTGATAGAAGAAGCCGCTCTTGGTGATGCCGGCGGCTGCGATCAGCTCGTCGATCGAGGTAGCGGCGAATCCCTTCTCCAGCACCGCCGCTTCGGCGAGCTGCAGAATGCGCTCTCTGGCGTCGCCACGCCGCCTGGGTGCCTCGAAATCCATTCTCAACTGTACCTCAGGTCAACCTCAGCCGGGAGCGGGCACTACTCGGGGCGCCCCCAGTGCACCCAAATGCTCGCAAGTCATTGACGCAACGAAGCAAATTCCTGAGTGTCGGAACTGCACCATGCGTCGGCTATCGGCGGCTTACCGGCGATCATAGGTTCGCGGTCAGCGGAGCAAGGACCAATGTGGAGAACCAACGATGGCCAAGTATCGACACCGCCTGCCGCAACTCGACGATCAACGGCTGTTCCTCACCGACGGCGGCCTGGAGACGACGCTGATTTTTCACAAGGGCATCGAGCTGGCGCACTTTGCGGCTTTCGATCTTATGCGCACTGTCGACGGCCGCGAGACGCTACGTGACTATTATCGTCCGTACGTCGAGGCGGCGAAGAGTGGTGGCTACGGCTTCGTGCTCGATACGCCGACGTGGCGTGCGAGCGCCGACTGGGGCGCCAAGCTCGGCTACTCGCGCGAGGCGCTGGCAGCGGTGAACCGCGACTCCATCTCGCTCATGGTCGAGCTTCGCGAGGAATACGAAGCGACGGTGGCGCCGATGGTTGTGAGCGGTGCGATCGGCCCGCGCGGCGACGGCTACGTTGCGGGCGAGATCATGAGCGTCGCGACGGCTGAAGCCTATCACGCCGAGCAGATCGCAGTCTTCGCCGACAGCGAAGCGGACATGGTCGGTGCCTTTACACTCACCAACGTAAACGAGGCCATC
This sequence comes from Pseudomonadota bacterium, assembly GCA_023405815.1. Lineage (GTDB taxonomy): Bacteria > Pseudomonadota > Alphaproteobacteria > Rhizobiales > Hyphomicrobiaceae > Hyphomicrobium_A. Next base: position 23,173 of record JAEXXM010000001.1, on the reverse strand, counting down.
GGCATCGCCCGCGCCGCCCGGGCGGTCGGAATGCCAGTGGCCATCTCGTTTACGCTAGAGACGGACGGGCGCCTGCCAGCCGGTGATCACCTGGGCGATGCAATTGCTGCGGTCGACCGCGCGACCGACGGCTGGCCTGCCTACTACATGATCAACTGTGCGCATCCGACTCATTTCGCGACAACACTCGCCGGGGGCCCCTCGTGGGTAAAGCGGCTGCGTGGCCTGCGAGCGAACGCATCGAAGCGCAGCCACGCCGAGCTCAACGAGGCCCTCGATCTCGATGCAGGCGACCCGCATGAGCTTGGAGCACAGTATCGCAAGCTCGTAGAGCGGTTCCCACACATCACGGTGGTGGGAGGATGCTGCGGCACCGACGATCGGCATATCGCCTGCATCGGCGCAGCATGCGAAACGCTCGCCGCTGCCTAGCCTCAAATGAAAGCGGCGCCGAACGGAGGTTCGGCGCCGGCATTTTGGTCTCGTCTGATCGAGCCTTACGCGGCCTTGGCGGCGGCGGTCGGCACTTCCGAGATCGTCTTCAGGATCTGCGAAGCGATCTGGTAGGGGTCACCCTGCGAGTTCGGGCGGCGATCCTCAAGGTAGCCCTTGTAGCCGTTCTTGACGAACGAGTGCGGGACGCGGATCGAAGCGCCGCGGTCGGCAACGCCATAGCTGAACTTGTTCCACGGCGCGGTCTCGTGCTTGCCGGTCAGACGCATGTGGTTGTCCGGGCCGTAGACGTTGATGTGGTCCATGATGTTCTTGTCGAACGCCTTCATCAGGGCCTCGAAGTAGTCCTTGCCGCCGACTTCGCGCATGTAGGCGGTCGAGAAGTTCGCGTGCATGCCCGAGCCGTTCCAGTCGGTGTCGCCGAGCGGCTTGCAGTGGAACTCGATGTCGATGCCGTACTTCTCCGTGAGGCGGAGCATCAGGTAACGCGCCATCCACATCTGGTCGGCGGCGGTGCGAGAGCCCTTACCGAAGATCTGGAATTCCCACTGGCCCTTCGCCACCTCGGCGTTGATGCCCTCGTGGTTGATGCCGGCCGCGAGGCACTGGTCGAGATGCTCCTCGACGATCTGGCGCGCGACCGAGCCCACGTTCTTGAAGCCAACGCCGGTGTAGTAGGGGCCCTGCGGGGCGGGATAGCCCTCTACCGGGAAGCCGAGCGGGCGGCCGTCCTTATAGAAGAAGTACTCCTGCTCGAAACCGAACCAGGCGCCGGAATCATCGAGGATGGTGGCGCGCTTGTTCGAAACGTGCGGCGTGACGCCGTCCGGCATCATGACTTCGCACATGACGAGGGCGCCATTGGTACGCGCGGGGTCCGGATAAACGGCGACCGGCTTGAGGACGCAATCGGAGCTATGACCTTCGGCCTGCTGCGTGGAGCTGCCATCGAAGCCCCACAGCGGCAGTTCCTCGAGGCTCGGGAACGCGCTGTATTCCTTGATCTGCGTCTTGCCGCGCAGATTGGGAACAGGTGTGTAACCGTCGAGCCAAATGTACTCGAGCTTGTACTTCGTCATGCTCAGTCTCTCCTAATGACGACGCGATGGCTGGATCAATCCTGATGCCCGGGAGAGGCCATCAGCCTCGACGCCGGACGGGTCTCATGATGCGTTGCGAAACGAGGCCGAAGGTCCCCGGATGACGACGAGATCACTCGAACCAGACCTCGAAGCACGTCACCGACCAATCCGACCTCCCCGCGCGTTGCAGGCGAACCTCGTCCGGTGCTGGCCGCGCTTAAGCACGGAACCGGTGGCTGCTGGGTGGGTTCACCTTGGCGGGAATGCTAGCGAAAGATGCAATTTCTGGCGTGCCTATAATGTGAGCATTTGCTGCACGTTATTTGGGCACGACTCTAGTTTGGCATCGGAAGGACTCACACATCGTGAGATGATCCCGTTCCAGCGTACCAGCGCTGTAGAGGAGAAGAGAGAACGAGAAAGAGAGAAGAGATGAACCCCCAGCAGCAACGCCCCACGGCGAAGATCTATACGTTCCCCGCCGGAGGTCGCCCCCCGACCAGCCGGAAGCGTGAAGCCACGACACTTACCTACCTCCCCCTGCGTGCCGAGGCTATCGAGCGCGCACCCAAGATCGTATGCGGAAGCAGCTGGTACCACGAAGCTGCCGTCGATGAGGCCCGGGGCCGGTAGGTCCGCACGGCTTGTCCGCGCGTGGCGCCAATCCGGGCGTCACGCTCCGAAGATCGACCACTCCATTCGCCTGCTGAGACGCTCCAGCGCCAGCTGACCGAGCTTCGAGTTGCCCGAGACATCGAGCCCCGGCGACCAGACGGCGATCGAGGCCTTGCCGGGCGCTATTGCGAGAATGCCGCCCCCTACTCCGCTCTTGCCGGGCAGCCCTACGCGATAAGCGAACTCCCCCGATCCATCGTAATGACCGCAGGTGAGCATCAGCGCGTTAATGCGGCGCGCACGCTCGGCCGTCACCACCGGCAGGATTGCGCCGGGATCGCTGTCGAAGTGCGCAAAGATGCGGCCAGACAAGGCGAGCTGGCGGCACGACATGGCGATCGCACAGTGGTGGAAATAGACGCCGAGGGTGAAGTCGACGGGGTTCTCTATGACGCCGAACGACTTCATGTAGTTGGCGAGCGCCGCGTTGCGGAAGCCGGTGCGCTGCTCGGATGCCGCAACGCGGTCGTCGATGTATACGGAATCATCGGCGGCGAGGAACTGCATGAAGCGCAGGATCTCTCCAAGCGTCTCGCGCGGCTGGTGCCCGCCGATGATGGCGTCGGTAACGGCGATGGCGCCGGCATTGATGAAGGGGTTGCGCGGGATGCCCTTCTCGAACTCCAGCTGAACGATGGAGTTGAAGCGGCTACCCGATGGCTCGCGGCCGACGCGGTTCCAGAGGCGGTCGCCGATCTTGCCCAGCGCGAGGGTGAGCGTGAACACCTTGGAGATGCTCTGGATGGAGAACGGCACGTCGGCGTCGCCACCGGTGTAGACCTCCCCCTGCGCGTCTACGACCGCCAGGGCAAAGAGCTTCGGGTCGACACGTGCCAGCTCGGGAATGTAGGTCGCAACGTCACCGCGTTGGGGCATGGCCCGCATCTCGTCGGTGATTTCTTCGACGACTGTCTGCAACTTCGACACGGCGCGGCTTCCAATGGTCCGGCGCACCTCAGAAGGATGCGGCTCGCGCACAATGAAGAAGCTGCCCCCGCTTTGAAAGGCCGCGACTAGCCGCAGGACAGAAGCTGCCTTACCGGGGGCCCAGATGGGTGTCGGCGCAACCAAAACACGCTGATGCGCGTTGTCCGCCGATGGCGTATGATGCACCGCAATGCGCGCTGGCGGGATGCTGGCGCGTTTCCGCTTCCCGGACGTGTAGTAGCGCTCAGCGTACAAAGGTGAATCAATGGCCGACGCCCGTTTCTTCAATCGCGCCGGCCCGTTCACGCTGTCCGACATCGCGACGCTGATCGGCGCCGAGCCGCTGCTGCCCGACGACGAGAGCGTGCCCATTCACGACATCGCCACGCTCGAGGCCGCGGAGGCGGATCACATCAGCGTCTTTTCCGATGCGCGCTATGTCGATGCATTGGCGCCTTCGCGCGCCGGCGCCATCATCATCAGCCGCAAGCTGGCGCACCATGCGCCGGCGTCGAGCCGGCTCATCTACGTGCGCGATCCGCGGCGCGCCTACGCCCAGGTCGGGCGGCTGTTCTATCCGCAAACGCAGCCCACTCCCGGCGCGCACGAGCGCGCCAATGTGCATCCCAGCGCCTGCATCGGCTCGGGAACGCAGATCGATGCCGGCGCGGTCATCGGACGCGACGTCGACATCGGCGAGCGCTGCTACATCGGCGCCAACGTCGTCATCGGCGACGGCGTGCTGATCGGCAACGACTGCCGCATCGGCGCCAATTGTGCGATCAGCCACGCGCTGATCGGTCATCGCGTCGAGATCGAGACCTGCGTCACCATCGGCTCGCAGGGATTTGGCTTCGTGCCGGGGCCGGCGGGCCTCGAGCGCATGCTGCAACTCGGCCGCGTCGTGATCGAAGAGAGCGTCAAGATCGGCGCCAACTGCGCGATCGACCGCGGCGCCACCGAGGACACCATGATCGGCGCCGGCTCGGTGCTCGACAACCTCGTGCATATCGCCCACAACGTGCGCCTCGGACGGCATTGCGTGATCTGCGCGCAGGTCGGCATCGCCGGCAGCACGGTCGTCGGCGACGGCGTGATGATGGGCGGGCAGACGGGCGTCGCCGATCACCTCACCATCGGATCGGGCGCACAGATCGCCGCCAAGAGCGGCGTCATGCGCGACGTCGCCGCGAAGACCGTCGTCGGAGGATTTCCGGCGATGCCGATCAAGGACTGGCACCGGCAAACCGTCGGCATCGCGAAGCTGTCGAAGAAGGTCGAATAGCCCGGCGCGACGTCCAGAGATGGCAATTTGAAAGAGATGCCTTCAGCTCCTAGATAGCCGGGCATGTGCAGCTCTTGGGAGGCTCCACGATGGCCACCAAGCCGATGCTGGTCCCGGGTCCGCAGCACCCGATCACCATCTCGCGCGAGCACGCGCGCATCATCGTCAAGGTAGCGGGCCGCACGCTGGCCGACACCACGGCAGCGCTGAGGTTGCGCGAAGCCGACTATCCGCCAGTTCTTTACATTCCGCGCCAGGACGTCGACATGAGCCTGCTGACGCGCACCAAGCACGTGACGTACTGCCCTTACAAAGGAGAGTGCAGCTACTACAGTGTTCCCTCCGGTGGCGAGCGCTCGCTCAACGCGGTGTGGACCTACGAGGAGCCCTACGACGCCGTAAGCGAGATCAAGGGTCACGTCGCCTTCTATCCCGACCGCGTCGATTCAATCGAGCGCGTGGCAGCGTAGGATCGCTAGATCTGCGCCAGGGCCTGCTCGAGGTCGGCGATGATGTCGGCCTTGTCCTCGATGCCTACCGACAGACGCACGACGTCGGGACCGGCGCCGGCGGCAGTGCGCTGCTCGTCGGTGAGCTGGCGGTGCGTCGTCGAGGCGGGATGGATGACGAGGCTGCGCGTGTCGCCGATGTTGGCGAGCAGACTGAAGAGCTTCAGGCTCGAGACCAGCTTGACGCCCGCGTCGTAGCCGCCCTTCAAGCCGAAGGTGAACACGGCCCCGGCGCCCTTCGGCACGATCTTCTTTGCGAGTGCGTGGTACTTGCTCGACGGCAGGCCGGCGTAGCTCACCCATGCGACCTTCGGGTGCTTCTCCAGCCACTCGGCGACGGCCAGCGCGTTCTCGCTCTGGCGCGCGATGCGCAACGGCAAGGTCTCCGCGCCCGTCAGGATCAGGAAGGCGTTGAACGGCGAGATGGCGGGGCCGAGGTCGCGCAACCCCATGACGCGGGCGGCGATGGCGAAGGCGAAGTTGCCGAACGTCTCGGCGATCTTGAGGCCATTGTAGGAGGCGTTCGGCTCGACGAGCGTCTTGTAGCGGTGCTTGGCGCCGAGCCAGTCGTAGGTGCCACTGTCGACGAGCACGCCGCCGATGGAGTTGCCGTGGCCGCCGATGAACTTAGTCAGCGAGTGCACGACGATGTCGGCGCCGAACTCCTTGGGGCGGCAGAGGTAGGGCGTCGCCAGGGTGTTGTCGACGATGAACGGCACGCCGGCCTTTTTGGCGATGGCGGCGATGGCGGGCAGATCGACGACGATGCCGCCGGGGTTGGCGATCGATTCAACGAAGATGGCGCGCGTCTTCGGCGTGATCGCCTTCTCGAAGCTTGCCGGATCGGTGGAGTCCGCCCAAACGACGTTCCAGTTGAACTTCTTGAAGGAGTGATTGAACTGGTTGATCGAGCCGCCGTAGAGCTGGCGCCCAGCAACGAACTCGTCGCCCGGCTCGAGCAGCGTATGGAAGACGAGGAACTGTGCCGCGTGGCCCGAGGCGACGGCGAGCGCAGCGGTGCCGCCCTCGAGGGCCGCGATGCGCCCTTCGAGCACCGCCTGGGTCGGATTGGTGATGCGGGTGTAGATGTTGCCGAACGCCTCGAGGCCGAACAGGGCTGCGGCGTGGTCGGCATCGTTGAAGACGAACGATGTCGTCTGATAGATAGGCGTCGCGCGGGCGCCGGTCGAAGCATCGGGGGCGGCCCCGGCATGCACGGCCAGGGTGTCGAACTTCGGCACTGACGGAGTGTCTGACATCGCTCTCTCCCTTGGTGCCCGCTGGGCGGGTCCGGCCTAGGGAGGCGATGGCGGTCGGCAAGTCAACGGCAAAGGATCAAGTTGCCGCTGCAGCCAGCCGATTGGATCGTAATTCCCGCCAGCTCGTCCGTTCTCGTTGCCCGTGCGAGAACGGTTGGAGCCATAACGGCGAGCGCCGGCTACCAAGCCTCCGGCACGGCCCTGTCGACCTGCCTAAGCCTTTGCGAAACGTCCGGCGCGGCCGCAGGTGAATTTGCGGATCTGCCAGTCGGGATTGCCGATGGTCCACTTCGCAAGCTCGGCCTGGCCGTACATCATGCATTGCTGCGGGGTCACCGACTCCGCGGCAAATGACAGGTGCACGTCCTTGCATCTGTTCGGGACTTGGATGGAGCAAACCATCGCGACGACTTCAATCATGTGACACCCCAAGGTTCCTGCCGAAATCGCCCTCGTGAGAGAGCCGGATCCGCCTTGGTCGTGTCCTCGTCGCTTCTTGTTGTTATTGATTGAAGCGTAGGCGCGAATCGGGCGCTGCTCAAGTTTCATTCATGAGCAGAAAGTGCCCAATTCCCGGACAAACCGGGAATAAGTGGCAACCCAGCACCGTGTCACGCCATTCAATTGATATTGCTGGCCTTTTTTCCTAGCACATTGTGGCGATTGCGACACTTTAGGCATCAGACGGATCGTCCGCATGCCCTCCTTTTCGGCAAATTTTGCTGCAATGCACAAACCCTCCGTGCCCCGCCTATGCTGCGATTGCGAGATCGAACAGCGATTGCGTGCGGCCCCCTTCCCGCTACAACGGCATAACCATGGCGCCGGCGTTCCCGGCACAATTTAAGAATTTCGATGACGCACACATTCGATCCCGCCCACGCCCGCACCACCCTCTTTTCCGGCTTCCTCGAAGCCGCGGGCAAGCACGGCCCAGACCGCGTGATCATCGAGGATGCGGACGGCACCGCGCTCTCTTATCGGGCTCTCACCCTCGCCAGCCTGGTGCTCGGCGGAAAGCTGCGCTCCTTTGCGCAGGCGGGAGAGAATGTCGGCGTGCTGCTGCCCAACGCCATCGGCCTCGTCGTCACCGTACTCGGCATCAACGCCTACGACCGCGTTGCAGTGCTGCTCAACTTCTCCGCCGGCAAGAAGGCTCTCGCCTCGGCGATCAGAACCGCGCAACTGCGCACCGTCCTCACCTCGCGGCGCTTCGTCGAGGCGGGCAACTTCCAGGAGCTCATCCAAGCGCTCAGCCAGGCCGAATATGCGCCCGGACAGAAGACGCGCATCGTCTACCTCGAGGACGTTCGCGCCAGCATCGGCATCCTCGACAAGCTCGCGGGCGTGGCGCGCGCAGCGTGCGCGAAACTTCTCTTCCGCGCGGCGCCGGAGAAAGCCGACAATCCGGCAATCATCCTCTTCACATCGGGGACCGAGGGCGCGCCGAAAGGCGTCGTGCTCACCAACGCGAACCTCGTGTCGAACATCGCGCAATCGATCGCGCAGCTTTCGACCGTGCTCCTTCCCGGAGAGATACTGCTCAATCCGCTACCGATGTTCCATTCCTTCGGTCTGACGGCGGGTACGTTCGTGCCGCTGTTCTCGGGCGTCAAATGCGCACTCTACCCGAGCCCGCTGCACTACAAGCAGATCCCGAAGTTCATCGAGAAGGTGAAGGCGACGCTGATGGTGTCGACGGACACGTTCCTTGCCGGATACGCGCGCGCGGCCGAGCCGGGGCAGCTCGCGAGCCTTCGCTACGCCGTCGCCGGGGCCGAGAAGGTCAAGGAGCCAACGCGCGAATTGTGGTCTCAGACCGGAGCGGAAATCCTCGAAGGGTACGGCGTCACAGAAACGTCGCCGGTACTCGCCGTCAACGTTCCGGAGGACAATCGCCACGGCACGGTGGGTCGCCTCCTGCCGGGGATCGAGACGCGGCTCGAGCCGGTCCCGGGGCTCAACGAGGGCAAGCGCCTGTTCGTGCGCGGGCCGAACGTGATGGCCGGCTACATCTTCGCCGACAATCCGGGGATCATCGTCTCACCGAAGGATGGCTGGCACGATACCGGCGACATCGTCTCGATCGACGATGGTTTCGTGCGCATCTGCGGGCGCGCCAAACGCTTCGCCAAGCTCGGCGGAGAGATGGTGTCGCTCGGAGCCATCGAGACGCTCGCATGCGGATTGTGGAACGACGCGCAGCACGTGTGCTTGAGCTTCCCCGATCCGCGCAAGGGAGAGCAGCTGCTGCTCGTCACCGACAAGGCGGCCGCGAACAAGGACGAGCTTCTCGCCTACGCGCGGCAGGAGGGCTTCCCCGAGCTGTGGGTTCCGAAGTCCATCCTCGTCGTCTCGGCGGTGCCGCTCCTCGCCACGGGAAAGGTCGATCTGCAGGCCACTGTCGAGATGGCGCGGCAATCGCGTCCGGGGACTGTCTAAGCGCCGGCATTCCGCTCGATGCGGCTCGGCTGGCGAGGAGCATCGGGAGCTGGCCGGAGAACGCAGATTGCCTCCGGCGCCGGCGATTCCCTTGCACGGAGCCGACCGCTGGCGCTGTCTCGAACGCTAAAAATTGTGCGCCGCGCAAGTGGGCGTGGCGCGGCCACAACGTCGCGGCACGAGAACGTTCGGGACCTCCTGACGAGCCTTGACCGGGGGCCCAAGGTCTTTCATGGATGTTGTGGATAAAGCGTGCGGGGAAACCGCCACGCCGAGGGACGCCTAACTCTTCACCTTTGAATCAGAGTGCGAAAAGCCATGTCAACGACCACGACGCCTGGGCGCGTTGAGGGTGCGAGTGCTGTGATGCTGCAGGCGCCGACGCTTCAATGGGCCCTCAAGCGGACGTTGCTCGGGATCGTGATCCTGTTCGTGACGATCGCGACTGCGGCGACGCTGCTCTACGCCTCGATCGATCCCGAGCAGGAGCAGGAGGGGCCTGCATTCTCGGCTCCGGCGGCCGCCGATCCGGCCTATTCCGGGGGTCCCGGCCAAGAAAGGCTCCTGCAGTCTGCCCGTCGCGTCTGATTTCGCCGTGGGCGGGCCAGGCAGCACAAGCGTCGGGCCTAACTTTTCTCTCATTTTCCGATGATGGACCACGCGGCTGGCCCCCGCGTCGCGGTTCATAACCGGTTAGGGGCCGCGGTGTCCTGATGGCGCAATTCATCGCCACGTCCGGCATGGTCGAAGCGAGACTCCCGACCATGAGGACACCAACGAGGTCAACGATCCTCATATGATCGGGATCGGAATGTCCACTCAACATCCAGCCGACATGATGCAGTGGACTTGTCGACCATTACACTAGGCTCCAGGGGTGCTCGATGCGCTTCGTGATGCTGGCTCGCAATCCGCAACTCTACTCGCACGTGCGCTTGTGCGAGGCGGCGCGCGCGCGCGGACACACCATCGACGTGGTCAACACGCTCCACGTGCACATGAACATAACGTCCAACCAGCCGGTGCTGCGCTACAACGGACAGCGGCTGCCGATCTACGACGCCGTGATCCCGCGCATCGGCGCATCGATCACGCACTACGGCCTTGCCGTTTTGCGCCAGTTCGAGATGCAGGGTGTCTATCCGCTGAACGAGAGCGTGGCGATCGGGCGTTCGCGCGACAAGCTGCGCGCCCTGCAACTCCTCGCGCGCGAGGGGATCGGCCTTCCCGTCACCGCCTTCGCACACGGCCCGCGCCGCGCCGAGGACGTGATCAAGGAAGTCGGCGGCGTGCCGGTGGTCATCAAGCTGCTCGAGGGCACGCAGGGCATGGGCGTGATCCTTGCCGAAACCGAAGGCTCGGCGAAGTCGATCATCGAGGCGTTCAGCGCCGCCAACGTCAACATCATGGTGCAGGAGTTCATCCGCGAGGCGAACGGCACCGACATCCGCGCGCTGGTCATCGGCGGCGAGGTGGTCGCCGCTACGAAGCGCATCGGGCGGCCGGGCGATTTCCGCGCCAATGTGCACCGCGGGGGCACGGCCATGCAGGTCGACCTCAGCAACGAGGAGCGGCGGATCGCGGTGAAGGCCGCCACGGCCCTCGGGCTCAACGTTTCCGGCGTCGACATGGTGCGATCGAGCCGCGGGCCCCTCGTCATGGAGGTCAACTCATCCCCGGGCCTGGAAGGCATCGAGGGGGCCACCGGCATCGATATAGCCAGCCGGATCATCGACTTTCTCGAGACCAATGCCTGCTACGGTGGGACCGAGACCAAGGGCGTCGGCTAAGTTGTCTTAGCGCCTATTTGCACCGCAAAACGGGTTGTTAGGGCTGTATCGACACTCCCGAATTTCGCACACGAGGTGCCTTGATCGCGCCCTAACCGCCAACATATCATCGGCTTACGGTCGATGGCGCCCTCGGCGCCTTAATGCCCAGTTCGAGGGATGTCGGAGAATGACGGAGCAGCAAAAGCACTTTCCGGAATTCTACGTCACGGCTCCGCAACCTTGTCCCTATCTGCCCGGCCGCCAGGAGCGAAAGCTGTTCACGCACCTGACGCAGGAGAAGCCGGCTACGCTGATCGACAACCTGTTGCGGGGCGGCTTCCGCCGCAGCCAGAACATCGCCTACATGCCCTACTGCGAGGGGTGCCAGGCGTGCGTGTCGGTGCGCGTCGTCGTCGACGGATTCGTCGTCACCCGGTCGATGCGCCGCGCGGTCGAGCAGGCCAAGCACCTCGAACCACGCCGCGTGCCGCCGGAGCCGACGTCGGAGCAGTTCGCGCTCTTCCGCCGCTACATCGATGCTCGCCACTCCGACGGCGGCATGGCGGACATGACGGTGCTCGACTACGCAATGATGGTCGAGGACAGCGTCATCAACACGTTCGTCACCGAATACCGCGAGAAGCCCGAGAACCCACTCGACAGCGACCCCGACAGCTGGCCGCTGAAGGCTGTCGCGCTGTGCGACCTGCTCTCCGACGGCATCTCGATGGTCTACAGCTTCTATGATCCCGGCGCCGAGCAGATCAGCCTCGGCACGTACATGATCCTCGAGCACATCGAGTATGCGCGCACGCTCGGGCTGCCGTATCTCTATCTCGGCTACTGGATCAACGGCTCGCGCAAGATGAACTACAAGATGCGCTACCAGCCGCAGGAGCACCTCGGCCCCAACGGCTGGGTGCGGAAGTAGAGCATGGCGTTGCGCAGCTACTGCGCGAGCGCGGTCTCGAGCTTCTGGAACATGTAGCTCCACTTCGCGGTCTGCGTGTTGACCAGCGTCTTCATGCGCGACTTCAAGTCAGCGAGCAGCGCGCAGTCCGGCGTCGGCGCGTCGGCGCCCTCCTGGCCGAGCGTCGAGATGTCGGCGAGGAGCCGCTCCGAGTCCTGGTCAAAGACCGCAATCTTCTCGTCACGCACGTAAGGCGCCGCCTCCTTCAGGAAGGCATCGTGGCTCCAGCCGCGCTTGTCCTTCAATTGGCGCAGCTTCTCCTGGAAGGCGGGCTTGTTCTGCAGGTTGAGATCGCGCAGAGCGCCGGCGGCATCATCGACCACGGCCTCGAAGTCGGCCTTGCCGCAGACTTGTCCCGACGGCGCGCTATCGGGGGGGGCGACAAGACCAGGCGGAGCCCAGGACTTCGCCGCGGGATCGGCTGACGGCTCCTTGGGCAGCGGCTGGGCGGGCTTTGGTGGAGTTGCAGGCGCAGTCTCGACCGGCGCCCACGAATTGCCGGGGCCCGCATCCTGCGCACGCGCACCCGACCCCGCGACCGCCGCCGCCAGGATCACCGCCGCCAGAATGCTTCCTGGTCCCGCCCCGTTCATCGCTCAAGTCCTAGCGGGCGACCGGCCCGCGGGCAAGCACGGGAAGCAGTGTCCAAATCATCCGCGCCACAAGCCCCGCGTCCACGCGGCTAGGGGTGCTCAACAGCGCCTATCGTTGCCCCGTTGACCCTGTTGCAACAACGGCGCACGTCCGCCTTTTCCAGCCCATGATCACGGTTATGATGCACCCATATTCAAGGCATTCTGGTGGGACGGGCGTATGGCAAAGGGTGCGCGTGGGAAAACCGCTACAGACTGGCGGGAGTGGGGGGTGAAGGCCATCGCCGAAGGCGACCTCGAGACCGCTCTCGGATGTTTTCGCCAGGCCGCGGTGCAGTATCCCGATAATGCACTTGTGCACTATCAGCTCGCGCTACTGAGCGATGGATTCGGCGAGATCGGCGAGGCTGCGCTGCACTACACGGAAGCGCTGCGCGTCGATCCCAAGATGGTCGACGCCGCTCGGCGTCTCAGCAGCCTCGTCGCGCGCGTGGGATTGCCAGCCAACGTCCAGCTCAACCCGTGGGGCCTCAAGGCGGCGCTCGACCACGATTTCGTCAATCGCGACCAAGTAGCCGAGGCGACCGTCTACTATCTCGCCCAGCGCCGTCCCCTCCACGCCGCGCTCGCCGATAGCAACGGCGACGGCCGGATCGCCACGGCACGCCAGCTCGTCCGCAGGGACGGGAGCGCCCTGTTCCGTGATGACCTGTTGCAGAAGGCGCTGCGGGACAGCGTCATCCGCCATCCCGAGCTGGAGCGGCTGCTTACTGCGCTGCGGCGCGTGCTGCTGCTTGAAACGCCGCTCGACCGCTTCGAGGACCGCTCGCTGATGGCGTTCGTGGTCGCGCTCGCCAATCAATGTTGGGTCAACGAGTACGTGTGGCCCGTGAGCGAGGAGGAGAGTGCGCACCTTGAAGCTCACAAAGTGGATGTCAATGCGCTGCTCGCGGGAGAGCCGGCGCAGGGAGTGCGGTTCATCCTGGCCGCGCTATATCGCCCCGCCGCAGAAATCCTTGATCCTGACGTCTCGGTATCGCGTGTACGCCCGCAAATCGTCCGCGACTTCGCTAGGCAATATCTCGACGAGGCATTGGAGGAAGCTCGGCACGCGGCGGCCATCCGGCGCCTCGGCGTCATCAGCGATCCGGTCTCACAGAAGGTTGCCGAGCAGTACGCGCGCTATCCTTACCCGCGATGGAAGAGCCTCGGTCACACGCTGCGCCCGGGCGAATGGGAAAAGTTGCTCGGGCGTCACTTCTCCGCAGAAAGGCTCGCATTCCTGAGTCGGCCGTTCGAGGTGCTGATCGCCGGGTGTGGAACGGGCCGGCAGGCGATCGCCGCCGCACACTCCTATGGCCCCAACGCAAAGATCACGGCCATCGACCTCTCCGTACCAAGCCTCGCCTATGCGGCGCGCATGGCGGATTACTATTGCGCATCCGGCATCGAGTTCGTTCAGCTGGACATCAACGATGCGGGCAAGCTCGCCGACTTCGCCGGCCGCTTCGACATCATCGAGTGCACGGGCGTGTTGCACCACATGTCGGATCCCTTCGCCGCCTGGAAAGGCTTGTCGAAATGCCTCGCGCCGCAGGGCATCATGCTCGTCGCTCTCTACAGTGAGCTCGCGCGGCGAGACTTGGAACAGCTGCGCGCTCATCCACGCTATCCGGGCCCGGGCTGCGGTGATGAAGCCTTGCGCAAGTTTCGCGCTCAGCTCCTCGAAGAGCTCGGCGCCGATAGCGGCCTCAGCGGCATTCGCGACATCTACACGCTGAGCGGCTTTCGCGATCTCCTGCTGCACGTCGAGGAGCACTGCCAGACCATCCCGCAACTTCAGGACTTCTTCGCGGGCAGCGGGCTCGGCTTCAAAGGCTTCTTCAATGCCCCATGGCAGCGCTTCGAGGAGATGTTCCCGGGAGATACCTGGCCTGGCGCGCTCGGGAATTGGGCTGCCTTCGAGGAGAAGAAGCCAAAGACGTTCGCGGGGATGTACCAGATCTGGTGCGAGCGCTCGTGACTGGCAGACGATGACTGCCAGTCCCCTGCCGAGGCGCACGATCTTAGTCAAATGTCACAAGCTCGATTTGCCTCGTTGCACTTAAACCGCGACGAATACTTTGCCGCATACTATTTGCCACCGGCGAAAGGGGGCCGCGGCGCCGGCGGCCACGAGGATCCACCTTTTCGGGGCATTGGAGCGGCCCTGGAAGGCTGCAAATCGATGGACATCGCTTCTCTCCTCATTCAGCTCGTGAGCGGCGCGGTCGGCGGCAATGCCGCCGGCGCCTACAGCAAGGATTCGGGACTTACCCCTCTAGGGAATACCATTGCAGGAGCGATCGGCGGCGGCATCGGCGGACAGATCCTCAGCGCACTTCTCGGTCTCGGCGGCACCGCAGCCGCATCCGGTCTCGACATCGGCGCCATCGTCTCGGCATTTGCGACCGGCGGCATATCGGGCGGTCTCACTGCACTCGTCGTCGGCTATCTGAAGACGAAGCTCGCCGCTTGAGATTTGCGGGCACGGCTCTCTCTTTCGCGACGACCGTCGGCGGCAGAGGGCGGTCCTGTGTCTCACAACGTGCGGGAGGCGAAAGGTTGACGTAGCGGAACGAACGCATCAGACCTTTGTCGGAGCCCGCTCTCTCGCGGGACAATTAGGCTCATGCGCGCCGATGGCATTTCCGCAACTGACGCTCCGCGACTCGCGACTACTTCTCATCCAAGCGCGCCGCTGGCGACAGCGGCTCGTGTTCGTCGCCGGCGGCATCGCCGTCGGACTGGCCGCCGTCGGGCTCACGCTCACAGCGGACCTCACGCAAAAGGCCTTTCAGGCGATGCTGGAGCGGTGGCCCTACGCGCCGCTGATCGTCACGCCGCTCGGATTCGGCTTTGCCGTGCTGCTGGCGGTGAAGCTCTTTCCCAACACGCAGGGCTCCGGCATCCCGCAGGTGATCGCAGCGCGCCAGATCGCTGATCGCGGCGGACGCGAATTGCTGGTCGGCGCACGGGTCGCCGTAGGCAAAGTCATCCTGACGCTGCTTGGCCTGCTCGTCGGCGCCTCCACCGGCCGCGAGGGACCGACGGTGCAGGTCGGCGCCTCGGTCATGTCATTCATCGGCCGGCGCAGCCCGCGACGGCAACCCGACCTGATCCTCGCCGGTGCGGCGGCCGGCATCGCCGCGGCGTTCAACGCGCCGCTCGCCGGCGTCGTTTTCGCCATCGAGGAAATGAGCCGCAGTTTCGAGCTGCGGACCAGCGGCCTCATCGTCGGCGGCATCGTCGTCGCCGGTCTGACGGCTCAGGTCTTGCTCGGTGACTACACGTATTTCGGTTTCACCGCCTCGTCGCTGCCGTGGGGGACGGCGTGGCTCGCGGTGCCGCTGTGCGGTGTCGTTGGCGGCCTTTGCGGCGCGCTGTTCAGTCGAATTCTCGTTGCGGTGCCGGACCAGCTTCCGCGCTCGGCAGCGAACTGGATCGGCGCGCATCCGGTCTCGTTCGCGATCCTGTGCGGGCTCGGCGTCGCGTTGTGCGGGCTGGCGACGGGCGGCGCCGTGTTCGGCACCGGCTACGAGCAGGCACGACAGGTCCTGCACGAGACGGGGACCGTATCGGCCCTCTATGCGCCGCTGAAGCTTCTTGCCACCGCCCTATCGGCGCTCAGCGGCGTTCCGGGCGGTATCTTCTCTCCCTCGTTGTCGGTCGGCGCCGCCATCGGCGCGGAGATCGCACCGCTGTTTCATCAGGTGACGAGCGCGCCCATCGTGCTGCTCGGCATGGTCGCCTACTTCACGGGCGTGGTGCGCGCGCCGATCACCGGCTTCGTCATCGTGTCGGAGATGTCCGACAATCACGGCATGCTGGTTGCACTGATGGCGACGGCGATGATTGCGGACGCATCCGCGGGTCTTATCAATCGCGAAGGCGTCTATCACGCGCTGTCGGTACGCTTCTGCCCGCCGAAGAGCACCTGACGCGCCATTGCGCGCAGATATGCTCCGCGCGCCACAAAATCTCAGCGTTATCCAAGCGGCGCGGGTGGTCGTGCCCTTGGGGTGACTCAGGTCCTCGTGGGTGTTAAGGCCTCAGTAGAGTGCAGTCATCGGGGGAAGGAGTATTGCCGAGCTACCTGCGCTATGGCGTTGCTGCCATTGGACTTATTGCCATTCTCGTGATCGCGTTCGCTCCGCTCGCGTCGACGGTCGTCGATGCTTGGTCGCAGCGCGACGTGCAGCTGAGATCAAAGCTGCTGTTCAACTCCATCAAGGATTACGTCGCGCTTCAGCTCGCCGATGGGCATGGCGAGGACCTGGCCGCGTTCTTCGAGCGGCTGACCGAGGACGACAGGCTGCTCGCGCTCGGCTACTGCGATGGCGCGGGCGACCTCAAGTACGCGACGAAGCTAATGCCTGGAAGCGTCTCGTGCGAGACGCTGTCACGCGCGGAAGCAACCACATTCTCCACGGTCGAAAGCGGTGCCGGACGCCTCATCGTCGCTGCCTTTCCCATCGACGCGCGCAACGTGCGCGGCCATCTCGCGGCCGTGCACGATATGAGCTTCGGCAAGCGGCGGTCGGCGGAGGCGCTGCTCTACTGGGGCATCGCGATCGTTGCGGCCGGTCTCACCTTCATCGGCGTCACGGCACTGTTTGTCTTCTACCTGCTGCGCCAGTGGCTGCAGGCTTTCCGGCAGAACATTCGCCATGTCAGCGGCAGCGGCGCGGCGCCGCTCGCTCCGCGCAACGTCCCGCTGCTCGGCGGCGAGCTCAGTCAGCTGATGCGCGAGATGCGACGCACGCCCTACTCCCTCGATGCGATCCAGGTCGACTGGTCGCCGCGAACGTTGCAGGTCCTGCTCGACAAGGAGCTGCCGGATGTGGAGATCTTCGCCGTCTCAAACCGCGAGCCATACATCCACAATCGCGCCGAATCCGTCGTCGAGTTGCAGATTCCGGCGAGCGGCCTCGTCGCCGCGCTTGAGCCGGTCATGCGTGCGTGCGGTGGCTCATGGGTTGCCCATGGCAGCGGGTCGGCCGACCGCGAGACGGTCGATGCCCGCGACCACATCGCTGTTCCGCCCGACAACCCCGCCTATACGCTGCGCCGCGTGTGGCTCACCGACGAGGAGCAGGACGGCTACTACTACGGGCTGGCGAACGAGGGCCTTTGGCCGCTGTGCCATATCTCATTCGTCGCCCCGCACTTTCGCGAGGCGGACTGGAAGGCCTATCGCGAGGTCAACAGGCGATTTGCCGATGCCGTCGCCAAGGAAGCCAAGTCCGACGACCCGCTCATCCTTGTGCAGGACTATCATTTCGCGCTTCTTCCGCGCATGCTGAAGGAGCGCATGCCGCGCGCGACAGTCCTCACCTTCTGGCACATCCCTTGGCCCAACGCGGAGACGTTCGGGATTTGCCCGTGGAAGGAGGAGATCGTCGGGGGACTGCTCGGCAGCACCATTCTGGGCTTCCACACGCAGTTTCACTGCAACAACTTCCTGGAGACGGTAGACCGCTTCCTCGAGGCCCGCATCGACCGCGAGCGCGGATCGGTCATCCTCGGCGGCGAGGAGACGATGGTGCGGCCATATCCGATCTCGATCGAGTGGCCACCGCAAGCGCTCGCAAAGCAGAAGCCCGTAGCGGAATGCCGCCGCAGCGTCAGGGCGAGGCTCGGGATAGGGGACGACGTTCTGCTCGGCGTCGGCGTCGAGCGTTTCGACTACACCAAGGGCGTGCTCAACCGCATTCGCGCCATCGACGAGCTGCTGGCGCGACACCCCGAGTGGCGCGGCAAGGTGGTGTTCGTGCAGGCCGCCGCTCCCTCGCGCAGCAAGCTCGACAGCTACCGGCACCTGCAGGAAGAGGCGGTCGCGCTTGCTCATGCAGTGAACGAGAGATTCGGCAGCGAGGGCTATCAGCCGATCCGCCTCGTCGTCCGCCATCACGAGCCGGACGAGGTGTTCGAATTGTTCCGCGCCGCGGACTTCTGCGTCGTCAGCAGCCTGCACGACGGAATGAACCTCGTCGCCAAGGAGTTCGTCGCCTCGCGCGACGACGATCAGGGGGTGCTGATCCTGTCGCATTTCGCCGGTGCGTCGCGCGAGCTGTCAGAAGCGCTGATCGTCAACCCGTACGACGCACATGGCCTCGGCGAAGCCATCGACCAGGCGCTGCGCATGCCCACGAACGAGCAGCGCGAGCGCATGCGGCTCATGCGGGCCCTCGTCAAGGAGCGCAACGTCTATCGCTGGGCGGCGCAGATGCTGCTCGACGCGGCGCGGCTGCGGAGCCGGCAGCGAATTCTCGATCTCGCGCAGCAGGGGGATTCAGCGGCCTAGGCGAGCACGTGGACGAAGCCGACGCGCTGGTCGGTGGTGGGGTGGGATCGCAGGTAGGCGGTGAAACCGTCTTCGACGCCCAGCGCCAAAGAACGATCGACGCTGCGGTGGTGCCGCTCGAGCTTCTCCAGCGCGACTGCAAGCGTGCGCGGATCGGCGATCAGGTCTAGGGCGAATGCATCGGCGGCCAGCTCACGGATGCGCGAAAGCGCGAGGCAGAGAAGCTCGGCAATTACCGGCGCCGCCTGCAGCACGCAGCCGAGCGGAGCTCGATGCGCGAAGCCGCGATGGCCGCTCATTGCCACAATACCTGCGGCGGAGATGAGCCGTACCGCGCGATGCAGGCTCGCGGCCAGGGCCATGGTCGAAGCATCGCCGTTGCAGATATGGGCGATCTCGTGGGCAATGATTGCGGCGACCTCATCCCGCGACATGCCATCGAGAAGACCGCTCGTCAGTGTGATGACGGCGTCATCGGGCGTGCCGAGGGCGTAGGCGTTCATGGTGCGCTCGGCCGGCAGCAGATAGATTTCAGGCATGCGGCGCAGGCCGGCGCGGTGACAAATAGCGTGCACGAGAGCGAACAAGTCCGGCGCCTCGGCAGGCGACAGGCGCCGGGCATCGCGGCGGCTGCGCATGGTGTGGCTCGTCGCAGGTGCCGGTCCCGGCAGGGCGCCGATCACGGCGAGCCTTGCGCCTTCATCACCGCCGTTGATCCAGCCGCACAGCGCCAAAAGTAAGGTAAGGCCGGCGATGGCGCGGCCGGTGCGGCGCTCGTTGACGGCGCGGTGCAGCCGGCGGCGCAATTCGGCGGGAAGCTGCGCATCGATCCAGGCTGCGCAGGACTGTCTCAAGTCGTGGGCGGTGAAGGCCTGCTCGCCGACCTCGGCTGCGCGCCGCATGACGGCGCCCAACGACGCGTCGGCGCCGTGCCAGTGCGGCCGATATGCCCGCGCCCAGCCTTCAATTGCAGCCCTGTCGATGGCCCCCAGACAGCCCACGTCTTGCCGATTCCCGATGCTCCCACGGGAAGCGTATCAGGAGGTCGGCGCATTGCGCACCAGCCGAAATGCATATCGGGCGCAGCACGCGGCTGATCGGCCACAGGTGAGGGTCGGCACTCCCTCACCTGCAGCGCTTATCGACCGACTTCCACCGCCTGCGAAGCGCGTTGCCGCTAGTGGAAGGCGTCCTTGCCTCCGCCGAGCTCGTCGGAGGCGCGCTGGCGCACGGGCGGGAGCTCGGGGCGGATGGCGCGCAGCAGGGCGATTGCGCGATAGGCCTCGAACACCTGCGCGAGAGCACGCTGGTAGTCGCGCGCGGCGAGGGCACGGCGCGCATCCGCGACCACGTCAGAGTAGGATTCCAGCCCCTGATAGCGGCTGGCGTTCCGCTGCAGATACGTGGAAAGGTTGCGCAGCGCGTCGAGTATGATGTCCTCGGTGAATGCAACCGCGGCCTGCTGCTCCAGCCTGGCGCCGCGGTTGCCCCCCAGGCCGAGCGGGCCGGCCTGTCCGTACTGCTGCGACTGGAAGTGCAGCAACAGCGGGACGAGATTTTCCAACAGCCCTACGAGGGCCTGGGTGTCGGGGGCGACATCCCTCCCGTCACCTGAGTAGGACGACCCGGGGCCTTGTGAGTTCGACATTGCCTAGCTCCATGCAATCGATGCGGGAGGCCGCCTTAAGGCGGCACCCCCCTTGTCAGAGAACGGCGAACGGACGGGCTAGGCCGCGCGCTGCTGTTGCTGCTGCTGATTGAAGGCCTGCAGGTTTGAGATCACCTGCGGGAGCACCGCTGTGAGATGGCGCACGATCTCGGCGACGTCGCCCTGGCCGAGTTGACGCTGTCCGCCGTAGCCCCAGGAGCTGCCGATATTTCCGAACGCCGCCTGTCCGAGCGGCGGCTGGCCGTAGAGACCCTGGGCGCCGAGGGCGCCATAGATGGCGCTGCCGAATGGAGCCTGCTGCTGGCCCTGCAGCGCGGTGACGATCTGCGGCAGCGCCGGAAGGATCTGGCGCACGACCTCATGAACATCCTGCTGCGAGAGGTAACGGCCCTGGCCCCATCCCTGGCTCCATCCTTGCTGGCCGAAGCCGCCCATGCCGCCGCCGTAGCCGCCATAGCCGAACGCCGCGTGCGGCTGCTGCGCCTGGTTGACGATGAACGGCAGAAGCGGAACGAGGTGCCGGACGATCTCTCCTACGTCCTGCTGCGAGAACGAGCGTTGCCAGGGCGAGCCACCGCCCCATCCGTAACCCTGCTGCCAGCCGCCCATGCCACCGTAGCCCTGCTGTCCGTAGCCCTGCTGTCCGTAGCCCTGCTGCCCGAATGCGGCCTGACCCAAGCCGAGGCCCTGGCCCCAGCCGGCCTGTCCGCCTCCTAAGCCCCAGCTCTGACCGTACTGGGGGTTCTGCTGGAACGGGATGTACTCACTATGGAACATCATCATTCTCCTGTGGGGGTTTGCTTCGCGTGTGCTCTTTGTTGCGCGCTGTTCCGTCGTCAGAACGGGACACGCGGCGTTGAGCGGCTCAACCGAAATCGAGCCTATTCCCGCGGCCGGCGAAACGGCTGATTGCGGGCCGCAATTATGTGTCAGAAAACCGCGCCAATTTCCAGCCCTTATTTCATCCCATTCCCGCTTTGCTTTTTGTTGCTTTCGCAATCAGATTGTCTTCAAGCGGCTCATTTCATTATTTCTTATTTCGATTTTTACACTTTCAACAATCTTGCCTGCCTGGCTTATCTCTCCACGCTATCGCATTGATCTTTCTTGTCTATTTTGTTCTTCCGTGGCTGCGTCGATGAAAGCGCGCTTTACTCTATCGGCACATTTGAACGATCCGCGCGCGCCGGAGACGATAATTTAATTGACGCCATTTCCCTTGCGTTTCAAGGCTCAGCGTTATTCTCTTCTGTCGCATTTCACGGTAGCAATTTCTCTTTCCGGAAAAGCAGTCCAGAAATATTCCAATCGGCATCGATATTGAGAGCAGCAAATTTCATGCTCGCCAGAGGCGCCCATATTGCCGGGCGCACCACCATGCTTCTGCGGGCAACGAGCATTTGCTGGTGGAGCCGGCCGATAGGCGCGCTAGGCAGGGTGTCGCTGCCTGTCGCGGAGGAGCGGCTCGGGACGCGCGGCGAGCTTGGCGGCCGTGAGCATCTCGCTTTCCACCCACGCCCCCAGATACTGGGCGGCGCGCAGCGGTGCGTTGTCGGGGTCATCGTACGTGGCGAGCATCTGGCACAGCGCAGCGAAGGTTGAGCCGCGCGAGGCCTCCTCGCACATCATCGCCTCCTCGTAGGGCATGGGGCGGACCTTGGGCGTCGTGCCATTGCGCCAGACGATCCAATGCTCCGGCTGATCCGGCCTTTGACGCGGCGGTGCCGGCGCATCGTCCTTCAGCGCCTTCCAGATGTCGAAGGCGTTCGTCTCGCCGTGAAGAAGCCTGACCGAAGGGTGGAGCTCGAGGGTCAGTTGCCCCCAGGCGCCCGGCTCGATGGCGGCAAGGTCGGCGAAGCGCAGGATTGGTGCATCGGCGCTGTCGAAGGCGTCCGACACCGCACGCTCGATCTCGCCCAGCTCGGCAACCTCAGGGCGCGCACGCTCCGCCCAGTGCTGACGCGCGAACTCCGGCAATGACCTGCCGACCCAGCGCGCATTCTGCGTGCGCGAAGGGTGAGCGGTTAGGAACGCGCGGGCCAGCGCACGAAAAGGCTCCTCTCCCATGTAGCGGCGCAGCACCGGGTACTCGTTGGAAAGAACCTCGACGAGGCGGGCCATGTAGGCATGGCGATAGACGCCGAGCAGCGTCTTCCGCGAAGCGTGCGCACCATCCGTTAGCTGTGCCAGAAGCGCGTCGTCGCCACGAAGGATCGCGGCTTGCATCAGCGCCTGCAGCTCGCGCAGCGTCGGCGGCACCGTATGCTTGCCCTCTCGCTTGTCCGTCATGACGCGCGCTGCCTCCTCAATTCGGGGAGCAGCTCCTCGGCGATGGTGCGCGCGGTGCCGAGCTCGGCGACGAGGTCCGCAAGGGGGGGAATATTGTCGTCGCGCTCGATGATGGTCGACACCGGGCCGAACCGCTTCACAGCGGCGCGATAGAGTGCCCAAACCTCGTCGGGTACGAGAGCATCGTGCGTGTCGACGATATAGCTCGTGTTGTGCTCATGGCCGGCGAGATGGAACTGCACCACGCGATCGGCGGGAATTCCATCGATGAAAGCTTGCGCGTCCCAACCATGGTTGAATGCGCTGACGAAGACGTTGTTGACGTCGAACACCAGCCAGCAGTCAGTGCGCCTCGTAAGCTCGCAGATGAACTCCCACTCCGTCATGTCGGACTGGGCGAACTGCACGTAGGTCGACACGTTCTCGATGGCGAGCGGGCGCTTCAGATAGTCCTGCACGTAGGCGACGCGGGAGACCACGTGGTCGAGCGCCTCGCGGGTGTAGGGAATGGGCAACAGGTCGTGAAGATTGATGCCGTGCACGCCGGTCCAGCACAGGTGATCGGACACGAACTGCGGCTCGACGCGCTCGGCGAGCGCCTTCAAATCGGCAAGGTACTGCTCGTTGAACGGAGCCGTGGAGGCGATCGACAGAGAGACGCCATGCATGACGATGGGATAGCGCGCGCGGATCTGGTCGAGGACGCGCAGCGGATTACCGCCCGGGACCATGTAGTTCTCGGAGATCACCTCGAACCAGTCGACGTCGGGTGATCCTTCGAGGATGTCGGTGTAATGCTTCGGGCGCAGCCCGAGACCAAAGCCGAGATATGGGGGCCTCGCAGATGCAGGCGCGGCCGCCGCCTCTCTGCTCCCAGCGCTCACGTGCGGTGCGGGTGACAT
>JAEXXM010000041.1 GCA_023405815.1 Pseudomonadota bacterium | reverse complement strand
TCGCGGTCCTGATGCGCATAAATCGTGTCGTAGCCGATCGTCCACATGACCGAGCCGGCGTAGAGCAGCAGCGCCGGCAGCCCTATCGAGCCCATCACCGCGCTCCAGCCAACCAGCGCCCCCCAGTTGAATGCCAGACCTAAGATCAGCTGTGGCCAGTTCGTGAAGCGCTTCATGAACGGGTAGAGCGCGACGAGGAACAGCGAGGCGAGGCCGAGCTTGATGGTGAAGGCGTTGAACTGCACCAGCACGAGCGCCCCGCACAGCGCGCAGACGGCCGCGAAGGCGAGAGCCTCGGCCGGGGTGACCTGGCCTGAAGGGATGGGCCGGCTTGCGGTGCGCGCAAGCTGGGCGTCGTAGTCGCGGTCGATGTAGTCGTTATAGGCGCAGCCGGCGGCCCGCATGGCGAGCGCGCCGAGGGCGAACAGCGTGAGCAGCCAGGGGTTTGGATAGGGCTGGTTCAGCGTAACGTCGGCGAGGCCCACCGACCACCAGCAGGGCAGCAGGAGCAGCCAGAAGCCGATCGGCCGGTCGAGGCGGGCGAGGCGCAGGTACGGGCGCATGGGCTCGGGCGCGAAGCGGTCGACCCAATTGTCGGGCGGCGCATCTGCAACCCTGCCGGATTGCTGGGCGGTTGTCGGAGTGGCCTGCATGTCCCTGTCGTCTCGCTGGGCGCTTCCGGAACCCTAGCTGCCGCCCGAGGTGGGAGCAAATGTGGCGGCCCACCCGGACGACGGTCGCAAGCGGCTTAGCCGGCGTGGCGCGCGAGGATTTTCTTCACTTCCGCGACAAGGTCGGCGGCAGCGACGGTCACCTGCGCCGGCCGCTGCTCCTTCCACTCCTCGTGGTTCTTGATCGCTTCGGCCGCCTTGGCGCCCTCGACCAAGTCTTTCAGCGTCACCTGGCCGGCCGCGTGCTCGTCCGAGCCCTGGATGACGACGCACGGCGCGTTGCGCTTGTCCGCGTACTCGAGCTGCTTGCCGAACTTCTTCGGGTTGCCGAGATAGAGCTCGGCGCGGATGCCCGCCGCTCGCAGCTCCTGCACGAGCTTCTGGTAGTCGGCCAGGCGCTCCTTCTCCATCACCGTGACGATGACGGGGCCGTCGGGAGCCTGCGGCTTATCCTTGTGAAGCGCGTTGAGCGCCGCCTGCAGCCGCGACACGCCGATGGAGAACCCCGTCGCCGGCACCTTCTGGCCGGTGAAGCGCGCGACGAGATCGTCGTAGCGACCGCCGCCGCCGACCGATCCGAAGCGGACAGGATTGCCCTTCTCGTCCTTCACCTCGAACGTCAGCTCGGCTTCGAACACCGGACCAGTGTAATACTCGAGCCCCCGCACGACTGAGGGATCGATCACGATCCGGTCTGGCCCGTAACCGCCTCCGCGCACGAGTTCAGAAATCTGTTCCAGCTCGGCGCGCCCCGCTTCGCCGGCTGCGCTCTGTTTCACCTTGTCGAGCCGCGCGAGTTTGTCGCCCGTCGCGGCCTCGAACACACTCATGATAGTCTCGACAGCTGCACCATCGAGTTCTGCGCCGCTGGTGAAGTCACCGCTTTCGTCCTTGCGCCCCTTGCCGAGCAATTCGCGCACCCCGCCGGGACCAAGTCGATCGAGCTTGTCCAGCGCGCGCATGGCGACAAGCCATTTGCCGTCGTGCTGTTCGCCGCTGAGGCCCACGACCTCGCGCAGGCCGTCGAGAATCTTCCGGTTCGACACCTTGATCACGTAGTCGCCGCGCTTGATGCCGAGCGCCTCCAGCGTGTCGGCGGCGAGCATGCACATCTCCGCGTCGGCAGCAACGCTCTCCGCGCCCACCGTGTCGGCGTCGAACTGCATGAACTGGCGGAAGCGCCCCGGCCCCGGCTTCTCGTTGCGGAACACGTTGCCGACCGCATATCGCCGGAAAGGCTTGGCCAGGAACTGGAAGTTCTGCGCCACGTAGCGCGCGAGCGGCGCCGTCAGGTCGTAGCGCAGGCTCATCCATTGCTCGTCCTCGTCCTGCAGCGAGAACACGCCCTCGTTGGGGCGGTCCTGGTCGGGCAGGAACTTGCCGAGCGCGTCGGTGTATTCGAACGCTGGCGTCTCCAAGGGCTCGAAGCCGTAGCGCTCGTAGACCTCGCGGATTTTCCCCAGCATCGCCTGCTGCTGGCGCAGCTCGGCGGCTTCGATGTCGCGCAGACCGCGCGGCAGGCGCGGCTTCGGCCGCACATCTTTATTCTGCTTGCTCATGGGCGCCGGGTTATAGCGGATTGCTGTATTCGAGCAACCGCAAGCAATAGTGTCATCCCGGCCAAGCAAGGCGTAGCCGAGCGCCGAGCCGGGACCAGGAGAAAAGCGCGTAGCCCAGCATGATGAGGCTACGCCACGTTTCGCGCTGGGTCCCGGATAGCCGCTCGCTCTGCTCGCGGCTTCCGGGATGACAGAGGAATTCTACCGCCCATTCCCATTGCCTACCGTCCCGCCGGCCGATCCGGTGGGTGGCCGAACGGGCGCTTCAGCTCGGCATAGGCCTGGCGCGCCGGAACGGCGACGATCTCGCGCTCCGGCCAGCGCAGCGCCGTCAGCTTGCCGCCGAACACGCAGCCGGTGTCGATGCACAGCGTATTGTTCTGCCACTCGGCTTCGGCGACAGGCGTATGCCCGTAGACGATGGCGGTGCTGCCCCGGTAGTCGGCGGCCCAGTTGAAGCGCTCGGGTAGCCCATCTGCGCTCATTCGCCCCGAGGTGTCGCCGTAGAGCCCGAACTCGTGCGCGCGCGGGAACGTCCGGCCGAGCATGCTCTCGCGGATGCCCGCATGTGCGACGGCGAGGTGGCCCCCGTCGACCCACGAGTGGCTCGGCAACTGGCTGAGAAAAGCAATCGCGCGCGCCGTGATCGCCTCGCCCTCGCCGTCGAGCTGCGCAATGGTGCGTTCCAGCCCGCCGCCGATCTTGACCTTGTGCCCTTTGAGCCAGCGCAGCAGCTTGTCGTCGTGATTGCCGGCGACGACATGCGCCTGCCCGGCCGTAGCCATGTCCATGACGATGCGCAGAACGTCGGGCGAGTTCGGGCCGCGGTCGACCAGATCGCCGACGAAGAACGCACGGCGCCCGTCGGGAGCGCTGGTGATGGCGCGCCGATCATCGCCCGCGCCCTCGAGGCGCACGCCATAGCCGAGCGCGCGCAGCAGCGTGACGAGCTCGTCGACGCACCCGTGCACGTCGCCGATGATATCGAACGGGCCCGCCCGGTGGCGCGAGTCGGCCTTGATCGCTGGGAAGTGGAGTGAGGACATCGAGAGCCAATTAGACGAAATTCGTTAAATCAGCTCAAGCGTGGATGAAGTCTTCTGCACGCCGTTGCTTGGGTTCCGGCACGTTCGAGACAAATCGCGACAGCGACTCGAGGCCGCGCGGCACGGGGCCGCCGTACGCCCAGTCGAGCAGCTCGACCGTATGCACCACCGGCACGTCGACCTGCCCAGTGATTTGGGTGATGCAGCCGATGTTTCCGGCCGCGACAAGGTCCGGCTTCACGCGCTTGATGTTCTTCGCCTTGCGGTCGCGCAATTCGCCGGCGATCTCCGGCTGCATGATGTTGTAGGTTCCGGCCGAGCCGCAGCAGATGTGCGATTCCGGGATGTCGACCACCGTGTAACCCGCCTTGGAGAGCAGGTCGCGCGGCTGCTCCTTGACGCGCTGGCCGTGCTGCAGCGAGCAGGCCGGGTGGTAGGCGACGCGCAGCGACGACCAGCGCTTGGGGGGGCCCAGCTCGTATTCGCCGAGGAACTCGGAGACGTCGCGCGCGAGCGCCGAGATGCGCGCTGCGCGCGCCGCATATTCCGGCTCGCGCTTCAACAGATGCCCGTAGTCCTTCACCGTCGTGCCGCAGCCCGACGCGTTCGATATGATGGCGTCGACCGGCCCTTTCGCCAGCTCCTTCGACCAGGCATCGACGTTGCGCTTGGCGAATGCGATGGCGGAGGCTTCATCGCCCAGGTGATAGGTGAGCGCACCGCAGCACCCCGACCCCGCCGAGACGATGACGTCGACGCCGCGCCGCGCCAGCAGGCGGATCGTTGAATCGTTGATGCCCGGCCGCAGCACTTGCTGTGCGCAGCCGGCCAGCATGATGACCCGCGCGCGGCGCTCGTCCTCGGTCGCCGCGACGCCCGGGCCCTCGAACTTTGGCGACGGCGGCAGCACGGCCGGCGCCAACTCGATCATCGCCGCGATCTGCTTGAGGTTCATGCGCCGCAGCAACTTGAGCCACGGGCGCCCCAGCGGGGCGAGGCGCACGGCCAGGCGGAAGCGCTCGGGATAGGGCAGCACGCGCGCTAACAGGCCGCGCACGAAGCGCTCCTTGAACGGGCGCGGCGCTGTCTGCTCCACGTAGCTGCGTGCGAGGTCGATGAGGTGCATGTAGTCGACGCCGCTCGGACACGTGGACATGCACGAAAGGCACGACAGGCAGCGGTCGAGATGGAGCTGCACCTCGGGGCTGGCCGGCGCGTTGTCCTCCAGCATGTCTTTGATGAGGTAGATGCGCCCGCGCGGACTGTCGCGCTCGTCTCCGAGCAGCACGTAGGTCGGGCACGTCGCCGTGCACAGCCCGCAATGCACGCAGCGGCGCAGGATCGCGTCGGCTTCCGCGACCCGCGCGTTGCTCAGTTGCTCGGGCGTAAAGTTGGTCTGCATCGGCTAGTGTCCCGATTCCGAAGTTCCCCAGGACTCGATGCTAGCGTCCCGAGCGAACCTCGGAATCAAAAGGGACACTAGAATCATAGCTCTGCTAGTGTGATTCAGATCGAGAAATTCGCTCGATCCCATGCCGCTCGTGATGGCGAATTTCTCGATCATCACACTAGCCCTTTTGCCCTCACAGGTTGGCGTACATCCGGCCGGGATTGAGAATCCCCGCCGGATCGAAGGCGGCTTTGAGCCCACGCGTAAGCCGTTCGAGCGGCGGGCTCAAGGGCTGGAACACCTCGACAGCCGAGCGCACGGCCGGCTCGGCGCGAATGAGCATGGCGTGACCCCCGTGGATGGCGGTCGTGCGGCGGATTTCCGCCGTGCCCGCATCCGCCGCGGCCGGAACCTCCAGCCAGATGAGCGAGCCGGCCCAGTCGTAGAACGCTTCCGCCGGCATGTAGCGCTTGATTGCGGCGACGAGCTTCGCCGCCGTCGTCGGCTTGGTCGAGATGCGCCACAGCAGAGTTTGCCGATGAGGCATGACCGACAGCCGCCTGAGCTCGCTCCAGAAGTCCAGCGTCTCGCGATGATCGAGCTCAAGCGCCTTGCCGTAGACCTTCAGCGCCTCCTTCAGCCGGTGCTTGCGTCCGGTGACGGCGGTAGCGAAGTTTTCCAGCCTCAGCGCCGTGATCGACTTGTTCAGCGTCTTGAGCCCCGGATGGTTGAGGCGCGAGGCAACCGATGCCTGCAGGTGCACGGCGCCAGAGACCTCGACCGGCAGCGCCATCGCCGCCGACAGAAGCTCCATGGCGAGGTTGTCCGGCAGGCCGAGGTAGATGACGGTCGCCGCCGTCTCCGGCCAGGGAATGACCTTGAACGTCACCTCGGTGAGGACGGCGAGCGTGCCCCAGCTCCCCGAGAGCCCGCGCGCGACGTCATAGCCGGTGACGTTCTTCATCACGCGGCCGCCCGCCTGGAACATCTCGGCGCGCCCGTTGACGCCCTTCACCCCGAGCAGGTGATCGCGGGCGGCGCCATGGAGCACGCGCCGCGCACCCGACATGTTGGTGGCGAACACTGCGCCGATAGTCTGGGCGCCCTGCGGACCGCCCGTTGCCGGGCCGAGATCGATCGGCTCGAAGGGCAGCATCTGCCCGCGCGCGGCGAGCTCGGCCTCGATGTGCGACAGCGGCGTGCCGGCGCGCGCGGACATCACCAGCTCGTTCGGCTCATAGAGCGAGATGCCGCGCAGCGACGCAGTGGTGATCGTCACGGTTCCGTCGACGGGACGGCCGATGGCGCGCTTGGAGCCCGAGCCGATGATCTCGATCGGCAGGCGCTTTTCGGCGCAGCCGGCGATGACGAACTGGAGCTCCCAATCAGCCGCGGGGCGCTGCAAATCGCTCAAATCTATCTCCTCAGGCCGCCTGGTCCGCCGCCGGGCGCTCGGCGCCGGTTTCGAGCGCGCTCAGCGGGAAGACCTTGCCGGGGTTGAGTTGCCAGTAGGGGTCGAACACACTCTTGATGCGCATCTGCACGGCAAGATCGGAAGGCGTGAACTGTGCCTCCATCAGGTCCCGCTTCTCGATGCCGACGCCGTGCTCGCCGGTGAGGCAGCCCCCAACGGCAACGCAAAGCTTCAAGATCTCAGCGCCGGCGAGTTCCGCGCGGCGCGCTTCGTCCGCATCGTTGGCATTGTAGAGGATGAGCGGGTGCAGGTTGCCGTCGCCCGCGTGGAACACGTTCGCCACCTTGAGGCGATGCTCGGCGCAGATCTGGGCGATGCGGGCGAGCACCTCGGGCAGGCGCGCCAGCGGAATGGTGCCGTCCATGCAATAGTAATCCGAGATGCGCCCCATGGCGCCGAACGCCGCCTTGCGGCCCTTCCAGATGCGCGCGCTGTGCTCCGCCGACGTGCTCGCCTCGATGACCGTCGGGTCGTACGAGCGCGCGATATCGACGATGTCGCGCAAAAGGCGCGTCGTCTCCTCCTCGTAGCCCTCGACCTCGACGATCAGCAACGCTTCGACGTCGAGCGGGTATCCGGCCTTTGCGTAGGCCTCGGCAACCGCGATCGCCGGCTTGTCCATATATTCGATGGCCACCGGAATGATGCCCGATCCGATGATCGCCGCGACGCACTGGCCGGCCGCCTCGCACGATGAGAAGCCGAGCATGACCGGACGCGCCGTCTCTGCCCGCGGCAAGATCCTGAGCGTCGCCTCGGTCACGATGCCGAACTGCCCCTCCGAGCCGACGATAAGGCCGAGGAAGTCATATCCCTCGGCATCCGGGTACGGGCCTCCGATTTCGACGATCTCGCCGTCGATCAGCACCATCTTGAGGCCGAGCACGTTGTTCGTCGTCACGCCGTACTTCAGGCAGTGCGCGCCGCCCGAGTTCATGGCGAGATTGCCGCCGATCGTGCAGGCGAGCTGGCTCGACGGGTCTGGAGCGTAGAAATATCCCTCCGCCGACACCGCGTCCGTAATGGCGAGGTTGGTGATACCGCATTCGACCGTGATCGTCCGGTTGACGAAGTCGGCATCGAGGACGCGGTTCATCCGCGATGTTCCGATGACGATGGAATCGGCTGTGGGCAGCGCGCCGCCGCACAGCGATGTGCCGGCCCCGCGCGGCACGACCTTGATGCCGCCCTGGTGGCAATACTTGAGGATCTTAGCCACATCCTCCGTTGAGCGCGGCAGGACGACCGCAAGAGGCGTCTGCCGATAAGCAGTCAACGCGTCGGCTTCGAACGCGCGCCGGCCCTCCTCTTCGGAGATGACACCATCGACGCCGATGAGCGTCTCGAGATCCTTGATGATGGCATCGCTCCGGTCGAGCACGGTCCGGTCGGGTTCCGGCATCCTCGACAGCGTCATGCAGTTCTCCGGCTTGCGCATCCAAGTGCGGCGGCTGACTCAATATTTGAGTATCACAGCTCGCCCCGCTCCTGGCATAGTGCAGGGATCAGGCGACAGTACAGCTATTTGGCCTTTAGGCCGATACCTTATCGTCACCGCTGATCATATTCTAATTTTTGTTTGCCGCCCGACGACCTGGTGTTGGCGCCAGGGACGTATTTCATCCCGGGGGGAAGAGTGCCGACTATTGGCGATTTGGAGATATTTGCACGCGTCGCCCGCACCGGCAACATGTCAGCCGCTGGCCGCGAATTGGGCCTGACGCCTGCGGTCGTATCCAAGCATATCAGCCAGCTCGAGGAGCGGCTCGGTGCGTGCCTGTTTCAGCGAACCACGCGCCAACTTGCGCTCACCGAGACGGGAGCGGGCTACTACCGGCGTGTGGTCGATATTCTTAAGCTGTGCGAGGAAGCCGACGACTTCATCAGCCGCCGCAATGCCGTTCCATGCGGGTCGCTGAGGGTGAGCATGCCGGCTGCATTCAGTCGCCTGCACATCGCGCCTCATCTCGGCAACTTCCTGTCGAGCTATCCCGAGCTACGACTGGATGTGCATGTGAGCGATGCCCATGTCGATATCGTTCGCGACGGATTCGACCTCGCCATCCACATCGGCGATCTACAGGATTCATCGCTCGTCGCACGTCGCCTCGCGCCCGACACCCGCATCCTCTGTGCCACACCCGCCTATCTGGAGAAGCACGGATCCCCCGCAGGCCTCCTGGACCTTGAAGCGCACAACTGCCTCTCCGTCTCGACCGCCGAGGCGTGGAAGCTGCGCGGCCCTGAGGGCGATGTGCAGTTTCGCCCGCGTGCAAACGTGCGCTGCGATTCGGGGGAGATCGTCCGCGAGCTGGTGATGTCGGGCACGGGGATCGGACTCCTGTCCACCTGGGACATCGGCGCCGCGCTGCGCGATGGTGGCTTGCGGGTCGTGCTGCCCGACTATCAGGGAGCCGCGAGTAGTGGTGTGCACGCCGTCTATCCCAGCCGCGACTTCATGCCGATAAAGGTCGGCGCCTTCATCGAGTTCCTCGCGCGGCTCTATGGGGCAAAGCCGTATTGGGAAAAGGAGTTGCGCCTCAATGGGCTAGCCCCCGTCTCCTCGGCCATGAGGCGCGCCGGGCGCAAGGCACGCGGCGCCTCCGGGTCGAGCCAGGAGCCCTATGGCAACAACGGCGAGCGCAGCTGCGAGACGTCAAAGCCACGCTCCCGTGCGGCGCAGCCATACCGCCGCCCCACCAGCAAAGCACCTTGATTGGCGCCCGGGCATTTGCTGATGTGCTCGGCAGGGAGGACAGCATGAAGCTGAGGAAATGTCTCGCGGTCACGGCTGTGCTTCTTGCCGGCGTGCCCGCCGTGGCCCAGGACGCTTCCAAGGGAGAGGCGATCTTCAAGCGGTGTCGCGCGTGCCATGCCATCGGTCCGGCAGCTCTGAACAAGGCCGGCCCGGTGTTGACGGGCATCGTCGGCCGCAAGGCGGCGAGCGCGCCCGGCTTCAACTACTCCGATGCCATGAAGGCCGCCGGCAGCAGCGGCATCGTCTGGACGGAAGAAAAGCTCGCTCAGTTCCTCGAGGCGCCCGATGTGGCGGTGCCGAACAACGTCATGGCGTTTCCCGGCCTCAAGAACCCGACTGAGCGGGCCGACCTGATCGC
Organism: Pseudomonadota bacterium; assembly: GCA_023405815.1. Classification (GTDB taxonomy): domain Bacteria; phylum Pseudomonadota; class Alphaproteobacteria; order Rhizobiales; family Hyphomicrobiaceae; genus Hyphomicrobium_A. The sequence goes on along the minus strand of JAEXXM010000041.1, from coordinate 39,018 downwards.
CTTCCTCAAGCTGCACAGATAGCGAGCCGCAATCGCGGCGAATACGAGCGCCTGCGGACCGACAGTCGCTCGGCGCTACTTCTTCAGAATGCAGCTTTGCATGCAGCGCGTGAACGCGATTTCGCAGCTCGGCGATCCCTTGGTCGATATCCGGCACTGATTGTATTCGTTCTTGCAGCTGCTGCCGCACGATCCCGCGGCAACGCGGTCGCTCGAAGCGAGGCCGATGCCGATGAGCGCGGCTATGACCGCCAAGCCGCACGCTAGCGCCCAGTTCAACTTGCGTCCGAGCACGTTCGTTCTCCCGCCGCTTGCTCGCTTCGGCCCGTCGAGACGGAAGCCTTGAGAATGCCCTATGGTGCCCAAGCTCCGAGTAGACGGCACCTAGGATGAACACAAGCTGAACCACCGCGCCAGTGGTTTAGAACGCATATTCTTCAAAGACATGGTCGATCTCGCCGTTCCATGCCCCCTCGTAGCGCTCGATGAGAATGTCGGCGAGCGTGCGCCCCGTCAGCGCGACCTCGTCGAGGGGGTCGAGATACACGGCCTCGTCCTGGCTCGCCGCGTTGATGCGTCGGCGCGCCCTCAGGCCCCGCCGCGCAATGCGCAGAACCTCGCGGGCGAGGTCCTGGACGCTTGCCGAGCGGAACCGCGTCGCCAGCGCCGTCTTGGGGACGGCATTGCGCAACTCCTCGCGTTCCTCCGCTGTCCAGTCCTTGACGAGATGCCACGCCGCATCGAGCGCCTGCTCGTCATAGAGCAGCCCCACCCACAAGGCGGGGAGGGCGCAGATGCGCTGCCAGGGGCCGCTGTCGGCCCCGCGCATTTCTAAGAACCGCTTCAGCCGCACCTCGGGGAACAGCGTCGTGAGGTGATCGGACCAGTCGTCGAGCGTCGGGCGCTCCCCCGGCAGCTGCGGAAGCTTGCCGTCTAGAAAGTCCTGGAACGACGCGCCGGAGGCATCGATGTAGTGTCCGCCCCGATAGACGAAATACATCGGCACCTTGAGGGCATAATCGACATAGCGCTCATAGCCCATGCCCTCCTCGAAAGCGAAGGGCAGCATGCCCGTGCGCCGCTTGTCTGTGTCGCGCCAGACTTCGCTGCGCATCGACTTGAAGCCGTTGAGGCGCCCTTCGGTGAACGGCGAGGAGGCGAATAGCGCGGTTGCGATCGGCTGCAGCGCCAGGGAGACGCGCAGCTTCTTGACCATGTCGGCTTCGCTGGCGAAGTCGAGGTTCACCTGGATGGTCGCCGTGCGGTACATCATGTCGAGGCCGCGCGAGCCCACCGTCGGCATGTAGCGCGTCATGATGGCGTAGCGCTGCTTCGGCATGTGCGGCGTCTCGGCCAGCGTCCACTTGGGCGAGAAGCCGAGGCCGATGAACCCGATGCCGAGCGGCTCCCCGACGCTCAGTATCTGCCGCAGGTGCCCGCGCGTTTCGGCCGCCGTCTCGTGCAGCGTCTCGACCGCGCCTCCCGACAATTCGAACTGCCCCCCCGGCTCGAGACTGATGTTGCCGCAGATCTCGCAGCCCTCGCGCTTCAGGGCGATGATGTTGTCGCCCTCCATGATCGGCTCCCAGCCGAAGCGTGTGATGAGCGCGTTGAGCAGCGCCGAGATGCTGCGCTCGCCCTCGTAGGGTACAGGGGTGAGGGTGTCGGTATGGAAGACGAATTTCTCGTGCTCGGTGCCGATGCGCCACGCGTCCTTCGGCTTCTCGCCGGCCGCGATCCACGCCACGAGGTCGCCGCGCGAGCGTACGGTCGGGCTGGGCGCGCCATCTTGACGGGTGGACATTGAGCGGGCCTTCAGAATTCGACGAAGTCGTTTGGGATCCGGGGCTTGGCGACTTGGACGGCCTGGGGGCGATGCAGTCTAGCGCCGATAGGTTGCGGCATTCGCAAGCTGAGCCTCTAAGGCCTGGCGGCGCCGAGCGCAACCCGGACCGGGCGCCTCGGGTGGTCACATGCAGCTACCACAAAAAAACACTATTGAGCGCCAGGAATCGCCTGCCTGATCGCCCTGCCGCCTCGACGGTTTTGACCGCTCGCCGTCGTTGCAGGTTTCGGATATGGACTGACGACTTGAAATCAACTGATGCGCATCGCCGCTATGCCTCACCTTTGCTCGCAACCCTATGGGAGACTACAATGAAAAAGTACCTGGCCGCCTGTGCCCTCTGCGGCCTTCTCGCCTCGCCGGTGCTTGCCGCCAACGCGGCGGTGGACACGGCAGTGAAGACCTTTGATGCCGTTGCCAATGACGCCGCGAAGCTGAAGGTCTACTGCGAGATGAGCAAAGTGATGTCGTCGGCCGACGCCGAGGACGACAGCAAGGCGGAAGAGCTCGACAAGCAGATGGACGGCTTCATGAAGCAGCTCGGGCCCGAGTTCCAGACAGCATTCGAGGCTGGCGCCGATCTCGATCCGGAATCGGAGGACGGCAAGGTCTACGACGCCGCCATGGACAAGCTCGACGAGAAGTGCGGCAAGTAACGCAGCGCCTCTTCGTCACCGGTTTCGCGAGGCCGCCCCGCAAGGCGGCCTCGTTTCGTTTGCGGGCGACCTAGCGCCAGTCGCCCAGCGTCGCGTTGACGAGTGCCAGCGCCGCAACCGCGGCCGTGTCCGCGCGCATGATGCGCGGCCCCAAGGATATTGCCCGCGTGTAAGGCTTGCCGCGCAGCAGCTCGCGTTCGGCGGCGTCGAAGCCGCCTTCGGGGCCAACGAGCACTCCGAGCGGGCCGGGCTCGATCCCAGACAGCGCCGTAACCGGACTCGCGATTTCGGCGCCCTCGTCGCAGAAGATCAGTCGGCGGCTGGAGTTCCATTGCGCTAGCAGAGCCTCGAGCTTCATCGGCTCGCCGACGCTCGGCACCCGCAGCACGCCGCACTGCTCGGCCGCCTCGATCGCGTTCGCGCCCATGCGCTCCAGGTTGACGCGTGAGGCTACGGTGCGGTGCGTCAGCACCGGCTGCAAATGCGCCACGCCGAGTTCCGTCGCCTTCTGCACCATGTAGTCGAGCCGCGCGTGCTTCAGCGGCGCAAAGACGTAGTGCACGTCCGGACCATCGACCTGCGGACGGGTCTGCACGAGGCATTCGAGCGTGCAGCGGCGCTTGGCGGCATCGGCGATCCTGGCGCGCCATTCACCGTTACGACCGTTGAAGACGAGTATTTCGTCGCCGGCCGCGAGACGCAGGACGTTGACCAGATAGTTCGCCTGATCGGGCGTGCAGGAAATGGCGGCACCGTTGGAGAGCGGTGCATCGACGAACAGCCTCACGCTGGGAAGATGGTCGGTGCGCATGGCGCTATTAGAGGCGAAGCGGCCCTACGCGCAATGCCGATGCTAGCGACTGCACGAGCTGGCGATCGAGCCATCGAGGTTGTCCGGGATCGGCGGCGCCGGCCTGTAGCCTTTGCACAGCGCGCCGATAGAGCCGCCGTCCTTGTCCGCGCCAGGCAGGCAGTAGAGGCCGGTGCCGTCTGACTTCGGCGTGAAGGCGACGCCGTTCGATCCCGGTCCGAGGTTGGCGTCGAGATAGTTGAGTGCATGAATATGCGCTGCACCCGCTGCGCCCGTGAGACGCCGGGGCCGGAAGTGCGTGTCGGTGACGGGAATGGCCTCGACGGCCCGCAATGCGAGCGTGCCGTCAGATTGCTTCTTCAGATGCACGCGCGCCATCAGGCCCCAGTCGCGGCAGATCCCCTTCCTCGTGATGTCGGCCGTGCCCTGGTGCAGGAAGTTGCCGAGCCCATAGAAGATCAGCGACTTGCCGGCGATCTCGACGCCGCGCACCACGTGCGCGTGATGGCCGACGATCAGATCGATGCCGTCCGTCTTCGCCGCCCGCTCGCGGAAGTCGGCGAATTGCTTCGCGTCGGCCCGCACCCGCCCCTCCTCGCCGTAGTGAATGGAGAGGATGCGATAGTCGGCCGTGGTCCCGACCAGCCGGCGGCGCACCTCCGCATAGTCGTCGTCGAATCGATAGGCGCTCTGCCCCGGCTTGTGCGGCCCGGCGCGGTGCCGCTCGAGGTCGTTGGTGACGATGCCCGTGGCCGCGAACGCAATCTCCGAGCCCTTGACCGCGACGCGCTTGGGACGGCTCGCCTGCTCGCTGTTCATGCCGATGCCGGCTGCAACCACCAGCCGCTCGTCCTCGAGCTTGCCGACGTGCTTCAGCGTCTCCTCGAGCCCGGGGAGCCCGTAGTCCATCGAGTGGTTGTTGGCGAGCGAGAGGAGATTGAAGCCGCGCGAGGCAAGATGCCGAATGCCGTTGGGGTGCGTGCGGAAGTTGAATGGAGCGCGCTGCTCCTTGAGGTCCGGCGGCATGTCGTTGCGGTCGGTCACCACCGTCTCGACGTTCATGAAGTTGAGGTCGCCATTGATCTCGTTGTCGATCAGCGATGTCGTCTCGCCCCACGTTTGGAATTCGCCGCGCCGGACGCCGTCGCTCTCGACGGGCTGCCCCGATCGGTTGAGGCCGACATCGCCGACGAGCGTGATGGTCACCTCGTCCGGCGAGGCCGCCCAGCTTCGCGCAGGTGGAGGGGCTGTGACGCCGGCCACAGCGATGACCGCAGCAAGGGCGCCGAGATGCGAATGTCTGATCATGCGAGGATAAAAGGCTGATGCACTCCGGTGCCGCCACGGTAAACGCTGGATTTGCTTAAAGCTCGACGGCACCCTTACGCTTGGCTTTGTGGTCGGGCTCCACGTGGATGACCACATCGGTATTGACGAGCTCGTTTTCCAGCGCGTCCTCGATGCGGTCGCAGATTTCGTGGGCCGCCTCGACCGTCATCTCGCCCGGCACGACGAGGTGGAATTCGATGAATGTCTGCGGCCCGGCGGTGCGTGTACGGATGTCGTGCGCCTGCAGCGCACCTTCGCCATTGGCGCGAATTGCCGCACGGATGCGCGCTTCGATCGCGGGAGATGCCGCCTGGTCCATGAGCTGGCTCATCGACGAGATGGCTAGATCGTAACCTATGCGCAGGATGTTGAGCGCCACCACGCCGGCCAGCAGCGGATCGAGGATGCTCCACCCCGTCAGCGTCGCCAGTACGAGCCCGACGAGCACGCCGATCGACGTGATGACGTCGCTCATAATGTGCTTGCCGTCACCCTGCATCGCCGGTGAGCTGAGCGCCCGCCCCCGGTTGATCAGCACCCACGCCCAGCCGGCATTGATCGCCGTGGCGACGCCGTTGACCATCAGGCCCGCGGCGGGCTGCGTAAGCGCCCGCGGCATGAGGATTGCGTCGATCGCTTCCTTGAAGATGAGGCCCGCCGCCACGATGATCAGTGCACCTTCGAGCACGGCGGCGAAATACTCGGCTTTGTGATGGCCGAACGGATGCCCGCGGTCCGGTGGCTGCGCGCCGATGCGAATGGCGATGACCGCGACGACCGCCGTCACCACGTTGACGATGCTTTCGAGGGCGTCGGAAAGCAGCGCCACGCTGCCCGTCATCAGGTAGGCGATGTACTTGATGCCCATGACCAGCAGCGCCACGGCAATGCTGGTCGCGGCGATCAACTGCTGGCGGCTGCGGCTCTGATCCACGGGTATCGTCATCGGCGCCATTAAGCGGCTAAGCCGCTGGAGGGCAAGCCCTGTCGCCCGTTAGGCGACGATGTGCCCGCGTAGGTTTTCCACACGCATCGCGCATCCCTCACTCCCGCGGGCAGCGAGAATCTGATCGGGAGAAGGGATGGGGCGGCTCAGCGCGGCTGGGCGAGGTGGAGGGCACAATCCATGGCGAACTTCCCTACGCATATCGTCGTCGGAACGATCGTCGCAGGCTCGCTGGCGACGCTGACCTTGGCAGCGGACGTCATCGCACCCGAGAACCTCGTTGCGGTAACGCTCGCGGGCTCGCTCGGCTCAGTGCTGCCTGACATCGACCTGAAGGATTCGCGCCCAAGCCGGGCCTTGTTCGCCGGGCTCGCCGTGTTCTTCTCGTTTGCCCTGCTGTTTCATTTCGCGCCGCGCCTGTCGATCGCGGAGATGTGGATCCTATGGCTCGGATCGCTTCTTTTCGTACGCTATGGCCTGCATACGACGTTCCACCGGCTCACCAACCATCGCGGCGTCTGGCACTCGTGGATTGCCGGGATTGCGTCGGCCTTCGCCACCGTCATCATCTTTTACTATGTCTTCGATCGCCCGGACGGCGTCGCCTGGCTCGCCGGCGGCTTCCTGCTCATAGGCTTCCTGACGCACCTGATCCTCGACGAGATCTACTCCGTCGACGTTTTGGGCAACCACATCAAGAAGTCATTCGGCACCGCCTTCAAGCCGTTCGACACGAGGAACCCCGGCGGCTCGGCGGTGATGGCGGTGGCGGCCGTGGCCCTGCTGTTCGCCACGCCCTCGTTCACCACGTTCTACGACGGGATCACCTCGCGTCCCATGTGGGCGGCGCTTAACGACCGCCTCCTGCCGAAGGACGGCTGGTTCGGTGGCCTCGCGCACCGCAGTGAGCTCGCGGCCAGCCCGTCGGCGCAGACGCCGCCGCCTGTCACGGGCTCGCTGCCGGCTCCTGCGGCCGAGCCTGCTACGCAATCACCGGCGGCGCCTTGAGGCGCCGCGTCACTGACGCATCGCGGCGGCTTCGGCACCGCTCTGTAGTCCGGCGAGGTAATTGAGGACGAGATCGTCGACCAGAGAGCGGCCTCCCGGCGCGACGACATGCGAGAGCTTGTCTGCCGTCGATAGGGAGGTCATGCCGTGCACGCTCGCCCAAAGCGTGCGGGCGTGCCGTCGTCGCGCACTCGGATCGCAGTCCGACAGCAAAGGCGCCAACGCGGTGTCGAGCGCCTCCAGCAGCTTGTCGAGCTTGCCCTGGTACCAGTCGGGCACCTGCCGGCCCGCCGGCATGCGGTGCTCGTTAAGCAGGTTCCAGAGCTTCGGGCGCTCCTGGGTGAACGCAAAGTATGCCCCGACGAGACGCCGCAGACGTTCGGCGGGGGGGCCCGAGGTATCGGTGCGGGCGAGCCTCTCGGCAAGTTCGTCGAGCAGCCGAGCTTCTATGATGAGCAGCAGGTCGTCGAGGTTCTCGAATACGTTATAAAGTGTCCCCGGCGAGTAGCCGATCCGCTTGGCGATCTCGCGAGCCGAAAGACCTTCAAGGCCCTCCTGCTCGACAATTGCCGTTGTTGCCTCAATGATAAGCTCGCGCAATTCCTCAGGAGTATGTATTGAGCGTCGTCCCATGTGCTTATGTCCGCACGCTAAGTCGTTTGAAGACTGACGATCAGCATAACATAGAACGCGTGCGCGGCGGAGCAAGCCAATTCCGGCCATAAGCCACGAATTGCGCCGGCCCGGCGCCTCGCGGCACCGCCCGTAGCTCCAAAAAAGGTGACGCTTGGGAGATCAGCAGGAGCTGATGCAGTTGTCGCCCTTGACGTAGTCGACGCAGGAATTGCGCGGGCTGTGGTACGATTTCTCGTTCCACGTCATGTCTGGATTGATCCCCGGCACATAGCTGCCGAAAAGCGATTTGAAGTTATACGTCGCATCCACAACAATGATGCTTCCGCCGAGCGGCACGAGACCGGCCGGCAGCGCGTAATCCGAGCATTTCGCCGGCGCGCCTTTGCCGTTGTACGAATAGCCCCACTGCACCTTTCCCGTGTCCGGCGTGCTGTTCGACGCCTTCACCGAAAAGACCGCCAGCTTGAGCGTGCTCGGATCATAGGGCGCCATCAGGTGCTTGATCGATAGCATCATGTTCGCGAGGTTGCTGCTCGCCCCGCCGTCGCTCGTTCCGAGATACTCCTCGCGGGAGACGAGGTCGCCGGCGGACGAAATCGCCGAGACGAAATGTCGGTTGTTGCTGAAGGCGCGGCCGATCTCCACCGTTCCGAGCAGCCCCATCAGCAGCAGCGGCGCGATGATGCCAAACTCGATCGCAGAGCCTCCTCGCGTATCGCGCCGGAAGCGGCGCAGTCCCGCCGGATGAAAAATGGTACGCATCTCACTCTTCCCGCGCATCAGTTGGTGTATGGCTCGCTCTTGAATGCCGTCGCGGCTTGCAGGATCGCCGGCCCGGAGCCGTCCGCCCCGCTCCCGAGGCCCAGAAAGCTGAAGCTGTCGGCGAGATCCCACTTGTAGCAAAGCGTCACCAGGACCACTTCGCTTGCCTCGCCCGCATACTTCGACAGATCGTCTTCCTTGCTGCCGGTGGAGACGGTCATGTCGCCGCTGGCATCGACACACGCAACCGGCGTGATTCCAGTCCAATCGGTGCCGTGCTGAATGAGCACGCTCATCTTGCTGCAGTCGATGACAGGGCTTGCCGCGCTGCACGCGAGCTTGCGGAACTCGTCGACCGTCATCACGCCGTTCTCGCCGGCGGTCTTGTATTCGCCGGTGCGGATCTTCCGCGCCGCGCTTTCCACGCCGTACTGCAGGAAGCTGGTGTTGAGGAAGAAGAGGCCGTAGCCAATGATGCCGAGGACGAACAAGAGAAACGGCAACCCCACCATCCCGAACTCGATCGCGCTCGCCCCATCCTCGTTGGTGAGCAGCCGTCGACTCGCCCGCGGGCTCCGCGTCGTTGGTATGAGCTTGAAGGGTAGATGCATATCAGGCCTCGGCGTAAATCGCCGCGACCGTAACTTTTCGCACCTGAAGTATATGTTACTTCGTGTGAAATTTTCAGGACATTAGTTGCCAAGCCGTAAACGGCTGTACCGCTCTCCCGCCGCGCCTATTGGGCCTGCTGCTGGCCGCCCGCCGGCGTCGAGGCACCTCTCTTGGTCTGCGCCGCTCGGGCTATCGCCTCGAACACCTTCGGGTCGTCGCCGACGACGATCGCCGGCGAGCAGGTCGGCGCGCATGTGTACGTCTGGCGCAGCGAGCCCCGGAACAAGGCAACCGTCCGCCGTTCGTCCTGGTCGACGACGACCCGCTGGTCTTGGATCACGTTCCGGTCCGCATCGAGCGCGATGATGTTCGTGACGCCGAAAGACTTGCCGGTGACGACGAGCAGGTTGCCCCCCTGCACGGCCACGTCGGCGATAGATGGATTGCCGATGATCACCTCCGCGACCGGACGCGGCAGCCGCAAGAGCTGCGACTGGTCGTAGGCGACGACGAGATCGGCCGCCTCGGCGGAAAGGGAACCGGTGAGGGCCAGCATAATGGCACTGACCGCGGCAGAGACTTTTGGGCGCTTGCAAGCCGGCATGGAGAGACGCGTCCTCAACGACTGAGGCGCATTACTTCAGCAATTGGTGAAAAAACCGGAAATTCCCCGCCGACCGCGCGGTCTGGAAGCTCCCGCGAGCAGGAAGCAGCGCTGCCGGCAGCAAGAACACTTCTTTTCGCTATGAATAGTTCAGCAATAGAACGTCATGGATCACACAAACCATAAGTAATAATGCCACATGAAACTGGAAAATACGCTGCTCCGTGACGTGAAGACTTGAGATTAACTGCTGCCTAGTGGTCGAGCGTGTTTCAGGTTCGCGCCTCAATGCAACTAACATCAATCCTTATCGACAATCTTAGTGCTTTGTTAGGATGTATTTATGAGCAAATTAGTATGTTTTACTTAGGTTTAAGACATGGGGGTCCATAACCCCATCAGTCCCACGGCGAAGGCCGTAGGGCAGAGGAGCATGCTTCAGGCGTGCCCCGATCAAAAAAATGGGAGTTGCTGTCAATGAAGACCTTTCTTGCTCGTTTCGCTCAGGACGAATCCGGCGCCACGGCTATCGAGTATGGCCTGATCGCCGCCCTCATCGGTGTCGCCATTATCACCGGCGCCAGCGCCGTCGGCACCAACCTCGGCACGCTCTTCAAGGATAAGATCGCTCCGAAGCTCACGACCACCGGCTAATAAGCCGAGGCGTCTTCGCAGGGCCGCTCGGCGTTCAACCGCCGGGCGGCCTTCTGCCTATACGACCTGCTATCTGCGGTGCGCTTGAGCATTGCTTAACCGCTGTGGCCAAAGCTGCCCGTGGTTTTCTTGCTTGGAGAGTTCCGGTGGCTGCTGATCTCCTGCAATTGGTGTTTCCATTGCTGCTGCTCTATGCGGCGACAATGGATGTGCTGACGATGCGCATCGCCAACGGCATTTCGATCGCCCTCCTCGTCGCGTTCCTGATCATCGCCCCGATTGCCGGCATGCCGCTGGCAACGATGCTTGTGCATCTCGCCATCGGCGCGGCAGCATTGCTCTTGGGCATGGTGCTGTTTCAGTTTCGCCTCGTTGGCGGCGGGGATGTGAAGCTGCTGTCCGCCGCAGCCGTGTGGATCGGGTATGAGCAACTCGTGCCGTTCGTCGTCTGGGTGACGATCGTCGGCGGTCTCCTTGCCCTGTTCGTACTGGCCTACAGGAACTTTCCAGCCGGGGCCCTGCCGCTCCCGGGTTGGGCCCTGCGCCTGCATAAGCAAGGCGAGGGCATGCCCTACGGCGTTGCCATCACCGCTGGCGCCCTCATCGTCTACCCAGCATCGAGCGTCCCCCAGTTGCTACTCGGCTGACCTAACCGCCCGTCGAGCCTCAATTCGCGACGGCAGTTAACCTTGCGTTGACGATTGTTCGGCAAGGTCGGGAGCGTACGAATTTGGGCTTCGGGTGAAAGGACCCGCCGGCTGTGAAGCGAGCACAATTGATTGGCATCACGATTGCGGGCGGAGCCGGCCTTCTCGCATTCGTCCTCATGCGCTCGATCGTGAGCGGGCCGACCGCGCCGACGCAGATTGCCGTGCCCATCAACGCCACCGAGGTCCTGGTCGCCCGCCGCAACATTCAGCTCGGCGAGGTCACCAAGCCGACCGACTTCCGCTGGCAGCAATGGCCGACCGAAGCCGTCACGCCGGGTTTCATCACCCAGTCGGGCGGCGATGGCGGCATGCGCCTCGTAACCGACGCCATCGCGCGCGCCCCGCTCCTCGAAGGCGAGCCGGTGACGCAGCAGAAGCTGATCAAGGCGGGCCAGGGCGGCGTGCTTGCTGCCATCCTGCCGAGCGGCATGCGCGCCATCTCGACCAAGATCAAGGAAGAGACGGCGGCCGGTCGCCTCATCCTTCCGAACGATCGCGTCGACGTCATCCTGACGCGGCGTGAGCGCAATCCGAGTGGCCAGGACGAAACCGTGGCGGACACGCTCTTCCGCAACGTGCGGGTGCTCGCCATCGGCCAGAGCATCGGCGCGAAAGAGGGCGCCAAGACATCCGAGGGAGCCGCGGACACGGCAACCCTCGAGCTGACCCCGCATCAGGCCGAGCTTCTGGCACGTGCCAACGCGAGCGGGGAGATCAGCCTTTCGTTGCGTAGCGTTGCCGATGGCGACCCCAAAGGGAAGGGGCCGACCGCGGCCATGAACGATCAACGCGGCAGCACCGTGCGTATCCTTCGCTACGGAGTGCCGTCGCGCGCGTACGGCGTGAACTGAGTTGCGTCATCAGTTTTCGGCTGTTCGAAAAGGTAATCGATCATGCGACCGACCCTAAAGTGGGCGCGCGCCACCATGGCTGCTGTGTATCTCGTCGTCTCGAGCTTCAGTCACGTACATGCTGCGGATATGAAAGGCAGAGCTGCCGCCGGTCCCGCTGGACCCGCCGGGCAGGATTCCGTCCTGCGCATTCCAGCCAATGCGGCCTTTCCGCTGACGCGTCGCCTCGATCTCGGTATCGGGCGCTCTATCGTCGTGCAGTTTCCCGTTCCCCTGAAGGATGTCCTCGTCTCCGACCCGAAGGTCCTCGACGCCGTCGTGCAGTCGTCAGATCGCGTGTTCCTCATCGCCAAGGGTACCGGGCAAACCAATGCCTTCTTCTTCGACGAGTACGGCCAGCAGATCTTGACCATCGACGTCGCGATCGGTGCCGACCTCTCGGCGCTCGATCAACTGCTCGCCCGCTTGATCCCCGGCTCCAACGTGCGCAGCGAGATCGCGGGACGCGCCCTCGTGCTCACGGGCAGTGTCCGCACGCCTATCGATTCCAATCGCGCAGCACAGATTGCGGCGCAGTTTGTTCAGGCGAATGCCGACGTCGGCAGCATCGTCAACACCAGCGCGCCGAGCGCCTCAAATTCCTCGACGACCTCGACGTCGACATCGACGACCATCGGCGGCGGCTACCAGTCGGCGACCACCGATCCCGGCGGCGGAGCCAACTCCGACGCGTCCGACGTCTACGGCGGCAAGCCGATCATCAACCTCATCTCCGTCGAGGGTGAGGAGCAGGTCATGCTGCGCGTTTCCGTGGCCGAGGTGCAGCGCACCATTCTGAAGCAGTTCGGCATCAACGTCGGCGCGCTGGTCAACTCCGGCAACTTCACGACCGCCGTCCTCTCCGCCAACGGCCTGCCGCTGACCGCCGCCTCGCTCGGAACGCTGCCGACGCCGGGCATCGGCTCTGAGGGCGCCATAGCGGGCGCCATGAGCTTCTTCAACAACGGCCCTACCTATGGCGACAACCTCACCGCCTTCGGCAACTCGGGCGTGGCAACCGTCTGGCAATCGGGCAACCAGGCCGTCGGCGGGGCACTGCGCGCGCTCGAGCGCGACGGCCTCATCAAGACGCTCGCCGAGCCGAACCTCACGGCGGTCTCGGGCGAGCCGGCCAAGTTCCTCGCCGGTGGCGAGTATCCGGTTCCGATCGTCGACAGCCTTGGCCAGGTCAGCGTCTCCTACAAGGAGTACGGCATCGGCCTCGCCTTCACGCCTGTGGTCCTCTCCGAGGGCCGCATCAGCCTGAAGATCGAAAGCGAGGTCAGCGAGCTGACGCTGCAGGGCGCCGTGGTTCTCTCCGGCATCCAGATCCCCGCACTGAAGAAGCGCAGCGCCAAGTCGACGGTCGAGCTGCCGTCGGGTGGCTCGATCGCCATCGCCGGCCTTCTCTCCGAGGATACGCGCCAGAACATCGACGGCTTCCCCGGTCTCAAGGACCTGCCGATCCTCGGCACCCTGTTCCGCAGCCGCGACTATCAGCGCGAGGAGACCGAGCTGGTCGTGATCGTGACCCCGTACATGGTCAATCCGGTCGCGCGCCAGGAGCTCGCCCGTCCGCTCGACGGCCTTGGCGATCCGACCGATCGCAAGGCCAACTTCCTCGGACACATCAACCGCATCTATGGCGGAGGCCGGCCCGCACCCGTGGGCGACCTCAAGGGCGACTACGGGTTCATCGTGGAATAGCGAATGGGCTGGAGACGTATCATGACACCAAAGCATGCGATCCGCTCTGCCGCCCGACGCGGGATGGGCTCGTTCGCCGCCAGGTTGCTGCTGGCATCCGCCGCGAGCCTCACTATCGGCGGCTGCAAGACCACCGACGATCCGACGCGGGTTGCCGGCTGGACACTGATCGATTCCTCGCAGCGCCACCCCATTCTCGTATCGCAGGAGCCGACGACGCACATTGTCCGCGTCGGCCGTAACTCGAGCGGCCTCACGGCCGCGCAACGCGCCCAGCTCCTGAGCTTTGCTGACCACTACCGCGTCACCGATTCCGGCAACAGCCGCCTCGTCGTTTCGGTCCCGAGCGGCGCTGCCAACGAGGTCGGCGTCATGCACGCCGTCGGTGAGATCCGCTCGCTGTTACGGGATCAGGGGTTCGGTGAATCGGTGATCTCGGTCGAGGCTTACAACGCTGAGGGTGCATCCGATCCGCCTATCCGCGTCTCGTATCTGCGCTACGTCGCCGAGCCGCCCCAGTGCGGCGACTGGTCGACCAATCTCGCCTACGAGCCGACCAACCTGCCCTATCCGAACCTCGGCTGCGCGCAGCAGCGCAACCTGGCGGTGATGGTCGCCAATCCGGCTGATCTTCTCGGTCCACGCAGCGAGACGGCGCGTTCCGGAGAGAGGCGCGATCAGGTCTGGGGCAAGTACGTGACCGGCCAGCCGACGGGCGCGCGAAAGAGCGTCGACGAGCGCGTGAACAAAGACACCAGCAACTAAGGCCGCAGCTAAGTAAGGTCGTCTGAGACAATGTCCAATCAAGCCAAGCCCATACAGAGCCCGCCCGAGGTTGCCGGCGTCGGAGCTCCGCTGGCTGAGCTCGACGAGGAGCTGGTAGTTTCTCCCGCTGCCCGCGCGCGGCCCATCCCACGCATCTCCATCCAGGCGTTCTGCGAGCACGCCGCCACGGCCGACATCATTCAGATTTCCGCCGAGGATCGGCGCCTGGCCAAGGCGCACGTCAATGTGCACATGGGCGGCATCGAGGCGGCCGTCATTCACTATCAGCAGAACCCGACGCCGAACCTGATCATTCTCGAATGCAGCCTGCCGCCCGATCATCTCTTGGCCGAGCTCGACCGGCTGGCGGAGAACTGCGACCCCGGCACCAAGGTGCTGATCATCGGTCAGGTCAACGATGTGATGCTCTATCGCGACCTGTTGCGGCGAGGCGTGAGCGAGTACCTCGTCGAGCCTATCGAGCCGCTGCAGCTCATGGAGGCGATCTCCAACCTCTACAACAATCCCGACACCGAGCCCGTCGGCCACGTCTACGCCTTCATCGGTGCCAAGGGCGGCGTCGGCTCCTCCACCGTGTGCCACAACACAGCGTGGGCACTGTCTGAGATCATCAAGGCCGATGTCGTCATCGCCGACCTCGACCTAGCCTTCGGCACCACCGGCCTCGACTTTAATCAGGACCCGATGCAGGGCATCGCGGACGCATTGTCGACCCCGGAGCGCCTCGACGAGGTGCTCCTCGACCGCCTGCTGACCAAGTGCTCCGAGCACCTTTCGATCTTCGCTGCGCCCGTCGTTCTCGACCGCGACTATGAGATCACGGTCGAGGGATGCGATCAGGTCATCGACGTCGTGCGCCAGAACGTGCCCTACGTCGCCGTGGATCTGCCCCACCTTTGGACGCCGTGGGTGAAGAGCGTCCTCCTTCAGGCCGACGAGGTGATCATCACCGCGGCGCCCGACCTCGCCAATCTCCGCAACGCCAAGAATCTCGTCGACCTTCTTCAGCAGCTCCGCCGCAACGACTCCAAGCCGCGCCTCGTGATGAACATGGTCAACATGCCGAAGCGGCCGGAGATCAGCGTCAAGGAATTCGAGTCCGCTGTCGGGCTCAAGACCATCAGCGTCATCGACTTCGACAGCGAGACATTCGGGCAGGCTGCAAACAACGGACAGATGATCGAGGAGCTGAACATCAAGGCGAAGCCGGCAGCCGGCTTCCGCGAGATCGCCTTCGCCATCAGCAACCGGCGCGACGCGCAGACGGCCAAGAAGTCGTCCCCGTTCGCACCGCTCCTCGAGAAATTGAAGCTTAAGCTCTAGGGAAAGCCATGTTCGGTAAGCGTACCAGCGATGCCCCCGCCCGCCGCCTGCCGCAGGCGCCGGTGCCTCCCGTCGCCACCCCGGCCGCTGCAGCCGCTGCCGAGCCTCGCCCGGCGCCGCAGAAACCGCCGTCCCCGCCGCCTGCGTCCTCAGTCGATCAGCGTCGTCACTCGGAAGAGTACTACGACGTCAAGACGACGGTCTTCAACGCGCTCATCGACACCATCGATCTGACCCAGCTTGCCAAGCTCGAGGTCGCCTCGGCGCGCGAGGAGATCCGCGACATCGTCAGCGAGATCATTCAGATTAAGAACGTCGTCATGTCCATCGCCGAGCAGGAAGAGCTGCTCGAGGACATTTGCAACGACGTGCTCGGATATGGCCCCCTCGAGCCGCTGCTGGCGCGCGACGACATCGCCGACATCATGGTCAACGGCGCCGACACCACCTACATCGAGGTCAGCGGCAAGGTGCAGCGCACGAATGTGCGCTTCGCCGACAACCTGCAGCTCATGAACATTTGCCAGCGCATCGTCAGCCAGGTCGGTCGCCGCGTCGATGAATCGAGCCCGATCTGCGACGCGCGCCTGCCCGATGGATCACGCGTCAACGTCATCGCCCCGCCGCTCGCGATCGACGGGCCGGCCCTGACGATCCGAAAGTTCAAGAGGGATCGCCTCAATCTCAGCCAGTTGACCAAGCTCGGCACCATCTCGCCGCAGGGACAGACGATTCTCGAGATCATGGGCCGCGTCCGCTGCAACGTGCTCATCTCCGGCGGCACCGGCTCCGGCAAGACCACGCTGCTCAATTGCCTTACCGGCTCGATCGAGCACGACGAGCGCATCATTACCTGCGAGGACTCCGCCGAGCTTCAGCTGCAGCAGCCGCATGTCGTCCGTCTGGAGACGCGTCCGCCCAACCTCGAAGGCGAGGGCGAGATCAAGATGCGCGACCTCGTCAGAAACTGTCTGCGCATGCGGCCCGAACGCATCATCGTCGGCGAGGTTCGCGGCCCCGAGGCGTTCGACCTGCTGCAGGCCATGAACACGGGCCACGACGGCTCCATGGGGACGCTCCACTCCAACAGTCCGCGCGAAGCCATCAGCCGTCTTGAATCGATGATCATGATGGGCGGCTACCAGCTCCCCGTGCGCACGATCCGCGAGATGATCACCGGCTCTGTCGATGTCATCGTCCAGGTCGCCCGCCTTCGCGACGGCTCGCGCAAGGTGACGCACATCACCGAGGTGCTGGGCATGGAAGGCGACGTCGTCACGCTGCAGAACATCATCGTGTTCGACATCACTGGCGAGGACGCCAACGGCCGCATCCTCGGGCGCCATCGCTCCACCGGCATAGCCCGGCCCGCCTTCTGGGAGCGCGCCGTCTACTATGGAGCGGAAGCAGAGCTCGCCGAAGCGCTCGCTGCCGCCGAGGTGCTGGACGAGAACGGCAATCCGTTGGGGGACATCAATGCCTGACGGAAATCTCGTCTCCTTCGGCGCGGCATTGCTCGGCGCCCTCGCGATCGGCGCCCTCGCCTATGCGCTCCTTTACCCGTACTTCTCCGCCGACCGGGAGACGGCCGGGCGCGTCAAAGGCATCATCGAGCAGAAGCGCGCGGCGCTCACCCCGCTCGAGCAGGCAACATCCCGTCGCAAGTCCGTAGCCGACACCTTGAAGGACATCGAGGATCGCCAGAAGGCGGCGGAAAAGGTTTCCCTCCGCTTGCGTCTGTCGCGCGCCGGGCTTGATATCACGCCGCGCGTGTTCTGGCTCGCGAGCGCCGTCTGCGGCGCCGTGCTTGCCGCCCTTGTGACGCTGCTGCTGCCGCCCAGTCCGACGCGATTCTTACTCATGATCGTCGTCGGCCTCATCGGCGTGTTCGGCGCCCCGCGCTGGATCATCAACAAGATGACCTCGCGCCGGCAGACGAAGTTCACCCTCGAGCTTCCCAACGCCATCGATATCGTCGTGCGCGGCATGAAATCAGGTCTGCCGCTCAACGAATGCTTGGCCATCGTCGCACGCGAGAGCGCTGAGCCGCTCGCCAGCGAGTTCCGCGACGTCATCGATCAGCAGCGCGTCGGCGTCCCGCTCGGCGAGGCATTGGAGAAACTGACGGCGCGCATGCCGCTGCCCGAGGTCAAGTTCCTCTCGATCGTCATCGCCATTCAGCAGCAGTCGGGTGGTAACCTCTCTGAGGCGCTGAGCAACCTTTCCGGCGTCCTACGCGATCGTGTCCGCCTGCAGATGAAGGTCAAGGCTTTGAGCGCCGAGGCCAAGGCATCGGCGCTCGTGTTGGCGGCACTGCCGCCGACCGTGATGTTTCTGCTCTTCCTTACGTCCCCCGGCTATATCAAGCCGCTCTTTGACACCCGCGTCGGCAATTTCGCGCTGCTCGCGTGCGGCATCTGGATGATGATGGGTGTCCTGGTGATGCGCAGGATGATCAACTTCAAGTTCTGAAGGTTCCTCGGGCCGCCCCGCCCGACCGCAAGTTCGAGGTATTCGGCAATGGATTTCATCGCGCTCTTTACCGATCCGACGTTCCTCGTCACCATATTGGCGGCAATCTGCGCATTTGCGACCGTGCTCACGATCGCCATGCCGATCCTCGCCGAGGATCGCATGAATCAGCGCATGCGGACCATGGCTGTTGAGCGCGATAAGATGCGTGCCGACCGCATGGCCGAGATGGCGGCGCGCGATCGCCAGGGACGACTGCGCCACACGCCGACGGGCTACATGCAGCAGATCGTCGACGCGCTCAATCTGCGCAAGATGCTCGACACGGCCGACCTGCGCGATCGTCTGAAGCGCGCGGGCCTGCGTGGCCAGGCCCCGCTGATCGCCTTCATGTTCTTCCGTGTCGCAGCGCCGCTGATCTTCTTCCTCGTGGCGGCCTTCTACCTGTTCGTGCTCGGCGTGTTGGACTACCCGTTCACGGTCAAGCTCATGATGTGTCTCGCGGCTGCCTTCGCCGGCTCCTACGCCCCGAGCGTGTTCGTCGAGAACCTCATCCAGAAGCGCCAGCACTCTATAAGGATCGCGTTCCCCGATGCGCTCGACATGCTGTTGATCTGCGTGCAGTCGGGCATGTCGGTCGAAGCCGCCTTCGGCAAGGTGTCGAAGGAGGTTGTCAACCAGTCGCTCGAGCTCGCCGAGGAGCTCAGTCTGACGACGGCCGAGCTCTCCTACCTCCAGGATCGCCGTCAGGCGTTCGACAACTTGGGCAAGCGCACCGGCCTTCCCGGCGTCAAGGCGGTGACGACCGCACTCGTGCAGGCGGAGCGCTACGGTACCCCGGTCGGACAGGCACTGCGCGTCATGGCCAAGGAGAACCGCGATATCCGCCAAGCCGAAGCCGAGAAGAAAGCCGCGGCACTGCCCCCGAAGCTCACGGTGCCTATGGTGCTGTTCTTCTTGCCGGTACTGTTCGTCATCATCCTGTTCCCGGCCGCCATCCGCTACTACCAGTGGGGCTAGAAAGCGCTCCGTCGTTTCCGCCTGCCGATCCGATCGAACGAAAAGGCGCGCCGCGACGCTTGGCCGGGCGCGCCTGGGATCTAGCCGGACTTCCCTCAGCGCTTGGCTTGAGCCACCTGCGAGCTCCAAGCGTCGGTGTCCTCGGCAGTCGATTTTGCAGCCGGCTGTCTGGCTGGCGCTATGCTCTTCGGCGTCTCGGCGGGAGCCACGTCCTCCACGGCGAATTGCGCCGCCATCTCCGCCACCGACAGCACCTTCGGTTCAGGCGCCGATGATGCGCCCCAGTTGCCGCCGGCGGCGACAGTCTTGGGAGCCGCCGCGGGCTCGGACGCATTGACGACCCACCCTGTGTCGTTGCCGGCAGCGGGGTCTGCCGCGGGCATGCTCGAGAGCGCCGTGACCTTCTCCACCGGCACGGCGTCCGCGGTCGGCAGCTCGGCGATCTTGGATTCGGTGTTCCAGGCTTCGGGCATGGAGTTCGGCACTGACTTCGGCTCGAGCTTCACAACCTGCTGGAGATAATCGGCGTTCTCGGCCGCGTTGCTCATCGGTATGTCGCGCGCCGCGATCAGCTTCGCCTCGTCGTACTTGCCTTGCAGCCCGAGGACGAGAGCAAGGTTCTGGCGTATGCGGGGCGAGTTGCTGTCACCCGCTGCCGCCTGCCGCAGCATCGATTCGCCCTTCCCGGGCTCGCCGCTCATGGCGTAGGCGAGGGCGAGGTTGCTCATGACAGACGGCGCGTCCTGCGAGAGCGCGCGCGCCCGCTCGAAATACGGGATGGCGTCGCTGTATTTGCCTTCCTTGGCCAGCGCGGCCCCGCGGGCGGAAACGACGCGCCAATCCGGCCGCGCCGGGTCGTCGGCGATGGCAAGAAGCTGCTTGGCGACGGTCACCTGATCGAGGTCGAGCGCCAGACGCCCGTACTCGCTTGCCAGCTCGCGGTTCTGTCCGTGGTAGAGCGACGCCTGCTGCAACACGCCGAGCGCGCGGCGCTTCTCGCCCATGGCCTTGAGATTGCGCGCATAGCTGAGCGCGGCCTGTAGGTCGCGCGGGCTCTTGGCGTAGACCTGGCCCCAATAGTCGGTGGCCTTCAGGAGCTCTTCGCTCAGCCCGCCGGCGCCCGACGGCGCGCCGGTCTGGGCCTGGGCAATGGCGGCCGGCTGCGGCTGGGACGGAGCAGCGTTTTTGCTGTTGTTGATCGACAGCAGGTCGCTTCCCGAGTTGAGGGTCTGGCCGCATGCACCGAGCAGCAGAGAGCCGGTGAGCGCGGCGATAGTGCCGCACTGCCGAAGCCTGCGGGCTGGTAGCCGAGGCGAAGCGATCAACATCGTGGTCTCCCTGATCGGCACGAATGAGAGCGGGTTAGGGCCCGAATCTCTGTCCTTTGACCGTCAGGTTGTGAGACACTTCTCAATAAACGATTAAACGTCGCTAAGAGCCAGTTAATGGGGCCGCAAAGCTATGGTGCGGCAGCCACTTGGGCCCGTGCTCCCTCGATCCACGCGCCCAGTTCCGGCATCGCGAAGATGGTCTCGACATAGGCTGCCGCGGTGCCGTCGTCGCCGAACCTGGCAAGATCCGGCAGGTAGGTGCGGAAACGCGAGGCAACGGGGGCATACATGGCATCGGCCGCCGTGAAGGCCCCGAACAGGAACGGCCCATCTTTGCCGTGCCGGGTCCGGCACTCCCTCCAAAGGGCAACGATGCGCCGCACGTCGGTCTCGACGTCCTCAGGCACCGGATCGAGTGGGTTCCGCGCTAAGATCTCCATAGAGCAGGTGCGGCGTAGCGGCATGAAGCCCGAATGCATCTCGGCGGCGGCGCAGCGCGCCAGGGCTCGCGCCTCCCGGTCGGCCGGCCACAGGCCCTTTTCGGGATAAGCGTCGGCCAGGTACTCGAGGATGGCGAGGCTGTCCCATACCTGGAAGTCCCCGTCGATGAGCAGCGGCACCATGCCCGAAGGGCTGAATTTCAGGATTTCGGCCTTTGTGTCGGGTTGTCGGAGCTGAACGTTAATCTCCTCGAACTCCAGCCCGATTTTCCGCATGGCGAGCCACGGCCTGAGGCTCCAGCTCGACCAGTTCTTGTTCCCGATCACCAAGCGATACCGATGTGTGGCCATGCTCTTGCCTTGCCCTCTGTGATCCTGTCTTGTGCCCCGCGAGTCGGCCGGGCTGTGCGTCTTAGATGCCCGATCAGGTTATGGCTTGCCAGCAGCGAGCATCCACAAATGAACGATGAGACATTGCAGCGCGATCTGGCCCAGGCGGACGACATCTTCGTCGCCGAGGGGGCCGCGGGAGGCGAAACCCCGATTTATGCTGTCACCAAGGATACGCCCATCGATGACCTGCCGCTCGCACCGGAGCAGCGGACTTGGGTGAAGGCCGTGGGCTTCAAGGGCACCGCCAAGCAGCACACTCTGGTGCCGGGCCCGGATGGCCGCATCGCCGCCGTCCTGTTCGGCCTTGGCGATGGCCGTTGCGGCGAGCCGTCCGGCTCGTCGGAGCTCCTGTTCGGTCAGCTCCCGCAGTCGCTTCCCACCGGCAGCTATCGCCTGGCCCAGCCGGCGCAGGATCCGACGCTCGCCGCCATTGCCTGGGGTCTCGGCAGTTATCGCTATAGCCGCTACAAGACCAAGAAGAACGGCAACGCCGGACGCAGCGTCAGCCTGCGCCTGCCTGAAGGCGCCGACCGCGCGTACGCCCTTAACACCATCGAGGCCGTGCGCCTCGGCCGCGATCTCATCAACACACCCGCCTCAGATCTCGGCCCGGCTGACATCGAAGCAGCTGCGCGTGAGTTGGCCGCCCGCCACGGCGCGCGCATCGAGGTGACCGTCGGCGACGAGTTGCTGGCGAAGAACTTCCCCATGATCCATGCCGTCGGCCGTGCCAGCCCGCGCGCCCCGCGCCTCATCGATCTCACGTGGGGCCAGGAGGGCAAGCGCACCGTGACGCTGGTCGGCAAGGGCATCACCTTCGATACCGGCGGTCTCGACATTAAGCCCTCGAGCGCCATGCTCCTGATGAAGAAGGACATGGGCGGCTCCGCCGCCGTGCTGACGCTCGCCCACATGATCATGGCGCAGAAGATCGATGTGCGCCTGCGCGTGCTCATTCCGACGGCCGAGAACAGCATCTCGGGCGACGCATTCCGTCCCGGCGACGTGCTGATCTCGCGCGCCGGCACCACTGTCGAGATCGGCAATACCGACGCCGAAGGGCGCCTGGTCCTCGCCGATGCCATCTCGCTCGCCGACGAGGAAAAGCCGCAGGGCCTCTATATCTTCGCCACTCTGACCGGCGCGGCGCGCACCGCACTCGGTCCCGACCTTCCGGCGATGTTCACGAGCGATGACGCATTTGCCGCTGACTTGATGACGACTTCGGTGAGCATCGGCGATCCGGTATGGCGTCTCCCGCTCTGGCCCGGGTATGACGGCAAGCTCGACAGCCCCGTGGCCGACATGAACAACGTGTGGGATTCGCCGATGGCCGGCTCCATTACCGCGGCATTATTCTTGAAGCGCTTTGCACCTAACGCGCAGCGCTTTGCCCACTTTGACCTTTATGGCTGGCGTCCCGCGGGCAACGCGCTGGGCCCGCGCGGCGGCGAGCCGCAGGTAGCGCGCGCTCTTTATGAGCTGCTCGCCAAGGAGACGTGTCGATGACCGAGGTCAGCGACGACGACAAGTCGAGAATCCCGGCTGGCATCATCGGTCGCCTCGATCCTCGTCGACATGTCTTCCGGCCCGACCTGGCCGCCACGAGCCTTTATGGCAAGGTCGGCGCACAGCGTTATGCCGAGGGCTATCCGGGCCAGGTCGTGCGCAGCTCCGTCCCTCTGCGCAGAAACCCGACGCCAACCGTCGGCTTCGAGACCGAGGCCCTGTTCGGCGAGAGGGTTACCATCTACGACGAGCGCGACGGCTGGGCGTGGATACAGCTCGACCGCGATCAATACGTCGGCTACGTGCCGTCGGAGGCGCTGTCGCACGAGATCGACGAGCCGACGCATCGCGTGCGCGCGCTCGGCACGTTCGTCTACCCGGTGCCGGACATCAAATCCCCGCCCATCATGCACCTCAGCATCAACGCGGAGCTGTGCATCGTCGAAGGCGATGAGCGCTTCATGATGCTGAAGGGTGGTGGCTTCGTCGTCACGCGTCACGTTGCCGAGCACGGCCGCAAAGCACCCGATTTCGTCGAGATCGCCGAGCGCTTCATCGGCACGCCTTATCTTTGGGGTGGCCGCACGCGCCTCGGCATCGATTGCTCCGGCCTCGTTCAGGTGTCGCTCGAGGCGGCTGGCATCTCCGCTCCGCGCGATACCGACATGCAGCAGGCCGAGCTCGGCACCGCGGTCGAGATTCCCGACGTGCTCGAAGGCATGCAGCGCGGCGACCTGATCTACTGGAAGGGCCACGTCGGCATCATGGCCGACAGCATCACCCTCGTGCACGCCAACGCCCACCACATGCAGGTGGCAGCCGAGACGCTTCCCGAGGCCATCGAGCGTATCGCCAAGCTCGGCGCCGAGATCGCCGCCGTGAAGCGCCTCCCAGGCCGCACGTCCAAACACTCAGCCTAGCCGCACCTTATGTCATCCCGGGCGAAGCGAGCGTAGCGAGCAAGACCCGGGACCCAGCATAAGAATCGCCGAAGGCCCAAAAGCGGCGCCGCCGCACCTTGTGCTGGATCCCGGATAGCCGCTCGCGCTGCTCGCCGCTTCCGGGAGGACAGAGAGGGGGGCGCCTTGCGCCCTTGCCCGCTGCGCGGGCCGAGAGTGACGTCTAAATGCGCTCGACCTGACCTCTTTTCCGCGGGGAGAGGTTGTGCTGGCGGCCCCTCTTGGCCGCCGCACGCGGCAACGGGCCAAGGGCCCCCGCGGCCTATGGCGCGGTCATCAGCTTGCGCGACGGTACCGCACGCAAAGCTTCTCTCAGCTCGTGTCACCGTCGATAAGGCAAAAATCTTCGCTCGCGCAGCTCGGCGCCGTCGTCGTCGAGCGTCGGCATCCAATGTTGCACCGTGCCGCGCCCTTCGCGCCATATCCCGCCGTCGCCCAGCATGACCACCGTCTCGACGGAGCGCTCCAGTCCCGTGAGCCGGCTGATCCAGTGCCGCTGCACGACCTCTCCGTCCGCGACCGCGTTGGCGAACGGGACCATCCATTCGAACGTCTCGATGGGACGGTTCTCGTAGGTTTCATCGGCGACCGACAGATCGTAGCGCTGGTCGGCGTGCAGGATCAGCTCGAACGGGCACGCACTCGCCACCTTCGGCTTGACGGTGAGCCGCCAGTAGTCGCTGGCTTCGGTCTCATCGAGGCGCGCCGCGTCCGCGATCGATGGCGCCCAGTAGCGCAGGGCGGTGATCGTCGACTGAAGCCGGGAGCGAAAGATGTCGTCGGGCAGCATCTTTGCAGCAATCTTCGCAGCATGGCTGATCGTAGGCTCCGGCTACGATGCCGCAAAGCGGCGCGCAGCGGAACAACTTTCACGCACTCGCCTGCTGCGCGAATTCCTGATCGCGTGCGAGCTGCCTCTGCAACGCAGGCCGCTGCCTCAAACGTTCTATGTAAGTCACGAACTCAGGAAGCTCGGGTAACAGCTTGAACTGTACCCCCCAACGCAAGCTCGAGCCGATCACGACATCGGCCGCCGAGAACTTCTCTCCGAGCAGATAGGGCGCAGCACCGGCCGCTGCCTCGCGCAGCACGGAGATGACGGTGTCATAGTCGGCCCAGCCGGCAGTAGAGCGCGGTGCCGGCGCACGGTTGAGCGCCTTGTCGATCATCGCCGGCTCGATGCAGCTTGGCGCATAGAACAGCCACTTGAGATACGGCCCGCGCCTCGGATTGTGGATGGCCGGAGCGAGGCCGGCCTTGGGATAGGCGTCGGCGAGATAGCAGCATATGGCGGACACCTCGCTCACGACCGTGTCGCCATCGACCAGCGTCGGCACCTTCCCCATCGGATTGATGGCGAGGTACTCCGGCTTGCGCTGGTCTCCGGCCCGCAGGTTCAGCAGCTCGATCGAGAACGGCTCGCCGAGCTCTTCCAGCATCCACAGTGCGGTCGATGAGCGTGAGGGAGTGGCATGATAGAGCTTCAGCCTGGGCCGTATCTGCTCGGGCATCGTTGCCTCCCTGGTATGCGGCTGTTGGATCAGCCGGCGAGTGCGTTCGCGTGCTCGACGCTGATATTGAACGCGGCCGCAAACAGCGCCTTGGTGTAGTCCTCTTTCGGGTCTGCGAACACGTTCGCAGCCGGCCCCTCCTCCACCACCTTGCCGTTGCGCATCACCACTACGTAGTTGCACAGCGCGCGGATGACCTTGAGGTCATGGCTGATGAAGAGATAGGCGAGGTCGCGCTTCTTCTGCAGGTCGCGCAACAGGTCGACGATCTGCGCCTGCACCGACATGTCGAGCGCGCTCGTCGGCTCGTCCAGCATGACGAACTGCGGCTGCAGCACCATGGCGCGTGCGATGGCGATGCGCTGGCGCTGCCCGCCCGAGAACTCGTGCGGATAGCGGTCCTGGGCTTGGGGATCGAGGCCGACCTCCTTCAGCGCTGCACTGACGCGCGCCCGCCGCTGGTCGTAGTCGAGCTCGGGCGCCTGGATCAGGAGGCCTTCCTCGATGATCTGCCCCACCGACAGGCGCGGTGACAGTGATCCGTAAGGGTCCTGAAATACGATCTGCATGTCTTTGCGCAACGGCCGCATGTCGCGGCTCGTCAGCCCGTCGATGCGCTTGCCCATGTAGACGATGGGGCCTTGCGACGAGATGAGCCGCAGGACGGCGAGGCCGAGCGTCGTCTTTCCCGAGCCCGATTCACCGACGACGCCCAGCGTCTGCCCCTGGCGCAGTTTGAGCGACAGACCATCGACGGCCTTCACGTAATCGACCGTGCGGCGTAGCAACCCGCGCTTGATCGGGAACCAGACCTTGAGATCGTCGGTCTCGACCACGACCGGTGCCGCATCGTTCGCGGGCGGCGGGTCGCCTTTCGGCTCCGCGGCCAGGAGCTGCTTCGTGTAGGGGTGTTGCGGGGCCGTGAATATCTCCTCGGTGGCCCCGTCCTCAACGATCTTGCCGCCCTGCATGATGTAGACGCGCTCGGCCATTTTGCGCACGATGCCGAGGTCGTGGGTGATGAGCAGCATCGCCATCCCCATCTCGCGCTGCAGCTGCTTCAGGAGCTCGAGGATCTGCGCCTGGATGGTGACGTCGAGCGCCGTCGTCGGCTCGTCGGCGATGAGCAGGTCCGGCTCGTTGGCGAGCGCCATGGCGATCATCACACGCTGGCGCTGCCCGCCCGACAGTTGGTGCGGGTAGGCGTCGAGACGCTGCTCGGGATCGCGGATGCCGACCTTGTGCAGCAGTTCAAGCACCCGCTTGCGCACAGATTTGTCGTCCATGTGCTTGTGCACGCGCAGCACCTCGCCGACCTGCCGCTCGATCGTGTGCAGCGGGTTGAGCGACGTCATCGGCTCTTGGAAGATCATCGAGATGCGGTTGCCGCGCACATCCTGAAGCTGGTTCTCCTTGAGCTTCAGCATGTCGCGGCCCTCGAACCAGATCTCTCCCGAAGGGTGCGAGGCGGCAGGGTAGGGGAGCAGGCGCAGGATCGACAGCGCCGAGACGGTCTTGCCCGAGCCGGATTCGCCGACCAGCGCCACCGTCTCGCCCTTCCCGATACGGAAGGAGACATGATCGGCGGCAATAGCGGTTCCGCGCGCGAACGCGACCGACAGATCGCGGACGTCGAGTAGCGAGCGATGATTCTTCTTCGTCATCGCAGCCCCCTATCGGAACGTCTTGCGCGGGTCGAGCGCATCGCGCACCGCCTCGCCGATGAAGATGAACAGTGACAGCATGATCGCGAGCGTGAAGAAGCCCGTGAGCCCCAGCCACGGTGCCTCGAGGTGCCGCTTGCCCTGCAGGAGCAATTCGCCCAGCGACGGCGAGCCCGGCGGCAGACCGAGGCCGAGGAAATCGAGCGCGGTGAGCGCGGAAACCGCACCCGACAGCATGAACGGCAAAAAGGTGAGCGTCGCTACCATCGCGTTCGGCAGCATGTGCTTCCACATGATCTTCCTGTGTGACAGGCCGAGTGCGCGCGCGGCCTTGACGTATTCGAAGTTGCGCGCCCTCAGGAACTCCGCCCGCACCACGCCGACGAGGTTCACCCACTCGAACAGCAACAGGATGCCGAGCAGCGTCCAGAAGCCGGGGACCAACACCGACGAGATGATGATGAGGACGAATAGCGACGGCACCGACGACCAAATCTCCAGAACGCGCTGGAAGATGAGGTCTGTGCGGCCGCCGAAATACCCCTGCACCGCGCCGGCCGTGACGCCGATCGCCGCCGACAGCACGGCCAGCAGAAGGCCAAACAGCACCGATATGCGGAAGCCGTAGATCACACGCGCGACGACATCGCGTCCTTGGTCGTCGAGCCCCAGCCAGTTCGTGTTCCCGAGCGCTTTGAAACGGGCGAGTTGGTCGGGCGGGGCCTCGCACAGCGGCGAACGCGTCGCCCACGGCGGAGGTGCCGGATAGCCGAGGCACAGCCCATCGCGCGACTTGCGGCCCGGATAGTCCTTGTTGATGGTGTCGTAGGAGTAGCGGATCGGCGGCCAGATCGCCCAACCGTTGGCGTTGATCTCGTCGATGTTCACCGGGTCCTTGTAATCGGTGACCGCGAGGAAGCCGCCGAACTTCGCTTCCGGGTAGTCGACGAGCACCGGCAACAGCCACTCGCCCTTGTAGCTCACGAGCAGTGGCCGATCGTTGGCAATGAACTCGGCGAAGAGAGACAGGGCAAACAGCACGAGGAAGATGCGCAGGCTCCAGAGGCCGCGCGTATTGGCCTTGAAGTTTGCAAAGCGCCGCTGGTTGAGCGGGCTGAGGTTCTCGCTCGTGGGCAAGCGGCGGCGCAGCCATTCCGGCATGCCGTTGCGGTGCTCCTCGCGCGGCGGCGGTTGCGATTGTGGCAGCGGCGTTTCCAGAACCCTGAGGTCGTCCATCGCTAGACCTCCCGGCTCTCGAAGTCGATGCGTGGGTCAACCAGCGTGTAGACGAAGTCGGAGACGATGTTGAGCACGAGCCCGAGCAACGAGAAAATCCACAGCGTGGCGAACACCACCGGATAGTCGCGCTTCTCGATCGACTCGAACGATAGGAGGCCGAGGCCATCCAGCGAGAAGATCGTCTCAATCAGCAGCGCGCCGGCGAAGAAGGCGGATATGAAGGCGCCGGGGAAGCCCGCGATGATCAGCAGCATCGCATTGCGGAACACGTGGCCGTAGAGCACGCGGTTCTCGGTCAGCCCCTTCGCCCGCGCAGTCATCACGTACTGCTTGCGGATCTCGTCGAGGAACGAGTTCTTGGTGAGGAACGTCATCGTCGTGAACGCCGTCAGCGACATGGCGATCAGCGGCAGCGTCAGGTGCCAGAAGTAGTCGACCACCTTGCCCGCGAGCGAGAGTTGGTCCCAGTTGTCTGACGTCAGTCCGCGCGAAGGGAACCATTGAACGAAGGCGCTGCCGGCGAACAGCACCAAGAGGAGCACGGCGAACAGGAAGCCCGGCACGGCATACGCGACCACCAGCACCGTGCTCGACCAGGTATCGAAGGGCTCGCCGTCGTGCACCGCCTTGCGGATGCCGAGCGGGATGGAGATCATGTACGAGATCAGCATCATCCACAGCCCGAGCGATATCGAGACCGGCAGCTTCTCCTTGATCAGCTGCAGCACCGAGGTATCGCGGAAGTAGCTCTTGCCGAAGTCGAACGTCAGGTAGTTCTTCATCATCAGGAAGAAGCGCTCGTATGCCGGCTTGTCGAAGCCGAACTGCTTCTCGAGGCTCTTGATGAACTCCGGGTCGAGGCCCTGCGCGCCGCGATATTTGGATGTGACGGAATCGGCGCCGCCCTGGCCGAGCGCCGCCTGGTTACCGCCCGACAGTGTCTCCCCGCCTCCGCCGCCGATGCGCGAGACGATGGAGGAGTCATGACCGGTGAGTTGCGCGATGATCCGGTCGACCGGCCCGCCGGGCGCGAACTGGATGATGGCGAAGCTGATCAGCATGATGCCGAACAGCGTCGGGATGACGAGCAGCAGGCGCTTCAGGAGGTAGGCGGCCATCGGGCGGAGCTCAATTCTGCTTCAGCTTGGCGGCTTTCTCTGGATCGAACCACCATGTGTCGACTACGCCCTCGTCGTACTTCGGTTTGATTGCCGGGCGTGAATACTTGTTCCAGAAGGCCACGTTGTGCTCGGCCTTGTACCACTGGGGTACCCAATAGTGCCCGGCGCGCAATACCCGGTCGAGGCTGCGGGCCGCCGTGACGAGTTCCTGACGCGATTTCGCTTCTACCACCTTGTTGATAAGCGCGTCGACAACCGGGTCGCTAATGCCGGAAAGATTGAAGCTTCCGTCCATCTTCGCGGCTTCAGAGCCCCAGAAGCTCTGCAATTCGTTGCCAGGTGTGAGTCGCAGCGCGTAGCGCTGGATCGCCAGATCGAAATCGAAGGACTTCATGCGCCGTTCGTACTGCGCCGGGTCGACCATGCGCAGGCTCGCGTCGACGCCGATGCGCTTCAGATTGGCGATATAGGGCAAAATGATGCGTTCGAAGCCGGCCTCGAAGCTGAGGATCTCGAGCTTCAGAACCTTCCCGCCGTTGCCGTAGCCGGCTGCGGTAAGCAGCTCGCTTGCCCGTTTCAGCGTCTCGCGGTTGCGCCCCGAGCCATCCGTCACCGGTGGCGAATAGGGCTCGCCGAAGACTTCTGGCGGGAGCTTGTCCTTGAATGGCTCGAGCAGTGCCAGCTCGGCGGCACTCGGCGGTCCCTTGGCTTTCAGCTCGGAGTTCTCGAAGAAGCTCTGCGTGCGCTTGTAGAGCTCGAAGAACAGGTTCTTGTTCGACCACTCGAAATCGAAGGCGAAATCGAGCGCCTCGCGCACGCGCGGGTCCTTGAACTGCTCGCGTCGCGTATTGATGAAAAAGCCTTGTGCGCCTGCGGGGCGCTCGTCCGGCATGACGAGCCGGATGAGCCTTCCATCGCGAACCGCCGCGATGTCGTAGCTGCGTGCCCAGTCGAGCGATGTGAACTCCTCGCGGAAGTCGATGTTCCCCGACTTCAGTGCTTCGAGCTCGATCGTGCGGTCTCGGTAGTAGTCGAGGCGAACCTCGTCGAAATTGAACCGGCCGCGATTTACCGGAAGGTCCTTCGCCCAATAATCCGGTCGCAGCTTGAACGTGATGAAAGTGCCGGGTTTGAAGTTGGATATGGCGTATGGACCGGAGCCGAGCGGCTTCTCCAGCGAGGTCTGATCAATCGGGTGCTTGTCGTAGTATGCCTTCGGGAGGATCGGCAGCTCGGCGACGATGAGCGGTAGGTCGCGGACGAGATCGCCCTTGAATGTGTAGCGGACCGTGAGCGGATCGAGCGCCTCCGCCATCACGACGTCACGCAGCGGGATCGTGAGCTCCGGTCGCCCCTTCTCCTTCAGTCCTTTGAGTGCGTCGAACGAGAAGACGACGTCATCGGCCGTGATGGGGCTTCCATCGGCGAACTTCGCCTCAGGGCGCAGCTTGAAGGTCACCGACATCTTGTCGGGCGCTACTTCGGCGCCGCTGGCGACGAGCCCATAAACGGCATCGGGCTCGTCGAACGCCCGCGTCATCAGGCTGTCGTAGAGGTATTCGAGCCCCTGCGCGCGGTCGCCCTTGATGAGGAAGTTGTTGAAGCTGTCGAAGGTCGTGCGCCCCTCGGGGCCGATCAGGGCGAGGCGGCCGCCCTTCGGCGCATCGGGGTTGACGTACTCGAAGTGCTTGAAGTCGGCCGGGTACTTGAGGTCGCCGAAAGCCGAAAGACCATGGCGCGGTTCGGCGACTGCGCCAGATGTCATGACCCCGGTAGTGAAGACGAAGGCGGCGAAGGCGAAGGTGGCAAAGCGGGTGAGCATTTCGGGCTGTCGCACGCTTTGTCCCTCCTCGGTCCTCGCCATCACTGTCCCCGCGCCGCAGCCAAGGCCTTCTGCTTGTCCGCGTCGAACCACCACGTCTGCAGCATTGCGGAGGTTTGCGAGGGCGTCTTCGCCGGTCGGCTGAACACGTCCCAGTAGGCGATGCGCTCATAGGGATAGTGCCACTGCGGCACGACGTAGAAGTTCCACAAGAGCACGCGGTCGAGCGCGCGCGTCGCCGCGACGAGATCCTCGCGGTCCTTAGAGAAGACGATCTTGTCGATCAGCTTGTCGACCGCCGGGTTCTTGATGCCCGCGGTGTTGCGCGTCCCGTCGCGGTCGGCGGCCGCCGAGCCAAAGAAGTCGCGCTGTTCGTTGCCGGGCGACTCCGACTGCGGGAAGTTGTCGACGATGATGTCGTAGTCGTGCGTGTCCTCGCGCCGCTTGTATTGTGCGCTGTCGACGACGCGGATCGAGGCGTTGATGCCGAGCTTCTGCAGGTCCTGCACGTAAGGCAGCACGATCTTCTGGAAGTCCGGCGAGTCGATCATGAATTCGGCGTTGAGCGTCTCGCCCTGCGCGTTCTTGAGCTGGTTGCCCTGCAGCGTCCAGCCCGCCGCGTTGAGGAGCTGCGAAGCCTCGCGCATGTGCTTGCGGAAGTTCTCGGGCGCGCTGTTGTCGGGGTTCTTCCACTCCGTGGTGAACACCTCCGGCGGCACCTCGTCCTTCACCTCGTTGAGGATCTCGAGCTCGCGCCCCTGGGGCAGGCCCGATGCGGCGAGCTCCGAGTTGTCGAAGTAGCTGCCGACGCGGACGTAGGAATTATAGAACAGCTTCTTGTTGGCTTCCTCGAAGTTGAACGCCAGCCCGAAGGCCTTGCGCACCCGCGGGTCCTGGAACTGCTTGCGGCGCAGGTTGAAGACGAACGCCTGCATCGGCGCGACGCGCTTCACCGGGATCGCCTCTTTCTTCACCCAGCCCTTTTCGACCGCGGGGAAGTTGAAGCCCGTGGCCCAGCTGCTGGCTGAGCGCTCTGGCCAGTAGTCGATCTTTCCGGACTTGAACTCCTCGAAGCCCGGCGTCTTGTCGAGGAAGTAGGTGAATTTCAGCTCGTCGAAATTGTACTGGCCCTTCATCACCGGAAGATCCTGCGCCCAATAGTCCTTGACGCGCTCGTAGGTGATGGTGCGGCCGGGATCGAAGCTCTTGACCTTATAAGCGCCCGAGCCGAGCGGCACCTCGAGGCTCGACTTGGTGATGTCGCGCGGCTGCCCGTCGGGTCCGTTCCCTTCCCACCACTTCTTCGGAAGCACGCTGAGCTGGCCGACGATTTGCGGCAGCTCGCGATTGCCCTTTGAATCGAAGGTGAACGTCACCTCGTTGTCGCCGGTCTTCTCCGCCTTGACGACGTTCTTGTAATAGAACGCCATCCGCGGGTGCGCCTTCTTCTGCGCCTCGAGCGAGAAGATCACGTCCTCGGGCGTGATCGGCGAGCCGTCCTGGAACCGCGCCTTGGGATTGAGCCCGAACGTCACCGACGAGTAGTCGGCGGGATAAGAGACCCATTCGCAGATCAGGCAGTATTCCGACGACGGCTCGTCTGGGCTCGTCGTCATCAGCGAGTCATAGATGAGGCCGATGCCGCCGGCCGGATCGCCTTTCACGCTGAAGCCGTTGAGGCTGTCGAACGAGCCCTCGGCGAAGGCGCGCAGCGTGCCGCCTTTAGGGGCATCGGGATTGACCCAATCGAAGTGGTCGAACCCGGCTTTGAACTTCGGCTCACCCATCAGCGACAAGGCGTGATGGCGCTGTGGAGCACCCGCTTGGACCTGCGGATTGGTTGCCGGAGGTGACGGTGGCTCTTGTGCGAACGCTGGCGCACCGGCGACGCAAAGAAGGGCTGCGATGAAGGCGGCGGGGGCGTCGAGACGCGAAAGCACCAGGCGTTTTCCCTTTGTTTGTTTGGGGATGAATGGCGGGATGGCGTAGGGGCCGGCAGGAATTTGGGACGGCATCGCGCTCCGCGAATGACCTTCAAGACATGACAACGCCCCGAGCCTCGCAAAATCCGGGCCTCGGGGCGAGTTAACTTGCTGTCATTTTGGCGCCGGATGGCCCCGGCGCGCCTATTTTACCGAGTTGAGGTAGGCGAGCAGATTGCTGAGATCGCCGGGATCGGTGATGCCTGGGAAAAGCATCTTGGTGCCGGGCACGAAAGCCTTGGGATTGTGGACGAACCCGGCGAGGTCCACGAGCGTCCAGTCGCCGCCCTTGCCCTTCATTGCGTCTGAATAGTTAAAGCCGGCGTGGCTCGCCTTGGCGCGCCCCACGACGCCGGCGAGGTTGGGACCCACCTTGTTGGGACCACCCGGCTCGATGGAATGGCAGGCTGCGCATTTGCTGAAGATCTTTTGTCCCGCAGCGGCATCGCCCGAAGCTGCCGCATCGGCGACGGCCTTGGCGTCGAAGGCGGGCG
The DNA here is from genome assembly GCA_023405815.1 of Pseudomonadota bacterium. Taxonomy (GTDB): domain Bacteria; phylum Pseudomonadota; class Alphaproteobacteria; order Rhizobiales; family Hyphomicrobiaceae; genus Hyphomicrobium_A. The sequence goes on along the minus strand of JAEXXM010000041.1, from coordinate 5,781 downwards.
CGGCGGGCTCTGCAGCAGGCGCCTCGCCCCCGTGCCCGGCAGCCGGCGCGGCCTCCGGAGCCGGCAGAACGAAGCCCGGCTTTTCAGGCGCCTGGCCGTGTGCAGCGATGTCGAGCGCAGTGCGGAAGCCCACAATGACAAGCAAGGCGCACAGGAATGCGCCGGCAATCTTCGAAAGCTCGAAGGAATCAAGTTGCATTCCGCCGCTCCGCATAGCGCGTTCGGCCCCCAGCCGAACAATCGGCGCGACTATAGAAACTCCGCATCGGCTTGCAACTGAGCCGGCCCCCGTTCTATGTGCGTCCGCCCGGGACCAATTGCCTCGCCCGAGGTGTTTCGAGGTGCTCCAGTGCCCAATACGCTCATCGTTATCCCCGCGCGCATGCAGGCGACGCGCCTTCCGGGCAAGCCGATGGTCGATATCGCAGGCCGGCCGATGATCGTTCAGGTCTGGCGCCGGGCCATGGATGCGAATTTGGGACGCGTGGTGGTTGCAACCGATTCGCCCGAGGTGGTCGCCGCCGTATCCGCCGCGGGCGGCGAGGCGGTCATGACGCGCGCCGATCATGCCTCCGGCTCCGACCGCATCTTCGAGGCCATCGGCACCGTCGATCCCGAGGCTCGCGCCGACATCATCGTCAACCTGCAGGGCGACCTTCCGACCCTGGAGCCGCATCTCGTTGCGGCGTGTGCAGCTCCGCTCAATGATCCCGGACCCGACATCGCCACGCTCGCCGCCGAGATCACCGTCGAGGAGGAGCGCACCAACCCCAACGTGGTGAAGGCCGTGGGCTCGCCGCTGCCCGTTCCGGGGCGCATGCGGGCGCTCTATTTCACGCGCGCCACCGCGCCTTATGGGGACGGCCCGCTCTACCATCACATCGGCATCTATGCCTACCGTCGCGAGGCTCTCGCTCGCTTCGTGTCGCTGCAACCTTCGCCGCTCGAAAGGCGCGAGAAGTTGGAGCAGTTGCGGGCTCTTGAGGCCGGCATGCGCATCGACGTGACCGTCGTTGACACTGTTCCGCTCGGTGTCGATACTCCGGCCGACCTCGAGCGGGCCCGCCGCCTCCTGGGGGCCGTCTGAACGTCGAGCCCACTGCCGCGCGCCTCAAATCGTGCGGCAGCAGCTCCATCACCCGCTTGCCATCATGTCGAAATCTTCGGGCCCGACGCGCGCGGCCGACACCTCAACCTCTAGGCCCGCCGCCGAGCGCATCGTCTATCAGGGCGAGCCGGGTGCCAACTCGCACCTTGCCTGCCGCGAGGCCTACGCGGACATGGAAGCCGTGGCCTGCCCGACGTTCGAGGATGCACTGCAGGCGGTGAAGTCGGGCGAGGCTCGCCTCGCCATGATCCCCATCGAGAATTCGGTCGCCGGCCGCGTCGCCGATATCCATCACCTGCTCCCCAACGCCGACCTCTACATCGTCGGGGAGCATTTCCTGCGCGTCCGCCATCAATTGCTGGGCGCGCCCGGCGCCAGCCTCAAGACCATCAAGCGCGTGCTGAGCCACACCCAGGCGCTCGGTCAATGCCGCCGCAAGCTTATCGAGCTCGGCGTGAAGCCCGTGCCTGAGGCCGATACCGCAGGTTCCGCACGCATCGTCTCGGAAGCCAAGGACCCTTCGCTCGCCGCCATCGCGTCCTCGCTCGCCGCCGAGATCTACGGCCTCGACATTCTCGCCAGCGACATCGAGGACGAGGCGCACAACACGACGCGCTTCGTCGTGCTCTCCGCCGAGGCCGACGACGCCGAGCCGGACGAGGCGCCCGTCGTCACCACCTTCATCTTCCGCGTCCGCAACGTGCCCGCCGCTCTCTACAAGGCCCTCGGCGGCTTCGCCACCAACGGCGTCAACATGACGAAGCTCGAAAGCTACCAACTCGAGGGTACTTTTAACGCGACCATGTTCTACGCCGACATCGAAGGCCACCCGGCCGACCGGCTGGTGCGTCTCGCGCTCGAGGAGTTGTCGTTCTTCTCCTCCGAGAAGAAGGTTCTCGGCACCTACCGCGCGAGCCCCTATCGCGCCGAGGCGGCACGCCTTGCGGCCGAAGGCAAAGTCCCGGTGCGGCGGCGCTGAAGCAAAAGGGGTCGGCATGAAGCTCGTCGGCAAAGTCGCGATTGTCACCGGAGCCGCCTCGGGCTTCGGGCGCGGGATCGCGGAGCGCTTTGCGCTGGAAGGCGCCGGCGTCGTCGCCGCCGATATCGATGGTGAGGGCGTGCGCGCGCTCAGCGCCGGCTTCGCCGACAAGATGATCCCGGTGCAGGTCGACGTTTCGCAGAGGATCGACGTCGAGGGGATGGTGCGTACTGCAACCGAAGCCTTTGGCGGCCTCGACATCGTCGTCAACAACGCCGGCATCACGCACCGCAATCGCCCGCTGATGGAGGTCACCGAGGCGGAGTTCGATCGCATCTATGCGGTCAACGTGAAGTCGATCTACCTCTCGACCATCGCCGCGGTTCCGAAGCTGGAAAAGCGCGGCGGCGGATCGATCATCAACATCGCCTCGACCGCCGGCATCCGCCCGCGCCCGGGCCTCACCTGGTACAACGGCTCCAAAGGCGCCGTCATAACGCTCACCAAGTCAATGGCCGCAGAGCTCGCATCGAAGAACATTCGCGTCAACGCCATCAATCCCGTGATGGGCGAGACGGGAATGCTGACGCAGTTCATGGGCATGTCGGATACCCCGGAGAACCGCGCCAAATTCCTCGCGGGTATCCCTTTAGGACGCCTGTCGCGTCCGCACGATATCGCCAACGCGGCGTTGTTTCTCGCCGACCCGGCGTCGTCGTTCATCACCGGCGTCGCGCTCGAGGTCGACGGCGGCCGCTGCATCTAGCTGCACGGGACGAAGGGGAGCCGCTGGGCACCAGCAATGGACAATCGCTGGCGCTCCAATAGAGCTACTTCGTGGTTCCTGTAGCCGTCGGTGGTGATGTGGTCGGGGTAGCCGGCTGCTGTGCAGTCCGTCCATCGGCTGGCGCTCCAGGGGCGGCCTGCACCGGCTGCGTGCCGGGCTTCACCGCCTCCTTGATCGCCTCTTTGGCATCCGCGATCGGACCCTCCGGCAGCGTCGCCCAGTACTTCTTGTTGCCCATGCCCTTGTAGGGCATCGCCTTGAATACTTTGCCCTCAGGGTCACGCGCGCTGGGATCGCCCGACGGCTTGCCCGTGATCACCGTCTGGATGTCGTTGAGGATCATTTTGTCGTCGACATAGTCCGCGTGCGTGTAGCTGAAGAACTTCCAGAAGTCGTACTCGGGCGGCGTCTTGTCGATGACGAATACGTTGCTGGCGTTGACGTGCAGCGGGTCGCCCCACGGCGTGTGCCCGCCCGCGCGGTCGTTGAAGCCGCGCAGGAACGACGACAGCCACAGCACCCAGTCGCCGCCGGATGTGTAGATCGTCACGCGCTGGGCGAGCTTCGACCAGGTGAGGATCTTGGTGTTGAACACGGCCGCCGAGACGTCCGGCGCGGCGAAAATGACCTGCCCCAGGCGCAGCATGCCTTCGTCCTGGCGGCGGTTGTCGAGAATCTCGCGGATGGACCCCATCACGCGCATGAGCTGCTGCGAGCCCATGCTGTGGGCGACGATGTCGAGCGTGCGCACGTTGTTGTCGCGCAGGATGGCGGAGAGGAATGCCTGCAGCGCCCCCTCGGCCTCCTCGGCGTTGTCCGCGTCCTGCAGATACCGCAGCGACATCCGGACGCTCGGCCAGCTGAACATGTAGACGCGGCCCTTGTAGTCGGCGCCGCCGGCGATGCGCGCTGCAGCCTGCATGGCCTCGTGGAAGGAATTGTTGTAGCCGTGGATCACGAGCAGCGCATGCGTGGCATCCTCCGACGCCGACGTATCGATGATGCGCACGTAGTTCTCGCTCGAGCGGTCGATCGGCTCGGCGAGCAGCTTGATGCGCGAGTTTGCCGCGCGCGCGCCCCCCCTCCACGCACCGCGGTAGGTGTTGTCGCCGCGTCCGAGGACCGACACGCGTGGGTTCACCTGCACGCAGCCGAAGCTGATCTTGTCGCTCGGGGCATTGCCGAACATGGTGGTCATGTCGCCGTCCTTCTCGACCATTGCCCGCGTCGTGGCGAAAACGATGCGAACGCCGCCGCGGCGGGCGCGGCGCTGCGAGCCGAACACGCAGTTCTTAGTCGTAAGCTCCTGCCATCCGTTCTGATCGTAGAAATCGGAGGCGACGATGTTGAACACGGCGCGCGCGATCAGCGCCCAGGCGACCTCGTTCTCCGTCGGAGGCGTGGCGCCGGCGAGCCCCGCCGTGAACAGCTTGGTGACCTGCTTCTTCGTCTTCTCCAAGCCCGCGGCGCGAAGGATCTCGGGCGGAGGCGCGAAGTTGGCGGGCGGCTTCATGTCGAAGCGGATGTAGATGCCGCGTTGCCCGCCCTGGTACTCGAAGTTCATGTTGTGGAAGTAATAGCGCGAGCCCCAGCGGTTGCCGGCGCCCTCGGCGATCATCTCCGATCCCGAGTTGTGGATGTAGTTGAGCGTCAGCGCGCTATACGACTGGTATCCGCGCGCGAACGAGTTGGTCGAGGATTCGCGCCCGGACACGCGGAAGACGTCGATGCCGACGCGGCTCACAGCCGGGTTCTCGTATTCCTGCCAGCTGAGGTTCGACGGCTTCGCCTCCGGCGGCAGCAGGCCCGCTGGGAAGGTCATCTTCAGGTTGTTGACCGGGTTGATGACCTGCTTGAAGCCGATGAACTTGTAGACCTCGTCGTTGTTGTGCTTGAGGATCGCGCACTCGGGCTCGGTCAGGATCGCCTGGTCCGTTCCCGGCAGGTTGTTGGCCGCGCGGAAGTCGATCACCGCGGCGCGCAGCATCTTCTCGTTGGCGCGACCGATCTCGGCGCCGAGCACGCCCGAGAGGATGAGGTGGCGCTGCAGCTCCTTGTCGCGAAGTTGGATGTCGAGGTCTTCGCCCTCCGGGCACGCGGCGCGCGCCGAACCCGGCATGGCCAGTCCAGCCATGACAAAGGCGGATGCGACCAGCGATGCAAAATGCCTCATGTGCAATCTGTCCCCCCGGAATGAATGCGCGGCCAGCCTAAGTGCCGTGCGTGCGGAGTGTCAATTTCGCGCCAAATGGAGCGCAGGCCCCTTTTCGCCCGGACCTTTAGCGGAAAAATGACAAGGGTGCAGAAGGTGTTGGTGTCCGGCGCCGGGAGGGTTGTAACGCGCGGCGTGACCCTCCATAATCTGGCCGGGAGGTTGGCGGCGGACGCATCCCTCGCCAACCGGGTCAGGTCCGGAAGGAAGCAGCCCTAACGATCAGGACGCGGGTCGTTCGTCAGCCTCCTCTTCAATTTTGCTCACGGGCCGATCGCTCGCCGCTGCGCGACGAGCTGCCCTCCGCGAGGGCGCGACTCGTCGCGGGTCGCCTTGCTCCCCTGGCCCTTCCGGGCCAAAGGTAGAGACATGGCCAAGAGAAAATCCGATGGCGGGGCGACGACCGGAGCGGCTGCCGACGGCACGCAAAAGCCGTACGTCGTCCTCGCCCGCAAGTACCGCCCGCAGAGCTTCGATGACCTGATTGGCCAGGAGGCCATGGTCCGCACGCTCCGCAACGCCTTCGCCTCGGGGCGCATCGCCCAGGCCTACATGCTCACCGGCGTGCGCGGCGTCGGCAAGACGACCACAGCACGCATCATCGCCCGCGCCCTCAACTATGAGACCGATACCGCCAGGGTGCCGACCTTCGACATGGCGGAGCTGGGCCGGCATTGCACCGAGATCATGGAAAG
>JAEXXM010000075.1 GCA_023405815.1 Pseudomonadota bacterium | reverse complement strand
CTCCAGCACTATCCCCTTCGATTGGCCGCCGAACTGCGTTTTCTCGCCAAAGCCCAAAACCTGGCGCCCCTGCGCCGGCAGCGGCAGTCGCCCGGTTGCGTCAGAAAAGGCGATTTCGGGCTTAATTCGCCCTGGGCTGCCGAGCGTTGCACCGGGACTCAGCACAACGACGTCGACGCCCTTCGTTGCATCTTTGGTCGCTGATGGCGCCGCGGGCGCTTTCTGGATCGCCGGCAACGCGGCGGGCGAGTTGGGGGCGATCGGTGCGGCTGGTGCTGCAGGCGCAGATGAATTTTGCGTAATGTTCGCGGCTGCGGTGTGCTTCTGCTGCGAATCGTAAGCGCCGAGGCCGGTGTTGTCCTTGACGGCCTGATCGAGCTTACTGATGAGTTCATTGAGGTCTTTGACGTTGCGCGAGATGTCGGCTGCGGCCGTGCGCATGCGTTGCAGCTCGGACTGGCGCTCCTCGAGCGTGACCTTCTTTTCCTCCATCAATCCAGAGAGGCGGGTGCGCGCGTCGCTTAGGCGTGTCATCTCGGTGCGAAGCTGGTCCCGTTGCGTGCGGATGTCGCCCATCACGCGCGCCAGCTCGGTGAGGCGCGTGGTGAGAATCTTGGCCTGGTTGCCGAGCTCAGGGAAGGCGGCCGACAGCAGCATGGCGCTGCGCACCATCTCGAGCGCGTCCTCTCGCTGGGTGATGAGAACGGGTGGCGGGTTGCGGCCCATGCGCTGCAGCGCAGCCAATAGCTTGGCAATTTGGTCGTTGCGCTGATTGAGCGAGCCTTTGAGGATGCGCTCCTGCTCCTGCAGCTCGCCCAAGCGGGTCTCGATCGTCGTGAGCTGTGCCTCGCTCTTCTTGATGAGATCGGCAGTTTCGAGAAGGCGCGAGTTGATGCGCTCGCGCTCGGCGGCAATAGAGTCGACGTCCGTTTGGAGCGACTTTGCCTTCTTCTCGACGTTCTCGAGCTCGTTGCGCTTGGTCTCGAGCTTCTTTTTGGCCTCGTCCGCTTCCTTCGGAGTTTCGGCGCGGACGGATGCGGCCGGCGCGAGAGCAAGCGTGGCAACGCCGGCAAGCGGGCCGGCGAGGAAACAAAGGCTCGTGAGCGTTGTCAGTCCGGTTAGGCGCAACGGCCGAGTCTCCCCCTTTTGTCCGGCAGCGGCAGATCACCAGAAGCTCCAAATACGGCAATTATGGCGCGTCTGAACTTGCCAGGCCGTTGCCCGAGGGCGTAAGGAATTGCGGAGAACGGAGGCTGAACGCCTATGGAGACGGTGCTTTACCACTTAACCACGCTGACAGTCGCCGCGGTGGTCGCGGTGCTGTTGCTCGGCCTGTGGAACCTCTCCCGAGGCTCCAACTCCAGCAGGAGCCAGACGCTGATGCGCTGGCGCGTCGGATTGCAGGCGCTCGCCATCACCGTCATCGTACTGTTCGCGATCGTTCACAACTACCACTGACCGGCAGCATCGGACGCGGCGGCTCGGCGCCACCCGGGCGAGCACAATCTGGGGCCACAGCGAATGGTCGTACTTAGCAAGATCTACACGCGCACTGGGGACAAGGGCACGACGGCGCTCGGCAGCGGGGAGCGGGTTCCCAAGCATGCGCTGCGCATTTCCGCCTACGGCACGGTCGACGAGACCAACGCCAGCATCGGCATGGCGCGGGTCCACCTCGGCGCCGGGCATCCGGGTCTCGATGCCAAGCTATTGCGCATCCAGAACGATCTCTTCGACCTCGGCGCCGACCTGTGCGTGCCGGATCGGGGGCAGAAGCTCGAATATGAGCCGCTGCGGATCTCCGAGGGGCAGGTCAAGCGCCTCGAGGAGGAGATCGACGAGATGAACACCGAGCTGAAGCCGCTGCGGTCGTTCGTGCTACCGGGCGGCTCGCCGGCGGCGGCAGCTCTGCATGTCGCCCGCACCGTTTCGCGCCGCGCCGAGCGGTTGATGGTGGAGCTCGCGGAGGATCCCAACGAGCCGGTCGGGGCCGAAGCGCTGAAATATATCAATCGGCTATCGGATTTCCTTTTTGTTGCCAGCCGCTACGTGAATGATCGCGGCCGTAGCGACGTGCTATGGGTGCCCGGACAGAACCGGTGACCGTCATTCAAGCTTGGCAGGCGTCAATTGTTCATTCCGCTGCGTGACGATAACTCGCTGAAATCCATCCCGTTCCAGTACGTCACCGTGTCTTTGATCGCGGTGAACGTGCTGGTCTTCATGCTGGAGATGAGCGGGCTCAGCGAGGCCGCGGTGGCGAGCTTTGGCGTCACGCCGCGGGAGCTGCTCGGGAGCACGGTGGTGCTGGCGCCCTCCTCGTTCTCCAACGAGGGGTACGCGATCGGCGAAGAGACGACGCTCCTTACCTACATGTTTTTCCACGCCGATATCTTTCACCTCATCGGTAACATGCTGTTCCTTTGGGTGTTCGGCGACAACGTCGAGGATGCGATGGGGCATCTGCGCTTCCTCATCTTCTACCTCGCGTGCGGCGTGTTTGCGGGACTGTTTCACGCCTTCATGGTGCCGGACAGCGATTTGCCGCTGATCGGTGCCAGTGGTGCGGTTGCCGGCGTCATCGCCGCCTACCTGATGCTGCATCCGCGCGTGAACGTCTGGGTCCTCGCCTTCAAGGTCATCCCGCTGCGCATTACTGCCGGCCTGATGCTGGGCATCTGGATAGCGTTTCAGTTCATCATGGTGGCTATGCCGGAGATGGGCCCGGTGGCCTGGTGGGCCCATATCGGCGGCCTTATCGCTGGCGCCGTGCTGATCGTCTTCATGCGGCGCCCAGGGGTGCCGTTGTTCGACCGGGGCGTGCGCCTTGCCTGAGGCGGAAGGGTGCTTGCCTACTCGATCAGCATAATTGGCCGCGGACGGGGCACAGGTCGCCCAATTGACTTGCATTGTGCGCGCCCGTAGGTTTTCTTTTCGCACTTGCGAATAAACAAGAGAAGGCCTGCGACCGGGGACTTTCTCGCGCGGCTCGGCGGGCTCCGTCGCGTTGCACAACGAATTCCCCGACGTCAGCAGGCCATTACAGAACGCTTGGAGAGCCGACGGCATGAAGATCCTGGTGCCGGTCAAACGAGTAGTTGATTTCAACGTTAAAATTCGCGTGAAGCCGGATGGCTCGGGCATCGACCTCGCCAACGTCAAGATGTCGATGAACCCCTTCGACGAGATCGCGGTCGAAGAAGCGGTGCGTCTCAAGGAGAAGGGCAGCGCGACCGAGATCATCGTCGTGTCGATCGGACCGGCGAAGGCCCAGGAGACGATCCGCAGCGCGCTGGCGATCGGTGCCGATCGGGGCATCCTGGTCGAAACCCCCGACACGCCGATCGAGCCGCTGGCAGTGGCGAAGATCCTCAAGGGTGTGGTCGAGGCTGAAAAACCGGAGATCGTCATCCTCGGCAAGCAGGCGATCGACGACGACTGCAACCAGACCGGACAGATGCTCGCCGCTCTACTCGGGTGGGCGCAGGGCACCTTCGCCTCCAAGCTCGCGATCGAAGCCGGCAGCGCCGTTGTGACGCGAGAGGTCGACGGCGGCCTCGAGACGGTGAAGCTCAAGCTTCCCGCCGTCGTCTCGACCGATCTTCGCCTCAATGAGCCGCGCTATCCCTCGCTGCCCAACATCATGAAAGCGAAGAAGAAGCCGCTCGATACCAAGAAGCCCGAAGAGTTCGGCGTCGACATTGCTCCGCGCCTCAAGGTGCTGAAGATTTCCGAGCCGGCCACCCGCAAGGCGGGCGTGAAGGTCGGCAGCGTTGCCGAGCTGGTACAAAAACTCAAAGCCGAAGCCGGGGTGCTGTGATGGCTATTCTCCTTCTGGCCGAGCACACGAACGAGGCTCTGGCGAGCGCCACCGGAAAGGCTGTCGCGGCCGCCAAGCAGATCGGCGGCGATATCCATGTGCTCGTCGCGGGTCACAATGCCAAGCCGGCGGCGGAAGCGGCGGCAAAGCTCGATGGCGTCGCGAAGGTGCTGCTCGCCGACGCGCCGCAACTGCAGCACGGCCTCGCCGAGGAAACGGCAGCGCTGATCGCCTCGCTAATCGGCGGCTATGACGTCTTCGTCGCGCCGGCGACGACCTCGGGCAAGAACATCGCGCCACGCGTTGCGGCAGCCCTCGACGTGATGCAGATCTCCGACATCACCAAGGTCGTCTCGCCCGACACCTTCGAGCGTCCGATTTATGCCGGCAACGCCATCCAGACGGTGCAATCGCCGGAAGCCAAGAAGGTGATCACGGTTCGCATCTCGGCTTTTCCCGGCGTCGCAGAGAGCGGCTCTGCGCCGATCGAGACGGTGGCGGCTCCGGCTCCAGTCGGGCTGTCGAGCTTCGAGAAGGCGGAGCTGACGAAGTCGGCCCGTCCAGAGCTCGCCTCGGCGCGCATCATCATCTCCGGTGGCCGCGGCCTTGCCTCGGGCGAGAACTTCAAGAAGTACATCGAGCCGGTAGCGGATGCGATCGGCGCTGCCGTCGGCGCCTCGCGCGCCGCGGTCGATGCCGGCTACGTGCCGAACGACATGCAGGTGGGACAGACCGGCAAAGTGGTGGCGCCGGATCTCTACATGGCGGTCGGCATCTCGGGTGCCATTCAGCACCTCGCCGGCATGAAGGACTCAAAGATCATCGTGGCGATCAACAAGGACGGCGAGGCGCCCATCTTCCAGGTGGCCGACTACGGTCTCGTCGCCGATCTGTTTCAGGCTCTGCCGGAGCTTGAAGCTGAGCTGAAGAAGGCCGGCCAGTAGCGCGCAACTCGAGCTTCGGGAAAGAAGGACTTGCGGACATGAACGTGGCAGTCAAATCGGCCGACAAGCCGAAGGGCGAACACAAGACTCCTCAGGTCATCAAGAAGGTCGGCGTGATCGGCGCTGGCCAGATGGGCACCGGCATAGCCCACGTGGTCGCGCTCGGCGGATACTCGGTGGCGCTCAACGACCTGAAGAAGGAGAAGGTCGAGGAGTCGGTCAAAACCATCGAGAAGTTCATGCATCGGCAGGCCGAGAAGGGGATCATCAAATCTGGCGAGGTTGCCCCCGCATTGAAGCGCATCAGCTTCGCACCGAGCTTTGAATCATTTGCCGACTGCGACCTCATCATCGAGGCGGCGACCGAGGACGAGGCGATCAAACGCAAAATCTTCGCGGAGGTCTGCCCGAAGGTCAAACCGGGCACGCTGCTGGCGACCAACACGTCGTCGATCTCGATCACGCGTCTTGCCTCGACGACCGACCGCCCCGAGCATTTCATCGGCATGCACTTCATGAATCCGGTGCCGCTGATGGAGCTGGTGGAACTCATTCGCGGTATCGCCACCGACGACGATATGTTCGCGGTAACCAGGACGTTCGTGGAAAGCCTGCACAAGACGGTGGCGGTGAGCGAGGACTTCCCCGCCTTCATAGTCAACCGTATCCTGCTGCCGATGATCAACGAGGCCGTGTACACGCTCTATGAGGGCGTCGGCACGGTGGAGGCGATCGACAAGGCGATGAGGCTCGGCGCGCATCATCCTATGGGTCCGCTCGAGCTTGCAGACTTCATCGGCCTAGACACGTGCCTGTCGGTGATGCAGGTGCTCTATGAGGGGCTGTCGGATTCCAAGTATCGCCCCTGCCCGCTGCTGGTGAAGTACGTCGAGGCGGGATGGCTCGGTCGCAAGACCAAACGCGGCTTCTACGATTATCGCGGCGAAAAGCCGGTGCCGACTCGCTGAGCGGGCAGAATCGCTGAGGCCAGCCGATGCGGGTGGTGGCAAATACCCCGCACGGCCAGCCTCAGCTCACTACACGCCAATCGGCATCCACTTACATCAGCGTGCAGATGGGCAGACGCCTGGGAGGCATAGCGGCTGCCGCGCCCGATCAGTTGGGCTGCACGACGTTGTCGATGACGTGGATGACGCCGTTCGACTGTTGCACGTCGGAGATGGTGATCCGGCCGGCATGGCCCGCGGGATCGAAGACGGCGAGGTGCTTCTCGCTGACCTTCTTGATCCACAGCGGCTCGCCGTTGACCGTCTTCAGCTCGGCCTTGCCGCCGTTCTTGTCGACGAGGTCCCACAGGTCGCGCGCGGTGAGGTTCCCCGACACGACGTGATAGGTGAGAATACCCGAGAGTTTGCCCTTGTTTTCGGGCTTCAACAGCATCGGCACTGTGCCGTCGGGTAGTTTGTCGAATGCAGCGTTGGTCGGCGCGAACACCGTGAAGGGCCCGCTCCCCTGCAGCGTGTCGACGAGCCCGGCGGCCTTCACCGCGGCGACGAGCGTCGTGTGATCCTTCGAGTTCATCGCATTCTGGATGATGTTCTTCGAGGGGAACATCTCGGCTCCGCCGACCATGACGGTCTTCTCCGCGAGGGACGGTGTCGTCAGAGACAATCCGGTCACCAGCGCGAGTCCGGCGGTGGCAGCAACAATCACGGCGTACTTCTTAATCATGGGTAATCCTCCGGTCTAGTTCGGCCCCCTCTCTGTGGGGGCGATGCACTAGGTACGGAGGAGGTCGGCGCCGGTTTCAGTGCGATTGGCTATTGTGTGGCCTGGAGCAGCTTGCCGCTCCACAGCACGGGCCCTGTCGGGGCGCCGGTGGGTGAGCCGCCCTGCGGCTCGAGGCTGACGGCAAGGGTTGCGTCCTCGATGACGCTGGGCGCGTAGGACGCGAGAGTCGGACTGACGGTGACGGGTTCATCGCCGACGATGCCGAGCGAGCGCGGCGTCTTCAGGTCGTCGTGCACGAGCCACAGCTCGTAACTTTTGCCCGGCTCGGGTTTGGCGGCGACGGGGCGAATCGTGAGCTGACGCTTGTCGAGATCGATGGAGACGAGGAAGGCCGGAGACTGCGGGTCCTTCTGCAGCACCGCGACCAGCATCTTGTCGGGCACGGGCGTCGTGAATTCGCGGACGCCCACGAAGACGGCGAGCGAGGCCGCTATGGCGCCGGCTGCAAGCGCGCCGGCGCGCCAGCGTGACAGCCGGCGCTCCAGCGCGACGACATTGCCGCCGGTACCGGAGATGCGCGCCTCGATCTTCTGCCACACGCCGGCGGGCACTTCACGCGGGGGGATCGTCTCGGAGAGCGGGGATAGGCGCAGCTCCCATGCCTCGATGGCAGCGGCGAGTGAGGTGTCAGTACGGGCGCGCCGGGCCACCGCCGCCCGCTCGTCGGCGGGGAGCGTGCCGAGCGCGTACTCGGCGGCGAGCAGGTCGATGTCCTCAGCGTCGCTCATGAAGCGAGACACTTTCTGAGTTGCGCCAGGCTGCGGTGCAGCCAGACCTTGATCGTACCCACCGGATGGCCGAAGCGCTCGGCAATCTCGTCGCGGCTGAGGCCGGTGTGATAGGCGAGCAGAACAATCTGCCTGCGCTCGCTCTCCAATGCTTGCAGGCAATCATTAAGGCGTCGCAGCTCCTCGCTCTGCTCGGCGGCATCGAGCGGGCCCGGGCCGTCGGCGGCGATGTCGAGCGCCTGCGGAGCGTCCTCGATCGATATGGGTGCGCGGCGCCGGACCTCGTCGATGGCGCGATTGCGAGCGATCGCCGCCATCCAGGCAATAGGTGAGGCTTTCGTCGCGTCGTAGCTCGAAGCGCGGTTCCAGATCCTGACGTAGGCGTCCTGCAGCACATCCTCGGCGCGGTCCTTGGCTGGCAAGATACGCCAAACCACGCCGTATAGTTTCGCCGAGGTGGCCGCGTAAAGCTCGGCAAACGCACGCCGATCTCCCTCCGCGACGCGAGCGAGCAGGGCGATCAGGTCCTTCGTCTGCAAGGGCCTTTGCATGGCCGGATCTACGTTTTGGACGGTGGGGCGAGTTTCAGCAAAAATGCAGTCAGGTCGTCGGTCGCGTGATGAATGTGCTCGGGCAGTGCGGTCCACTTGCGCATCTGCGCCTGCGCAGGATGATCCATATAGTCCGAATGCACCAGAACGGTTGTCATGCCAAGTGCGTGAGCGGCTTCGAGATTGTGCGGCATGTCCTCGAACATTGCGGCCTCGCGTGTCGAAACGCCGTGGCGCTCGACCATGCGCTTGAAGGCATCCGGCGACGGTTTAGCGACGAAATCCAGGGCCGCGATATCGCAGATGTCCTCCATGAGGTGGAGAACGCCGAGCTTTTCGGCGACGCGCTCGGCATGGCGGCGCGAGCCATTGGTAAAGATGATGCGGCGCCCGGGGAGGGCACTCAGCGCAGCGGCGAGATCGGGCGATGAGCTGAGCGGAGCCAAGTCGATGTCGTGCACAAACTCGAGGAAGGCGTGCGGATCGACCTTGTGCAGCTTGATGAGGCCGGTGAGCGTCGTGCCGTACTCGTGATAGTAGCGCTTCTGCAGATAGCGCGCGTGCTCGAGCGGCACGTCGAGCAGCTTGGCGATGAACGCGCCCATGCGCTGGTCGACCTCGGCGAAGAGATTGCACGCCGAGGGATAGAGCGTGTTGTCGAGATCGAATACCCACACGCGCGTTGAGTCGAAGCCGCGCGGCACCATGCCCTGTCTGTGCGCTGCAAGCCGCAACGCTGATGTCCCCCCGCCGCGACTCTGGTGGCGGGCGGCGCTCATTCGGCGGGAGCCTTGGGTTTGCGGCGCGCACGTCCCAGAAGCGTGCCGACGCCGTGCGAGGTGAAGAGCTCGAGCAGCACGCAGTGCGGCACGCGACCGTCGATGATGACGACGGCCTCGACGCCGGCTTCGACGACCTCGATGCAGCCCTCGATCTTGGGGATCATGCCGCCGGAGATGACGCCGTCCTTGATGAGCTGGCGCGCCTCATCGAGGGTGAGCTGGTGGATGAGGTTCTTGTCCTTGCCGAGCACACCTTCGACGTCGGTCAAGAGCAACAGGCGCTTGGCCTTCATGCGGGCGGCGAGCGCGCTGGCGAAAGTGTCGGCGTTGATGTTGAGCGTCTCGCCGTCGCGGCTGATGCCGACCGGGGCGATGACGGGGATGAGGTCGGACTTGGAGATCACGTCGACGATGTGCGGGTTCACCTCGATGGGATCGCCGACATAGCCGAGATCGACTGCCTTCATCAGGTTCGATTCGGGATCGGGCATCTCGGTGATCTTCCTGGCGATCATCAGGTTGGCGTCCTTGCCGCTGATGCCGACCGCCTTGCCGCCCTGTCGATTGATGGCCGAGACGATGTCCTTGTTGATGAGGCCCGACAAGACCATCTCGACGACCTCGACGGTCGGCTTATCGGTGACGCGCAGGCCGTGCACGAAGTCGGAGGTGATCTGCAACTTCTTTAGCATGCCAGCGATCTGCGGGCCGCCGCCGTGCACGACGATAGGGTTAACCCCCGACTGCTTCAGGTAGACGATGTCCTGCGCAAAGGCGTCGGACAGAGCGGCGTCACCCATGGCGTGGCCGCCGAACTTTATGACCACCGTCTGCTCGTCGTACTGGATGAGATGCGGCAGCGCCTCGGCAAGGATACGCGCCTGGACGTGCGGGGACGGATCGAGCTCGGGAGCTGTGGGGGCACCTGGCGGCGGCGTGGTCAGCTTCATATTCCTTGGCCTAGGCTCTGATGCTAACGGCCGGCGTTCCGGCCCGACGAATGTAAGTCTACACAACTGGAGGCCAGCTCTTATACCGGAGGGCTCATGGCGCCAAGCCCCACGGCCTTAAGCCCATGCCCACGAGAGCCGTGACTTTGGGCCGCCGTACTGCAACGAAATCCTCCCACATTCACGTGCTAGAGCAGGGGCTGGAAAGTGCGCTATTCAACTCAGCGGTGACGGGCGCATCAACCGACCCACCTCACGACCTTCCATCCGGGAGAAGCTCGTTCATGAACGCCGACGGCTTGAGCCGTATCGCCATGTCGTCAGGACTGGCCGCATCGCTGTCGCGGGCCACCGACTATGCGCGTGCGCAGGCCCATGCCGAGGTGACGCTCGAGCATATGCTGCTGGCGCTGTGCGACGACCCGGACGCGGTGCTGGTGCTGGCCGCGAGCAACGTCAACGTCGCCGAGCTGATGGGTGAAATCGGCCGGCAGCTCGCCGCGTTGCCAGTGCGAGCCCCGGGGCAGGACGGCGAGCTCATCGTCGCCAGCGATCTGAGGCGCATTCTCGAGGCGGCCGCTGCAGCAGCGCGCGGCGGACGCCGTCGCGAGATAAACGGGGCCATCGTACTGGCGGCGATCGTCGGCGACGGAAAGAGCGCTGCCGCGCACATTCTCAGCGCGCAGGGAATGACTTTCGAGGGGGCGATTCGCGCGTTGCAGGCCAAACCTTCGGCCGCCGCCGAGCCATCGGGACGCCCGCTGTCGACCGATGCGGAATCGATCCTTGCCAGTGCGCGCGAGCGGGTGCAGTCGCGGACCGTCACGGCGCCGCCGCGGCGCCTGCCGCCGCCCGAGGAGCCCGTGCACGAAGTGCATGCGCCGGAGCGAGAAGAGCCGAGATTTGAGCCGCAGGCGGCGCTGCCCGAGCCCGCTCCGATCGCGGCTGCGCCCTCGCACCATCAGCAGCCGCCACATCAACAACCGGCGGCGCCGTTCCACGACGCCCAGGAGCCGGCATTCGAGCCGCCGCCTCCGGCGCGTCAGAACGAGCCGCACTTCGATGAATTCGGCCCGGCGGAGGACTACGGATCGCCCGGCTATGCGCCCGAGAACCATGAGCCTGTGAGCTATGTGCCGGAGCCGTCCGAGCCGTTCGGCGAGCCGGCTTACGACTTCGGGGCGCCGCCGATGCCCGCCTCGCCGCCCTATCCGCCGCCCGTTCCGGCGCCGAGCCCGCACGAGGGCTGGGCG
>JAEXXM010000059.1 GCA_023405815.1 Pseudomonadota bacterium | reverse complement strand
TCACCATGACGCAGGCGTGCGGCACGAGCCTGCAGGGTGCGCTCGGCAGCGCGGCGAAGATCGCGACAGGCGACATCGATTGCGCCATAGCCGTCGGCTCCGATACCACCTCGGACGCACCCATCGTGGTGTCGCGGAAGCTGGCGCAGCGCCTCGTGAAGCTCGGACAGCAGAAGACGCTCCTCGACCGGCTGAAGCAGTTCAAGGGCTTCTCGCCGAAGGAGCTCGTTCCCAACGCGCCGGCCAATTCCGAGCCGCGCACCGGCCTGTCGATGGGCGAGCACGCCGAGCTGATGGCGCAGGAATGGGACATCACGCGCGCCGAGCAGGATGCGTTCGCGCTGGAAAGTCATCGCAAGGCGGCGGAGGCCTATCGCTCCGGCTACATGGACGATCTCGTCACGCCGTTCTCCGGCGTGTTCCGCGACAACAACATCCGCGGCGATGCGACGGCAGAGAAACTCGCAACGCTGAAGACGGCGTTCGAGAAAGGCGAGCGCGGCACGCTCACGGCTGCCAATTCCACACCGCTGACCGACGGGGCGGCTGCCGTGCTGCTCGCTTCCGAAGATTGGGCGGCGAAGCACGGGTTACCGGTGCAGGCCTACATCACCTACTCGCAGACGGCGGCGAACGACTTTGTCGGCGGCGACGGGCTGCTCATGGCGCCGACGATCGCAGTCTCGAAGATGCTGGAGCGGGCGGGGCTCAAGCTGCAGGATTTCGACTTCTACGAGATCCACGAGGCATTCGCCGCGCAAGTGCTGGCAACGCTGAAGGCGTGGGAGGACCCAGCGTACTGCTGCGAGGTTCTCGGTCGCGCCGAGCCGATGGGGTCGATCGACCGCTCCAAGCTCAACGTGCGTGGCTCCTCGATCGCCATCGGGCATCCGTTCGCTGCCACGGGCGCGCGCATCGTCGGCAACCTCGCCAAGCTGTTGTCCGATCATCACGGGCGTGGGCTCATCTCGATCTGCACGGCCGGCGGCATGGGCGTTGCCGCGATCATGGAATCCAAAGACGCGGCCGAGCTGCATCAGGCTGCCTAGCCCCTCGACAGAGGCGGAAAGGTGTGCGAGCACCGCGGGCGAGGATCAACGCGGGGCGCGCATCCGGCATGGGTAGGGACAAAGGCGGCAAGGCGGGGCGGCAGCTCGAGGCGGCGAGGGAGCTGGCGCGAGAGCTGGGCGACAAGCTCGACCTCAACGCGTCGCTGCGGCTTTGGGACGGATCGGTGACGCCTTTGGGCAGGAATGTCACCGGGCCGTTCGAGATATCCATCGCCGATGCCGGCGTCATCGGCTCGCTGCTGCGCTGGCCGACGCTCGACAACTTCATCCGCCACTATGTCGACAAGGGCATCGACTTCTCGGGCGGAACGCTGATCGACCTCGGCTCGCAGCTCAACAAGGGCGGCCGCTCGGTGAAGCTCAAGGGGCGTGACGCGCTGAAGCTCATCGGCAAGCTGTCGCCGTTCCTGTTGGCGCGCTCCGAGGATGCCGCCGACGGCCAGGGCTTCGAAGGCGAGATTACCGGCAAGAGGCGCAAGGTCGCCGACAACAAGGACTACATCCAGTTCCACTACGACCTGTCGAACGACTTCTACGCGCTCTTCCTCGATCCGGAGATGGTCTATTCCTGCGCCTACTACACGGACTGGAACAACGACGTCGCGCAGGCGCAGCGCGACAAGCTGGAGATGATCTGCCGCAAGCTGCGGCTGAAACCCGGCGAGCGCTTCCTCGACATCGGCTGCGGCTGGGGCGGGCTCATCTGCCATGCGGCGAAGAACTACGGCGTGACGGCACACGGCATCACGCTGTCGGAGGAGCAGCTCGCGTTCGCCAAGGAGAAGATCAAGCGTCTGGGGCTCGAGGACCGCGTGAGTGTCGAGCTCAAGGACTACTCGATGATGACGGGGCAGTTCGACAAGATCGCATCGATCGGAATGTACGAGCACATCGGGCTGAAGAACATTCCCGGCTACATGGCGAAGATGCAGGGGCTGCTGGCGCCGGACGGGCTGTTCCTCAACCATGCGATCTCGCGGCGCGCGCCGAAGCAGGGCTGGTTCAAGCGCGGTATGCGCCCCGAGCAGAAGGCGATCGCCAAGTACATCTTTCCGGGCGGCGAGCTTGACGACATCGGACACTCGGTGTTCGCCATGGAGCGGGCCGGATTCGAGGTGCTGGACGTCGAAGCCTGGCGCCTGCACTACGCGCGCACGTGCAAACTGTGGTGCGAGCGGCTGACGGCGCGGCGCGAGGACGCAATCCGCTACGTCAGCGAGGAGAAGTACCGGATCTGGGTGGCGTATCTCGCTGGCGTGTCACTCGCCTTCTCACGCGGCACGCTGCGCATCTATCAGACGCTCGCCTCGAAGAACGCGAAGCGTCCGCCGGCCGTGCCGCCGACACGCGCGGACCTCTATCGCTAGGACAGTTCCGAAGAGCCTGTCGTCGACACATAGCGTGCGCAATCGCGCGAGACGATGACGCGCGCTCCACGCTTCGATCATCATCGACATATTTTCTGCGCATTCGTTCCGCATCTTAACCATGCGGGTGCACGCGTTGAAGCATTGCGGGGGAAGAGCAATCATCAACGATGGGGGAAACGCCCATGCCTCTCACAAGGGCTGCAATAGCGGCTGTCCAAGATACAACTCGCGGGATTGTTCGCTTCGTCATGAAGGACAGGGGAAAGCGCGTCGATGTTCTCGTGTCGAATGCTGCGCTCGACGCCTTCGATTACGCCTCGCCCGAAGAATGCTCCTACTTCCACCGCTTCAAGGAGCATCGGATACAGTTCGAGATGATCGCCAGCCGGAAATACGACAAAGGGTACGTCGAGCTGGACGGTACCGTCTGCATCAAGACCAACGATCTGCCGTTCACGTGTTCCGACTGACTACGCACGGGCCGGTATGCCGGCAATAGTGGGTAGGTTGGGCCGCCTGAATCCTCGGCGTGAAGCCGGGGATTCAGGGGCAGCCGATATTCGGTGCAGAGCGACTATGCTGAGGCGGCGGTGGTCGCGCGCTCCTTGGCGGCTTCCTCGGCCTTCAATTCCTTTTTCGACAGCTTGCCAATCATGGTCTTTGGCAGCTCGGCGCGGAACTCGATCTCGGATGGCATCTCGATCTTGGAGATGCGCGGCACGAGGTGCTCGAATATCTCCTCGATGGTGGCGCTCATTCCGTCCTTCAAGCGCACGAAGGCCTTCGGCGCCTCGCCGCGCTTCCTGTCCCTGATGCCGATGACCGTTACCTCGGCGACGGCGGGGTGCTCGTAGATCGCCTCCTCGACGCGGCGCGGATAGACGTTGAAGCCGGAGGAGATGATGAGGTCCTTGATGCGGTCCTCGATGAAGAAGAAGCCTTCCGCGTCCATGCGCGCGACATCGCCGGTGCGCAGGAACTCGCCGACGGTCTGCTCGGCCGTGTCCTGCGGGCGCTTATAGTAGCCGCGCATCACCTGCGGACCCTTGACGCAGATCTCGCCCTTCTCGCCGATGGGAACCTCCTTGGTCGGATCGGCGAGGTCGCG
>JAEXXM010000027.1 GCA_023405815.1 Pseudomonadota bacterium | reverse complement strand
AGATCAACACCTCTTTGACGGCCCGCGAGCTGGAAGCGCATCCGCTGTTCGTCGAGGCACGGGCGCTGCTCGCGGACAGACACGTCGCACTGGACGTCGTGCGCGACTACGCCATCGGGTCGAACTGGTTCTACTCGTGCGCGGCTCTTGCCGCGCTGCGCGACCGTGACGACCGTGACGATGCGCTCGACCTGGTCATGACGTTCTTCGACGGGCTGACGCCATGGGGCCTGCACTTTGGGCTCGCCTATTTCAACAGCGTGTCGTCGCGTCCCCCGATGGGCGCACCGCTGCTGTCTGCCCGCGGCTACTGGCCCGACAATATCTTCGTTGCGACTGCGCTGCGGGAGTATTTGGACGGGCGCGGGAAGCTCGGGGACACGCCCGACTTCGGACCGGGCCTCGCAGGGGTCAGCCAGGAGACCTGCGACACGATCAAGCTGGTGCTGGCGCGCGTGCATCATCCCCTCGCGAAGGAGCTCGCGGACGAGCTCGACCGTGCCCGCCGCGCGAGCATCGATCGGGCGTTCCTCACATCGTTCGGCCGCTTCTGGCATAGCGACACCTCCGATGCGCTCGTCGAGCCCGACTACTGGAAGGATGCGCTCGTCGCCTGCGAGAAGAACGTGACCGGCGCGCATCCCCGCTCGCTGATGGCGAGCGGCGAGGTGCGCGTCGGCAAGACCTCGTTCCTCCGGTTGCTCGCTCGCCGTCTCGGGCATCACGGCTGGAGCGTGTTCGAGGCCGGCGGCGCCGATCTAATGGCCGGGCAGCAGTGGTTCGGCCAGCTCGAGGGGCGCATCCAGCGCGCCATCGAGGAGCTGAACTCCTCGAAACGCGTGATCTGGTACATCCCCGACATCATGCAGATCGCCCTCTCGGGCACGCACCAGGGACAAGCCGCGAGCATCCTCGACCAGATCCTGCCTGCCATTTCCAGCGGCAGGCTGATCGTATGGACGGAGGCGTCGGCTGCGGGCACGGCCCGGCTGGTGCGGTTGCGGCCGGCGCTGCGCGGCATCTTCGAGGTGGCGCGGCTCGAACCGATGGACGTCGCCGAGACCGAGCAGCTCGCGCGCGAAGTGGCGCGGGACATCGCTTCGATCAACGGCGCGCGCATCGCGCCCGCGGCCGTCGATGCAGCTATTGCCTCCGCGCGGCAGTACCTTACTGCATCGAGCCTACCGGGCGCAGCCCTCGACCTTTTGAAGCTGAGCGTCAAGCGCAAGGGCAAGGGCAGCGGGACCAGCATTGACGAGGCAGACATCATCGAGACGCTGGCGCAGCAGACGGGCTTGCCGGCATCGATCCTCGACAGCCACCAGCGCGTCGATCTCAGCGCGGTGCGGCGCTACTTCACCGAACGCGTCATGGGGCAGGACGAAGCGGTGAGCGCCATCGTCGATCGCATCGCTATGCTGAAAGCCGGCCTCAACGATCCGGGCAAGCCGATCGGCGTATTCTTGTTCGCGGGGCCGACCGGCACCGGCAAGACCGAGCTTGCGAAGACGCTCGCCGAGTTCCTGTTCGGATCGGCCGACCGGATGATCCGCCTCGACATGAGTGAATTCCAGACGCCGGACTCGACCATGAAGATCCTCGGCGCCGGCGATACCTCGATGCCGGCGGACTCGCTCATCACGCTGGTGCGCAAACAGCCGTTCTCGGTGGTGCTGCTCGACGAGTTCGAGAAGGCGCACCCGAACGTGTGGGACCTGTTCCTGCAGGTGTTCGATGACGGGCGTCTCACGGACCAGGTGGGGCAGGTCGCGGACTTCCGTCACTGCATCATCATCCTGACGTCCAACCTCGGAGCTACCAGCCACCGCACGTCGCGGCTCGGCTTTTCACCCGGCGAGGACGCCTACACGAGCGAACAGGTGATGCGCACCATCGGGCAGACGTTCCGCCCCGAGTTCCAGAACCGGCTCGACAAGGTGATCGTGTTCCTGCCTCTGTCGCGCGAGCTGATGGGCTCGATCCTGAAAAAAGAACTGGCGCGCGTTCTCGACCGGCGCGGCCTCAAGGACCGGGAGTGGGCCGTCGAGTGGGAAGCGTCGGCGATCGATTTCCTGCTGGAGAAGGGCTTCTCGCCGGAAATGGGCGCGCGGCCGCTGAAGCGCGCCATCGACCAGTACCTCATCGCTCCGCTCGCAGCGACCATCGTCGAGCAGCGCTTCCCTGAGGGCGACCAGTTCGTGTTCGTGCGCAGCGACGGGCGCGCCATCCAGGCCGAGTTCGTCGATCCCGACGCCGATGGGGAGACGGATGCGGTGACTGCTCCCGACGGGGAGCCGCCATTGCTGGCCGAGATGATCCTGTCGCCGCAGGGAAGCGAGGCAGAGCACGCTGCGCTCGCGGCAGAGCTCGAGCGGATCGACGGCGTGCTCTCGTCTGCAGAGTGGGAGCGGCGCAAGCTCGAGCTTTCCGTGCCCATGCAGGAAGCCCGCTTCTGGAACGACCCGCAGCGCTACGTAACGCTCTCGCGTTTGGCCCTCATGGACCGCATACGCTCGGCGACCGAGACGGCGCACGCCTTGAAGGCGCGGCTCGACAAGGGCACCGAGCGCGCAGGCAGGGCGTCGCGCGAGCTGATCTCGCGGCTGGCACTGCAGCTTCATCTCGTCGGGGAAGGGCTGCGCGACGCAGAGGACACGGCTGCGGTCGAGGTGGTGCTGGCTATCGAGCCGGCGTTCGAGCGGCCAGGCGAAGAGGCCGGGAGCGTCGCCTGGTGCCGGCGCCTCGCCGACATGTACCGCGGCTGGGCCGACCGGCGGCGCATGCAGATCAGCGAGGTCGCTGTGGGAGCCGGAAGCATGGCGCTACCCTACATCACGGTCAGCGGCTTTGGGGCAGAGCGCGCACTCATCCGCGAGGCAGGCCTGCATGTCCTCGAGTTCGAGGACGAGGGCAATCAGGTGCGCGCGACGGCACGGGTACGCGTCGCACCGGCGCCGCTGGAAGAACTCCCCAAGCAGCAGCTCAAGGCGGCACTCGAGACCGCCCTAGCGGCTGCCGGCCGTGGCAGCAACGTCGTGCGCCGCTATCGCGACGGCGCCTCGCCCTTGGTTCGGGATCTCGCCACCGGCTGGCGCAGCGGGCGCCTCGACGCCGTGCTGTCAGGCGATTTCGACCTCATCGCGGTGGGCCGTCCAAGCTAGACCAGCCGGTCAACGAAAGCTCAACCTTTCATCCCGCGGGCCGGCTGGGCTGTAAATCACGGATAAAGGGTACCTCCGGTAGGGTGCATAGGGCGTACGGAGATGATCTCGCCAGGTTAGAGCCTACAGGGAGTTGTTAATGCCGCGCTTGTCGAGGACATCGTCACGCGCACGGGGGAAGTCTGATGATCTTCTCGTGCACGGCACCGGCGAGCGGCGGCTGCCCGAAAGCGAGGAGCTGTCCCACCTCAGTCTACAGGCGGCGATCGTCGACCGGCTGGCCATCATCTCGGAGACCGATGCGCGCGGTGTCATCACGCATGCGAACGACAACTTCTGCCGCATCAGCGGATATGCGCGACACGAGCTGATCGGCAAGACGCACGCGCTGCTGAACTCCGGCTATCACAGCAAGGGGTTCTGGCGCGATATGTACGCCACGATCTCGAGCGGACGAGTATGGCAGGCCGAGGTCTGCAATCGCGCCAAGGATGGATCGCTTTATTGGGTGAAGTCGGCCAACGCTGCAAAGCTCGATGCCAACGGCAAAATCACGGGCTACGTGAGCCTGCGCCTCGACATTACGGACAGCCGCGGGGCGCAGGAGCAGCTGGCGCAGCGCAACATCCAACTCGATACGGTGCTGAAGCACATCCCATCCGGCATCTCCATGTTCAGCGCCGACCAGCGTCTGGTGTTCTGCAACGAACGGTACCTGAAGATGTACGGGCTGCCGGCGGAGCTCGGCACGCCGGGGACCCCGCTGACTGATGTCATGAGCGGGGAGATCGACGCCGCGGCGGCTCCGGCTGACTCAGCAGAGCGCAAGGCGGAGATTCTTGCCAAGTATCTGGCGAGAGTGAAGGCCGGCGAGCCGTTCAGCTACACGCATTTCCTCGGTGACGGGCGCGGCATTCGCGTCAGCGCCGGACCGATGCCGGACGGCGGATGGGTGGACACGCACGAGGACATCACCCGGCAGCTGTCCCTCGAGAACCGCATCGCACATCTTGCCATGCACGACGGGCTTACCGATCTCGCCAATCGCACGCTGTTTCGCGAGCGGTTCGCCGCCAGCCGCCCTGCGATCGGAACCGACGACAGCATCGCCGTGCTGTCCCTCGATCTCGATCGCTTCAAGCAGGTCAACGACACGTTCGGGCACGCGGTCGGCGACGCTCTGCTAAAGGCGGTGGCCGACCGGCTCAGGAGCTGCGTCAGACGCACCGACACCATCGCCCGCCTGGGCGGCGACGAGTTCGCCATTCTGCAGCACTCGAAGGATCCGATGAATGACGCGGGGATGCTCGCCGAGCGGATCATCGACCGGCTCAGCGCGCCGTACACCATCGAGGGGCGGGAGATCACGATCGGCGTTTCGATCGGCGTCGCCGTGTGTCCGCAGGACGGCGACGAGCTGGATCTGCTTCTGCGCAAGTCGGATATCGCCCTCTACTACGCGAAGGCTTCCGGCCGTGGCAACCATCGCTTCTTCGATCAGCGCATGAAGGCGCAGTGCGACTTGCGCACCTCGCTCGAGGACGATCTCGCCCGCGCCCTTTCCGAGAACCAGTTCGAGCTCGATTATCAGCCCATCTACAATGCCGCTACCGGCGAGATCAACGCGTGCGAAGCGCTGCTTCGTTGGCGGCACCCGGAGCGTGGTCTGTTGCGGCCATCGGAGTTCCTGCCGCTGGCGGAGGAGACGCAGCTCATTGGGCCGATCGGCGAATGGGTGGTGCGCCATGCCTGCGCGGAAGCTTGCGCCTGGCCAGTGCATGTGCGGCTGGCGGTCAACGTCTCCGTCTCACAGCTCATCAGCGGCAACTTCTCCAATGCGGTGTCATTGGCGCTGCTGGCATCGGGCTTTCCTGCCGAGCGGCTGGAGATCGAGGTCAGCGAGGAGGCGCTGCTCATGCACACTCCCGAGGTGCTGCCAGTGCTCGAGCAGCTGCGCAAAATCGGCGTGAAGGTCGCCCTCGACAATTTCGGCGCCAAATACTCGCCTCTGAGCTCGCTGCGGACCTTCCGCTTCGACACCATCAAGGTCTCGCAGCGCTTCATCGCGGGTCTGTCGTCCGGCAACGAAGCCGCGCGCGCCGTCGTGCGTGCCGTGGCGGGCCTCGGCTGCGACCTCGGCATCTCTACGGTTGCGGAGGGCGTCGAGACGCGCGACCAGCTCCTCGATGCGCGCCGGGAGGGTATCGATGCGGTGCAGGGCTTCGTCCTTGCTCGTCCCAAGTCCGCCGCGGAGCTGGCGCAACTGTTCGCCCAGCCCCCGGCGGACATATCGGACGCGGGCGGCGAAGGCAGTGACCGGCCGCGTGCGTCAGACAAAGCATCGTGAGTGCAGCCTTTTCGAGCCGCTGACGCCGCCCTCCGTCGGGTTACTCGTTGGCGCTGGCCAGCGTGCTGGCGGCAATCAGCAGCGCGTACACGTCATCGTCGTCGGGATGGATGTTCGTTCCCGGCATGGCCTTGCGGCTCAACTCGGGCTTGCTCACGGGATCGGGCTCGCGCGAGATGCTCGCCGCCCTGCCGCCGTCGAAACTGTCCGCCTTGTGATTCTTGACCATGTCACTCCCTCGCTGGAGGGCATGCAGCACCGCGGTTGAGGCAAGCGCGTGGCCCAGGCGGATCACGTTTGATGGCGTTTTGTAAACATGGCCAAGGTGTTGCCGCGATGCAGCACGCGAACGAAGACGTTCCAGCCAAAAAGTCGACATGCTCATTTGGTCATAGCTCCTGCGCCGCCCTTGCGCGTATTGAGGGCGGGTCAACAGAGCCGAGTTCTTTCATGTCATTCGTCCGTGTTCTTCTCGCCGCAGCCTTCGCCTCCGTCATCTGCAGCCTGCCCGCCCTCGCCGAAAAGCGCGTGGCGCTGGTCATCGGCAACTCGAAATATGCGGAAGCGACGCCGCTAACCAACCCGACCAACGACGCCAACGACATCTCCGCCGCTCTGAAGAGCGCCGGCTTCGACGTCATCTTGGGCCTCGATGTCGACAAGCGCGGCTTCGACACCAAGGTGCGCAACTTCGCCGAGCTGCTCGAAGGGGCGGATGCGGCCATCTTCTTCTACGCGGGGCACGGCCTGCAGGTTGGGGGGCGGAACTATCTCATTCCCATCGATGCACGCCTCGCGAACGAGCGCGATCTCGACTTCGACGCGGTGAGCCTCGATCTCGTACTGAAGCAGATGGAGCTCGGGCGGGGCGACAAGACCAACATCGTGTTCCTCGATGCGTGCCGCGACAATCCCTTCCGAGGCAATCTCGCGCGCTCGATGGGTACGCGCTCGGCCAGCATCGGCAAGGGCCTCGCCCAGGTCGAGACCGGCGTCGGCACCTTCATCTCCTATTCGACGCAGCCGGGGAACGTGGCGCTGGACGGCAAGGGGCGCAACTCGCCGTTCACGGCGGCGCTCGCCAAGCACGTGCGCGAGACAAATCGCAATCTCACCTCGACGATGATCGAGGTGCGCAAGGACGTTCTCGCGGCGACGGACGGCAAGCAGGTGCCGTGGGACCACTCGGCGCTGACGGGCGACTTCTACTTCCAGAAGACCGCAGCGAAGACCGACGCGGCGCCGCAAGCAGCTGCACGCTCTCTCGACGATGCAGCCGCCAAGAAAGCCGACGCCGAGCACACGGAGAGCATAGTGGCGCTCGCCCAGGCGCGCGAGCGCCTGCGTCAGCTGCAGGAGGACAACAAGGCCGACCAGCAGGCGATCTTCGACAAGCAGTACGACACCAGCAGCCGCGGGGATGCCGACTCTCGGCGCACGCTGTCGATGGAGATCGGCAAGATCCAGATGCGAATGGTCCGCCGCAACCAAGAGCAGGAAAAGCTGCGCGGGGAAATCTCGGCGCTGGAGACCAAGCTCGGCATCGCGGAGAAGAAGGCGGAGGGCGACAGCAAGTAGCTGCCGAGAGATGCGCCGACATCAGTCGGCGTTGGCGCAGCCTTGCGCGACGCGGCGCTTGGCAGACAAATCGAACGCGACGACGATCGCGGCAAAGACCAGCATCGCGGCGGTGAGCGTGGCGACGAAACCGATCGCCGGCGCCCAAGTCATCGCTACGCCGGCGGCGAGAGGTCCGGCCATGCCGCCGAGCTGGTACATGACGAGGAACGCGACGTTGGCGGCGGCAAGATCGCGCGGCCCGACCTCCTCGCCGATGATGGCGAGCGAACTCGTGTAAAAGCCGAGGACGATGCCGCCGAGGAGGAATGCGACGATGCCCGGAACGAAAGGCATCGCGAGCAGGCTCGGGAGCGACCACAGCAGCACGCACATGGCGGCGATCACCGATAGATGCACCGTCACACGGGGGAGCTTGTCGGAAATCCATCCGAGCGGAAACTGAAGGAATATTCCGCCGAGCAGGAGCATCGTGAGGAGGTTGAGAGCCTCGTTCTGGCTCGATCCCGCGGCCAGGGCGACGTTCGGCAGCAGCGAGAAGAACGTCATCTCGGAAAATCCGGCGATGAACCCTCCAATGGTGGCGATGGGCGCGATCCGGCCGGCGGCGACCAATCCCGTTGTCTCGTCGTGATCGAAGGGAGGGGCCAGCTTGTACGCCAGCACGATCGGCAGGGCCGAGAGCGTGACGCCGACGGCGCCGATCGCGTACGGCAGAAGGCCGTCGGTGCCGACGATCTGCAAAGCGGGAGGGCCGAGGGCGAAGCCGATGAAGAAGACCGACACGTAGACGGCGATGACCCGGTTGCGGACGTTCTGGCTCGAGACGGAGTTGATCCAGGTCTCGCCCCCCAGCCATGGCAGCGCCAGGCCGGCACTCATCAGGCAGCGCAGCGCGATCCAGGCCCAGGGCGATGCGAACGCATAGAGCGCGAAGAACCCGAGCGCTCCGAGGACGCATCCGCCGGCAATGGCGGCGACAGGGCCGAGCCGCGCCATGATGCGGGGGACGAACGGCAGCATGGCCAGAACGCCCAGCGCCGGCGCGGCGCCGGCGAGGCCGATCATCCACTCGGACTGCTGCGAGGCGGCGAAGGTCAGCGCCGTCAAAGGGACGCCGATGCCGAAGGCTAGGCCCACACCGAAGGCGGTCGAGATGATGGCGGCCAAGCTGATCGCCTGCTGGCGCCCGTCGAGCGTCGAAACTTTTTCAACCGTCATTCCGGGGCGCAGCCATTGTGAGAGCGTCAGGAGCACTGGCGCGCACGAGTATCATATCTTTCCTGCCAGGAAACCTACCCGCCCAGGCGGCCTGAAGCCGCGGCGCGTCCTCGGTACCGCGCGGAAGCACCATCGATGCTGGGAATCAGCCCGGTTCTCGGAGGGTCTATGGGCTGGCGGAGGGGGTGGGATTCGAACCCACGAGACGGTTGCCCGCCTACACGCGTTCCAGGCGTGCGCCTTCAACCACTCGGCCACCCCTCCGTCGCAAGCGGCGCAATATAGCCAGGGTTCTTCGCGGCGCAACCGCCCAGTCCAGCTAAATGCGCCCGGCGTCACGGCTTTCGATCACGAAAAATCTTGTGCGCCGCAGCATGCCCGGAAGGGTTGTCGATGCATGGGCGAGACACTTATTTAACTCCGACTGTGCTAATTTGAGACATGCCGATACCATGTTCTCGGCGGCGTCTGTGTGTCTGCACGTTGGCCAGTCGCCACGTAGCATGCGGGCATCAATTGGTTGTGGGACAGGTCAGAGCTTTTGGAGGTGTATTGTGAGCTTGTTGAGGGGGAGCGTTAAGGCTCTGGCGTTGAGTTCGTTCGCCGTTCTGATGATCGGCGTGCCTGCCGTCGCCGGCAGTCCATTCTCGGCGCTGGTCGGCACCTGGTCCGGCAAGGGCACCGCCCGCCTCGAAGGCGGCAAGAGCGAGAAGCTCACCTGCAAGGGCTACTACTCCGGCTCGGGCGGCGCGGAGCTGAAGCTCAACATCATCTGCGCCAATCCCTCCACCAAGGTGGAGCTGCGCTCGGTGCTGAAGTACGCGAACGGCCGCGTTACCGGGACCTGGGAAGAGCGCAACTACAATCAGACGGGCACCATCACCGGAAGCGCCGACGATTCCAAGCTGCGCCTCAACATCGGCGGCGGTGGACTGACCGGCTCGCTGTCGGTTTCGATCGGCGGGGAGACGCAGTCGGTTTCGCTGTCGACGCAGGGCTCTGCCCTGAAGGGCGTCAGCATAAACTTCGCCCGCAACAGCTGACCCTCTGGCTGCAGGCGGTGCGCACGGGCAACAGCTCGCGGCCGAGTTAGCGGCCGGGGCCGGTGCACGCCGCAATCATGCTAGTTTGCAATGAGATTCTACATCGAACGACGCGCAGCCTAGGCAGGAGACGAAGATGAAGCGCCCCGCACTCGCCGCCGGACTCATTGTAGCCGCGGCCACGTTGGCGATGGCCGGCTCCGCCTACGCGGGCCCGCGCGCCGTGAGCAAGGTCCTCGGCTACGTGACTGCCCACAGCCACGACGGCAACGGCTCAATCCGTGCGCCGTACCGGGCGACCGACGTCGGCTATCAGGTGCGCCTGCCGCACGGCACCTGGGTGTACTGCAAGCGCAGTTGTTCGGAGACGCTGCGCGTCAACACCGTTGACGTCTGGGCGAATGTCGATGACGCAAGCCCGATCGGCGTCGGGACGCTGAGCGCCGAATGCGGCGTGTTCGGCTGCCTGCGTAGAGAGTGGAACTTCTAAGCCGCTTGACCTCTGACAGCGCACTAACTGTCATCCTCGGGCTTGTCCCGAGGATCCAAGTTGCTGCGATCTAGACGGCCCAAATACAGCGTCGGAGCCAGCGGAGAGTTGGGTCCTCGGCATAAAGCCGAGGATGACGGTGGTGCTAGGACGACGCTCGCGCTTTGACAACTTGGTGTTGAGCTAGGCGGCGTCGCCGACGATGAACGGATTTGTGCGGCGCTCCTGGCCGATGGTGCTCGTCGGGCCGTGTCCGCAGATGAATGCGAAGTCGTCAGGCAGCGCCATCACCTTGGTGCGGATCGACTTCATCAGCGCCTCGTGGCTGCCGAGCGGAAGGTCGGTGCGGCCGACCGATCCCTGAAACAGCACGTCACCCATGAGCGCGAACCGCTGCGGACGATTGACGAGGACGACGGAGCCCGGCGAGTGACCGGGACAATGCAGCACCTCGAAGGTGTGGCCGGCCACGGAGACCGTGTCGCCATCATCGAGCCAGCGGTCCGGCGTCACGGGGCGCGCCTCGATGCCGTAGGCCTCGCCCTGCTTGTCGAGATTGTCGAGCAGCGGGCGCTCGTTGGCATGCGGTCCCTCGATGGGGATGCCGCCGAGCCGCTCGCGCAGCTCCGCCGCACCGCCGGCATGATCTATGTGCCCGTGCGTGAGGAGAATCTTCTCGGGCTTCATGCCGACCTCGGCGATGGCCGCCTCGATGTGGTCGAGGTCGCCGCCCGGGTCGACGATGGCGCCTTTCTTGGTCTCGGGGTCCCATAGCAGCGTGCAGTTCTGCTGGAACGGCGTCACAGGCACGATCGCCGCCTTGAGGCCTTTGGCTGGGCCGGACGTTGCATTCTCGGTCATATCGCGGGTCTAGTCCTCGCGCAGTTGACAGTTGTTCTGCCCATTCAGTAGCGGAGTTGGCGCCGGCTAGCCAGACCAGCATAATTGGCGCGGCGAATCGAAAGGGGCCCCGATATGCTCGTGCGCGCTGCGAAGGTCCTGCTCGTCCTGATGATCGGGCTGTTCTCGCTGCTCGTCGGCGCCGACAACATTGTCGACTACGGCACTAACTACGCCTTCGTGCAGCATGTAATGTCGATGGATACGGTTTTCCCCTCGACGACGCTCACCTGGCGGGCGATCACGAGCCCGGTCCTTTACCATCTCTCCTACGCCCTCATCATCGCGGCGGAGCTGCTTGCCGGCGTCCTGTGCATCATCGGGGCGCGCCGCCTCTGGCTCGCGCGCTTCTCCCCCGCGAGGGAGTTCAACGCGGCGAAGGATGTCGCCATCGCCGGGCTCGTCACCGGCTTTGCGCTCTGGTTCTTCGGCTTCATGACGGTGGGCGGCGAGTGGTTCCAGATGTGGCAGTCGCAGAAATGGAACGGCCAGCAGGCTGCGTTCCGCTTCATCGTCTCTATCGGGCTCGTCCTCATATTCCTCAACCAGAAGGACGACGAGCTTGGCTGAGCGGCATGCATCATCGGAACGGTCGAGAGCGCTCGTCGCCATGGGCCATGCGGGCGCCGTGACGCTGATCGAGGCGGAGACGGGACGTCTCGTGTGGGAGCGGGCGCTCGTCGAGTTTCCCGCCGGCCTGCCTTGCGAGGGGCAGGCGGTATCTGTGCGCATCGTCGCGGAAACCGTCGTAGCCGCGTGCATGGGTCATGTTTTCGCCTTTGCTATCGAGGACGGAGAACTCCTCTGGCAGGTCAATCGCCGTGGCCGCGGCGCCGGCGAGACGAGCCTTGCGACGGAGCGGGACTAGTGTCCCGATTCCGAAGTTCGCCTGTGTTTGCGGACCGGGTTGAGAGCGAACTTCGGAATCATAAGGAACACTAGAATCATAGACTTGCTAGTGTGATTCAGATCGAGGAATTCGCTTGGTACCGAGCCGCTTGTTATGGCGAATCTCTCGATCATCACACTAGTCATGCTTGGGAGCGTCTGATGCGTCTGCTGATTGCCGGCTGGCAGGGACAGGTGGCGCGCTCGCTGGTCGAGATGGCGCCGGGCTGCCCGGACGTGACGGCGTGTGCCGTCGGGCGCGCGGCGCTAGACATCTGCGAGGCGCGATCGATCGAGCGCGCGCTGTCCGCCATCTCGCCGACCGTCGTCATAAACTCCGCGGCCTACACCGCCGTCGACAAGGCGGAGAGCGATGTGGAACGCGCATTCGCCCTCAACCGCGACGGGGCGCGCATGCTTGCGGAAGCGGCCGCGAGGCGCGGCATCCCGATCATCCACATGTCCACGGACTACGTCTTCGACGGCAGCAAGCGCGAGCCGTATGTCGAGGACGATGCGACCTCGCCCGCCACCGTCTTCGGCAAGTCGAAGCTCGAGGGCGAGCAGGCCGTGCGCGAGGCCAACCCGAAGCACATCATCCTGCGCTCGGCGTGGATCTTCAGCCCCGCCGGGCGCAACTTCGTCAAAACGATGCTGACGCAAGCGGCCGGGCAACCGCGCGTGCGCGTCGTCGAGGATCAGCACGGCAGCCCGACCTACGCCCCGCATCTCGTCGCGGCGATCCTCGACATTGCGCGCAGGGTTTCTCCGCAGGGGGCCGAAGGGCCCTGGGGCGTGTACCATGCCGCCAACTCGGGCACGACGACTTGGCGAGCGTTTGCCGAAGAGGTGTTCGCGCGCTCGCGCGGACTGGGCGGTCCCGCCGCCGAGGTCGATCCAATCCGCAGCACCGACTACCCGACGCCGGCGCAGCGGCCGACCAACTCGCAGCTCGACTGCTCCAAGCTCGAGCAGACGTTCGGGCTCCGCCTGCCCCCATGGCAGGAAGGCGTTGGGGATTGCGTTGCGCGTATCGTGCGCGGGTAACAGACGCAGGTGCGGGGGGAATGAATGCTGAAGGAAGTCGAGGGCACCAGGCCTGCTTTGCAGCGGCAGATCGGCCCTATCGCCCTCCTCTTCACTGGCATCACCGGCATCATGGGATCGGGGTGGCTGTTCGCCTCGCTCTATGCGGCGCAGATCGCCGGGCCGGCGGCAATCCTCTCGTGGATGATCGGCGGCGGCGTCGCGCTGCTGCTGGCGCAGGTCTACGCCGAACTCGGCGGCATGCTTCCGCTGGCAGGCGCGATCGCCCGCATCCCCTACTTCTCGCACGGATCGATGAGCGGGTTCATGGCCGGATGGCTGTGCTGGATCGCCTATGTTGCAACGGCCCCCATCGAGGTGACGGCCGTGCTGCAATACTCCTCGAACCTCCTGCCTTGGCTGACGACGACCATCGACGGCAATCGCGTGCTGACGGGGCACGGCGTCATCGTGGCGACGGTGCTGCTCATGACGTTCGTGATCCTCAATCTCGCCGGCGTACGCTGGCTCGCCCGCGCCAATCTCGCGGTAACGGCCTGGAAACTCGCCGTGCCGCTGCTCGCCGTGGCCGGCCTCATCGTGTTCGGCTTCGAAAAGAGCAACTTCACGGATCACGGCGGCTTCATGCCCACCGGGGCTGACGGGATATTCGCTGCGGTGGCGGGAGGCGGCGTGATCTTCTCGCTGTTCGGGTTCCGCACCGTCATCGACATGGCCGGCGAAGCCGCGAACCCGCAGCGTAACGTGCCCTTCGCCATGGTCGGCGCCGTGGTGATCACGCTCGTCATCTACGTGCTGCTGCAGGTGGCGTTCATCGGCGCCGTCCCGACGGCGCATCTTGCAGGCGGCTGGACGCAGCTCGCCGAGAACGTTGCCGATGGTCCCTTTGCGGCGTTCGCGACCATCCTCGGCCTCCAGGGCCTCGCGGCGTTGCTCTACGTCGACGCCATCGTCTCGCCGACCGGGACCGGCATCGCCTATACGGGCGCGACCGCGCGCATCAACTACGCGCTGGCGGAGAACGGGCAGCTTCCCAAGTTGTTCATGCGCCTCAACACCGCGCAGGTGCCGGTGTGGTCCATCCTGATCAACTTCCTAGTCGGGTTGCTGTTGCTGCTGCCGCTGCCGGGATGGTCGCAGCTCATCGGCTTCATATCGTCGGCCGCCATTCTCTCGCTTGCGTTCGGTCCCGTTTCACTCGCCGCCATGCGCCACCAGTTGCCGGCGCATAAGCGACCGTTCCGTCTCAAGGGCGGCATTGCAGTGTCGGCGATCGCGTTCATGATGGTCGGCTGCATCGTCTACTGGGCAGGCTGGCAGACGAACTGGAAAGTATTTGCGCTCGCCATCGCGGGCGGAGCGCTGCTCATTGCCGTGCACTACTGGACGCACGAATCCGAGAAGCTCGACCTCAAGCAGTCGCTGTGGTTCTTGCTGTTCATCGATGGGCTCGGCGTGCTGTCGTTCGTCGGCAACTACGGCGGGGGACTCGGGCTGCTGCCGAAGTACGGCGACCTCGCCATCGTGGCTGCGTTCTCGCTCCTCGTGTTCTGGATCGCGATCCGCGACCGGCTGCCGGATGCCGAGACGGACGCGCTGCTCAAGAGCGCCCAGCTAGAGCCGTAAGCCTTTCGCCGGCTTCCTTCGCGGCGCGCAGCAGGCTTTGCACGGGGCCGCACTGCTTGCCGGGCCAGATGGTCTGCGGTGCAGCCGTCGCCACCTCGCTTGCGTCGCCGGTCAGGCGCTCGATCACCGAGAAGACATTCTGCCGCTCGATCAGCTCCGTGCGCGCGGCGACGATGTCTCGCAGGCGCTCCTCCCAAGGATCCTTCGCGAGAACTTCGGAGACAATACGAACGGCAGCGTCATGATCGGCAACGTTTGGGATACGCACCATCGAGCGCTCGGGGAAGTAGTCGACAACGTTGCTGCAGCCGACGAATATCGGCAGCGCATAGCCGAGATAAGCGTCGGCGAGCTTCTCGGTCCAGAAGTGCGGGCAGCTCGAGTTCTCGAGAACGAGGTGGTAGCGATAGGGCGCGATGCAGTCGGCCTTGTCGCCGATCGGCTTGAAGCCGCGCCCGAATAGATCGATCGAATCCGGGAACTGCGCCCTCAGGCGCTCGAGCAGGCTCAGCCTCGCGCGATGACCGGGCAGACGCGCCTTGGTGGAGCAGACGACGGAGATGCGCTTCTTCTTGTCGGCGGGAACGGGGAGCTCGCGCAGGCCTTCGATGTCGATACGACTCTCGGGTTTGCCGCCGTCGAAGTCCACACCATAGAACCAGTTAATCGCCGGCTGGCCCGGTACCCAACGTCCCCTGTATCCGGGGATCGGGTAGGGCGAGACGAGGACGCCGAACTGATTGGCGAATGCGGTCCTGTAGGACTTCTGTCCCGGCGGCTCCGTCACGAAAAGGATGCGGCGGCTCGCCGGCAAATGCGTGCGCACCGGCTCGCGAATGTCGTCGTAGACGACGAGCCAATCATCATTCGATGTCGGAGCGAACGTAATCGCCAGGTCGCCGTGCAGCCCGGCGCCATCGTCGATCTGGCGCGTCCAGGGCCAGGAATGCCGGGTGAGGAACGCCACCCTCCGCTGTCCGTTTCTCGTCACAACGGAGCCCGACGCCATTTTACTCACTGAAGTCCACTGCGGAGCTGCAATTGCGCTCACTACACAACACGCGGCACGGCAAGTCCACCTCGGAACGTTAAGGGGCCCGAAACGCAATCGGGAGCCCGAAGGCTCCCGAGAACGGGCAGCAGCGCTGGTCATCGCCCTCAGGCGGCGGTGACGGCGCTGTCGTCGCTCGGATCGCGCAGCACGTAGCCGCGGCCCCAAACGGTCTCGATGTAGTGCTGACCACCCGTGGCCGCCTGCAGCTTCTTGCGCAGCTTGCAGATGAACACGTCGATGATCTTGAGCTCCGGCTCGTCCATGCCGCCGTAGAGATGATTGAGGAACATCTCCTTGGTGAGCGTCGTCCCTTTGCGCAGGGAGAGCAGCTCGAGCATCTGGTACTCCTTGCCGGTGAGATGCACACGCTGGCCGTTAACGTCGACGGTCTTGGTGTCGAGGTTAACGCGCAGGTCGCCCGTCTCGATGACGGACTGCGCGTGGCCCTTCGACCGACGCACGATCGCGTGGATGCGCGCGACGAGCTCGTCCTTGTGAAACGGCTTCGTCATGTAGTCGTCGGCGCCGAAGCCGAGACCGCGCACCTTGTCCTCGATGCCGGCCATGCCAGAAAGAATGAGGATCGGAGTGCCGACCTTGGCAACGCGCAAGGTCTTCAGAACCTCATATCCGCTCATGTCCGGCAGATTGAGATCAAGAAGGATGATGTCGTAGTCGTACAGTTTGCCGAGATCGACGCCTTCCTCGCCCAGGTCCGTCGTGTAGACGTTGAACCCTTCGGACTGAAGCATCAGCTCGATGCTTTGCGCCGTTGCACTGTCGTCCTCGATCAGAAGGACTCTCATGTTTGTTCCTCTTAGTCCGCGCCGCTGCCCCAGAAGCCGAAAGAGAGCGCCCGCATCTCTTTAAGCTAAGCCATCGTTAGGAATTTACCCGCTCAAAGGTTAACAAACCCTAATTAAGTCTTGCTTCACGCCCCACGAGTCTAAGCAACTTGGTTACCTTGCTGGCGCCAGATCCCATTCGCCCTCGACACGAGATCGCCGGACAAGTCAGGGCATCCGCAGCGGTCAAGCTGCGCTGAAACCATATATATGTGCTGGTAAGCCGAAGTACCCGGAGCCGGCGACGGCGCGCCATCCCTGACCATATCTCCCGCCGGAAATACCGCTGGTCGAGGTCGGTGCCACGCAAGCCCAATGCGTTTACGAATCAAGAGGTAACAGAATTCGCGGCACCCCCCTAGGGGCAGGCTGCCGTTTTTTTGCCTCAATGGCACCGCTGGTGAAGGGATTGATCTTCGCGTTGCTTTACCGCAACTTAATGGGCGCGTGTCAGATTTGGTGCGAACGTTGTGCGCCGCCCGCACGCAGCCCGATAATTGGGCTCTTCCGCACGCTGCCGAACTGCGCGTGCGGACTGTAAACGGCAGCGCTGGCACGCTTCTTGTTTAGTTTACGGCGCGAGTTCGAGTTAGTCCGGGGTATCGAACAATGAAAGCACGTGAATCGGCGTTGAGGCTGAAGCGTTTTGCCGCCGACGAAATGGGTCGCAAAGTCGCCGATTTGGAGCACATGATCCGCGAGTTCGACGGCATGGCCAGCGATCTCGATCGCCAGATCAAGGCCGAAGAGGAGCGTACCGGCGTTCGCGATCCGGCGCATTTCGCCTATTCCACCTTCGCCAAGTCGGCGAGCCAGCGGCGCGACAACCTCAAGGCATCGGCGGATGGCCTGCGTGTGAAGCTCGAGGCGGCCCTGCGCGAGCGGGACGAGGCGCTCGAGCAGGTGGCGAGAGCCGATTCGCCGACGAGCCACGAACAGCTCCGTAGCCGTCGCCGCTCGGACCGGAGCGCCGCCGCGCTACGCTGAACGGCCCTTGGCAGCGCAAAGCCGCGGACCACTTCCCAGAACTGCACCCCGAACGGGGCCAAAGGCCGCTAACGCCTTGTCGCGTTGGCGGCCTTGTTTTCGCACCCCGTGCGTGTCACGAGGGCCTCGAAGCGCGGCACGATGCCGGCCTGCGCATCTCCAACGGCCGCGAGAGCCCTGTCGGCAATGCAAATCGCCTTGCGCCCAACCCTTGCCGGACTGATAGCCCTGGCTGTGGCCAGCGGCGGCGGTTGCTCCGGCAACGGTTCAAGCCTTCCGAGCCTCCCCGAGCTCGTCGGCACGCTGAGTGAGGCAACCATTGTCGGCTCCCCGACGGAGGTCTACGAGCGGATCGCGCGTGGGGCCTTGAGCTGCTGGTTTGGCTCCACGGGGCCGCTAAAGGCGGACTACGTCTATCACGCCGAGGCCGATCCGCCCGGCAAGGGCGGCAAGGCGGAAATCTCGATCCACGAGCGCAACCGTCTGTCTGACAATCCGAAGGGCCCGCGCGCGTACCGCATCGGCATCGCGCTCGAGAACGACAGCACTGCGCTCACATTCGAGAACGTCAAGATGCCGGAGGCGATGGCAAAATCGATGGAGGCCGACGCACGCCGCTGGGGGTCGGGAGCGATCGGCTGCGCGGAAGCACAATCGGGGGGCTGGTCGGAGAGCACGCCACAGCCCCCTCCCCTTCCGACGGAAGGCAAGAAGAAACCCGCTCCGAAAAGCAACTAGCGGAGGGGTCCTCCGCAGCCGCCATCACGGACTGTCAGTCGCGGTACTCTTGAATGCGCGTCGCCCGCAGGCCCGGAAGCCCATGCTTGTCGATCGATCTCTGCCAGGAGAGAAACTCGTCGACGGTCAGCTTATAGCGGTCGCATGCCTCCTCGATGCTGAGCAGGCCACCGCGAACGGCAGCGACCACTTCCGCTTTACGGCGGATCACCCAACGCTTCGTATCTTTAGGAGGGAGATCCGCAATCGTCAGCGGGCTCCCATCGGGCCCGATAACGTAGCGCACCCGCGCTCTCATCTGTTGCTCGGTCATGATACTCATTACACACTCGCTGACCAGCTATCAGTCTTAGACCAACACGATTAACGCTGACCTAAGCCCTTGAGTAAACATAACATAAATCGGGCCGTCCGCGTCATCCTGCAGACAATTAAGGTTTACGAAACCAAGGACCGGTGCGGGCGATCGAGGCGGGGCCGATGCGGCGCCCAGGCGGTCCTCCCGGACGCCAACTTGCGTATCCCCCCGATCCGGCCCTAAGTTCGCCGGCATCCGCGGCGCAGCGAGGCGCCCAGGCGGACGAAGCCCGATCGTCAAGAAGAGTGCTGGTCCCCGACGCGTGACCGAAAACGTGCCCTTTACTGGCCATAGCGACCCCGCCTCCGGCCCGTCCGCCGGCGGCGCGCGCCGGCGCGTGGTGGTCGCCATGTCGGGCGGCGTCGACTCGTCGGTGGTCGCAGCCCTGATGCACCAGGCCGGCCACGAGGTGATCGGGATCACCCTGCAGCTCTACGACCACGGTGCCGCAACGGGGCGCAAGGGGAGCTGCTGCGCCGGGCAGGACATCCACGACGCCCGCCGGGTTGCAGATGCGATTGGCATACCCCACTACGTGCTCGACTACGAGAACCGGTTCGCGTCGGCGGTCATCGACAGCTTTGCGGAGAGCTATGCTGCCGGCGAGACGCCGATCCCGTGCGTCACCTGCAACCAGCAGATCAAGTTCCGGGACCTACTCGGTACCGCCAAGGAGCTCGGCGCCGACGTGCTGGCGACCGGGCACTACATCCAGCGCCGCGAGGGTGCCAGCGGGCCGGAGCTTCTGCGGGCCGTCGATGCAGACCGGGACCAGAGCTATTTCCTATTCGCGACAACGGCCGAGCAGCTGCGGCACCTGTGGTTCCCGCTCGGCGGCATGCCGAAGGCCGAGGTCCGGAACCTCGCGCGCACGTTCGGGCTCCCGGTGGCCGAGAAGGCCGACAGCCAGGACATCTGCTTCGTGCCCACAGGGCGCTACACGGGCGTCATCGAGCGGCTGAAGCCGGGCGCACTGAAGCCGGGCGACATCGTTCACATCGATGGGCGCCGCCTCGGCCGCCACGAAGGCATCATCAATTACACGATCGGCCAGCGCAAAGGGCTGCGCATCCCGGGCCCCGAACCACTTTACGTCGTGCGGCTCGACGCCGAGCGCAACGAGGTCGTGGTGGGACCGCGTGACTGCTTGCGGACAAAAAGCCTCCTGCTTAGAAACACCAACTGGCTCGGCGATGTGCCGTTCGAGGAGGCGGCCGCCGAGGGTCTGCCCATCTTCGCGCGCGTACGCTCGTCGCAACCGCCTCAAGCGGCAACGCTTTTTGCGGAAGCGGACGGGACAGCCACCGTTGTGCTAGAAGACGGCGAGGACGGGGTAGCGGCGGGGCAGGCGTGCGTGTTCTACGCCAGCGGCGCCGGCGACGCCCGGCTTCTCGGCGGCGGGTTCATCGCCCGCGCCATCGCGCGGCAGCCTGGCGCTGCCCAGGTGGCCGAGCTGAGCCGTGAGCACAGGTAGATGAATTTGAAGGGCGTGGGTCCAAGGGTTCGTGAGATCGATGTCGCAAACTGATTATCGCCGTCAACCTGCACTGCAACGCGTCCATGGGCGTGTCGTCAGCATCGGGCGTATCGACGAGACCGACGTCCTCGACGCCTACCGTCGCTGGGCACCGGTCTACGACTACACGTTCGGCCTCGTCGCCGGGGAAAGTCGCCGACACGCCGTCCAGGTGCTCAACAAGACCCGCGGTCGGGTGCTGGAAGTGGGCGTGGGCACGGGCCTGTCACTGCCGGACTACAAACGCCACCTCGAGGTCACCGGTATCGACCTTTCTCCGGAGATGCTCGAAAAGGCGCGCGAGCGCGTCGCCCAGGAGCGGCTCGATCATGTGACCGGCCTGCACGAGATGGATGCCTCGGACCTGAAGTTCCCGGATGCCTCCTTTGATACGGTCGTCGCAATGTTCGTGATGACTGTCGTTCCCGACCCCGAGAAGGTGATGCGTGAGCTCGCGCGCGTCGTGAAGCCGGGCGGCGAAGTCATGCTGGTCAACCATTTCAGCCAGCGCCAGGGCGTGCGGGGCTGGGTGGAGCGGCGCATGGCGCCGTTCGCCGACAAGATCGGCTGGCGCTCGGTGTTCGATCTTTCGCGCGTCGAGGTTTGCGACGACCTCGAGCTGGTCGAGCGCAAGTCGCTGCGCCCGTTCGGCCTATTCACGATGGTGCGTTTCGCCAAGCGCGGCGCGGCGGCCCGTCCGGTTGCGGCCGAATAAATCCGTCCCTCATGGCCGCGGATTCTTGACAGTTTCGGCGCGTGCCAAGTAAATGCGCGCCATGTGGCGGGATAGCTCAGGTGGTTAGAGCGAAGGTCTCATAATCCTTAGGTCGGCGGTTCGAGTCCGCCTCCCGCTACCAACGCCCCCTCAAAGTCTAACGATACGGCATCCAGCCCACTACCCCTCGGCGTCCTTCCTGCGATTGCTTTTCAACGTGGGACCGTCGAGGGCGTTGTGCCGTTCGGCTTCGCGACGGGTTTGCAGTTCGGCGGGATACCGATGGTGCCGCTGGGGCACTTCGGGATCACGATCGGCTTGCAGTTCGGCGGGGTGCCTATCATGCCGCGCGGGCACTTCGGCTTCTCGACCGTCTTGCAGTTCGGCGGCGTGCCGGTAGTGCCGGGCGGACAGGGCTTCTTCGGCTCGATGCAGCGCTTGCCAGTCCAGATCCAGCCCTTCTTGCGGCACTCGTCAGCCGGGCTCGGCTGATCTATGCAGCGCTTTCCATCCCAAACTTTGCCTTTCTTGCGGCACTCTTCAGCCGGGTTGGTTGGCTCGGTGCAGCGCTTGCCGGTCCATATCCAGCCCTTCTTGCGGCACTCATCGGCAGGGTCCGCCGGTTTCACGCAAACGCCTCGCTTGTCGCGCTCGAAGCCACGCTTGCAGACGCACTGGCCTTTATCGTTGCGATACTCGTTTGGCCCCGGCTGGCACTGCGGCTTCGGCTCCTCGACGCAGCGGCCGCGTTTGTCGCGCTCGAACCCGCGCTTGCAGACGCACTCGCCGTCGTCGTTGCGGTACTCGTTCGGCCCGGGCTGGCACTGCGGCTTCGGCTCCTCGACGCAGCGACCACGCTTGTCGCGCTCGAAGCCACGCTTGCAGACGCACTGACCTTTATCGTTGCGATACTCGTTGGGACCGGGATCGCACAGCGGTTTCAGCTCCTCGACGCAGCGACCACGCTTGTCGCGCTCGTAGCCGCGCTTGCAGACGCACTCGCCCTCGTCGTTGCGATACTCGTTGCGCCCCGGCTCGCAGAGCGGCTTCGGCTCCTCGACGCAGCGGCCGCTCGCGGGAACAGGTGTCCCGTCGGGGCAGAGCG
The DNA here is from genome assembly GCA_023405815.1 of Pseudomonadota bacterium. Classification (GTDB taxonomy): domain Bacteria; phylum Pseudomonadota; class Alphaproteobacteria; order Rhizobiales; family Hyphomicrobiaceae; genus Hyphomicrobium_A. The sequence continues at coordinate 10,938 of JAEXXM010000027.1, read as the reverse complement.
CGGGCTCGGCGACAATCGGAATGCAACCCAGCTTGCGGTCGCGGAGGTACCCCGTCTTGCAGACGCAGGCGCCGCTTTCGCTACGCAGCTCGTTGGCGCCGGGCTCGCACAGAGGCCGCTCCGGTTTCTCGCAGTCCGGTGCGGGAATCTTCGCCGTCGCGCTGGCGAGGTCGTCGCCCAGAACGTTGTTGTAGCGCGTTCCGGGGACCGGGAAGACGGTGGCAGCGCGATTGATAAGCTGGCACTGGCGCCCCGGCACCTGGGCGGAGACGTGCAGCTCGACGCTTTGACCCTTCTCCAGATCGACGTGCGGATGCGTGCACTGATAGCTGGATCCGCCGCCCGGGCAGCCCCAGGGCGCCGAGAACGACACCGAGGTCGGCGCAAAGCCGAGCTGCTCGTCGAGCTTCATCGGGCCGTGATAGGGGTCGGGGCCCATGTTGAAGACGGTGACAGTGTAATCGCAGCGGAAGCTGTTGCCCGCGGCGACGCAGTCACCCTTGGAGACCTTCGTCGTCTTGAGGTTGGTCGGATCGCAGGTGACTTGCAGCACACCGAAGCCGTCGACCCAGGAAAGGAACGCGTCGGCGAAGGCGGTGTCGGAATCATCGGTGCCGTCGAAGTTGGCGTCCGTGCCGGCGGCGGGCAATACGATCGCCGCCGTGTTGGGGAGCGTGCAACCGGCAGCTTCGAGCGGCGCCAGCGGGATCGAGACCTGGAGCGGAAGATGCATCGTCGCTCCCACCGCGATATCGACCGCGGCGAGCGTGTTGCAGGCATAGACAGGCGGCCCGCCAGCGCAAGCCCAGGCCGGGTCGGCGACCGTCAGGGTCGAGGCCGCGGGGACGGTCTCGTTGAGACCGATCATGCCGTGATAAGGCGAGGGGCCATCATTGGTCAGCGCGATCTCGTAGTCGCAGAGGATGATATCGCCGGGCGCCTTGGCGCATTTGCCGGCGTGCAGCGCAGACTTGGTGAGGCGCAGGTTATTGAGCGGCAGAGGCGCGCCGACGGGCACCCAGGCGCAGCTCACGTTGCTCGGAGCCGGCATAGCTGGCGGGAGCACGGGTGGCGCAACGCCCGGTGCAGACACGGCAACGCAATTGCGCGCCCAGTATCCCGGCGCGGGGCCGATCGGCATGGTCGCGGTGATGTCGAAAGTCTGCGAGGCGCCGGCGGCGAGCGTCAGCGGCGCTGTGCAGGAGAACGGCATGGCAGCCGGTGCCGGCGCGCAGCCCAGCGGGGGCGCAATCGCCGTGATCGGCGCCGGCAGCGCGGGGCCGCCGCCCATGAACATGGTGTCGCTGAGCACGACATCGCCGCTGAAGGGGAGCGATCCGGTGTTGGTCACCGTGATGCCGAAGGTGCAGGCCCCCCCGGGCAGACAAGCTGCCGGCGCGGATTTGACGATCACGAGCTGCGTGCCGCCTTCGGCACAGGCCTCGCCGTACCAGGGAGCGCCAAGCACAGCGCAGTTGCGGAAACCGTGATTGCCGGCCGCGAGCAACGGCGCCGTATCGATCGTGACGTCGATAGAATGGCTGGCGCCAGGAGGCAGCAGCTCGGGCGCAAGCGTGCACGAGAGATTGGCGGTCGGCACCGGCGAGCAGAACCAATGCGGTATGTCGGGAACGACCGAGCTGATCGTCACGGCGCCGCCGGCGCCGGGGCCGCTGAGGATTGTCGCCGCGTCCCAGATGGTGACCGGCTCTTCCGGCATCGCGCTGCCGCTGTTGGTCACGGTGATGGTGCAGTGAATTGGACCACCGAACGGGGCCGGCGTGCACTGCTTGCTGATCCATACGCCCGCGTGGGGCTGAGGAACGAGCGGCGGGCTCAAGGGCGGCGCGGGCTCGGCGGCGACGGGAAGCTCGTCGCAGGGATCGTAGATCGCGATATCGCCGACGCGGCTGTAGAAGTCGGCGTCATCGAACTGGCCGTCGTTGTCGACGAACCATGTCTCAAAGGGCGGCGCGTTGGCAGGGCGAACATTGGTCTTGCTGGTGCCCTGCAGGCCATGCACGGCGCGCGCGCCATCCTTGTCGTCGCCCTTCTTATCGGCGCCTTCGCGCAAATGCTCGCCCGTGGTCCACAGCGTCTCGCGACACTTGCCATAGTTGATGTTGCCGTCGGTGTCGTAGCCGTAGCCCAGTGCCAGGCCACCAAGGGTCGACCGATAGGGCAGCTTGAAGCCGACGGCGAACTCGCCGACCTCCTCGGACCAGCCCTCGCCGCCGGGCTTGCGCGCATAGCGACGTACGACCGGCTTCTCCAGCTTGGCAAAGATGCGATAGTCGTAGCTGCCGGTCAGGCCGCCGCGCTGCGAGAGGTACAGCGTATCGGGGCCATCGAAGACGATGCTGGTGACGAAGCTATCGCCCTGCGTGTCCTTGATGTCGAACTCGGCGCGCGCGTCGTCGGCGAAGCTGCCGTCGGCGTTCAACCCCACGGACCAAACCTGCAAGGGCTTGGCGACCGAGTAGTAGACGCGGCCGTCCTGCACGGCGAGTGCGAACACGCGGCGGCGAGCGTCGGCGAGGCCCCAGGTCGAGGGCTCCTCGACATTGAACTCCGGCCGCTCGATCCCCATGCGGCGCGCGGCATCGTAGGGAACGGCATCGAGTCCCGCAGCGGCACGCCCCGTCGTTCCGTGGTCGAAGATGTCCCGTTGGCTGCCGTCGGTGCCCAAACGGTGAATGAGCCCGAACTCGAGGTCGGCGACGAAGAGCTGATCTGAGACCGGGTCATAGGTGATGGTCCCGAGACCGGGACCTGCGTTGTCCTTGCCGTCGTACTTCAGGTTGGCGAAGAGCGAGATGGCGCCGGACATGCCGTCGATTTTCCACACCGAGCCAGGGCCGCCGCCTCTGGGAACACCGAACTGCCCCGGCATCCAGCGCGCGCCGCGCTCGCCGTTGACGAGCCTGCGGCCGTCCTTGGCGACGATTTGCAGGCCGAACAGGGAGGTCGACGTCACATAGATGTTGGGGACGCGCTTGGCGGTGTCGCTGTCGAGTGCGACGCCGAACACCTGACCTATGTCAGCCGCGGTCGCCTGGAAGGTCGAAGGAGCATTGGCGAGGTCGCCGGACGGCGGGCCACCGAGCTTATCGAGATCAAATAGGCGCAGCACTGCGCCGGCGGTATCGATGTAGGTGACATCGGCCCGGGATGCGCCGTCGGGGACGTTGCCCCACTGCTTGGCGCCTGAGAAGCCGGTGACGGCTGCGTCGCCGCGGTCGATGATGGCATCGGCCGACAACGCAGGGAGAGCGATGGCGGCGCACGCCGCGCATGCAAGAAGCGTCGCCTTGAAATGGAGGCCGCGCAAATACTGAAAAAGAATAGACATTTGTGAGTACCGGTTTGCCCTGGTAGTCAGGATCAAACTTCCTCGTAGCCTTTCGCTATCTGAGGCGCTGTTCCTCAAGGAACAGTAACCTCACAGTCCTAGGTGAGGACGGAAGGCTAGCATTGGTGCCGCAGAAGCAGCGAATCAACCGATAGGCCCGGCATGCGGAAACTTCACTCAGCCTCCAAGATGCCTTGGCGGAGTTTCTTGTGCTGCGTGATCGTTGCCTGCTCTGCTCATCCCGCCGCCGCCGAGGACAAGGTCGAGTGGTCGGCCACCATAAGCGGCACAAGCGACTACGTATTCAGGGGCTTCTCTCTCACCAATGACGGTCCAGCAGTCCAGGCTTCGCTGGATGCCTCCTATGGCAATTTCTACGTCGGGGTCTTCGGTACCAACATCGAGGACGCCGGCTATGAACCGGTGGAGATGGATCTCTATACGGGCATCAGGCCCGAGTGGAATGCAGCTTCATTCGATCTCTCGATCGTGTGGTACACTTTCCCAGGCGCCACCCCACAGCCGCTCGGCTTTCAGTACGTCGAGCTCAAGGCGGGAGTCTCCGTCTCGCCGATCAAGAACCTGAAAATCAACCCCGTCGTCTGGTACATCCCCTCGCAAACGCATGCGCCGGAGACCGTCACGCTCGAAGGCTCCCTCGCCTACGAGCTTCCCGCAGTCCCGATCGGCCAGCCGACGTTCAGCGTCCTCCTCGGCTATTCGACCGCTGACGACGCCGACGCTTTCGCACCCGGCGTCGATAGCTACGCACTGGAATGCAGGAATCGAGCTGGCCATAAAGAAGCTCACGCTCGACTTTCGCTATTGGGGCACCAGCATAGCCGGCGACGAAGCGGCCAACGAGTTTTTCGAGCTCGCCGGCGATGGCGAAGAAGGCCTGGCGGACGACCGCTTCGTGTTTACCGTCACCTGCACGCTGCCCTAGGCGACCGATCCCCGCTGAGGGGCCAGCATCACCCGCGCCAGCATCGGCACCTCGGCGCGCAAAAGCTCAGCAAGCTGCAGGGCACTTATGGGCTTCGCCAAGAGATATCCCTGCAAATGGTCGCATCCCGCCTCGGCCAGGAACACGAGCTGGGATTGGGTTTCGACGCCCTCCGCCGTCACTGCCACGTCGACCGCCTTGGCCATCGTCACGATGGCTCTTATGATCGAGCGCGACTGGGCGGCATCCAGTTGCTGCACAAACGAACGGTCGATCTTGATGCGGTCGACTTCGAGCTTCAGAAGATAGCTCAGGGACGAGTAGCCGGTGCCGAAGTCGTCGAGCGCGATCCTGACGTCGCCGTCGCGCAGCGTCTTCAGCGTCCTCGTCGATGCGCCCGAGCCGTCGAGCAGCACGCTTTCAGTGATCTCGATTTCCAGACAGCCGGGCGCCAATTCGCACTCGTTCAATATTTCGAACACCCGCTGGGCATAGTCCGGGCGTTGGCACTGCACGGTCGATACGTTGACGGCGATCGTGCTCAGGCGGAGCGCTTTGGCGGTCTGGCAAGACTTTCGCAAAACCCAGTCGCCAAGCTGGTCGATGAGCCCGCACTCCTCCGCGAGGGCCACGAATACGCTCGGAGGAATGGAGCCGAGCCGCGGATGCTCCCACCGCGCGAGCGCCTCGGCACCGCTAAGCCTGACTCCGTCCACCGCATAGATGGGTTGGTACGCGACCTCGAGGCCGCTTCCAGTGGCCAAAGCCTCGCGGAGCTCCATCTCGAGGGCGCGCCGCGCCTCGATCCTCTGTCCCATCTCCTCGCTGAAGAATTGCACGCGAGCTGTCGTGCTCTTCTTCGCCTGGTACAGCGCGATATCCGCCTTGCGTGCAAGCTCGCTCCTGTCGGTGCTAGCTTCGGGGGCTATGGCGATGCCGATGCTCACGCCGACCAACACCTTGAGGCCATCGATGTCGAAGGGCCTCTCGCAGGTCGCGGAGATGAGACGGCCGAAGCTCTCTACCTCAGCCTTTGAGGTGTTGGCTTTGATCAGTGCGAACTCGTCGCCACCCATCCTCGCCAGGATATCGCCGTCGCTCAACAGAGCATTAAGCTGCGCCGTCACTTCGCGGATCAGCGCATCGCCGACGGCATGACCGAAGGTATCGTTCACCTCCTTGAAGCGGTCCAGATCGAGGAACATCAGCGCGGCCTGTCCGCGGCCATCGCGAACCTCGCCGAGTGTTTCCTCCAGCCGATCGTTGAAATAGGCCCTATTAGGCAGCCCGGTAAGCGCGTCGTGGTAGGCCAAGTGCTTGGAGTGCGCTTCGCTCACCACAAGCTCCGTATATGTGTGGCGCAAGCTGCGGACGAGAAAGGTGACCGCCACGCCGATCGCGAGAGCGCCGAGTGCAAACAATGGTGCGAGGTCACGGAGGATTGTGCTGCCCGGAAGCTCCGGCTGCCAGATGAAATAGCCGACAGGGGCGCCGGCAACGTCACGCAGGGGGTACGAAAGCTCGTTGGTGGCCGTATCGTTCTCCCTGGAGAGCCTCACGCCCTTCAACAGGTAAGCGGCTGCGAGGTCGGGAAGGAAGCTGCTGTCGAGGAAGCGAACAGCGACGATCAGGCTCTCCGTTCCCCGCTTCTGAGTGATCGCGCCGGTATCTGAAACGAGCGGCATGGCACTGACGATTGCTGGGCGCGAGTCCACGAAGCCCAGATCGACAGCTCGCGGAATGCGTTCCTCGCCCTTTTCGTAGCGATCAAGGCCGCCGTCTTGGATCTTCTCGCGCAGCACGGCTACGACGTCGGCAATCTTGCCAGCGGGAAGGCTGCGGTCTGCGGACGTCCGCTTGCCGTCGGCCATGGCATATAGGAGCTCGTTATCGGCGCTCACGACATACGAGCGATCGTGCTTGAAATAGTCGTACATCCAGACGCCAAGATTGATGTCGATCCATTCCAGGTTGAGGCTCTGGTTGACGTGCTGGAGGGCCTCATCCCAGATGGCGACGCTCTCTTGGTCGTAGGGGACCTTCTCGACGCTCTTGGTGAGAGCGTATTCGACCACCCTCAGCATGCGGCGGCGGCTGATCTGATCGCTCCTGCTCGCGGACAGCATAAGTACAGCGACCAGAACCAGAAAGGTGAGAGCAACAGTCGCCCCGCTCAGGGCGATGAGTAGGCGGAAACGGGGCTCACCCGGGCCGGGCTGAAACAGACGTCGAAGGATTGGGAGCTGAAGTTGCATTCGGCATAGGCTTCTTGTGGCTCGCCACCCATCCTCTGAGCGACGAGCGGGTTCTGTGTCCACGAACTTGTCTTGGTCCGAAGCTCCGTGTCGAGACATCCGATACCATGACGAGCCTGCGTTCAATGTCCGCGCCGCTGTGGCTCAGAACCGCACCCTCATGTGATTTGCCGGGGAGCAGCAAGCATCGCGGCTAGCCGACCTGGATTCCCGTGGTTTCCACAACCTAAGGTTGCATATCTGCGCATTGCACACTACGCTTTTCCTCTGCGAGCGCGGGGGGAGAGTTGGAGACTCGTTCGGATTTTCTCGATTGTTTTCGGGCGTTTGCGATTCTGCCCGTCATGATGCACCACGCCTACTCGCCTGCCGCGCCGGGCGGCGGCCTGGGCGTCAGCGTGTTCTTCGTGCTGAGTGGCTATCTGATCGGCCGGACCATCGCGGCGGACCGGGGGCCACGTACCCAACGCGCCTTCAAGTTTGCGGTTCGCCGGCTGTTTCGAATTGCGCCCCTGTACTATCTCGCCATAGGGACGGTCGTAGTCTTTGCGTGGACGACCGGCCAGCCGAGTTTGCAGGCGGTCGGCGAGCGCCTCCCTGGGTTGCTCATATTCTCCAGCCGGGGTGAGTGGCTCGGGTATTCAGTGGGCGTGTTGTGGACGCTCGACGTCGAAATGCTGTTCTACGCTCTCGTCTTCGTCCTAGTGCTGGCTATAGGCGTCGAGAGAGTGATCCGATGGTCGCCGGCTCTCTTCGTCGGCGCGCTCTCGGTTGCGCAACAATTATCGGGAAGCTTTCTTTATCTGCCGGAACTGTTTCTCGGGCTCCTGCTAAACGGGCCGGCCCTGCGGTCGATCTTTGTGCCACCGACCCTTGCCATCGGAATTGCGGTGCTGGCCGTCGCTATCGTGCTCGCGCTCTACCGCATCGCCGATGTGGCCACGCTGAGCGGGCCGACATTCGTCTACTGCGGATATGCGGTAGCGCTCTGCACGGCCATTGCGATCCATGTTGCGTTGCCTCACACAGCAAGACTGCGAGCGCCGGTTCTTTCATTCATTGGGCGCATTTCGTTTTCGCTCTACCTCGTGCATGCGCTCGTTCTCGATTTCGCTACCTCATGGCTCGCAGCGGGCGACGTCGATGACCCTTATCGCATAGCGGGCTTCTTCTTCATCTCGTTTGCCATTTCCACCTTGACCTACCTGCTGATCGAAAGACCCTGCATCAGCGTCGGGCGCTCCCTATGCCTCAGAATCAAAGCCATTGCGCGACCCGGGCGCGACCTGCCCGCGGTTCGCCAGCCGGCGAAGTCATCGACGGCGGGATGACGGTGAGGATGATCTACGAGGAATAGCGTTGCCCATCGGCCACGGCGCGGGACATGCGAAATTTGACGCTGTTCGCTGCCGCAATGCCGGGCCAGGTTGTGTAGTCTCTAAGATGAAGGGAGGGCCGCCTTGTCCGGCTCGCTCGCCTTGCGCCACTTCCCTGGTCAGGCAATCCAGACGGTGAGTGATGGGACTACTCTCATGGGTGTGGAGGGGGGCGCGCATCGTCCATGAGAGCTTAGGCTTCAAGCGCGAGCTTGCCGTTCTCGGCATCCTCCTGCTGCCGTATGCGTTTCACCCGGAGGCTGGCGTCTTCATGGCGTCTCGGGGCGTTGCGGATTGGCCGGTGGTCGATGCCGCGCTGCCGTCGGTCGTCGTGGCGGGCTCCTATCTCTACTGGCGCCTCATCCGACATGCGGTGATCTTCGAATATGTCGCGCGGCCGACGCTGAACGTACGCATGCTCGATCCCGGCCAGCGCTACGACACCTACGTCGCGCTCGGCAACCGCATGCTGCGCCTCTATCACGTCGAGGTGCAGAACGCCTCGCGCTACCGCGCGGCGCATGGCGTTTCGGTGCAACTCCTCGACTACCAGAAGGCGGGAGATGCAAAGCGAGTCGATATCCGCGCGCACCTCAAGGTGGCCAACTCCGACGCGGAGGAGCTGGACCTCAATCCGGGGGCACGCGTCGTATTCGAGCTGTGCGGCATCGAAGTCAACGGCGCGCAGCCTGTTGCGCCCGAGGCGCGCGGGGAGCAGACGTTCTCAATCGTCCCGGCGGGGAGCGGCACGCTGCGCATTATGGCCGAGGCGCACGATGCACCGGCGCGCGAAGAAGAGCTGCGCCTTTATGTCGATACCAACGGCACGATGACGATCAGGCCGCAGTCGGGCGCAGCATAGGCCCTAGGAGCGGGCGCTCGCCCGCTTGCGCGCCAGCGCTCGCCTGCGCTTCTCTGCACGGGTCCTCTCACCCCATTTCATGCCTTCGAGCTTCAGGCCATCGGGATCGAGGAAGAAGACGGCGTAGTAGTCGTCGTAGTATTCGCCGGCGGGATCGACGATGGTGGCGCCGAGCTGCTTCAGGAACGCCTCGAGTTCGTCGACATCCTTGCGGCTGCGCAGCTCGAACGCATAGTGGTGCAGGCCGACGTCACCGATGCGGTGCTTGTGCTTCCTGCCCTTCGCGTCCGCCAGACCGATCCAATAGCGCGTCTTGCCGTTGGTCCAGCCGATGGCGTCGTCGTACTCGTCGAGCACCTTGAAGCCGAGGAACTCGAAGAGCCTGGCGTAGAACCTCTTCGAGCGCGCAAAGTCAGATACGCGCACCGAGATGTGGTCGATGTTGACCACACGCACCATCAGGTCACGGCTGCGCGCTTGTGCCAGAGCCAGAGGCCGACCAGGAACAAGAGCGATCCGATCACGGCCGAGACGACGTCGCGTAGCGAAATCGATATGGCTTCGAGTTCCGGTAGCACGTTGAACAGACGGAACAGGAAGCCGCCGACGAGCGCGCCAACGAGGCCGATGCCGAGGTTCTCCCACCAGCCGAAGCCCTCGCGCTGCCATCGCACGACCACGCCCGCGAGCGTACCACCGATGAGGCCGATGATGAGCCAGACGATGATCTGCGACCAGCTGATGACCATGTGCCACTCCATCCCGCTCGTTGGCGAGGCGCCGTAGTGGCGCCCCGCGGTGTTTGCGTCGTGTCACTTCACCTTGACGGCGTCGGACGTGTTCTTCTCCTTGTCGCCCTCATAGGCGGTCTTCTTGTAGTGCTCGCCGTCCTTGGCAATCTTGGTCGTCCAGCCGGTGTCCCAGGTGATGACCGCGGCGCCGTCCTTCTCGACCCACTTGCCCTTCAGGCCCTCACCGCCACGATCGGCGCTTGCGGTGCCGTCCTTGTCGAGCATGATCTCGAAGTCGGCGCCGGCAGTGTCCTTCACCTTCCACGTTCCGGTGAAGTGATGCTCCGCGAACGCTGCGCCCACTGTGAGCGCGAACGCTGCTGCTGCGGCGAGTGCTCCGACAATGGCTTTTCTAGTGGTTGTCATGACGTTCCTCTCCTCAAAGGAAATATGCCGAACCATGAGAAACGTCGTACTAATCGCCCCGTTCCGAAAGTCTAAAGCCGGTCACGACAATGCGAGCGAGAGTTGAGGTGATGGGAAGTCGATGAAGCTGCGCCGCATCGCAACAAATAGCGGGACGCATATCGAGCTGCTGGCTCGGTACGGCTGGGTGCCGGCGGCCAGCGCGCTGGCTCGCATACCCGAGCTGATCGGTATCAACGCAAGCGACGCGCTGGCGCTGCTGGCTCTACCTGCGCAGGAGCGGGCGAAACTTCTCGACACGGCCCGAGATGTAGCTCCATCCGGCGAGGGTGCAGGACGGCTATGTCTTCCATTCGCGCCACGATCGTTCCGCGACTTCATGTTGTATGAAGCACACGCCGTCGAAGCCGCTCGCGGCTTCGTGCGCCGCTTCATGCCAGCGGCGGCCTCCCTCGCGAGGACATACGAGGCGATCACGCGGTGCACGTTTCCCGCGTTCAAGCCGAGCAAGCTGTGGTATCGCCAGCCGATCTACTATTTCGGCAATCACCTGACATTCGCGGCGGATGGTGACGACGTTCCCTGTCCGCGCTTCACGCAGGCGCTCGACTACGAGCTGGAACTGGGATTTGTGCTGGCGCACCCATTGCGCGATGCGACGCCGGCAGAGGCGGAACAGGCCATCGGCGGGTTCGTGGTGCTCAACGACTTCTCGGCGCGGGACGTACAGCTCGCCGAGATGCGGTCGGGCTTCGGGCCGCAGAAGGCGAAGCATTTCGCCAGCGCCATGTCGGGCATCGTCGTCAGCGCCGACGAGATCCTCCCGCGCTGGCGCGCGCTAAAGGGCACCGTCAGACTCAACGGCGAGACTGTCGCAGAGTGCGCAACGAAAGGCGCACGCTTCTCGCTGGGAGAGGCCCTGGCGCACGCGAGCGCAGGCGAGCAGCTTTACCCTGGGGAGCTATTCGGCAGCGGCACGCTCCCCGGCGG
>JAEXXM010000009.1 GCA_023405815.1 Pseudomonadota bacterium | reverse complement strand
GCCTCCGAGGAGGCCCAGGCGGCACTGAAGTCCGCGCAGGAGACGTTGAAGCTCGCCTTGAGCGGACCGCGTCGCGAGGACATAGATGCCGCCAGGGCTCAGCTCGAAGCTGAAAATGCGGTTCTTGCGCAAACAGAACGTAAGCTGGCCGATGCCGATCTGATCGCTCCGAGCGAGGGTGTTGTGTTGACTCGCGTCCGCGAGCCGGGTGCCATCGTCGGTGCTGGTGAGACGGTCTATGCCGTGACCATCGTCTCGCCCGTGTGGGTACGGACCTATGTGGCGGAACCCGACCTCGGGCGTATCCGACCTGGGATGCCGGTCGAGGTCCGCACCGATTCAGGCAACACCTATCGTGGGCAAATCGGGTTCATCTCACCGGTTGCTGAGTTTACACCCAAGTCTGTCGAGACCAAGGAGCTGCGCACGAGCCTCGTCTATCGGCTGCGCGTCGTGGTTGACGGAGATACGGCCGGCCTGCTGCAAGGCATGCCAGTCACTGTTGTGATCAAGACCAACGACGGAGCCTGAGCCATGAGCAAAGCACTCGTCCGGCTCGACCGCGTCTCGAAACGGTTCGGCGCCACTCAGCAGCCGGCGATTGACGAAACAACAACCACCATCATGGGCGGCGGGATCACCGGGCTCATCGGGCCGGACGGCTCTGGCAAGACGACATTGCTGCGCCTGATTCTGGGTTTGCTCGAGCCGGATACCGGCACCATCGAGGTGTGCGGACGGGATCCGGTGTTTCAGGCATCGGAAGTGCGCGACTTCGTGGCCTACATGCCGCAAAGGTTCGGGCTCTATGAGGATCTGACGGTTCTTGAGAACTTGACGCTCTATGCCGATCTGCGTGCCGTGGTTGGCGATGAGCGTCGCGCTGCCTTCGAGCGTCTTCTCGCTTTCACAAATCTTGCTCCGTTCACCGAGCGCCTCGCTGGCGCACTGTCGGGGGGCATGAAGCAGAAACTCGGGCTGGCTTGCGCGCTCGTTCGCACGCCGCGGCTGCTCCTGCTTGACGAACCGAGTGCTGGCGTCGATCCGGTCTCGCGCCGCGAGCTCTGGCGCATGGTCCAGTCGCTGACCGCTCAAGGCATCGGCGTCGTCTGGAGTACGGCTTATCTCGACGAGGCGGAGCGATGTGAGCGCGTCCTTCTCATGAGCGAGGGCAAGCACATTTATGAAGGTCCACCGGCGGAGCTCACAAACCGCATGTCGGGACGCAGCTTCCAGGTGCGCAACGCTGGTGCGCAGCGCCGGGCCGTGCTTGCCGCTGCCGCCCAGATGCCTGGCGTCATTGACGGAATCATCCAGGGGGCCACCGTGCGCATGGTGCTGGCGGATAGCGCGAAGCCGCCCGTCGCCGAAGATTTCAGGGGCATCGCACCGGTGGAAGTTGCTCCTACCCTTCCTCGGTTTGAGGATGCCTTCGTCAGTCTGCTGAGCAGTGCAAGTCCCACCGTATCGCGTTTGGCTGCAACCGCCAGCCGAGCTACGCCGGAGACGAGTGCCATGGTCGAAGCGGACGAGCTCACCCGTCGCTACGGCTCGTTTACAGCGGCCGACCAGATCTCATTCTCGATTGCCCGGGGTGAGATCTTCGGGCTGCTCGGTCCGAATGGCGCTGGTAAGTCGACAACATTCAAGATGCTGTGCGGGCTTTTGCGACCGACTTCCGGCAGGGCCCTCGTCGCCGGTATTGATGTGGTCAAGCAGACTTCCGACGCGCGCAGCCGGCTCGGCTACATGGCGCAGAAGTTTTCGCTCTATGGTGACCTTAGCGTCGCCCAGAACCTCGACTTCTTTGCCGGCGTATACGGGCTCGCCGGCAGCCGCCGCCGGCGCGCCGTCGAGCGCGTGACGGAAGCGTTCGGTTTGCGACGGTATATGGAAACAAGCGCTGGAACGCTCCCAATGGGCTATAAGCAGCGGCTAGCGCTGTCCTGCGCGGTCATGCACGAGCCGCCGGTTCTGTTTCTCGATGAGCCGACCTCAGGCGTCGACCCACTCACGCGTCGCGAATTCTGGGCCCACATCAATGCCCTCGTGCAGGGCGGCGTCACCGTAATGGTGACTACGCATTTTCTCGATGAAGCGGAGTACTGCGATCGCATCGCGCTCGTCTACCGTGGCCGTGTCATCGCCAGCGGCTCGCCCGATGAGCTTAAGGCCCACGCAAGGACAACGGCGCTCCCCGACCCCACACTTGAGGACGCGTTCGTCGCACTCGTTGCAGCGGATGCTGGGAAATTGGCCGCATGACCGCGTCGGCATTCGAGGCAACGGACCATTTCCGTCGCATCGTGGCATTGATGCGCAAGGAGATGCATCAGATCGTGCGCGATCCCAGCACGATCATCATCGCCATCGTCCTTCCGCTGACGCTACTCTTCCTTTTCGGTTATGGCGTGTCTTTCGATGCGCGGCGCATCGAGATCGGCCTGGTGATCGAAAACCCCACGCCGCAGACCAACAGCTTCGCAGCCTCGCTCACCAACTCGCCGCTCTTCGCGGCTGTCACGGCTCGCGACCGTCGGAACTTCGAGAATGCTCTCGTGGCCGGGGGCATCGATGGTATCGTGCTCCTCGCAGCTGATTTCACCGCGCAAGGTGCGCGCGGCGATCGCGCACCGATTCAGGTCATCGTCGACGGCAGCGACCCCAACAAGGCGACCCTCGTGCGCAATTACGTTCAGGGTGCTTGGGCGAACTGGCTTACGCAAGAAGCAGTTGCGCGCGGCGAGGCCTTGGCTTTGCCTATTTCCGTCGAACCGCGCGTCTGGTTCAATCCCGAGGTCTCGAGCCATCATTACCTCGTGCCTGGTTCAATCGCGATTATTCTGATGCTGATCGGTGCGCTGCTGACAGCCCTCGTCATCGCGCGCGAATGGGAGCGCGGCACAATGGAGGCACTCCTGGCGACCCCCATCGGCATTATCGATCTCCTGGCCGGCAAGCTTATGCCGTATTTCGCATTGGGCATGATCACCATGTCATTGGCGACGGCGACCGCGCTGTTTGTGTTTGGCGTGCCGTTCCGCGGATCATTTGCCGTGCTCGCACTCATGTCGGCTGTGTTTCTCACCACGGCTTTGGCCCAGGGCCTGTTGATCTCTACCCTCGCTCGCAATCAGCTCGTTGCTGCGCAAGGCACGATGATCTCGGCCTTCCTGCCGAGTTTCTTTTTTTCGGGTTTCGTGTTCGAGATCGACGGGATGCCGTTGCCGCTGCAGATGATCTCGTATGCTGTGCCCGCTCGCTACTTCGTGGCTGGCCTTCAGACGCTCTTCCTTGCCGGCGACGTATGGAGCGTCATCTGGCCGAACCTTGCGGGTATGGCGACTATCGCCGTCGCTTATATCGCCCTGACCGCTGTAACGACCAAAACCCGGCTTGATTGAACCATGCGTCCTCGCCTGTGGTCCCTGATCGTTAAGGAGCTTCTCGCCAATTGGCGTGACCGCGGCAACCGGTTCATTCTTCTGATCGCCCCGATGATCCAAGTGCTGATTTTCTCATTTGCGGCGACACAGGAGGTGAAGAATGTGCCGCTCGCCGTGCTCGACGAGAGCCGCAGCGTACAATCGCGGGAGTTGATCTCGCGCTTCGAGGGGTCGCCGCAGTTCTCGCAAATCATGCAGCTCGAGGGCATCTCAGATATCTCACGGGTGATCGACGCACGCGCTACACCTGCTGTTTTGCATATTGCACAAGACTTCTCGCGCAAGCTTGCCGCGGGAGAGCCAGCGAAGGTCCAACTCCTGCTCGATGGTCGGCGCTCGAATGCCGCCCAGATCATTGAGGGCTATACGGCGGAAATCATCGAGCGTCTGAATGCGGAGGTGGCTAAGCTCACGGGCCAGCGGGGTGTGCCGAGCGTGGTTGTGGCCCGGACATGGTTTAACCCGAATTCGGACACGCTCTGGTCGACGGTGCCAGGCTTGTTTGCAGTCCTTACGACGAGTGTTGGCATGATGGTGTCTGCGTTATCCATCGCGCGAGAGCGGGAGCTCGGATCATTCGAGCAACTTCTCGTTTCTCCCCTCACATCATTGGAAATTCTCGCCGGCAAGGCGGTATCTGCGCTGTTGATAGCCGTCGCAGAAACCTCGATCATAATGCTGACGGCAATGTTCGTTCTTGGGGTCCCGATGGAGGGATCGATGCTACTTCTCTATGGCGCGATGATCGTCTACCTCCTTGCCATAATAGGGATCGGCTTGTTCATATCGTCGCTCTCTTCCACCCAACAGCAGGCCATCATTGGGACCTTCATGTTTCTGGCGCCTGCCATACTCCTATCTGGTTATGCGACCCCCGTCTCCAATATGCCGGACTGGCTACAGACACTCACGCTAGGCAATCCCGTGCGGCATTTCGTTGTTATCGCCAAGGGAGCATTCCTAAAGGATCTGCCCGTCGATGTGATCGCGGCTCACCTTTGGCCGCTGGCGCTCATTGCTGTCGTCGCACTCTCGGCGGCAACTTGGCTCTTTCGACACAAGACAGGATAGGCCAGCGGTGACCCTGCAACGGGTAGGGTGAGGGGAACTACGATGTGCTTTTCGGCAGAAGCAAGTTTCACCGCAGCCACGGTTCTGCTCCCGGCCGGAGTGATCACCGTCAATCAAGCCTATCGGACGAACCGCCAGTATCTTCCCATCGCCGCTTTGCCATTGTTCTTCGGCCTACAACAGCTCTTTGAGGGCCTTGTCTGGACCGGCAACGCCCTATCGAGCAACAGCATGGTCGAGCGGTACTCAATGGCATACATGTTCTTTTCGTGGCTGGCGTGGCCCGTCTGGGTCCCCTTCTCGACCTACTTCCTGGAGCCGTGCCGACGGCGCTACGTCTACCTGATGTTTGCCATCCTTGGTGGCATGCTCGGCGCCATGCAGTACCTCCCGTATTTCGCGCATGAGGGGTGGCTGGTCACGAAATTCCTCCCCTACGCGATCAGCTATCAGGGCACCGTGCTCTTTGATTTCATCATGCAACGTGACCTCACCTACGCGATCTACCTCTTCGTGGTGATCGCTCCGCTGCTGACGTCGTCGAATCGACGCGCGCAAGTGTTTGGGCTGCTCATTTCGATGGTCGTGGCCATAACGTATCTGTTCTTCCAATTCGCTTACATATCGGTCTTCTGCTTCGGCGGAGCTCTGATGTCGCTGTATATCGTCTACATGGTTTTCAGCGAGGCTAAGCCGGCATCGAGCGTGTGCGTGTGATGGGTCTGCAATTACCGCGCGACTTGGCGGGCATCACGAGCCGCACGCTGCGGCACACTGACGACGCCATCGAGTCCCCGTTAAGGGCACGTCGACCGGTAGTATGCCTCATGCACTCGGGTTGGAAATTTGGCACCGGCACCGATCTTGTTCCCTAGGGAACAGCGCCTGTCCCGAGAGCGTATAGCATCGCCCTGTGAAATCTCCCCATTGTGATGCATAGGAGAATAGAGAATGAAAACCATCCTCGCTGGTTCCGTCGCCGTCATGCTTGCGCTGACGGGCATGGCTGGGGCCGCGCAAGCCGGAGACGAAGCTGGCCACGTCGTCAGCGACCTTGTACATAGCCTCGGCCTCGGTCATGGCCACGGCCACGGCCACGGTCACGGACATGGCCACGGTCACGGACATGGCCACGTCATCGACCTCGCAGATAGTCACGGTCACGGACATGGCCACGGTCACGGACACGGCCACGGTCACGGACATGGCCACGGGCACGGGCATGACCACTGAACCCTGCCCGGTGGACTGCCTTCTGGAAGCTGCCTGCTTAGTGGCGCCGAGATCAGCTCCGGCGCTTGAGGGGACGCTCTTCTAAGTTTTCGGCACTGCATGGCCGCGCGGTTCCGCAGAACTACGCGGCCGTGTTTTTGGCGCCCTTAAACCGGCCTGCGTTAGGATGATGCCTGACGCCTTGCGTCCGCCTTGTCCACCGAGGTGAGCTTGGCCGCAGCGCATTGTCTTGATGACCTGATGGGCGGCAGTGATTGGGAATCATCCACTTTTTGAGGGCTGCTGGCTACCAGCGGTCGACGCATCGGGAGGCCACGGCGTAGCCAACTGGCCTAGCAATGCATGCGGTGCGGTGATCCTTGTGCGATGCCCCTCAAGCACGCCCGCTACCCTGGACTTAACTCCCTGAACACTTTTGCGGCCGGTCATAGAACTGCCGTGTCTATGCGCTCGAAGGAACTTCAAGCATTCAGTTGTCGTTCATGAGCGGGGCGATACAGCGCTAATCCGCAGTGGAGTTACTCGCAGCCAGCAAGACCGTTGGGCGCAGAGGATCGGCCAGTCGGCAGGGCTTGTGGGGTACCGAACCAGGCTTCAACCCAAGCGTGCTGAAGGTAAGGAGATCTTGTTATGCGCCACGTTTTCCCCTCCACTGTCATCGCTCTTTTGTTCCTAGGTAGTTCTGCCCTTGCGCACGACGATGTCGGGCCCATTGGGGCAATCGCCCCATCGCCGTCGCCTCATGCACAACTGCAGATCGCCGAACATGCGGGACACGACAACGGCCAGCAAAATGCCGGCCACCACCACGTCCATTGGGTTGGCGTGGGCTGTGTTTCAAGCGCTGACCACTGCCACCACGATGCTCATGAGAAGGGTTACGAGCACAGCCGGGTGGTCCCCGATCACCATGCCTGTCACCACGAGCCTCATCTGCTCTGCCAGGCGCGGAAATAGCGCTCACGTTTCGTGGGCGCCGAACGGCTACCCGGCCGCAACCGGTCCACTAGAGTGCTACCGTCCAACGGGTCTGCCATTTACAGACTGTTACGAATCTCCTCGGCTCTCGGTCCTGGGACGCGGTGGACTCCGTTCCCATGTATTAGCCACGACGCATCGAGCGTCGAGACGAGCCGCAGGCCCGCGACCGTGATTGCTGCGCATTGCACGGACGGTGAAGAGCCTGACTCGTGCATGCTGACGCTACCCCCTGAGGCGGCAGCGGGTTTCTTCAATTGAGGGGATGGATGGAGGATCACACCATGAAGCGGTTGATAACGCTGGTATTCGCTGCCGCGGCAGTCGTGTCGATTACTGGTGGTGCGCAAGCGGCGCCGGCCACCGGCGTCTCTGCACTGAGTGCTATAGCGAGTGCATCACCCAGCAGCCAGGTCGAGCAGGTCAGGCATCGTCGTCATCGCCACGGCCATGTCTACCTTTACATCGGTCACCGCCATCACGGGTGGCGACATCACCGCCATCATCGTTGGCACCACGGCCATCATGGGCACCATGGTCATGGACACGGTCACGGCCATGGACATGGTCACGGCCATCACTGAGGGCGATGCGGGCGCAACGGAGTATTGACTCCAGAACTGCTCGAGCTTGGTGAGACTACTCTCCGCAGGAGACCTTTAGTCCGCGGGGGAGGGCCTGTGGCCGGATCCTATCATTCGGCTGCGGGGGCATATCATTCTCGTCTGCGCCGCGCCGCCACGCATAACGGCTCCGCCAGCCGCTGGCGATGCGCTCAGATCAACACGCGCGAAATGGCGTGCACGGCCTTGATGCCGGAACCGAACCGCACTATGGCCTCCCGGTTCGCACGCAGTTCGCCATAGGAGATAAAGCGAACCTTCATGTCGGCGACGCGGCTGAACGCTGGACGCGCGAGCTGCGCTCGAACGTCGTGCTCGCGATCGTCGGGCGCGACGAGAAAGAGACCTTCCAGGGCGTGGGCTTCAGTGCCAAGCGCCAAGTCGAGCATACGTACAATACCCGAGTAGATCGACGTGGTGTGCTCGACTTCGTAAGCCGCAACGATCCGAGCGGTCAGCTTGTCAAGCCAAAGAATGTCGATCAACCGAACGGCTTCCGCTCCAGCAGCATTGGAAACTGCGCTCGGAAGCTCTGCCAAGCAACCATCGTCGAGCCTACGCCCGTTGTAAGATCGGCCTTGGTCGTTGGCGGCGACCCACACGTCGTATCCCAGCCCCTTACCAACGTCACGAAGCCACCCCTGCACCTCAGTATGCGTCTGATCGCCTTCGCGGTCCGCCGCCAGCGCCTTCGCCACCCGGGCACTTTCTTCTCTGACGTGCTTGAGATCCGCCTCCCACTCAGCGCGGCGACTCGGATCATCTCTCGGTGGCGCAGCATAGCGGCCGCTTCCAACATCGAATAACAGGCCGCCGATGGCCCCGAGGTCGTTTGACAGTAGGTTTCGATACTGAGCGTTCAACGCCAGAATGCCATCCCGCATGGCTAAATATTCATCCCAACGGCCGAGCTTTACATTCGCCCCGGTCAAGGCGTTGTACCCATTCACGATAGCCGTGTTGAAAGGCGGCATGAGAGTGGGGTGCATGAAGTAGAGGAGATTGGCCACCGCTGGACCGAGACCTTTGATGGCCTTGGCATCGATCTGGTGTATTGCCGAGAGGATGTGTTGCTCGGTACTGCAGCAGACGCAAATGTCGAGGAGTTGCCCAAAGGCCCGCTGGTTCTCAGAGTTCTCATAGATATCGGGTATGCGCAGTTTCGGCTTCCACAGAAACGCGTGATCAGCTCCCTTGAAGATTTGCCGTTGCTCGGCGATCGAGCCGACAACCGTCTCCAATGAAGAGCCGCGGTAGACGCAACCGAAATCTCCTGCATTGATTTCCGCTACAACTTGCTGAATTCCACGGCGGATAGAACGAAAGTTCTTGAGGCGCTCCTCCCACAAGAACCATGCCTGGTATGTGCCGGCCGGATCCACCCGCCAGTTCTCAATCAAGGTCGGCAGCAAATCGGACAAGACAGCACCCCCTAGCTGCTCTTCGCTCCAGCTGCGCTATCCTAATCAAGCCGGCCAACCTGGCAATGGCAGCGATTTTGTAACCCAGCCGCAATTGAACCGTCGCGCTCCGCCGGGCGCGGAGCGGCTAATGCGCTTAGCAGGCCGACATTCTCTGACATGACGGCTGATGCAGAAGATCAAACAGGAGCGGCACGATCAGAGCCTTCCTGACCGGGTAATCCCCCTCGCCAGCCGGAAGGTAAACCAGAGCGCCAAGCCGTAGGCGACGGCGGCAAGTGCCGGCACCTCGCCGTACAGGCGCGGGCCAATGCTGTGCTGCATGAGCAGCGATCCGGCAATGTAGAGACCAAGCGTGACGAGGGCGAGCGCCACGCGGTTACTGCTGCGATCGATATGCGCTTCCAGTCCCTCCAGACCTTGAAGCCGCACGCTCAAGCCCAAGCCTTCCCCTTCTTGGTTCAGCCGCCGGGTCCATGAGGCCAGAATTGCAGGCAGGTCGTGCGCGGCGATCAGACTGTCCTGCTTCAGCCTGTCGAGGGCACTCTGCCAGTCGGTCTCGGCCAACGCGGTCTGGAGGACTTTGGGACCTTTCTCTTGCAGGCTTCCGAGAAGTGCGAATTCCGGGTCGAGCGTGCGCACCGCGTGCTCAGCGTTGAACATGGCGCGCATCAGGACCACGAGCTCATGAGGCATGAAGACATTCTGCGCTTGGCCAAGCCGCATCACGCGCAGGAATGCGTCCGCCAAGGACCAATCCTTGAGCGGGACCGCAGCGTAGTCGGCAAGGATCTCGGACAGCCCTCTGCGCATCTCGGCACGGTTCATCTCGCCGCCCAGCACGCCGAGGTCGATTGCGGCGTCGAGGAGCCAGTCTGTATCCTCATGAATGAAGGCGTTGGTGAAGGCTGCAAGCTTGCGGCGTGTGGGGAGATCGAGAAATCCGACGAGCCCAAAATCATGCAGGCAGATCTTTCCCTCGGCGGTAATGAAGATGTTCCCTGGGTGTGGGTCCCCATGGAAGACACCGAGGACAAAGATCTGATGCAGGTACGCATCGACAAAGTTCTGAGCGAGGCGCGGACCGTCCGCCTTGATGGCGGGGTCATCGATATGCCGGCCGCTGCTTCGCTCCTGAACGATGACGGTCTCACAGACGAGGTCGTCGGCAACGTTGGGAATGTGAATCGTTGGCGAGCCGGAAAAGGCTGCAACGAAGCGCTTGATGTTGCGCGCCTCCTGTCGGAAGTCGATCTCCTTCTTCAGGTTGTTCCAGATCTCGTCGACGATGCGCGTCGGCTGATAGTGCTTGAGGCGCGGATTGAACCTTTCTGCCAACCGGGCCAGCAGCAAGAGGGCGCGCATATCGCGATCGATCTGCTTCTTGATGCCGATGCGGCGCACCTTGACGATCACACGCCGCCCGTCATGTAACTCAGCAGCGTGGACCTGAGCCACCGAGGCCGCGGCCACAGGCGGGTCATCGAAGTGAGCGAACAACTCGGCGATCGGACGCCCGAGGCCATGCTCGATTTCGCGAACGGCATCCCGTGTCGGGAAGGGAGCAATGTTCTCCTGCAGCGACTGCAACGCCGCCACATACCCATCGGGTAGCAGGTCGCGGCGCATGCTGAGCGCTTGCCCGAATTTGATGAAGGCCGGGCCGAGACGTCCAAGTGTGAGGCAGAGGCGCTGGGGACCTGACTGCCGCGAGTGCGACAGACGGTCCAGCAGCGCGCCAACTTTGAATCGCACGCCTTCAAAGGCAATACGGGTCAGGCGCAGGAACGATCTCATCGTAGGTCACCTGCCGCAGCTGGAGTGCCCCGTTTGTCGGCGTCGGTCGTCAAAAGTGGTTGGTGCCTCATGTTGCACACCCGGGTATTAGATCAACCTGACCAGGTTCCGGCCTTCGGCTGTCTCAGAGTTGTCCAAGTGAAGTGCTCATACACGCCCGACCAGTATGCGCCGAAGGCAGCGGCGAAGAGGAACTCTTCGATCGGCGCACCGGCAATGCCCACGCCCGACAGAGCGCTCAGGTTCCATACCCTGGCGATGTAACCCGGTGCTAGGGCTTCGAGGCCGATGAGGAATAGCGCGTAGTAGGCTACGAAGAGGGCGGCGCCGATGGCAGTCTTGCGCGCCAAATCCGGCCGGCACCAAATCGCGGCGGCAGCACCCAATAGCATAGC
Source organism: Pseudomonadota bacterium (assembly GCA_023405815.1). Lineage (GTDB taxonomy): Bacteria > Pseudomonadota > Alphaproteobacteria > Rhizobiales > Hyphomicrobiaceae > Hyphomicrobium_A. The sequence continues at coordinate 11,458 of JAEXXM010000009.1, read as the reverse complement.
GAAGATGGCCGCATAGATCGGATTCCAGGGCAGCGTATAGAGGATCGGAAACGATAAGAACGGGACGGCAAGGGCCCAGCCATGCAGCCTGTGCTGATGCGAGCGCCGTTCCTCCTCTGCCACCGGCGCCGGTTCTCGACCGGTCCATAGATTGTACAGCACGGCGCCGATACCGCCGATGCCAAACGAGAATATGAAGCTCTCGATATCGAAGCCCGTGTTGCGCGCAAGATTGAACAGACTTGGCGGGCTCCAGTAGGCGGGGACGAAGAGCGGCTCGGTCAACCCGAAGGGCATTGTGAGCAGGCTGGTCCACAGCATGACGTTCCGTTGGCGCGGAAATGCCACATACACCGCAAGCCACGGGATGAGGAGCGCGACTGACCACGCTAGCCAGACGTATTGGTCAGGGATCATGCTTGTCCCTCTTTGGCGTCCAACCGCACCGACAGCGTCTTCAAAAAATGGCTCGCGGGTCTCCGTTTCCTGCGAGCGCCGCAATTTCATTTGGCTCAAGCATCCCTTTGGGGTCGGTGCCCAGGAGTTCAGCACAGGCCTGGAGCAAATGTGCCCACGTGCAACGGTTTGCGAATAGCATCCCGAATATGTCGAGCGTTCCGCCCCGGTTCCTGAATCCTACAAATCGACTGGGCGCCTGACCAGCCTCCAGTCGTCGCAACACCCCGATCATCAGCTCTGGCCGCGTGTGCACTGCGAAGATGCGCGGGAGCACTGCAGGGAACAGCGAACGAAGCTCCTCGCCTCGCACTACAACCTGTTCCTCCATTGCGTCACGCGGTTCACGAAATCGCCCCGGCTCGAGAAGACAAGCCACGCACGCGCGACGGCCGCGTGATTCCAAGCGCTGACGGGCGCGCAATGCTTCTCGGAGCTGATAGGCGCCAATCGCGACCAGCTGCACTGCAGACTCTGACACATCGCCCGCGACGATCGCACCGCCTCCCGACACGAGCATCCGCGCATCTTCTGCGTCAAAGACATCGGCGACAGCACGCTTGGGAACGACAAGGCAGGCAATCTGGCCATGCCGCGTATAGACGCTTCGGAGCGCCTCGACCGCAGTGTTAGCGTCTGCTGGAAAGAGAATGCGCGAAACATCCGACATTTCACCGAGGAGCGCCTCAGCAAATGTCGGATCCTGATGTGATAGCTCGTTCTTACCATTCTCCCACGTGTGCGAGGTGACGATCACAGGGACGCTGATCCAACCGGGCGCCCGTCCCGCCTCACGGCGGTGGCGCGCGAAGATTATTTCCTGGCGCAGCGCTCCGAGCATCTTCACGGCGAAGGCTTCGTAGGTCACCGCCAGGTTGATTCCTCCCTTGTTCCCGAGGACAGCGCCAATCACGGCCTCCTCGTTGAGCGCGGTAATGATGGAACCGTCGATCGCCTCTGGCACTCCCGGTTCGGGCCGGTTGACCCGATGCTTCAGCACCTTCAGCGTTTCTCCCATGTGGTTGCTCTGCAACTCATCTGGATTGGCGACGCGCGGCCGCAAGCTGGGATTGGCGCGCACGAGATCGACGAAATAAGCATCGATTGCACCCATGGGCGAAAAAGTGGTTTCCCCGGGACTTCGCCAAGCAGGCTCCGGCAGACTCGGAATCGCTACGGAGCGCGTCGCGAGCCTGTGATCTGCCTCCTTGTGGCGCTTCTGTGCTGCATGGATGCTGAAGGCTTCGACCGCCTCGCGCACAGCCTCAGGTGCGACCCAAAGGCGTTTTGCACCATCGTTGAAGGCACGTCTGGCTGCTGCGTCAGTTGACGGATTCCCGTCGAGGGGGAGGTTGTGCGCCTGAATGGAGCCGGCTCCCGGAAAACCGTAGCCTTTGATCGTGTGCGCAATGGCATACGGCAGTGGTACGGGATAGCACAGAGTACCAGCTTTTATGGCATCGGAGCTGGTAGTAAGTCTGCTTTCCATTTCGAGAATGGCCCACGTGAATGCTGCAGGATCGCGGCCATCGATATCGATCGGATCAAAGCCGCTTTGGCGCAAATGAGTGCGAAGCCAGTCGGCTCCGCCGTCCTGCGTGACCGCGGATCGTTGTTCGATGCGGCGTCCATTCAAGATCATGATCGGCATAACTGGGCCGCTGTCGTGAGCGCGCCACCATCGCGGCGACCAATCGCTTCCGCGCTGCTCTTCAAATGCTCCGTCGCTCAGAAAGGCGACGAGGCTCTCTCCAGGGAGCGGCATATGGACATATTCGAGCTCGGCAAAACCGAGGTAACCGCCATCGAAAAGTCCGCCGGCCGTATGCGCGTTGACATGGCTTCCGATCGGCGCCGCCGGAGAGCCATCCGGGCGTATGGTGTAGGAGTAGAAGTCCGCCACGAGCTGGCTCAGTCCTGCCTCGCTGAATGAGTACCGCTCCCTCTGCTCTGGCGAAAGGTTCCCGACCAGCGTATTGACCGCCTCTATCGCGGCGACGCAGTGGCCCTGACCCATGATCCACGATCGGGTCATTGCGGAAATGAGATTGGCCGTCAGGTACCCAACGTATGCCGGCACCATATTCAGCGAGCCGCCGGTGTGTCCCTCGGGCGTCGTTTTAAAGTCGGCCGCTTCGAGCGCCTGACCGCTAAGACGGACCCGCTTTGCGTATGTCATGTGGACCACAAGCCACATCGCCGCGCTGGTCAAGCGGTCTCCCGCAATTAGCTTCTCAAAGACCCAACGCGCCGTCGGGACCGTACCCCGCTTGGCGAGCAGCTCGGCCAATTCGTAGACGCGCACCTGGGTAAGATCGCTGTGCTCAACGATCGAACTTCCGCATGCCCAGTCGGCAAATTCGGCATCGTGACGACGATAGACCGCGGCTTTCTCCGCAATGCGAAGACGCTCATGCGCGGCGAGCTTCATGAGAGCCTGATCGCAGTATGCATCCGCTGCTGGAGGACTGCATAATTCTCGCACCGTGGTTTCTGTCTGCATCGAGGACTTCTCCATCTGATCTCGGCACTGGGCCGGCCTATTGGATCAGAGATGAGATCGCTTCCGCTACGATGTCGCTGACGTCTATTGCGCTAGATCTGTGGGGAACGGTGTTGGTGCAAACGATACGGGAAGCTCCTGCCGCCATGAGCCGCTCGAATGCGTCGTCGGCAAACAGTCCATGTACGCCCAGACATATTGGCGGGGCGAACCGAATCTCGCTCAGGTGTCTGATGGCAACCTCCATCGTCCGCCCCGATGAGATAATGTCATCGACGAGGACCGGCGTCCGGCTTCGCCGAGCTTCGAGATCGGGAAACTTGATCTCGACGTCGCGATCACCGTGCCGGGTTTTTTCAAGGGTGATGAAGGGCGTGCCGGCGTCGGCGGCGACGGCGCTGACCCATTGCTCACTCTCGACATCGGGACCAATGACGAGCGCATTGGGCGCATGTGCGCGGATCCAGGCGGACAGCTTTGGTGCCGCATGGCAGACCGCAACCGGAATGGCGTAGATTTCCGACATGGACGTCCGGCGATGCAGATGCGGATCGACGGTCACGATCCAGTCGAAGCTCGACGAAAGGAGCCGCCCAAAAGCGCTCGACGTGATCGCCTCCCCGGGGCGGAAGCGCTTGTCTTGGCGCATGTAGCCCAGATAGGGCGCGACCAAACCGACGCGAGATGCGCCGAGATCGCGTGCCGCATGCGCTGCGAACAGCAGCGGGAGGGTCTTGTCGTTGGGTCGGTCAAGCGTGCACACCAGCGCGATCGACTGGCCTTCCACGTGGCTGACAAACCGTATGTAGGTCTCGCGGTCAGGGAAGCTGCGGGTAGCGAGCGAGCCGATCTCTGCTCCGAGCGCCGTCGCCAGGCGCCGGGTGAAGTCTTCGTTTCCAGGCATCGCGAACAGCAGCGGAGTCATCAGCCCTCCACCACACCGATGATCATGCGCTGGGCGGCGACATAGTTGAGCGCATACGCGAGTTCGCCGCGCGACTGCGCGTGCACCGTAAAGAGTGGTTGTCCTGCTTCCACTTTGTCACTGAGACGAACGTGCAGATCGATTCCCGCTGCCGGCGACTTGGGAGCGCCCGCCAGCTTGGCGACTTTGGCGAGTCGGCGGTTGTCCATCGTGGCTACTCGTCCCGCAAACGATGCGACTACAGGGTGCAGTTGCGCCGCCCGAGGCGGGATCCGCAAGCCACCCTGCGCTTCGCAAATGGCCTGGAATTTCTGCCACGCGAAACCTGTCTCGAGTGTCTCCGCCGCGAGCCGCGTCCCCTCGCCGGGGCGAGCACGACCGCCGAGCTCCAACAAGTGCCCGGCGAGATGCAGGGCGCGGTCGCGCAAGTCCAATGGTGCGTTTGACTCTCGTTGGAGAACGGCGAGCACATCGCGTGCCTCAAGCGCGGGTCCGATACCACGCCCGACCGGTTGGCTGCCGTCCGTTTCCACGATACGCGCATTGAGCCCCAGGAGAGCGCCGACACTGCTCAATCGTTCGCCCAGTCGCTGGGCAGCCGCGCGGCTGCGGACTTTGGCTGTCGGGCCGACAGGCAAGTCGAACACGGCGTGCGTCGCACCGGCAGCGAGCTTCTTGGAAAGAACCGAGGCCACGAGCTGGCCCTCGCTGTCCAAGTTCAATGGGCGTTCAACCCGGATCAGCACATCGTCGGCAGGGCTGAGGCGCGCATTTCCTCCCCAGACGATGCACCCGCCTTCACGCTCGACCACGCGTCGCATGCTCGCTAAATCGAGGTTTACCGGCGCTAAGGCCTCCATCGTGTCGGCGGTCCCGGCCGGCGACGTGATGGCTCGCGAAGAGGTCTTGGGTATCGGCAAGCCAAGCGCAGCGACGATGGGGACGACGAGCATCGTCGTCCGGTTTCCCGGAAGGCCGCCGACGCAGTGCTTGTCGGCAACGATCGGGTAGGGCCAGAGATGCGGTCACCGACGGAGATCATCGCTCGTGTCAGGCCGATGGTTTCCTCGAGATCGAGGCGGTTGCCGACGCATGCCGTTACAAACGCGGCCAGATGCAAATCGGAGTAGTGGCCCTGAGCGATGTCGCTCACGATGGCGTTGAGAGCGGCATCGGGCAGACGCTCGCCATATGCCTTAGCACGTATGAAGCTCTCCGATTCGACCTGCTCGGCGTGCGTCACCTCGATGACATCGCCATCACGTGGGGCAAGCAGCATCCACGCCGACTCCGACAAACTCGCCTCATTGACTCCCAGTAGCTCCGACTTGATCACGTTCAGCGTCGCCAGCAGGCTCTTGCCTCCCGTGGACACGCGCACGCGCGCACGCGCTTCAAAGCCTTCTGAGCGGCAGACGTCGCAGTCTGCGCGCATGTAGACGATGTGCTCCTGATAGGTGTCGATGCCGAGCCGGCGCAGGATGAGTTGCGAAGGGGCTGCGCCTGTCTCGTGTGCAATCCCGTTGCCAATTGGCGTTGGTTGATCGTGAGCGCGGCTCATGTCACTGTCATCTTTTCAAGGTAGTCGGGAACGCAGCTCTGCCAGCCAAGGGCTTCCTGGATGCGCAGTCGCATGCTGTCGGCGGCCGCCGGCTCTCCGTGCGTGCGGCATCCGGCAGCAGTATCTGGCAAAGCTCACGGGTCGCCTTACTGCAATAGATGCGCCCGCTGAAACCGTTTTTCACGAGCAGAGGAAGGTATCCGCTGTGATCGATGTGGGCGTGCGTCAACACGACAGAATTGATGCGCCGCGGGTCGATCGGCAGAGGCTGCCAATTGCGTAACCGGAGCTGCTTGAAACCTTGGAAGAGGCCGCAGTCGATAAGGTTGGTCGCATCGCCGTCGTCAAAGAGATATTTCGAGCCGGTGACCGTGCCGGTCGCCCCGAGAAAAGTGATCTCCACTCAACGCCTCCTCAAGGTCGGCCTGGCGCCCCTCGCCGCGCAGATGGATCCACTATGCAGGCATGAAGGGCTTGGTTCGAGATGCCGTAGTCTCAAATTGCATGGTGATCACCAGCGTAGGAGGCGAGGACCGAGCATCGCGCCGGCCAGCGTGCAGAGGGCAATGGTGCCGCCATACCACAGGGCGATGAAGGGCAGGGAATCGCCGGTGCAATGCAGCGCGTAGCCGACGGCACTCATCCCGCCGGCGACAAGGCCTGCGAGCGCGCCCGCGCGCGTGAGGTTGGTCGGGGCCATCCTGCGCAGCACCCACACGACCACGGCGAACGGGACAATAGCGATGAGAGGAATCGAGATGAGACACTCGAGCCATCCATCTCCCACGGCCATGCTATGCCAGTGCCAGATGGGCGCGGCGATGAGGCTGAGCGCCGCGAGGAGCGCTATGCCGATGAGGGGCCAAGTTCCACGCAGGATCGTCGCTTTGGCCTCACCACCCGGACGCGCGAGCCTGACAAGGTAAACCGATCCCCAAATGACAACTCCCACCGCGAAGCCAAGTTTGAGCAGCAGGAAGGCCAGCGCGTGCAGGTCATGAACATCCGCTCGGATGCCGCGAGTGACCAACACGAAGCCAAGCACGGCGAGCGTGCCGACCACGACCGCTGCGACGAGCTCGCGGGCCACGCGCCCCGGGTCCACCGCCTCGACGTTCTTGCTCAGAACCTCGACCAAATCGTTGGTCTTCACGTTGTCTCCTCCCGCGCGATCAGGCCGGCCAAGGCCTTGAGCCCCCTGTGCACGTTGACCTTGACCGCCGATTCCGACATCCCGCACTTCTTCGCCGTTTCCGCGACGCTCAGTCCATCGATTTTCACACTCTGGATCGCACGCCGCATCTTATCGGGAAGTTGGCTCAAAAGCTTCTGCAGATCGTGGCTGCTTTCCGCTACGACATGCTCGTCCTGCGCGGCAATCTCGTTTGCATCATCGATCGGAACGTCGACATATGCGCTTTGCGTTCGGCGCAGATAGTCGATGAGCTTGTAGCGCGCGATCGCGTGCATCCAGGGCGTGAACAGCGCATCGGGATCGTACGTATGGCGACGCGTGTGGATGGCAATCAGCACTTCTTGCAGCAAATCCTCGGCTTCCGTTGGGCCGCGACCGGCTTGTGCCAGCTTGGCCCTGTAATAGCCCCGCAAGTATTGACTGAGCTGTTCGAGAAGCGCGCGATAGGAGGTCTCATCACCTTTGAGACCGGCCACCATCAACTTCTTTAGCTCGGTCTCGTTCGCCAGCATGCCTTCCCCCTGTCGAGATATTCGTTGCGCGGTCGCCTACGGTTACGCGCCGCAGCGACTGGGGAGCATCAACTTTGACGCAGGTCGCGCGACCTTGCGATCGCATTTGCGTAAGCCGTCGGCGAGTGCGTTTCCCTCTTCCAATCCATTCGTTCCTGTAACCGGATCATCGCGCGTCCCGAACTTCCTAACATAAGCGCAACATGAAACTCGGGAGATTGACAATGCTTAAGCCTCTGGTTGGTGCACTGGTGCTTAGCGCGGCCGCGATGACCGGTGTTGTTGGTCAAGCTGCAGCCGACACGATGTGGCATTATCCTTACAAGGGTGCACCGTACGCTGTGGACCACGCGAAGCAGGCGAAAACGCCTCTGAATTTGAAGAAGAAGGCTGAGAATGCCCCTGACCGGTTCGCGCCCAGCGGAGCAATCGTGATCGCCCACCACAAGCCCGGCTACCACGACGGTCTGCCGAGGATGCCGAGATCGGAGGAGCCGGCAGCGCTGCCTCGGTCGACCGCGTAGCAATTTGATCCGTACTCTTGCCGGGGCCTGCGACACGTTCCCGGCAAGAGTCCTCTTGTAGCGCGCGGTGGCAAATTCGACGCTGCAGAAGCAGCCTTGACCATCCTTGCCGATCAATTGAAGGCGGGCTCACAGACGCAGGCCACCATCTATCTCCAGTATGCGACCATTGTAGTAATCGTTCTGCAGGATATAGAGCGCCGTGCGCCCGATCTCTTCCGGTTGCCCCAGTCGCTTCAACGGAATGCTCGCGATGATTTTCTCGCGGATGGCTGGCTTGATGTTGGCCACCATTCGCGTGTCGCAAAATCCCGGCGCGATGCCGGCAACGCGAATTTTGTACCGCGCCAGCTCCTTGGCCCAGGTCACCGTCATGGCGGCCACGCCCGCTTTGGCAGCAGCATAGTTCGTCTGCCCGGCGTTGCCAGCCCGGGAGATGCTGGAGATGTTGATAATCACTCCACCACGTCCGCCTTCGATCATGTGCACTGCAGCCTCACGGCCGCAGAGAAACACTCCAATTAAATCGACGGCGATGACCTTGTTAAAATCCTCCAGTGCCATCTTCTTTTGGACCCTGCCGTCTTCCACCTTCACCAACAAGGCATCACGATTGGTGCCAGCATTGTTGATGAGGCCGTCGACACTGCCGAAATCCCTGCGCACCTTCGTGAAAAGGGTCTCCACTTGAGCTTCGTCTGCCACATCGGCGGGATAGCACCGAATGTCGCCGGCAGCCCCTGCGCAAAGGCAAGCGGTCTCCTGAAGACCGGCCTCACTGAGGCCCACAAGTGCCAGTCTTGCTCCTTCGTGTGATAGGATCTCCGCCATGCTCCGGCCGAGTCCTCGTCCCGCACCCGTGATCACGATCGTTTTGCCTTTTAGATGATCCATGACGTTCCTTACCTCATCACGCCGGGTTGGACATCCTCGACCGGCAGGAAGCCTCCGGCTCCCCTGCAGCGCTGGTGGAACTGGCTTGCCTACGACCCCTCCGGCCGCTTTGGCGAACCGCGGCAGAGCAAGTGCAGCTTGTGTCCCTTCGCCTCGTCGGCGCTGCAGCCTCAGACCATTGCAGCTCCGTCAATCACTCAGGTTTCACTAGTGGCGTTTTGCAAGAGCGCCGCAGTTGGAATCGATGTCACTACTAACGGTCCGCTCGCTCCAAAGCTCACACGCCCGTCTGGCCATTGACGAAGGCGCGGGCGACTATTTCCGTGAGCTTTTGGGTGTCAGCGAAGAGGCGCTTGCCGTCCTCAGCAAGAAGCTCAATGCGTCGGCTAGCCCACTGTTGATAGGCGGCTGCGGCCTCGGGCATTGAGCGAGCGGCGGCGAGCTTACTCGCGAATTCAGACGCCATGCCCGCTTCCGATTGCATGTGGGCGAGCCAGTCCTGGTTTACCTCTTGAAGGTATTTGAAGAGCTCTATCTGGAAATTGATCAGGTCTTCGACACGCTTGTTGCCCGACTCGGCAACTGCGGCCGCAGGATCCTTTGCGGGCATGACTCACCTCCTGGGGTTGGAATACCAAAAAATCGCCCCCTGAAAGTCAGTTCCTTCACCCGATGGCGCTCCGCGCGGTTTCGATGGTCAAACTTCTTCTTTGCCCTGGGCTGTCTGCTGGCCTGGCTGCTTTGCTCGCGAGATCGCATCGCTCAACGCTGCCTTCGCTACATTTTCGACCGCGGCCTTGGGTCTTGCTGCTCCATGAGAGTCCAGCCAGCGAACAGCACAATGAGCGCGCCGCTGATTACCGCATTCCACATCAGACCTGGGGACGTACTATAGCCCAACATCCAAGGCGAAATCACCAACCAGGCGCCCAGCACTGCGTTCGTCCATTCTTCCCACGCAAGCCAGGCAGAGGCCGCGGCGCCGGCGATAATTACAACGGCCAGTCCGACAACATAATGATTCCACATCGCAGCCTCCGTTACAGTGCCCGAAGTGCCCGGACCCGCCATCACATGTTCGATTGTCCACGGAGAAATGATCACCCAAAGACCAAGGGCGAAATTCGCCAGGTCCTGCCAACGCTTCCTGTTCATGATGACCTCCTGTTTCGTATAGGCACGTCTATCGACACAGGGAAATTTGTTCATCATGCTACCACTAGGTCCGAAGGTTCTTTGACCGAGGTCAAAGAAGGCGGGAGCGGGCGTTATTTGCCGCGAGGCGGTGGCTCATGATTGCGGGCCAAAGGCCGGCACGATACGTCAGACGCTCCCAGGGATGCGCGGAAATGACGGACCGAAACGACCGGCCGGGGCCTGCCGAGGACAAGCGCAACACCGACTCTCCTGCCGCGTGCAGGGAGGCCGACATCCCGAGCGGACGCGCACAGATTTGCGTGCCATCGCTCCGCGAGGGACGGGGTACCTTTCGCGTCTTTACCGAGGGCGATGAGCTCTACGACGCCATGGTCGACGCGATCGCCGGCGCCGAGCGCGACATTGGCATGGAATCGTACATCTTCGCGGCCGATGAGGTGGGGCAGCGCTTTGCCGCCGCGCTTGCAGACAAGGCCCGCGCAGGCCTCCAAGTGCGCCTACACCTGGACGCGTTTGGGTCCGGCTTCACGGCGTTTGCTAACATTCAACGCCACCTTGAACTCGCGGGTGCAAAATTCAAGTGGTTCCATCCCTTTCGCCCGCTTCATCCCCTTGAGTATCTTCAGCGAAACCATCGTAAACTCCTTGTTGTCGATGGCCGGGAAGCATTCCTCGGTGGTTTCAATCTTCGCCGACTGAACTCGCGCAAGCTCTCAGGAGAGAGCCGGCAACGCGACACGCATGTCCGCGTTGAGGGGCCGCTTGCGCGCGTCGCATTCTTGCTGTTCGATCAGCTTTGGAATGACGCAACGCCAATCCATCCCGACGCAATCCCAGAAACGCCCCAAGGGCTCGAGGCGATACTCGTGCCAAGTTATTCGCGCTATTGCCAGCAGCGCCTTGCCTGTCTGTACACGAGCCTCATTGAAAGGTCGCAACGCCGCTTGGCTCTCACATCGCCCTATTTTGCGCCGGGAACGCTCATCGAAACAGCGCTACGGAACGCGGCAGCGCGCGGCGTTGAGGTGCGACTACTGGTGCCCCGCACAGGCGATCCGCCGGTCGCAGGCTGGGCGACCCGGGCCGCGTACGAGCCCCTCTTGGCGGCAGGAGTTCGTGTCTACGAGTACGTGACCCGGAAGCTGCACGCGAAGGCATCAGTGGTTGACGGGGAATGGAGCGTAATCGGGTCAGCGAACCTCGATCGCTTGAGCCTCTTCGTCAACCAAGAGCTAGTGCTGATCGCGCGTGATCGGGACTTGGCCGAAGCGCTGCATGTCCAGCATGAGGAGGATATCCGGGAGGCAGCGCAGGTAATGCCCTCGCAATGGCGGCTTCGCGGTTGGCGTGAGCGCGGCCTCGAGCTGATCGGAAGAACCTTGCGCCGGCTTCTCTGATCTTGACGATACAGTGGGCAGAAACGTCGAGACGATAGCATTGGGGATGAGCATCACCGCTCCCAATGTCCACGCAGAGATCGGCAAAGGCGATAAGGGGAGTGCGGCCTTTGTTGTCGCGTGGCTGTTGTGCCTGGTGTTCTATTTTCTGCAGTACACACTGCGGTCGGCGCCCAGCGTGATGATTCCCGAACTGACCGCGGCGCTTAACCTGTCCGCACTCGGCATCAGCTCTGTCCTCGGGCTCTATTACTACACTCTTTCGGCGTTCAGCCTGCTTGCCGGCGCCTCTCTCGATCGCTTCGGCGCCAAATACACGATCCCGGCCGGGGC